>JAEWAX010000112.1 GCA_023391425.1 Bacillota bacterium | reverse complement strand
AAGCAGGAAGATTAGGAATAATAGAGAATAAAAGTATAAATAGCCTTTCGCAATGCAGGATTTTAAGCTAATATTATGATATAGGTGATAATAATGAAAGTAATATTTATGTTTATTGATGGAGTTGGGATAGGAAAAAAGGACAAAGAGTCAAATCCTATATATGGAACTAAATCACTAGTGCTTGCAAGGCTGATAGAAAATGCCAGATTTAAGGTGGATGCTTCACTTGGGATAGAGGGGCTTCCGCAAAGCGCTACAGGACAAACCTCTATTTTTACAGGAGTTAATGCCTCTGCAGCGCTAAACAGGCATATGAGCGGGCAACCGACAATCACACTTAAAAAAATAATATACAAGGTAAATATGTTTGGCGAATTAAAGAAAATGGGCTTAAAGGTTGCCAATGCTAATGTATATAGGGATGAGTATTTAACAAACATGCTTAATGTGAAAGATAGACGAAATAGGCCATCTGTGACCTCTGTTATGTGCATGGCAGAGCATATGAAATTTAGGACTGTCGATGACTTTATAAACAATAATGGGGTATACCATGACATTACTGGTGATAAACTAAAGGAATCAGGCTACCCTGTAGAGCTAATTTCGCCTCAAAAGGCAGCGCAAAACGTATATGCATTAAGTAGAGAAAATGACTTTACGCTGTTTGAACATTTTGTTACAGACATAGCAGGGCATATGGCTGAGTATGAGGAAGCGGTTGGAGTTATAGAAAAACTGGATTTCTTTTTATCAGAGCTGATTAGTTTGATTAATTTTGAAGAGGATGTACTTATTATTACAAGTGATCATGGAAATATTGAGGATATTTCTGTTCATACTCATACAATGAATCAAGTTCCAGCCATAGTTATAGGAGGAAGGGCAGATAGTGTGGATTTACAGATTCAATCATTGGTTGACATAATGCCGTTTGTCTTAGAATTATTCCGAAAAGAAGAAAAAACATAAACTAGGAGTCCTGCAAATAAGACAAATAGAATATATTAATTTCATGCCGTATATTACGGATGGTCTATTTACACATAGGATATTAAAATTGCAATAAAACTCTTTTTATATGGAGGAAAATAGTTTTGGGTTTAAAAAAAAAGGTAGAACTATTAGCACCCGCAGGAAGTTATGATGCATTTTTAGCGGCCGTTGAAAATGGTGCGGATGCGGTATACTTGGGTGGGAAACTGCTAAATGCCAGAGCGTTCGCAGGAAACTTTGATGATGAAGAACTACAGAGAGCTTTGGATTATGCACACACTAGAGGTGTAAGGGTTATTTTAACTCTTAATACGCTAGTTTTAGATAATGAGATGCATGAGGCAATTGAGTATGCAGGAAAAGTGTTTGAAATGGGTGTTGATGCATTTATTATACAGGATGTGGGTCTTGCTGCAAATCTAAAAGAAGCTATACCTGAGCTTCCTATTCATGCAAGTACACAAATGACCACATATAGCATTGAGGGTGTTAGCGTGCTTGAGAGGATGGGTTTTAGCAGAGTTGTTCTGGCAAGAGAACTAACACTTCAAGAAATAAAGAACATATGTGAAAATACACAGCTTGAGGTAGAGGTTTTCGTTCATGGCGCCCTTTGTATCAGTTATTCTGGTCAATGTCTGATGAGTAGCATAATTGGAGGAAGAAGCGGAAATAGGGGAAAGTGCGCACAGCCTTGTAGACTTCCATATTCTATACAAAAAGATAACAAAAACGTAAAGAGTGGATATTTGCTTAGCTCAAAGGATATTTGTTTTATTGAGAATTTAGCAGGCCTAGTTAAAGCTGGGGTCAGTTCTCTTAAAATAGAAGGAAGAATGAAAAGTCCCGAATATGTGGCTACAGTTGTCAGCACTTACAGAAAATATTTAGATGAGATTGAACAGAGAAATCTTTCTTTAAATAAAGGCAAAAATAAAAACGAAATAGTCCAAAACAAGAATAATCAAGGACAAAGTAAGAATAATGCAGAGGTCTCTAAGGAAGATATGCATCAGTTATTGCAAAGCTTCAATAGGGGAGGCTTTTCAAAAGGATATTTATTAGGTAAGACAGGTCAGGGTATGATGGCTTATGAGAAGCCAAAGAATTGGGGTACTTATCTCGGAAGTGTTGTAGACCAGGACAGAAGTACAAATTCAGTAAAAATTAAGTTGGATAACTCTCTGGGAAATGGCGATGGAATAGAAATATGGTCAAACAAATTATTTGCTGATAGTCCAGGAGGAATAATTACTAAAATAGTAAGAGACGGTCAACTTGTTAAACATGCTCATGCTGGTGATGTTGTTTGGGCATCTGTTATAAAAGGAAATGTTGAAAGAGGAAGTAAGGTTTACAAGACATCAGATAAGGAATTGCTAGAACAGGCGGCAGCATCCTATGCAAAAGGTACCAGGAAAACAGATATTACAGCTAATTTTACGTTGAAAATTGGACAACTACCTTTATTGACATTAAGTGATGACTGTGGAAATAGTGTTTCTGCTACAGGGGATTTTATGCCCGAAAAAGCAATAAATAAACCTCTGACACAGGACAGAATAAGCGAGCAATTAAAGAAAATGGGGTCGACACCCTTTAATGTTGCAGAGCTAACTTTGAATATAGATAATGATGTCGTAATACCTATAAGCGAGTTGAATAATATCAGGCGAAAAGCCGCAGAGTTACTCGAAAATGAGAGGATATTATCAACTAAGAAAAAAATAAATGCAGTAAACGGGAATTTATATAAATCTTTGTTACATTTCCCAGGAAATAGTCACGATAGAAATGAAAAAGTAAAAATATCTGTAATGCTTTACAGTGTAATTGACAATTTAGATTTGATCAAAATAAATGCAGATAGAATATATGTACCGTACACAAGCTTGCTAAGTGCTAATATAAAGGATGCAGTTAGCAAACATAGAACTGAGGGTAAAGAAATATTCGCATATATTCCAGCTATAATAAAGGGAAAATATGCGGAAATAATCGAGAAGAGTTTGGACGCTATAACCCAAATTGTTGATGGATTCTTAGTGGGAAATATGGGCATTGTGCAGACACTGAAGGATAGACTTGGTGATGGTGTAAAAATTGTAGGGGATTATTCACTAAACATATTAAATAGCTCGACATTGCGTTTTTACAAAGACTTGGGATACAATGGTGCGACATTATCCTATGAACTTAATTTATCTCAAATTAGTTCTTTGAGCTTTCCTCAAGAATTCGATTCTGAGCTAGGTGTATATGGGAAAATACCTGTGATGACTAGCGAATACTGTCCTGTAGGTGGAAGTGTGGGTAATAATGAACCGCAGAAGTGCAACACTATATGTAAAAATGGAGTTTATCATTTAAAAGATAGAAAAGATGCTGAGTTCTTGATTAAATGTGATTGTGTGGATTGTAGGAGTACCATTTTTAATTCAAATGTAATATTTGCTCCTGACCTTATCGGACAAATTAGCAAAACTGGGGTACAATATGTGAGACTTAGTTTTGTTGACGAGAGCGCAGAAGAAATATATGATATTGTTAATTTGCATAGGAGTATAGTTGAAAATAAAACTTATTCTGAGAAAGATAAAATTATTGAAAAAATAAAAGCAAAGGGATTTACAAAAGGTCATTTACAAAGAGGGGTTTAACATTTAAACAATTTCTAACCGTTTATATGCAAACTTGTTTAAGGAGGAATATTAGATGTCGGTAGAGGTTTTTGTTGAGGTTTGCAGGGAGGATGCAATACTTCCAAGGTATGCAAATCCAGGAGATGCGGGTATGGATGTCTATGCTGCAGAAGATATAACTATACTACCTGGTGAAACGGTAATAGTTCCAACAGGGTTAAAGCTTGCTATACCAGAGGGCTATGAAATTCAGGTCAGGCCACGAAGTGGATTATCCTTTAAGACACCACTTAGAATCCCGAACTCGCCTGGAACAATTGATAGCGGATATAGGGATGAATTAGGCATAATAGTAAATAATAGCTCTGATATGTATTGTAATCAAAATGCGGATATAACATTTACACTTGATGAAAAGGGTAATAAAAAGGGAGCATATATTATTAGAAAAGGTGATAGAATTGCTCAGATAGTATTGCAGGTTGTACCCAAAATGGTTTTAACAAAAGTTTCTTCCGTTAAAAATATTGGTACAGATAGGGGCGGCGGATTCGGCTCCACAGGGGTAGGGTAATAGAAAATAAGGAGGCTGGTTTTATCAAAATAAATGGTAATACGCAATCAATTAAAGATAGGCTGTTAAAGGAACTCGAAGGGCTATTTGATGTTAAGTACGGCTCTAGAGATTTACTGCCTGTTGAACTTGCGCAAACAATTGCAAGGATTTCTTTTGAGATTAACCGTGAGATTTCAGTTTTGATTAATAGAAGAGGTGTTGTGGTTGACATAAGTATTGGAGACAGTGGGACAGTTTCTTTACCACAGTTAGATAGCAGACGCGGAAATACCAGACTATCAGGTATTAGGTGCATCCATACACATCCAGGTGGAAATGGTATGCTTTCGCAGGTTGACATAAACACGCTCCAGAAGCTTAGACTAGATGCCATGCTTGCCATAGGCATTTTGGAGGGAGAAATTAAAGAAATTTTTGCAGGTTGTCTTTCCCTTGACCAGGAAGTGGATGTGTATGGTCCGTTTACTCTAGGTGAGGCAAGGCTAAACTATATGTACAAAATAATTGAGGAACTGGATGCCTCTGCAAGAGATGACATATACCAAAACGAAGAAGCTTCTGAAAAGGCGATTCTAGTAGGCTTAGAGACCACACAAAGTAGGTTGGAAAGTATTTCTCAAAAAGATGCAGAGGATTCATTAGCTGAACTGGAGGAATTAGCAAATACGGCAGGGGCTATCGTTCTTGATAAGATTCTACAAAAAAAGCAGACTCAGGATTCAGCATTTTATGTTGGAAAAGGTAAGATAGAAGAATTATCCTTAATGTGCCAGGCTACAGATGTGCAGCTATTAATATTTGATGATGAACTCTCAGGTGCGCAAATCAGAAACATTGAGGAAATGACAGGCGTGAGAGTAATAGACAGAACTGCCTTGATACTGGATATATTTGCGCAGAGAGCTATATCAAAGGAAGGTAAGCTGCAAGTGGAGTTGGCACAACTCAAGTATAAGCTGCCTAGATTGATTGGGCTTGGTACAGAACTCTCAAGACTTGGTGGAGGTATCGGTACTCGTGGCCCTGGAGAGAAAAAACTAGAGGTGGATAAGCGACACATCCACAGAAGAATAACTAGTCTGGAGCGAGAACTTAAAGAGTTGGAGAAGAGACGTGATTTCATGCGTGAGAGTAGAACGAAAAACAACACGCCTGTTATTGCCATAGTTGGGTACACTAATGCAGGAAAGTCTACGTTGATGAACAAGCTTTGTGGATCAACGGTTTTAGTTGAAGACAAACTATTTGCTACACTTGATCCATCAGCTAGAAAGCTCACATTAGCAGATGGAAGAGAAGCAGTTCTTATTGATACAGTTGGGTTTATAAACAAGCTCCCTCACGACTTGATTGAGGCATTCAAATCGACTCTTGAAGAGGCAGTTCATGCAGATATGCTGCTGCATGTTGTGGATGCATCAAATGAGAATGCAGCTATGCAAATAAGTGTAGTAGAGAGGTTACTTGAAGAACTGGGCGCCACATCCAAAAATACTATTCTTGTATTAAATAAGCAGGATATTATAGCTAGAGGCTCAAGAATTAACACAATGGGATATACTTCAGTTTGTGAGATATCAGCTGTCAATGGTACAGGTACTGCGCAATTGTTGGAAAAAATAACAGAGGGTTTTAAGGAGCGACTTAGGGAAATAAAGCTTTTAATTCCTTACAATGACGGGTGGGTTATGCCCTATATTTACTCAAATGGACAAGTGATAGAACAGGAATATTTAGAGAACGGTATAAGTGTAAAGGCATTAGTTAAAATAGACAAAATTAGTAATCTAGAAGAATTTATCCTTGTATAAAACTGCTAATTAGGGTATTATAGTATTAATTAATTGAATTGTTTGAGTGTAATTTGAATAATTTAAATTATCTTAGAAAATCCATCAGGAAAGGGGTTTTGATTATGATTGTTAGAAACTGTGCAGGTGGAGTAGTCTTTTCCGGAGAGAAAGTGTTCCTTCTGAAAAATGAGAAGGAGGAATGGGTTCTTCCAAAAGGGGTAATTAAGAACGGAGATTATCCTGATGAGGTGGCAGTAAAAAGAGTAAAAGATGAGACAGGAATTAATGCAGAGATTATTTCGACCGCAGGCAGTACCAATTATGAATTCTTTTCAGTTACACGTCAAAGACCAGTTTGTAATAAGATTACCTGGTACATTATGAAATCCCTTGATGATAGTTATGAGGTTAATAAAGAAGAAAACTTTAGTGAGGGTGGTTATTTCACAATCGATGAAGCTTTAAACAAAATTACTTATAGTCAGGATAAATCCCTGATTAAATTGTCATATTCAAAATATCAATCAGAGCAATAAAACCTTTTAGATTTTATAAGATGAGATTTAAAATAAAAAAAAGAACACGTCAGCACTCTCCATAATTTGAAGGAGAGTGCTGTTTTTGAATATAGCAATAACATGATATAATGTAATAGTATTTTGCATTTAAAATATAAAAAAGCAACATCTTAAATGCAGATTAGTACAAAAGTATAATAGGCACTAGAGTTTAGATGGAGGCAATAAGATAAAGTATGTTACCAGAGTACAGGACAATATTGGATTCTGCAACAGCGGAATTTGAAGAGAAGAAGTCTAGATTTATAGCGAATGTTAAGCCAGTATCAAATGAAAATGATGCTGTTGAATTTATAAATAGTATAAAATCGAAATACTGGAATGCTAGTCACAATGTATATGCTTATAGCATAAATAATGATACTTTAATACAAAGGTTTAGCGATGATGGAGAGCCTTCTGGCACTGCAGGCATGCCAGTACTTGAAGTAATCAAAAGAATGGGAATACAAGATGTGGTAGTAGTGGTAACGAGGTACTTTGGCGGAACACTACTTGGTGCGTCAGGACTCATTCGAGCATATAGCAAGAGTGCAGCGATGGGCTTAGAGAGTGCTGAAGTAGTAACACGAAAGCTTTGCTTTCATGTAAATATTGTAGTTGAATATACTCTTTTTGGAAAATTACAGAATATGCTCATGACAAATAATAATATAGTAAAAGACATACAATATGGTCAGGATGTTGAATTATGCGTACTTATTGAGGTTGGGAAAGAAGAAGAACTAATAAGTGATATAACTGAGAATACAAATGGTAGAGCCATTGTTGATATAGGTGAAAAAACTTACATTACATTAGGTAGTGATGGAAGGTTGATTATTTAGGAAATTACTATTATAATTTACATGGTGGAGTCAATGCTCCAAAAAATAGTCTACTATATAGTGGATTTTGCAACTTTTATTTTACATTCAGATGAATATTGCACAATATATATTAGGAGGTATTTATGTCAGGTCATTCAAAGTGGGCGAATATTAAGCGCCAAAAGGGAGCGGCAGATGCTATAAAGGGAAAAGTTTTTACAAAGCTCGGTAGAGAAATAGCAATAGCAGTAAAAGTAGGTGGAGGAGCTGATCCTAGCACTAATTCAAAATTAAAGGATGTTATAGCAAAGGCAAAAGCCGCAAATATGCCTAATGATAATATCTCAAGAAGTATTAAAAAAGCAGCAGGTGAAGGTGATAATACAAACTATGAAGAGATAACCTATGAAGGCTATGGACCAGGTGGAGTTGCTGTTATATGTGAATGTACAACAGACAATAGAAACAGAACTGCTGGTGACTTAAGACATTACTTTGATAAATTTGGTGGAAACCTAGGACAAAGTGGTTGCGTTTCTTATATGTTTAATAAAAAAGGTGTTATAGTAATAGAAAAGGATAGCAAAATCAATGAGGATACATTGATGATGGAAGCTCTAGAAGCTGGAGCAGAGGACTTCAACGCAGAAGATGATTGCTATGAAATACTCACTGATCCAGCAGATTTTTCTGCTGTACGTGAAGCACTTGAAGAAAAAGGCTACGAATTCCTACAAGCAGAGGTATCAATGATACCAAATATGACTACAAAACTAACTGACCCAGAACAAATAAAGTTCATGGACAAACTGTTGGAAAATATAGAAGAACTAGATGATGTCTCAAATGTTTATCATAGCTGGGAAATGGATGAGGAAGAAGAGGAAGAGTAGAATATATATAATTTACTGCTTTGGATTAAGAGAAAACCGCTTGTAGACCGTAGTTTACGCCTTCTTGTATGTATTGTTTATCGAAAATAATACGTATAGGAGGGCTTTTTTATGCTATAACCATGCGTTGTTCTTCAACTTTATGAAAAGGAATTTTGGAGGACAGAACTGGAGAAGATTGTACTAATTTAAATCAAAGGCTATATGCAATTTATGATGTAAGGGATTGGCAGAGTAACCTGAAGTAAATCATTAAATTTTAATTGAAAAATCAAGGTACAAACTAAATTAGTAACATTGATAATTTGCCTTTTAAAGGGAAAAATTATATAGTACAAGCTAGTCAAATATAATTAATAAAAAGAATTTTGATGAAAAAAGTTAACGAATGGGACAAAAATTAGAATTAATTATATATAATTATATAGTAAATATGAGATAAATTAGAAAAATATAAAATTTTAAAAGGATTTTTATAATAGAATGTAGAAATATAGCATGGTAGTATTAATATTAAATAAGAATAAATTTAAAGGAAAATAATAACATATATTGAATATTGTTATATGGATTAATAAATTTCTTTTTGAGGAGGCACAATTATGTGCTATACAGTAAGAACAGAAAATATTCTATCTTGGTTATTACTAAAAAACGAAAAAGGTGTTTCAATATCGACAGTAAGAAAATGTAGTAAGCTAATCCAAAATAATTTATCTGATTGTTTTTTTGATGTGTCAGATAATTCAATTTATGCAGTTGTAGAAGGAACAGATATGTTTATGTGGGAAAATGATTTGATTATATTTTCAAATGGTTTAAATAAAGAAAATATTAAATCAAATTTATATTATATATTACCTAATAAAATCAATTTAGCATTCGAGAAATGCGATTTTAATACTAAAGAAGTTAGAGGTAATTATTGTGGATACTCTTATAAATAAAACCAAAACAATTAAAGATTCTATACATGGATATATTGAAATAGAAGATGAATATATGAAAGCATTTGTTGATACTCCTATTTTTCAAAGACTTGGTAGAATTGAACAAACTAGTATGAGAGTATTATACCCATCTGCTAGGCATGATAGATTTATTCATTCTATTGGAACTTTTTTTCTTGGTAAAAAAGCTTTTCAGTGTTTTAAATCAAACATTGAGCAAGATGATAATTTAAAAGCTGTTATTGAAAATTTTAACTGTTTACAAAGGTCATTTGAAATTGCGTGTTTATTACATGATGTTGGGCATGCTCCTTTTTCTCATACATGTGAGGATTTTTATAAAGAGAAAAAAACTGTTTCAGGTGAAAGTGAAATTGATATTCTACTTAAAGGTGAGTTAAAAATTGTATTAAGTCCAAATGATTATACTGAATTTTTATGTGATTATGAGGAAGTTTCTCCTGCTCCGCATGAAATAGTAAGTTCAATTGTTATTTTAAAAAGCTTTAAAGAATCAGTTAAAAGGTTAGATGGAGATTTAGGCTTAATAATAAGATCTATAGTAGGTTGTACATATATGGATACATCATGTGAAAGGGGAATTAGAAATTGTCTTATCAGAATGCTAAATTCTCCTGTAATTGATGTGGATAAGCTTGATTATATAACCAGAGATAGTAATTTAACTGGTTTTTCAAATTCGATAATTGATACGGATAGATTATTACGCTCAATAACAGCTGTTAAAGAGAATGGTGATGATTATTTCCCAGCATATAACAAAAACGCATTAAGTGTAATTCAGAATGTTATATCTGCTAATAATGCACAGCATGCATGGATTGTTAATCATCATGTAGTTGTGTATAATACATATTTAATTCAAACTATTATTAATAGAATATCTAAAATGGTAAAACCAGATCAACCTAACAAATTTAAAGAAGATTTATTTTCTGTAGATGCTATAATTGGTGAACAAAAGTGTGTTAACGATTTTAAGGTTAATATGATAAGTGATGATGATTTATGGTACTTATTTAAGTTATATCAAAATGAGATTAAAGAAGTAGATGAATTGCTTAATAGAGCTAAGCGAAAGAAAGCCGTTTGGAAAACTTGTGCAGAATTTACTCTGCTGTTTGATGATAATAAGAATAGAAGCAGTTATAGTAATGGTGATTTTGATTTTAATAAATTTAAATCAATGTTTCAAGCCTGTTGTGATGATGCAAAAAATTATAATTATCATATTTTTAACGACAAAAATGCAAGCCTAGGGGGATTAGATTTATGCAATATATTGACCGAATTTTGTAATACTAAGGATATAGATGTTAGTGATTTAGTCATTTTGGAGGGAGGAAATCCAAGGAAAAGTAAAGCTGTAATATCTAGAGATATGTTAAGAATAAGATTTTTCAGTGGTGAGAATGGAACAAAAAAATATAATAATGTAATGAAATTTTATCAGCATGAGGATATTGAAAATAATGATACAAAAAAGACTCACTACTTTTACTTGTTTTCTTCTAAAACGATTGATAAAAATCAACTTTGCAATTTTATTAAATCGCACAAAAAATTGAAGTATAGAGAAACGGTATAAATATACCTACATTGTAGGTTTCAAATTTTATTATATAAAATCAGTTGTATAAAGTTCTAATTTCAAGGTGATTTTATGCTATTAGTCCCAATCTTTAAACCTTTCTAAGAACTTGTTGGCTTTTTGTAAAATGCCTTCGCTGTTTTTGTTCTTTTGGTATTCATTAGTACTGGCTATTACAACTAAGGTTACACCTATTATTGCAAGATAAGCCCACCATTGAAAACTTGCCCAAAACTCACTTGTTTTAATGAGTACAGTTAATATCATCAAAATGCTGCCGGAAAAAAACGTTGATTTAGTTCTTAATATGCTGCCATAAATAAGCGAAAAGAATCCAAAGCCACCTATTATCATAGCTTCAGTAATGCTATTTGATACTAGAAGATTGGTCAAAATCCATATATAACAGAAAATAGGGATGCTGTACTCAATTAGTTTTAGGTTTTTATCTCTGTATATCCACTTAATACAGATATGAGATAAAACCACTAAAGGCAGTAGATATGCCTCTAGTTTGATACTATTATGTACATGTAAGACAGACACTAAGCTATAAAATGGCCATAGAAGACTTAACGTGAAAAGTGTGTTTCCAGGTCTATTATCATTTTCTAATATCCGTTTACGATTTATTAAAAACCAAATACTACCCAAAACACCAGGTATAATTTTAACCAGCGATTTTAAATCTATAGCATAATAATGGTATTGTAATAAAAATAGAGGGATTAAAGCTGTTATACTGTAAAAGTCAATACTATTATCAGCGACAATTAACTTGTTTTTGCGTTGACCTACAGCTGTCAGTATGGCAGCGCCTAGCAGTACTATAGAAATGCACAATAAATTTGACTTAAGCACATATTGTATTAATACATTTATTGCGCAAACATAAAGTAATAATGGAATAAATAGTATAGACTGCAAATTGATTTTTGTTAATAGTAGGCATAACAAAGCGCAATATACCAGCTCAGCGCAATATTCATACCATAAAATATTAGTTACAAACATATTCCCAACGGCTAGAATAAGTGTTATCAAGCACAAATAAATTGTTATGTTCCGCTTGAAATCATACTTTCTAATGAAGTTAAAGGCTAACATTAGTAAGAAGCCATTCGCGTAGAATACGTACTTATATAGGTCTATTTCTGAATAAAGTTGTATCATGTATGCTAGCTTAAATAGCAATAAAGTAAAGGTGATAAGGAGTAGATTTAGCCATAAATATGAAACTTTAGACTTCCTGTAAGGATAAATACTATATAGGTAAACACAGCACATTAATAATATACTTACAATTTCAATTTGAATTCTTTGATTTGTTAATAACAGTGTTAAAAATGCTATTGCGAGTAAAATATGTCCACAGTAAAAGAATGCTTCTTTCAGCTTTTTAAGTCTACCAGTTGTGGCAAAATGCAAGCAATAGACTATGAAAGCACATCCAAAATAAAATGCATATTCAGAAATAAAATTCCAGCTGTAGGAATACCTTAATAGGCAAAGTGCACCAAAAGTAACAAGTGGCAACAAATAGCCAAGCAAAAGTTTAGTTCTTGCATTATTATTTTTTAACCACAACACAAGAATCTGTAGAGTAAAAACAGCCGTTACTATTGATAAGCTTATAAAGACGCCTTTTTGTATAAAGCAGCAGATGAAAATAATAATGGTACTAAAAAGAGAACATATAGTGCTTGAGAATGCAAGATTTTTAAGACAGTCATACTTGTTTAGAATGTAACCAAATATAAATAGCAGTATCGTCATCAAGGATAAGTATTCCAAGGTATAATTAAAATCTGTCCATTTATTGATCACATACAAGAATTCATAGATTAGGATCAGAATTTGAGGAGAAATAATTACACCTATTATGGTTAGATTATTTTTTAGATACAAATGTAAATTATTTAGAATTAAAATTATTAAGCAAGCTATTCCCACATAGATCATGATGCCATTCGCGTGAACAAAGGGAATACTATAACCAGCAATATACAAGAAGGATAATCCTGTAGCTATAGCACTTATGATAGAATACCGACTATACTTGTCAGCCTCATTTTTATATATAAATGCAATAGTTGAAAATACTATCCCAATAGATGTTATTAGTATTAATTGAATACTTGCATTGTTTATGCTATTTCCTAATAGGAATATTCCAGTAGAAAAAATAAGAGCAGATAAATAATCATATATGATTCGCTGCTCTGTAATAGATAGTGAGTATATGATTAGTGATAGCACTAATAGATCAACCGAATATAAAATATCAGTACTAAAGTTTGTCATTGTCAGAACTAAGGTTATAAAGAGATTAAACTGTATAAAAGTACCCATTTCACAGAAAAAAAGCTCCAGAATATCTCTTGAATTGACTTTTTGTTTTGTTAATAATAGTAATGCATTAAAACCAAAGAGTATTAGCACAAGTACTAAACGAGGGGGATATAAACTGGCGACAGCGAAGGCAAACAATAAACTGATTGTAGAAAGTGTCAGCCAACTAAAAATACGACTATTAAACTTGTAGGTACTAAGAATATATATTGGCAGACAAAGCAAGCAGCAAACCATGCCATACATAAATCTACCATCACCAAATATAGAGTAGTGATTTCCTAGTAACTTGAAAAACCCTATCGATAGCAATGATATTGGTAGAAATAAGCAACCCATTATCCAAAAGGCATTAGAGGATTTGCTTATTTTTAAGATATATTCTGAGAAAAGGCTAACTATAAAGAAAAACAAAGTAACCCCAAACAATAACAAAACCTTATCAATATCAAAGAATGCGTTCCAAGTGGTAGTTGCGAATATTAATCCGGATATAAGAATGAGTATAACGCCTATATTTAATATCCATGAGAGATTGCGCTCTTTTATTTGTTCTTTTGTTAACTGTATAGGTGGTTCTGAAACTGGCTGGTTTGATAAATTATTAATGGAAATTTGCTGTGATATTGGAGCTATTATTTGCTCTGATTTTGACTCTGATTTTGGACTTGTGGTGGTTTGAGTATTAGCTGGTCTTGCTTTATTTTTACTTCTCTGGTTATTTACATATTTAATATTTTCCAGGTAACTACTATATTTATCTTTTAAACTAACAGCTTCATATTCTTCTAGATACCCATCCTGTACCATTTTATCAATTATATTCTCAAATACATTAGGCTCATGCATAAGTTATACTCCTATAAATTGAAGTTACTTTTTTTGATGTCTAAGACTCAGTGGGACTAAGGACTCTCGCTGAATACAAGAACTTCTTTTTATATTTAAGTTACACCATAATGGTGTAACTGTCAAATTTTAACTTTAAAAATGTATTACTCTATACAAGAAAGTAACACTATAAAGAACATGTGGGCTGGATAATACATTATGTAGTGTGAGATATGAACTCTGTATAAAATGTATTTACATTTATTTATTAATTGTATACAATAATACAAGGATGCAATTAATAAATAAATGTCATTTGGGGGGATATTATGACAGACTGGAATTCAGCACAGTATTTAATGTTTCAAAATGAACGAACTCAGCCAGCAATCGATTTAGTTAATCGCATTTATATTGATAACCCAACAAAGATTATCGATATTGGATGCGGTCCAGGAAATAGCACACAGGTTTTAGCACAAAGGTTTCCTAATGCATATGTTCTTGGTGTTGATAATTCTTCAAATATGATTGAAACAGCAAAAAGAGATTATCCTAATCTTGATTTTAGGACTTGTGATGTAGGAGAAGATTTATCTATGCTTGATAATGATTTTGACGTTGTTTTTTCAAATGCTTGTATTCAATGGGTGCCTAATCACAATCAGCTTTTAAAGAATATGATGGGCTTACTGAAGATGGGAGGGATACTTGCAGTACAAATGCCAATGAATTATCAAGAGCCAATTCACAAAATCATTGGAGAGGTATCAACGAATGAAAAATGGAAAACAGAATTTAGTTTTCCAAGGATTTTTTATAATTTAACACAGAGTGAATATTTTAATTTGCTTTCAGAGCTAACATCGGAATTTTCCATATGGGAGACTATATATTATCATAAACTGGAATCCCATAACGACATTATGCAATGGTATCGTAGTACTGGGTTAAGACCATATTTAAATGTTTTAACAGATGAAAAAAAGAAGGCCTTTGAACAAGATATATTTGACAGGGTAAAAAAAGAATATCCAATACAAAAAAATGGAAATGTTATTTTTAGATTTCCAAGATTCTTTTTTGTTGCGACATCAAAAGGTTAATACAATAAATTGAAATTTATTACATTAAAAACAGAAACTCGCAAGACGCGTGTTTCTGTTTTTACTTATTCATTGGTTATTTTTTTTTCCAACATCTCGAGTCTACCTTGGTCTATATACTTTTGAATATTTGCTACGGTTATATCCAATGCTGTGGCAACTGCACCTATAGAAGATTTAGGAAAACGTTTTAGATATTCTTTTATTTTTTGAAATTCTAATTCATTCTTTTGGCTGCAGCTCAAACATAGGTTGTCATTTGTGGTATATAAAAATGTCCCATTACATTCTTTACATTGCTTTAGTTCAGCCATATAAAATTAACCCCCAAATTTATTGATCTTAATCCCTGATCAAGCACTAAATTTATTTTTAATGAATTTAGTATTGTTAGTCATTGTTCAATCTGAGCATAGCTTGCTATTTTTTGCTGTAATTCCAGGTATCTCGTTTAACTTTTGCTCAAGCAGGTCTATTTCAGCGTCAGAACCAATTAGGTGTAATATAATAAGGCCTTCGTTTGAACAAAAATCCTCACCAGCATCATGAATTCCTAGTCTAGTCTTAATGATGCAGCCTGATTGTGTAAGAACTCTCTGCATTTCATTAACGTTCTGAACCCTCTTGTTTGTCAATACAGACATTACATTGTAGCAAGCCATATGAATTATCCCCCTTGAAAAATTGGTTTATACTTAATTTATTAATACCCAAAATAGAAAAAATATTAACACAAATTTACTACGCATAAAGTACATATCTAATAATACATTAAACGTTGTCTTTATAGCTGTCGATGTCAGTGTCAGAAGTAGCTACGTCTGGATTCTTAACTTCAAGAACATCCAGTATGAATATGAAAATTGGGATACCTATAATAAGTCCCCAAATTCCAAGAATATGTTCAGAGACTATTAAAACTATAAATGTATAAAAAACAGGCAATTTTGTTTTTTGAGACATAAGCTTTGGGTTGAGTACATAACTTTCCAGTGCATGCAAAACTGCAATTAGTATGAGTATATATATAATCATTCTAAAACCACCAATATTAAAGGCGATTATTGATAGTGGAATTAGTGAAACAACTACACCAGCAACTGGTACTAGACCTAGAACAAATATCATAAAGCCCAAACCAAATATTTGTGGGAATTTAAGAATAGACAGAATTATCATAGACAGCACACAGTTTATAAATGCTATAGTTATCTGGGTCTGCATAACCTTTCCAAAGGATTGCAGAAATTTGTGCCCGAAGAAGGCCAACTCATCATAAACAACTGTAACTTTACTATTTTTGAACCCAGAAGTAAATTTTACTATCCTACCTTTTTCAAGTATAAAGAATAAGCTTAAAATTATTGCTACAAATATGTCAAAGCCCCATTTTCCTATATTGGTAATAGATTTAAACAGAGTTTCCACATTATCGCCTATATAAGTGGATATCTTAAAATCTTTAGACAATGAAATAATGTAATTAAGAGTTTCATTATCATAAGTACCATTTAAGAAATTCGTAGCTTGGTCTATTATTGATTGTAATTCAATAATAATTATAGGTATATACTTATAAAGAATGTAAACTGCAAGTGCTATAATGGTTAAGTATACTAAAATTATAATTCCCTTTAAAATTTTAGAATTTACGATTTTAGCTTTAGAGAAGAAAAAGCTTGATGCAGTATAGCCTAAATATGCAAATATAAAGGTCAGCAAAAACATGTTTGCCATTCCTCTAAGGAGATATACTACGATTGCAAAAGCTAAAAGTATAAGTAACCGCCTGGGCATTTGTTTTGAAAAAATTGATTTTAATGTTGTCATAGCTGCATCCTTTTATGTTATTAGTAAATACATGAAAACCTCCTGCTTATACTAATTTGCAACAAGCGTAGTAATGTACTTATCTACTTTAATTATATATAAATATATAAAAGTAATAAAGCTTTATATTTAAAATTTTCTGAAAAAATCCGAAAATAAAATAATTAAATAAAAGGACACCGTCCGAAACGGTATCCTTTTATTGATTTTGCTTACTTATTATTTCTTAGTATTTGTATAAGCTTCAAATACCTTCTGAGTGATAGTTCCACCGATTTTGCCGGCTTCTCTAGAAGTTAAGTCACCATTATAGCCCTGTTTTAGGTTAACCCCAACCTGAGAAGCGATTTCATACTTCATATTCTCGAATGTTGATTTACTTCTTGCCATAATTTTGTTCCTCCTTTAAGTTATCACCAGATTTCACTAGATATTAGTGATTTTGTTGGTGTACTAATATAATCTGCAATATTAAAAAAAATATAACGGCAATTTATGTCTGAAACACCAATCAAATACTGCTGAAAAATAAGACTTATACAATAATAAAGTGGCGTAGGATTACGCCACTTAGGGTGGATACTTAATGATCTCGTACTGTCTCAGACTCCCTGAATAATAGGCTTATGCTGTATAAGCCAGCAATACCTACTATAGTGAATATTGTTCTTGTAATGAATGAGGTAGCTCCAAATATGGATGCTACTAAGTCATATCGAAATAATCCTACAGAAAGCCAGTTCAGAGCTCCAATGATTACAATTATCAAGGCTACTCTATCCAAAGATGTTCTCATGGCGATAACTTCCTTTCTTTTTTAGTTTTACATAAAATATCTTTAATTTTATGTCGTAAATATTATTTGTACTTCAGTTATATTATAATTAATATAGCCAATTTTTATTCAGAATCAAAAAGGATAAATAAAATAACCGCATTTCCTTTTTACGAGAAATGCGGTGTATTTAAATAACCATCTGCTTTTACAGATAGTTAGTATTGATATATGAAGTTTTATTCTAATCTAGGTAACAATAGAAATAAAGTAGATACTGATGTTTTCTTCTTTAGTATAATATGAAATATAAAAATTATGTGTGATACCTAAAATTAACTATTAGGTAAATATTTTAATCAGTAGAAACTAATTTTTTAAAAATCATTGAACATTAAAATTGGAGGATAAACCTTGAAACCAGTTAAAATACCAAACTTGCCAACTAACGATGTACTTACTTTAATAATTGACGGTAGAGCTCCAAATAGAATTAAAGAAGAGCTAATGAAGCGGAATATTTCAGTTATTCAAACGTTACCACACCCTGATGTATATCCTGCTGTAGCATATCATCCTGATATTATGCTTAACCATATCGAAGATGATTTAATTGTGTATGCTCCAAATACCCCACAACAGTTCATAGATGGACTTAGTAACATAGGATTTAAGATGATATTAGGACATACATTATTACAAAATAAATATCCTAATACAATTGCCTACAATGTAGCAAGAGTTGGGAACTATGCCTTCCATAATACAAAGTATACTGATCCTGTTATAAAGCAACTGCTTTTAGAAAGAGGTATCGAACTTATTCATGTCAATCAGGGGTACTCGAAATGTTTGACCTGCATTGTTGATGAAAACAGTATAATTACCTCTGATATGGAGATTTATAAAAAGACAACTGCAGTTGGAATTGATGCTTTATTAATAGAACCAGATAAATCAATAAAACTTGAACCTTTTGATATGGGCTTCCTTGGCGGTTCTACAGGTTTGATTGGGGAAAAATATCTCGCTTTTACAGGCAACTTAGAATTTCATAAAAATTTCAAAGAAATATCAAGTTTTTTAAGTTTAAAAACTGTGGACGTGGTTATGCTTAATGATGAAAGGTTAATGGACTTAGGAACCCTAATTCCTATAATTCAAAAATAATGGTTTATGCTTAGAGAAATAATCTTTACCGTATAGTACCTATGAAAACAGCAATGCATATAATGTAGCATAACTTAAGGGGTGCATTCATGCAAAAGACATATTAATGGTAAGGTATTTTTAAAAATATTTTATTCCAATTTAGCATAAATTGCAAAAATGCTCGCTGCATACAACATTTTACTCAGACATATACTACACACGAAGGGAAGTGAAGTTGATGCAGTATCAATATCTCTCTATAGGAGTTAGCGATAAAGCAGAAAACATTGTGCAACAAATAGATAAGGAGCTTCAGCAACTAAAAGATAAAAATATAAATTATTCAGTTAAAGAGATTGACTTTGAGGGCACAATTTCAGTAGTATGCAATATAGAAGGCGAGACTCAAGTTCATAAAAACTCCAATCAATATGAATTACTAAAACTTCATGTCTCAAATGCGCTTGCTGAACATGTTATACAACAATATGAAGAAAAGCTACTAATTAGAATAATTAATAGCAACTATGGATATTTTAGCTCATCTGAAAAAAAAGACATATTGCGTATTTCACAAAAGATTATAAAAAATGATGATAAAGTATTTTTTAATACGCTATTTCAATTAAGACGAAGAAACATGATTGTGAAAAAGTTTATGGAATACTTCGAAGGTTCGAGTAGCATAATTTTAGATGGTTTCATAAATTTTAGACTCAAGGACTATATTAAGGAGCTTGAGGATATTGCTGATAATGCTGTAGATGATTTCTTGATTGAAAGAGAGTATAAAGAGTTCATAAGATTGCTTAAATATTTTGTAGAGATACAGGAATCTAAATTTAATTTTGTCCATGTAGTAATGCAATATGAGGACCAATATATATTATTAGATGAAAAAAAGAATGAAATTACAAATGACTGTATACAGGATTTTCTAACTGAACTACCAGAAACAGAAATAAACCATGATGATTTACTTGTAAGCTCACTTATAACGCTTGCTCCTAAAAGTATAATAATTCATAATTGGGAGAGGTTTAAAAATCAAAAATTGTTGGATACTATAAAGAATGTTTTTGCTGGCAAGGTTATTCTTTGTGGTGGATGTAGCCTTTGTGAATATAGCCTCGCAAAATCTGACAGAAAAGAATAGGATTCGAGCCTAAAAAAGATAGTAAATTATTACTAGATATTTTTTTGTAATATATATTGACAAAAGGAAAGGATATAAATACAATATATTGTGTAATTACAATATATTGTATTTTCAAATAAATAAACCACTTTATATACATTATGGCATATATAAAGTAATTTATACTTTACTAAAGATAAGATAATCTAATTTACTACAGAAGAAGATAGCCCTATTTACTGCAGACAAAACATATAATTACAAAGGATAAAATGTCCGGGAAAAAGAAAAGAGAGTCTTATGGCTCTCTTTTTCCTTATATAAATAAATGTTAAAATTATAAAATAAGTATAATATGTAGATAATTTATATTATACTTATTTTGATATACTTTTCTATATTTTAATTGTTAATAGTATTATATAAGTAAATGTTAGTAGTTTATAAATAATTAGTTTATAAGTAAATAATTAGTTTATCAGGAGGAATACTCTTTGAAAGTTATAGGATTTGTTGGACCGAGTGGTACAGGTAAAAGCCATAGAGCCTCATGGGTTGCGAGAGAACATGGGACTGACTATATAATAGATGATGGATTGCTTATAAAGGGTAACCAGATAATTGCTGGTACTTCAGCAAAGAGAGAAACTACTAAAATTGCTTCAATAAAGAGGGCTTTGTTTACAGACAAAAAGCATACAGAGGATGTGGTAAATGCCCTAAAAAGCTATAATACCCAAACCTTGTTAATTATTGGGACATCAGATGGAATGGTAGAGGCAATAGCAGATAGACTTGGAATAGGTCCTGTTACTGAAAAAGTATATATTACTGACGTAGCCAGTGAATATGAGATTAAGCAGGCTTTATCAACAAGAAGGGAGCAGGGTAAGCATGTAATTCCTGTTCCAACCTTTGAAATAAAAAAAGATTTTTCTGGATATTTTTTAGATCCACTTCAGATATTTAGAAGAAAGGGTAAGGGCAGCTACCAGTTAATAGGTGAAAAGTCTGTTGTACGTCCAACCTTTAGCTATATGGGAAATTACACTATATCTGATTACACAATATATCAGATAGTAGAGTATGTAACTTCAAATATCGAGGGTGTGTCAAAAATATCAAGGTTTAGAGCAGAAAACCGACCAGATGGCATATATATAGAAATGGATTTGGTGCTTATCTATGGCTGCTTGGTAAAGCAACTACTGAGAGAGGTTCAAGAAAAGGTAAGCGAGCAAATAAAACATTTGACAGCACTCAACATCAGAAGGATGAATGTAGTTGCAAAGAGCCTGGTGATGGATACTAAGAAACAGAGCTAAAACTATTAAGACAGTAATAAGAACGGATTAAATATTATTCATATGTAACCTGTGATAGGCCCTTCGATACTCTCGAGGGGTTATTTTTTCATATTGTTTGAAGAGTCTAAGAAAATACTTGTCATCGGAGAAGCCTAATTCCGATGATATTTCCTTAATGTTTTTTTCAGCTTGTATGAGCAGCTCACGAGCCTTCGCTATTTTCATTTTGTTTATGTATTCCTGCATACTCATACCCATATGCTTTTTAAAATAACGTGCTAGATACTCTTTAGTGTAATTAAATTCATATGCAACGGACTTTAAGGATATATTACTGGTGTAATGTGAGTTTATCCATTCCACAATCCTTGAGAGATTTTCATTATTGATTAATTGTTTCTTTGTCCCAATATTCTGGGATAGAGTTTGTTCAGTCATTTCTATAACTAATGAAGTTAAAATATAATTCATACCTTGCAAGGTATAGTAATCGGACTGTGAAACATGCAGCAGCTGATGAAATAATATACTAAGTCTCTCCATATTGGAGGGGTGGAAAAAGGCAGGTAACAAGATTTTATCCTCAAAGCCTTTTAAATATGGATTATTGTTAGCTGGTTTTATTTCCTCTTGAGCATCTTTTTCACTTAGAATTGTAAAGTTATTATTGCACTGAAAATGTAGCCAGAAAAAGGAGGTGCCTTTTGCGGAATTTGCATACCCCTTATGGGGGTGGCCGGGAAGCAGTAAAAGTGCATCACCTTCTCCTAAAACAAATTTGTCCTCATCCTGTTGAATATAAACATTTCCGCGGATTACTATAATGATTTCAAAGCTGTCCATGACCCTTTCCATATGGGTCCATGTGGAATCAGCTGTAAATATTCCTGAGAATAGAAACTGTAGCGGTTTTTTAATATCAGCTTTTAAATAATACATAGGTCAATATTATCCACCTTTTGTGTTTTTTATCTACTTACAATATAAAATTTATTTGGCATACTTATATTGTAAAGATATTAATGTATATAAGCAATATACAATTTTATACACCTATTAAAAAGGAGCGTAGGTCAGTGTGAATAAACTTTTGACTTCTCAGCCTGTTTCACTTAAAAATGTAACAATTTTAGACCCCTTTTGGTCAGAATGTGTAGATCTTGTGAGAAATACCGTAATACCTTACCAATGGGAGGCATTAAACGACCGTATACCTGATGCAGAGCCCAGCTATGCAGTAAGAAACTTCAAGATTGCTGCAGGCATTGAAGAAGGTGAATTCAACGGATTTGTATTTCAAGATACCGATGTAGCTAAATGGTTGGAGGCAGTGGGCTATAGTCTTGAGACTCACCCTGATCCGAAACTTGAAGAAATAGCTGACGGTATTATCAATATAATTGAAAAAGCTCAACAACCGGATGGATACCTAGATACGTACTTTATAATCAAAGAGCCTAAAAAAAGGTGGACCAATTTGCAAGAGTGCCACGAATTATATGTTGCAGGGCATATGATGGAGGCTGCCGTTGCTTATTATAAGTCAACTGGAAAGAGAAAGCTGTTGGATATAATGTGTAGATTTGCAGATAATATAGATTCTGTTTTTGGACCAGAGCCTGAAAAGCTCCATGGATACGATGGACATCAGGAGATTGAGCTTGCACTTGTAAAGCTGTATGAAGCAACAGGCAATAAAAAGTATCTTAGACTCAGTAAATACTTTATAGATGAAAGAGGAAAAGAACCAAATTTCTTGACTAAGGAATGGGAAAAGAGAGATGGTTACTCCCACTGGACGAAGGGGCAGGTTCCTGTGCCGGACTTGAAATACTTTCAAGCACATAAACCCGTGCGTGAACAAGAAGTAGCAGTCGGACATGCAGTAAGGGCTGTCTATATGTGCACAGCTATGGCTGATATTGCCAGAGAAACTGGTGACAAATCGCTTCTGGACGCATGCAAACGCCTATGGAACAACATGATAAACAAGCAAATGTATATAATCGGGGGAATAGGCTCTACACATCATGGTGAGGCTTTTACCTTTGATTATGATCTTCCAAATGACACTATGTATACAGAGTCTTGTGCTTCTATAGGCTTGATATTTTTTGCTCATAGAATGCTGCAGATGGAGCAGCACGGTATCTATGCGGACGTAATGGAAAGGGCTTTATATAATACAGTTTTAGGAGGTATGTCACGTGACGGAAGGCATTTCTTCTATGTAAACCCTTTGGAGGTCTGGCCTGAAGCTTCGGAAAAGAATCCTGGTAAGCATCACATAAAGCCTGTCAGGCAAAAATGGTTCGGTTGTGCCTGCTGTCCTCCGAATATAGCCAGACTGCTCACATCGCTAAATCAATACATTTATTCCTATAACCAAAATACAATTTATACACATTTGTATATAGGTGGAGAAGCCGAAGTAGAGTTTGGGAACGGAAAAATCAGGTTGAAGCAGGAAAACCGATATCCATGGAATGGTAATATTAAACTTACAGTAGTTTCCTCCAGTGTAGGAGATTTATCACTCGCACTGCGTATTCCGGGCTGGTGCAAAAACTGGTCGGCATCAGTAAACGGAAAGAAGGTTGAAGGTACCAAGATTGAAAATGGTTATGTTTTCTTCAAGGGTAATTGGAAGGCTGGAGATGAAATTGAACTTTGCATGGAGATGCCTGTGGAAGTAATTCAAGCAAATCCAAAGGTTCGTGCAAACGCAGGCAAGGTAGCCCTACAAAGAGGCCCTTTGGTTTACTGCCTTGAGGAAGTAGATAACGAACCAATTTTATCAGCTCTGTCGATTGATACAAATTCTGCACTCAATGCCGAAATAGATGAAAGCCTGGCTGAGGGTACAATTGTAATAAGAGGGAAAGCATTCAGAACAAATGCACATAACTGGGGAGATGCATTATACAAAACCTACTTTGAAAATGAAAGAGAAGCGGAATTCAAAGCTGTTCCATACTTTATGTGGGGAAACAGAGAACAGGGTGAAATGATAGTTTGGATTAGGAAAAAGTAATTAATCTTTTTTCAAGGGGGGTATTATAATGAAGACAAAGGTTGAAAAATGGGGAATGTACGAAGTTACTGCAATGGGTTATGGTGATAAAAACCCTTTTGTTGATTATTACATTAAAGGAATATTTAGAGGGAAAAATGAGACAATTGAAACCGACGGTTTTTATGATGGCGATGGAGTATATAAAGTAAGATTTATGCCTTCTTTTGAAGGTGAATATACCTATGAGGTATTTGGGAGCTTTTCTGATAAATCCATTAGTGGTGAGTTTACGGTTACTGCTCCTAGCCAGTGTAACCATGGGCCTGTGAGAGTTGCCAATACATATCATTTTGCATATGAGGATGGAACTCCGTACTATTGTGTTGGAACTACCTGCTATGCTTGGACACACCAATCCCAAGAGTTACAGAAGAAAACCCTTGAGACTCTAAGAAAGGGGTATTTTAATAAAATCAGATTCTGTGTATTTCCAAAGCACTATGACTTTAACCTTAATGACCCAATCACTTTTCCATACGAGGGGACTCCCTGTGATAATTCAAAAATAACAAGAGAAAACTTTATGGAATATACCCCATCAAACCCTGACAATCACTGGAATTTCAAACGTTTTAATCTTGAACATTTCCGCTTGTTTGAAAAACGGATACAGGATTTGATGGATATGGGGATAGAGGCAGACTTGATTATAATGCATCCCTATGATAGATGGGGTTTTTCCGAAATGTCAGAGCAGGAGGACGACCTTTATTGGAATTATGTGATTTCAAGGTTCTCAGCGTTCCGTAACGTATGGTGGAGTCTTGCTAATGAATATGATTTGATGAATACAAAATCGCTCAAGGATTGGGAACGCTACGCATCAATTATATGTAGTAAGGATTCTTACA
Organism: Bacillota bacterium; assembly: GCA_023391425.1. GTDB lineage: Bacteria > Bacillota > Clostridia > Acetivibrionales > DSM-1351 > Ruminiclostridium. Next base: position 6,170 of record JAEWAX010000112.1, on the reverse strand, counting down.
ATCATTTGAGATCCATACACAACTGTGTTCATTTTTATGATTACAAACGTCCATGGGTAACGCATTGCAGTATTCAGCGTCAGGATATTTATAAATGTGCTGAGCTTGTAAACGATTACCGTGAAAGTTATAAGAAGCCGGTAGTGCTTGATGAAATAGCCTATGAGGGTAACATAGTGCATGGCTGGGGAAATATCAGCGGTGAAGAGCTTGTAAGGCGGTTTTGGGAAGCGACAGTACGCGGCGGATATGCTGGACATGGCGAGACCTACATGCATCCTGAAAATATTCTTTGGTGGAGCCATGGCGGTGAATTGTATGGGACAAGCCAAGAAAGAATTAAATTTTTGCATGGAATTTTGTGCGAAACACCTGGATTGGGTTTAAAGCATACAACTCAATTTAATTGGGATGATAATGCTGCTGTTCCTGATGCTGTCTTCAGTAAAAATGATTACTACCTTTTTTACTATGGGCTAAATAGACCTAGTTCAAGAAACTTCTATTTTGATGATGAGAGTGAATTTTTTGTAGAGATTATTGATACCTGGGAAATGACTGTTAAAGAAGCTGGTATTTTTAAAGGTAAATTTTCTGTTGACTTGCCTGGCAAGGAGTACATGGCAGTCCGAATCAGGAAAAAATATATTTAAATCCTTATAACCTTACTTGTTTTAAGTAGGCTTGCTTAACGGTAAGCTTACTTATTTTTGCACTACATAATTCAAAAAATGCTAAGAAAATCAAAACTCATCACGTAATTATTAAGGATTTGGTATGGCTCATGAGTTGTAATCATGTTTTATTACACCAAAGATAGCGTCACTGGACCTTTCCAGAACTTCTCTATCTAAATCTACAATATTTTGCATTATAATTTTTGTTTGATCTAAATATTTTGCATTTTGTGTTTCATTAAACTTAACTAATAGTAAAAATGCTTGGTTAAGTCTCTTGTAAAAGAAATCAAACCTGTTCTGTAAATCGTAGTCGGCAGGTATAATACCATTATTATATAAGTAATCCATTCGGTATTTTAACCCTTTTTTATCCTCTACTATAGTTTTGAATCCAAAATAAACAGTGCGAAGCTGTTCAATACTAAAGTTTTCTTTAATTTGATTCCAGTTATTTAGGATATCATTATTGAATTTGTTGTACATTGATACCCCATACCATTTATTTAAAATACTATTCTTTTCGTTTATAAATATATTCCCTTCAAGGCAGTCTTCTATTGCCAAGAGAATCCGTCCCAACGAAGGTTTTTTTCTAAAATTTCCATTTTTTAAACATGCTATGAATCCTTTGCAATGAAGACCAATATGATAAGTAAAAAAATCCTTTTTATTGAAATTGTAATTTTCATGCTCTTTATTGAGGTCATTAGCAAGAGTATCTCTAATATTTGCAAATAGGCTCTCACACGCTGATTTATACTGATCAAATTTGTATTCTGATATGCCAAACAACAAATCATAACCATAAAAAACTTTTTTCTCGTCATTATATCCGAAAACTAATGGCCCATGAAAATTATGATTATTATTATAATCATTGGAAAAATCAATATAAAATAGATCTAAAGTAAAATTTACATAATATCCATTATCAATATTCTTTTTCGTAAATGAAACAACATCATCTATATCTTTATAAAACGCCTCTAAAGGGACAATTTCAAGTACTTCATCATAAATTGAACAATAATCTATCCCATATACATCATAATAATGAACTATGTAGTTATTTCTCATGTGGATACTAATAAAATGTTCAATATACCACGGTAAATACTTGTCATCTGACAAGACTAGTGATAACCAATTTGCATCCCAACAAGATGTCTGGAAATTTGGATCTGGCTTAATCGGAAGTACATGTTCCATAATATTGTATCCTCCCCTTTAAATCTTGCTTTATAGATAAGAAACTATTATTATAATACAATAATACTATTCTAAAAGGACATGTTGTGAATAACAGTTTCCTTATCTTATACTGCCTTAAAAATACCTCTTCAAGGACATTGAAATGTTACTGACAACCTTTTGGCTTACGCGCAATTACCATAAATAACATTGTTTGGAAAAGATGTGTATATTTTATCAAAATATACAATGCATTTCAAGAGATTTTGGACATATTTTAGGATATTTAATGATATTATATATTTCTTTGGTTTGCTGTTGTTGGCAGGAAATACAAGATTTATATTTAAAAAATATTTTTGAATAGAGCGCGAACTTGTGTGATAATAGTATAGAATAAATTTATAATGCTTTTTGATACTTGCGTAAATGTTGAGATAAATGCTGATAAATATCAAGAGGTTTTACTTTTAAATACGAGGAGGATATATGGAAAAAATAGAAATTTTAAATCGCGTGACAGGTTTATTTAAGAATAACTGGAATTTCTGCGTAGGTACAGAACGTATGGGGATTGCTCTTCAGAAGGAATATCTTGATACGTTGGAATTTGTTCAAGAGGCTATTAATTTTAAATATATTAGAGGACATGGATTACTGCATGACGATACTGGTATTTATAGAGAATACGAAATAGACGGAGAGAAGAGACCTTTTTACAATTTCACATACATAGATAAGATTTTTGACTCTTTCCTTGAAAGGGGACTGAAACCTTTTGTGGAATTGGGTTTTATGCCCTCCAAACTCGCGTCGGGAGAGCAGACTGTTTTTTATTGGAAGGGTAATGTAACTCCTCCAAAGGATTATGAAAAATGGAAGGACCTTATCCAGGCTGTCGTAAACCATTCTATTAGTCGTTATGGAATAGATGAAGTGCTAAAGTGGCCTTTTGAGGTATGGAATGAGCCAAATCTTGATGTATTCTGGAAGGATGCCGACCAAAACGAATATTTTAAACTATATAAGGTAACTGCTCTGGCCATTAAGGAAATAAATGAAGGCCTTCAAGTTGGAGGTCCAGCTATTTGTGGAGGTGCGGACTACTGGATAGAGGATTTCCTAGAGTTCTGCAAAAAAGAAGATGTACCTGTTGACTTTGTTTCCAGACATTTATATTCCTCAAAGCAGGCTAAACTGAAAACACATGAACTGGTTTATCAGGATTTGACAGAACCTGTGGATATGCTAAAGGAATTGAATTCTGTTCGTGAAATGATAAATAATTCGCCTTTTCCTAATTTGCCATTTCATATTACGGAATATAATACTTCCTATACCCCTTTGAATCCAGTCCATGACACTCCCTTGAATGCTGCATATCTTGCTAGGATTATCAGTGAAGCTGGAGATATAGTAGATTCATTTTCATACTGGACATTTAGTGATGTATTTGAAGAACAGGATGTTCCAAGAGCTCAATTCCATGGCGGGTTTGGTTTAGTGGCACTCAATAATATTCCAAAGCCTACATTTCACATGTTCAGTTTTTTTGCTGAAATGGGAAAGGATGTCCTTTACAGAGACGAAAGTATACTAGCAACGCGCCGGACTGATGGGACTGTTACTATAATCGCCTGGAATCCAATTATGGAGAAGGGGAATGATTTTCTTAAAGAATTATCCTTGGAATTATCACTCCCGAATGGAGAATACTTTATTAAACGTAAAACAGTTAACGAGCAATATGCTAACCCATGGCGAGTGTGGATACAGATGGGTCGCCCAAGATTTCCAGATAAGAAATTGGTGGATATACTAAAGCAGGCTGCTCAGCCTCAAATTACCTTTGATAGAGTAGGATGTAAGGATAAAAAACTAAATATAGATTTTCAATTAACTAAAAATGAAGTATCGTATTTTGAAATAAGTCAAATTAAAGATGAAACTGCTACTTATTACAAACTCGATGATAGTATGATACCGGGATACTAGTAGATAGTATGCTATCAGGTAACTAGACGATACGTATTACAAGCTAATATGAATTATTAAAATAGAGGAGGATATCTGAATGGCTTTATTACAAGTAAATTTTTTTGCCAAAACCATGAAAAGGCAAGTCGGTTTTAATGCCCTTGTACCAATTGATAACTATCAGATACATAATCAAAAGGAAGAAGTAAACCCTCTGAAATCGCTATATCTCCTATCTGGGTACGCGCATAACTATATGGACTGGGTTTGTGGGACTAAAATTCAGGAACTATCACAAAAGTATAACATTGCAGTATTCATGCCTTCTGGAGATAATAGATTCTATTTGGATGATACAGACATGGGTGAATTATACAGTGAATTCATAGGTAATGAACTGGTTGATTTTACACGCAAGATGTTTCACTTATCAAATAAAAGAGAAGATACATACATAGGTGGACTATCTATGGGTGGTTATGGTGCAATCAGAAATGGATTAAAATACGCTGAAAACTTCGGTCGAATAATCGCATTGTCTTCAGCTCTTATTACAAAAAACATTGCTGGAATTCCAATTGATTTCAAAGACCCTATTGCTGACTATGCATATTATAGAAGAGTTTTTGGAGACCTAAATCAGCTTTTAGGAAGTGATAAAGATCCTGAGGCGCTTATCACCAATCTTAAAAGAAATAATTTAGTTATTCCTCAAATATATATGGCTTGTGGAACAGAAGATTTTTTATTGAGAGAGAACCGTGATTATCATAATTTCTTAGTTACTGAAAATATAGAACACACCTACACAGAGAGTTCAGGGGATCATAATTGGGACTTCTGGAATGAATATATTGAGAAAGGATTAATTTGGGCTACAAATTAAAAGGAAAAAAAAGAATGCAACTAGAAGCTGACCTTATAATGAAATTAACAGTTGAAATAGGAGAAACTCAGGAGGTTGGACAAACTCATAAAGGGTATCTCAGGTTGATTCCAATAACAGGTGGGACATTTTCGGGCGAAGGTATAAAAGGAATTGTAATGCCTGGAGGATATGACTGGAATACTGCTATAAATGATAATCTATCCCATGTGTTCGCAAAATACGCTTTGCAGACGGAAGACGGACAGTATATTTCAGTTGAAAATGAGGGATATATTGACTCAAAAGCTGAAAACGCCAGAATTATAACTACACCAAGATTTCAAGTATCCGGAGATAAGTATGCATGGTTGTGCAGTGGGATCTTTGTTGGAAGCCTGCAAGTTTTGCAAACTGGGAAGCCTGCTGTAAGTATAGAGGTTTATAAAATGAGATAGTAATTGTTGAAAATACAAACAATTCTATGGGTCGATTAAATTCACTTGACTAATTGACAGAACTTTGAGACATGGGGATTAGAATGAAACAATATCTATGGTATAAAAGGCCGGCTATGGATTGGAATGAAGCATTACCAATAGGAAATGGCAGACTTGGTGGCATGATATATGGACATGTAAAAAATGAGAACGTACAATTAAATGAAGACAGCATATGGTATGGTAATCCAATAGACAGAAACAATCCCGATGCCCTAGCCAATTTACCCAGAATACGCTGGCTCCTGTCGGAAGGCAGGATAAAAGAGGCTGAAAGGCTTGCCAAACTTGCACTTTCCGGTGTACCTGAAAGCCAACGCCCATACCAGACTTTAGGAAATCTGTACCTGCATTTTGATATTGATGAAAACAATATAACAGGCTATTCAAGAGAACTGAATCTTGAAGATGCCTGTGTTACTATCAGATACATTTCAAATGGAATAAAATATACCAGAGAATATTTTTCAAGTGCAGCTGATCAAGTCATGGCCATTCGGATAAGTGCTGATGTCTCAGGAAAGATTAGCTTTACAGCAAATATGAGAAGGGGCAGATTTATTGATAATGTTACCGCAATAGGTGGTAATACCATAGGAATGTATGCAAGCTGTGGAGCAGATAATGGCATTAGATACTGTTCAATGGTAAGGGCAATAACGGAGGGCGGTAAGGTATACACTCTTGGTGAAAATCTCATTGTCGAGGAAGCAAATGCGGTAACACTATTGATATCTGCTGCTACAAGTTATTATCATAAGGAATACGAAGAACAGTGCTTAAAATACCTAGACAATGCTGTACTCAAAAGTTACTCTAAGCTCCTGTCCGATCATATCGCAGATTATTCGTCCATGTATAACCGTGTATCTTTTGACATATATGATAATGAAGATTCTAATGCACTTCAAAAGCTGGAAACCTCGGAAAGACTGGAAAGGTTGAAAGACGGAAAGC
>JAEWAX010000104.1 GCA_023391425.1 Bacillota bacterium | reverse complement strand
ACGCTGTAGTTTATTGTCTCCTCTCCATTTGCAATAACATTAAAAGCCTCATTTTTTACTATACATAGTCCAAACGTAGCTCCATCACACATAAGATCAGATTGCGATTTTTTTACAGAAAGATAGTTAGGTGTAGAGAAAATACCTGAAACAATAAAATCCTTTTCTCCAACCTTAATATTATCTCCAAAGGTTAAACGATGCGCTTTGAAGAAAAATTTATCTACCATGATATAATTTTCACTTTTTAGTGCCTCTCCATCAACTACTGAGAATTTGTTTATTTGAGTATTTGATGGGCGAATTCGTAGAGTAGCTTCGTTGTACTCAAATTCAACCTCTCTATTTTCTTGTAACTCAAGATCAAATTCTTTCTCAAGTCTTTCAATTTCAGCTGTAGTTAATTTATTAGAATACTTAAAAGTTGCATCCTCTACATTAGCTGATATTCGATTGTCAATTACATTTCTTTTTGTGCTTATAGATGAGGTTTTTAACCCAAAAAAGCAGCTGGTTGACAAAGCTATCAGTAAGATTATACCGATGTATGTAGCCTTATGCTCTAGAAATATTCTCTTTATTCGTCTATTAATTGTCATATCACCACGCAATCCTTTCTACAGGAACTAATTTCTCGTTCAAGTCATTATGTGTAATCCTACCACCGCTTATTTTTATAGTTCGGTGACACATTTGAGCAATAGAATTGTTATGGGTAATAATCAAAATTGTTGTATTAAATTTATCGTTAATATCTTTTATTAATTTGAGTATGTCAAGAGAGGATTTGTAGTCAAGCGCACCTGTTGGTTCATCACATAGCAATAACTGTGGATTTTTAACAAATGCCCTTGCAATAGCAACACGCTGTTGTTGTCCCCCAGAGAGCTCAACTGGATAACGCTTTGCTAAGCCACTGATTCCAAGCGTTGTAAGTAAATCATCAATGTTTAGTGGTGATTTGCATATATCTGCAACCACTTCAATATTTTCATAAACGTTTAGATTTGAAATAAGGTTATAGAACTGAAAAACAAAGCCAATACTGTCTCTTCTGTAATCTGTGAGTTTGTTGGATTTTAGAGATGTAATTTCCTTATCACCTACCACGACACTTCCTTCATCAGCGTTGTCAATTCCACCTATTATATTGACCAATGTTGATTTTCCAGAGCCTGAAGGGCCAAGAATTGTAACTATCTCCCCTTTCTGGATTTCTAGACTGACATTATCAACGGCTCGGAGTTCTTCCCCACCTGATTGATAAATTTTTGATAGATTCCTAATGCTAATAAATGATTTTTCCATAATGATGGCCTCCTAAAATTATCTAAGCGGCATTACTATTACTTCCTATTAAAGCAGGATGTAAGTAATGCCAAGCTTGGGTATAAGTGTAACTAAAGTCTAGGGTCGTTATCACTCCATCTAGACTAAAGTCTTCTTTATTAGCTCTAGGCACTTATGCGATTAATCTATGTTCCAAAGGGTAAAAAGGTATAAAAAAACACCTATGGAACATACTTCTGTCCCACAGATGTGACTTGATCAAATCTGCTGCTGTTTTACAGCCCAGCCCCACAAACCTGCTATAAGAGGTTCATCGCCTGCTCAGATTGTACTGTAGATTATGGTACATGTGTACCTTTGCAGTGCAAAGAGATATGTATATATTAGCATGTAATGAAATATTTGTCAATAAATATGCTCATTATATCTCCCGCGCCTCTAAGCTACACTTGTTTGTGTAACAATAAAGTTGTTTTAAGCCGTTACTTTCGCTTAATTATTTCTTTACTAACAAAATGCTTGTAAATTTTATATATTTCTACTTAACTATTGTAATATTAAATAGATATAGTAATATTACTGTTAATATATGTATATTTTTAGTAAAAATATATTGATTTGGTATACATTTCCAATTATAATGTTATTAATAGCAAAACTAAAAATTGTTCTCTTTTATTGAACTTTTACAAATAAAAAATAGCATTTAAAAAAACAAATAGTATCAAAAAAATCTGCGTAAATAAAATATATTTTATAAATACGGAGGAAATATAATGAGATACATAAAGGAAATAGAGCCATATAATAAATTCTGGGGAAATTGTACGACAAATATGTTCCTTTCAATCCTTCAAAAAAATCATCCAAGTTATGAGCCTCTTATTTATCTGAATGCCTATGAATATTCTCGAGTTGATATTTTTCATATAAATTATACACAGCAATTTTATGACTATTTTAATGACATCGTGATTTTTGAGTGTTGTAATTTTAATAATAGAAAAGATTTTCTTTCAGAATTCAAAAACATACTGATTAATAATTCATACGTAACGATAAATGTAGACTTATTTTATTGGAATAAGCTAGGAGCATATTATAATAGCATGCATAAAAGTCATTTTTCTTTTGTTATTGGTTTTGATGAAGAAGCCGATTTAATTTATGCATTAGAAGATGACACAAATTTAAACTATGCAATAAGGGAGATTTCAACTGATAGCTTTATTCAAGCTTTTCTTTCTGAGTATAAAGATAACAGTGAAGATTATAGGATTATTTCGATTAAAGATAATGAAATTAAACCTTATACATTAAATAAAAGTGATGTGGTGTTGAACGCAAAAAGAATTATTAACGATATAGAAGACTTTATTGAAAAGAAAAATATTATAGATAGGAATATTCTTACTGACATTTCAAATGTTTATTTCTACGGAAACGAATTCGGTAAAATATCCTACAGGTTACTGGGGAATGTACTTTTATTCGAAACAATGAGGGATAAAGGAATGTTGGACGATATACTTACTAGTGAATTAATTGCATGTATAAATGAGCTAAGTAGTAAATGGAAGTTTGTTCAAAATATTTTCTTAAAATACTGTTTGAGCAATAAAATATTAGACATTGATAAGGTAGAAGAAATTATTATAGAACTTTTCATTAAAGAAAAAGAACTGTGGCTTAAATTCATAGAACTATAGCAAGCAACAAGTCTATAGCTTTTCCTATATATAACATATCATGTAGTTAGTATAAAAATTCCGATAAATATTCTAGTAGATTACCATAAATGTAGCTTCTATGTTATTTGGCAAAATGTAAAAAACAGATATCACTTCTCACTTTACATATAAGCGAGGATATGTAATAACCATACCTTAAAATAATATGTACACCTCTCAAAATCATTCATAATTTAGTTGACTTTTTATAGACAATAATATAATATGTTTGTATATTATCAATCATTTAAAGGATGTGTTTGTAATGTCACGGATTTCAGAATTGTTTTGGAGTGCCTCACTTGACGACCTAAAACGGGGTTATATAGAAGTAAACGATTACTATGTATGTTTGCTTTGTGATAAAAAAATTGAAAAAGGTGTTATTTACCCCAATGATGATTTACTTTATGAAGCTGAGAGGTACATGCGTTTTCATATAGAGGAAGATCACCATTCAGTATTTGAGCACCTTATAAATTTTGATAAAAAGCTTACCGGCCTTTCCGATCATCAAAGTAGCCTTTTGAAGTTGTTTTACCAGGGTAAAAGTGATAGTGAGGTACAAACCGAGTTAGGTATCGGAAGTAGCTCTACTATAAGAAATCATCGGTTCGTATTAAAGGAGAAAGAACATCAAGCAAAACTTTTTTTAGTATTGATGGAACTTCTTAAGGAGAACAACAAGAAAACTTCAGAGCTTGTACCTCCACATAAGACTGCGAAAATGGTAGATGACCGTTATAAAGTTACTGAGGATGAGAATTCAAAGATAATACAGAAATACTTCAACCAAGGTCCGGATGGTCCTCTCAAGACCTTTGACATGAAGGAAAAAAGCAAGTTGGTGGTACTGCGACATATTTTAAAACACTTTAAACCTAATCATATTTATACTGAAAAACAAGTCAACGAAATACTAACGACTATTTATCCAGACTTTGCAACTATAAGAAGATATTTAATCGAGTATGGTTTTATGGATAGGAAACCTGATGGTAGCCAATATTGGCTTAAAGAAGAACTGGAAATGGGTAAAGGAAACATTTCCGAGCACATTGTTATGGAGGAAAAAGAAATGGATCACAGAAAAGAATTAATTCAGCAATATAAAGAAATGAAAATCGAAGCAGGCATATACCAAATCAAAAACTTGAAAAATCAAAAAATATTGATTAGATCTACTCCAGATTTAAAAACAATGAAAGGGACGCAGGTGGTGCTTAGAGGCGGTGGATTTAGAAACAAACAATTGCAGGATGAATGGAATCAATATGGTGAAGAGGCCTTTTCCTTCGAAGTGCTAGAAGTACTAGAGGAAAAGAAAGAAGGCTACTTTGATAAAAATGAGGAGCTCAAGAAACTTGAGAAAAAATGGCTAGAAAAGCTACAGCCCTATGGTGATGCAGGATATAATAAGAAAACTTGATTCTAAAAGCCTAAGCTTCTACCAACCCATCGGAGCAGGTAGAGGCTTAGAACGTTTATCCTTGTAAAGTGCAAATAAGCCTATATCAAGCCGAAAGGATTCGTACAACATGAATCCTTTTGGCTTATTTTGATAAGCACAAAATGATTACAAAATTGTTCCTATTATTTACTTGAGATTTATATATAATTGTTTTATAAATATATTTTAAGGAGAGTACATATGATGAAAAAAATTTTTGTAGCTTTTTTATTATCAGTTTTAATTTTAACAATTTACAATATTGATGTAGTAGCTGAGGAAGGAGAGCTCCTCCCTGCTTGTGTAGTAACCAGTGATGGTGAAAAATGGGGTTACATAAACGAAACTGGAACATTTATAATTAAACCTGTATATAACTTTGCTCAAGATTTTATTGACAAAGGAATAGCAATTGTTGCAAACGGTGATGACCCCTATGAAAATTGTAATGTTTATTTTATTAATAAATCTGGTAAAAGTTTAGCAGGGCCATTTTACTCAAATATTCCAGAATACAAAAATGGTATGGCTATACTAAAAGCTGATGGGACAGGCTATATAATTGTCGATGAATCAGGTAAAGTTGTTTTAAAAAGTAAATATGAGCTTCTTGAATATTCTGAAGGATTAGTAAGTTTTTATAATTCAAACAATAAGCTTTATGGTTTTATTGATTTGAATGGTAAAATTGTTATACCTGCAAAATACAAGAGCGTTAAAGGCTTTAGTGATGGGAAGTCTATAGTACAGGTAAGTACCGGAAAGTATTCAGTTATTAATAAAACAGGTAAGGTCTTAGAAGTATTAAAATATTATGATGAATACAATACGGCTGAGGGACTTACACCATATTGTATAGAAAGTAAAGATAACTACAGCTATGGGTATAAAAATCAGGATGGAACAGTCGCTATAGCTCCTAAGTTTAGAAATGCATCTAGCTTTATTGATGGTTATGCCGTAGTGGCAATTGACGATGGAAATTATGGTCTACTTTTTGGACTAATAAATACAAAAGGACAATATGTTATTCCTCCTGAATACACCTTTATGAATTATCTTGGGCATGGTTTGTACGCTGTAAGCCAAAATTCTATGAATTATGATTGGTATGCCCCAAAAGCAATAATCAATAACAAAGGTGAAAAGCTTACTGATTTTGAATATTATAGTGTGTCTGAGTTTACTGGTGACTATGCTGTTGCAAGTGATAATACTAAAACCTTCTTTATTGACTTAAAAGGAAATATTGTTGAAAATCTACCTCAACTCCAAGGTATTGGTGAAATGAAGTTTATTGGAGATATTATTAAAGCTGAACTTGATGGAGGTCTAACCTATTTAAAAGAGAACGGTAACATCATATGGCAAAAAGATGAAACAATACCTCTTGACGATAATATAAAGGTAAAGAAAATAAAATACAGAAAAGATTATCTTACATTTATAGAATACCCTCAAATTACAGGTATTGCAGATACGATGGTTCAAGAAAATATTAATGCAAAGCTAAAAAAAGATTTCATCGGAGAATATGAAACTGTTAAAAACCAATATAAAAGTGATGCTGAAAGTGACGAATATAATGTAGATGTTGATATAGACTTTTCTGCTGAGAAAAACAAGAATTTACTTATTATTGAAAAATCGGGATATTGGTATCCTATTGGAGCAGCACACGGGCAACCATCCAAAGATTATTTCTATATAGATACAAAAACGGGTGTTTTTTATGGACTAAAGGATTTGTTTAAAGCCGATAGTAAATATACTGAGAAGCTTGCTTCAATTATTAACTATCAAATTGGTTTAAACTCCAGAGTTGGAGCTATTTCAGGAGGAATTCTATACGACACAAACAGTGTTAAGGTCTCTAAAGACCAAAATTTTATTCTTAGTAAAGATTCCATAAAAGTATACTACTCCCCATATGAAATTGCATGTTATGCAGCTGGATTTCCTGAATTTGAGATTCCCTATGGGCAGATTACAAGTATAATTGATACTAAGGGAGCTTTTTGGAATTCTTTTGATAAGAAGATATTAAACCATAAAATCAATGTTCTATCAAATATTAAAGATAGTACTGTAAAATCCATTGAGAGCCTGATAAGTTCCTACGAAAAGAATATTATTGAGGCCATAAACAATAATAGCTTTCCAAAAGTAGAAGCATGCTTGTTAAAAAACAGCAATTTGTACAATTCACAAAAACAATTGGTACCTAGTCTTTACAAAAAGAACACAAAAGAAAAACTGATTAAATATGAAATATATGCAATTGATAAAGACTACGATACTGGAATATACAGGGTCTATGTTCTAGAAGAAGTCTCAATTAAATATTCAGGTAAAAATTATGTAAACAAGAAGTATAGCTGGTATTATACGGTAAAGGCTGATGAAAACGGTAATTACAAACTTAGTGACATTAATAAGTGGTAATAAATATATCAAGCCTATTTATATATGTAATTACTTAGTGCGTTTATTTTAGCTGGATACATATAAGTCAAAAGAATTTAAACTTTCTCATACGCTACAAAAGATGGTTCCCAAACATACTGGAGCCATCTTTTTAGTATTAGTAGTATATATAATTATATTTATTTCTTATACTAATTTAAAAATAACTTTCTATATATTAAATAGCGTAATAGTATTATTTCGTCTAACTAACCTTAAACACAAGTATACCCACCATCAATTGGGAGAATAACTCCAGTTACGTAAGCTGAGTTTTCAGATGAAAGGAAAACCACTGCGGAATCCAATTCCCCTTCGTTTCCGTATCTTCCAACAGGTACACTTGCTTTCATATAGTTTGAAAAAGACTCTGTGTTCAAAGTGTCAACTGTCAGTTCAGTAGCAAAATAGCCAGGACAGATAGCATTTACAGTTATGCCATGCTTAGCCCACTCAGCTGCTAATGCTCTTGTCAAATTAACAACACCACCCTTAGCAGCATGGTAAGCTGCTGTAGGCAATGCCATGTTTCCAACCATTCCATACATTGATGCTATATTGATAATACGTCCATATTTATTTTCAATCATAAGTTTACCAAACTCACGTGCAACCTTAAATACTCCGTTCAAGTCAACTGAAATTGTGTGATTCCAATCATCATCTGTTGTATCCTCAGCAGGGCCTACTCCACCCGAACCTGCATTGTTAACTAAAATATCAACTTTGCCGTATTCTGCTTTAACTGTTTGCACTGCTGCCATAATTGAGGCTGTTTCCGTTACATCGCACACAATTGATATACACTTAGCACCTATTTCCTTGATTTCTTCAGCGACTTTTTCCATTTTTTCTTTTCGTCTGGCTAAAATTGCAATATCAGCCCCTTGGCGAGCCAACGCTTTTGCCATTTGAACTCCTAGTCCTGAAGAAGCACCTGTTATTACAGCTACTTTACCTTTTAAATCAAACAAATTTTTAGTGTTCATAATAATACCTCCTATATATAATGATTGTTATATATGATTATTGTTAATTATTTAACACTATAATTTTAACATCTTTAAGCTTTTGAGTCTAGGCTTTTAATTTAATTTGTAGTAATAATAATTAATTTGTCGCATTTTGCGTGTGTAAACTCCTTTTTATATAGCTATGTTTATAAAAAGACAGGGAATCCTATTAATCCCCTGTCTCTACAAGCTACTTTCCAATCGTTCACTCATTTTCTCCTCACAAATTATTTCTATCCCCATCTCCAACGGTATCTAATCCAAATTTTGCTCTAGCACTTTCAGCTTGAGGGTCATGATTAATATTTATTGAAGGAAAAGCACCATCCTGCTCCTTGCTTTTGGTTCTCCTATTTTTCTTATTGTTCTTGATATTCATAATTTTCACTCCATATTATTTTTTTCTTGAACATGACTAATGAAGTTTTACTTCAAATTTAGTAACTCTTAGTTATTTATTTGTTCATTAGTATATATAAAATATAGGAGTTTTATTCTTTAACCTAATATCTATTTTTATTTTACTTGCTTCTTATTGTTATTTTATTGACAATCAAAATAGTATATCGTATAATTATAATATAATGATATATAAATATAACTAATAGTATTTTTACAAAGTTAATGAGCATCTGTTATTGGCATATTTTATAAAGGAGGTATTATGAATAAAAAAATTATAATTGTGGGTGGAGTTGCCGGAGGCGCAAGTGCAGCAGCCAGACTTCGTAGAATTGATGAGAATGCAGAAATAATACTAATAGAAAAAGGGGAGCATATTTCTTTTGCTAATTGTGGTCTACCATATTATATAGGTGAAGTTATTAAAGATAAGGAAAAACTTCTGGTTCAAACACCTGAAAAAATGAAGGAACGTTTTAGAATAGATGTCAGAGTAAATAACGAAGTCACAAAAATAGATACTAAGAATAAAACTGTTGAAATCCTCAATATATTAGAGCAAAAGTTATATACTGAGACATTTGATAAGTTAATACTCTCCCCGGGAGCAGAGCCTGTAAAACCAAGACTTGCCGGGATTGAATCCAATCGAATTTTCACATTAAGAAATATACCTGATACTTATAGGATCAAAGACTATGTTGATGAGGCGAAGCCTCGACGAGCTGTCATTGTAGGTGCCGGTTTTATCGGCCTTGAGGTAGCAGAAAACCTTCACATGCGTGGCATTAAAGTTACAGTTGTAGAACTTGCTGACCACGTCATTGGTCCTTTGGACTATGAAATGGCAGCCGCAGTTCATCAACATTTGAAATCAAAACAAGTAGAACTCTATCTTAAGGATGCAGTTGAAGCTTTTGAAGATGATGGAGCTAGTATCACAGTAAGGCTCTCAAGTGGAAAAAAACTCAAATCGGACATGGTCATCATGGGTATAGGCGTTAAGCCCGAGGCACGTTTAGCAGCAGATGCAGGTCTTAAAATTGGAAAGACTGGCGGCATATATGTTGACGAATATCTGCAAACTTCTAACGAAGACATATATGCTGTGGGAGATGCAATCGAGATAAAAGATTTCGTTAGCGGAAATCAAGCACTCATCCCGCTTGCTGGCCCTGCTAACAAGCAAGGTAGAATTGCAGCAAACAATATATGCGGATTAAAAGAGAAATTTGAAGGTACCCAAGGAACCTCAATTGTTAAAATTTTTGACTTAACAGTAGCTGTTACTGGCAATAATGAAAGAATATTAAAGAAAAATGGTATAGAATATGAAAAATCCTTTACACATACAGCATCTCACGCAAGCTATTATCCAGGTGCTATTCCTATGTCCATCAAGCTGCTTTTCGGTAAATATGATGGAAAGCTTCTAGGTGCACAAATTGTAGGCTACGATGGTGTGGATAAAAGATTGGATGTAATTTCGACAGCTATGAGAGCTGGTATGACGGTATTTGATTTGGAAAAGCTAGAGCTTTCCTATGCACCTCCATTTTCGTCAGCAAAAGACCCTGTAAATATCGCAGGGTTTACAGCTGCGAATATTATAAAAAAAGACAGTGTTATCTTCCATTGGGATGAAGTTGCTGGAATAGATAGCGATACAGGTTTGCTGGTAGATGTCCGAGAACCTGCAGAGTTTCAGTTAGGAACTATCTCTGGAGCAATTAATATTCCTCTAGATGAAATCAGAGATAGAATTGCCGAATTACCAAAAGAAAAAACAATATTTGTTTTTTGTCAAGTTGGCTTAAGAGGCTATCTCGCAGCCAGAATTCTAATGCAAAAAGGCTACAAAGATGTTAGAAATTTAAGCGGAGGCTACAAATTATACCATATGGCTATTGCAAACCAATCAAATGATGACGTATTTAATTATGATGAGCTAAATAGAGAATATGAAACTAAACATTCTGAGTCTGAAGCTGCTGCAATCAAGTTTGATGAAGATGAAACATATCTCACTGATCCCAAAAGTGATAATAATAATTCAAATGTAAAGATACAGCTCGATGCTTGCGGACTTCAATGTCCAGGGCCAATTATGACTGTTTATAACGCAATTAAAACAATAGATAGTAATGATATACTTGAAGTCAAAGCCACCGACCCAGCATTTCAAGAGGATATAAAGACTTGGTGTAAAAGTACAGGAAATCAGCTTTTGAGTGTAAATTTTGAAAAGAATACCTTTATAGCAAGAATTAGAAAAGGAGCTAGAAAAGACGATACACCTACTGTAAAGAGAAGTAATAGTAAATCTATGATTGTTTTCAGTAATGATTTAGATAAAGCCATTGCATCATTTATAATTGCAAATGGTGCTGCCTCAATGGGTAGAAAGGTTACAATGTTTTTCACTTTCTGGGGGTTAAATATTTTAAGAAATCCTAACGCTACTGGTATAAAAAAGGACTTTATTTCCAAGATGTTTGGTGTTATGATGCCAAAGGGATCAAAAAAATTGTCCCTATCTAAAATGAACATGGCGGGGATTGGACCAAAGATGATACGTGGCTTAATGAATAAGAAGAACATTTATTCACTAGAATCACTTATTGAACAAGCGCAAAAAAATGGAGTGGAGTTCGTGGCCTGCAATATGTCAATGGACATTATGGGTATAAAAAAGGAAGAATTGATTGATGGTGTTACAATAGGAGGAGTTGCTTCTTTCCTAGGTTCTGCTGAAGAATCAGATATGAGTCTATTTATTTAGAACGATGGAGGTATACATTTTGATTGATTTAAAAAGGTACGAGAAAAAAGCTGATAAGATTAAGGCTCTGGCACATCCCCAAAGACTTTGTATTGTAAAGGGGTTAATTGAAGGTGGATGTAATGTTACAAAAATACAAGAGTGCATGAGTCTTCCTCAATCTACTGTTTCACAGCACCTTGCTAAACTTAAAGCAGCAGGAATTATTGACGGTGAACGTAATGGACTTGAGATATGCTATCGTGTAGTTGATGAGGACATTATAAAGATTGTTAAAATCCTGCTAAAAGATGATATTGGCTAAACTAATTATGTTCTGAATTTACTATGGGCGTGTGCAAAACTAAATACAATATATGAGAAAAACTTTCTGTTTTAATAGTACGTGAGTACAACTTATACCAATGGGAAGCTTAATTAAAAGTAATTGCTGAAATTGTAGGTGAAGCACAAGCGTTTTTTGCCGACAAAGCGACAGGACATCGCGGTTTTGCAGTAACCCGAGAAACGATGTCGAGTGTTCTACGACGGTAAAAATGCTTGTGGTGAACCAGTACTATTTCAGCAATTACTTTGCACTTTCCAAGTATAAGTGCAACTAAGCATCTGCCTTCGCCTGCGGCTTGGCACAAGCTAAGTTTTCTTTAGGAGCGATCCATTGATATAAGTTCGTGCGGAAGTACTATTTAAACATAATCTTTGAACTATATTGTATCCGAAATAGTTTTTCGCACGCTCCATGTTTATATCTGTTCTTTCTTTTCTTTTTCTATCTTTCTCCAATGATATGCGAATGTTGGTAATGCTACTATTACTACGGCAACTGATTTTGCAACATTTTTCTTGCTATTAGTTTGTTGGTTTTGTTGATTAATTTTTTGGCTTTCTTCATATCTTTTTATTTCTTCCTCAGTCATACCTCCAGTTTTCTCTATTGGTAGGGACTCATAATAATAATTTGTTGGAAAAAGTACATCTGTAATATTCTGCACTGTGAATATTAATCCAATTAATATCATCATTAATGCAACAAAACTTACAAGATATAAATATATACTTCTTAATTTAGATATAGTTACCACCTCTTCTTTTATAGATATTGTTAAAAAGAAAATAACAATAATAATTATTCCAACAATTGCAATCGATATAACCATATATACACCTACTAAGGAAATTTCCATCATTAATATTATTCGTAGACCTAAGTCATAATATACCCTTGTTTGCTCAATTACCGTTTGTTTAGTTATATTGTCGATTTACCGACATTTTTGTCGTTTTATTGTCTTTTATGTCTTTTTATAAATATTTAGTTGTTAATATGTAGTCTAGTTTATCCGATATATCTATGGTGCTTATTTCACATTTTTGAACTATATTAATTAATTATATATATTGCTATATATCAAATATAATATTCATTCTATTAATTTATCGAAAGGTGGACTCAAATGTTTAAAATTAACAATCTCAAAATCAGTACAAAAATGCTTATAGCTCTGCTTTGCCCTATAATCGCACTAATAGCTGTTACCATTCTATCTCTATTAGGCATACAGAGTATTACCAATAATTTATTGGATAAGCTCTATATGCAATCAAGTCAAAGCTTAGGATATATTACAACTGCTGATAGGGACATTTATCAAGCGCTAGTCGTAGAAATGGATATGAAGACTCTAGCCGGAGGTTCTGCCACTCTAGACACCTTGGCAAATTCCTACAATGAAAATTCTAAACAAACGCTTGACAATATCAATAACGCAAAGAAACTACTTCTTACAGATAAAAGTTCTTTTGAAAATTATAAACATGAAACATCAAATTTAACTATTTTCGAATTATTTGATAAATTTGAAAAAGACTACGATAATTGGTATAGTCTTTTTGACCCTAATAAAAATAAACTAACCAGCCAATATGAATATAATAAAAGTTTTGATACAGTCAGAGAAAACATAAACCAGATGGAAGAAATTTTAGAGATTTATAATAATGATTTAGTAGCTCAAAATAATAAAACAGTGTTATATACCCAGATTTTTATAGGTATAATTTGGATTTTTGCTATTATAGTGTCTCTGCTATTTGGAATCATAATAATTACAAATATAAAAAGAAGGACAAATAAAGTAATACAATTCATAGATAAAACTGCAAATTTCGATTTAAAGTATGATAACAGTTATGAAAAATACTTTAATGAGAAGGACGAATTTGCTGTAATAATAAATGCCGAAGCAACTGCTCGAAAACAATTTAGAAATATTATTTCTAATGTTATGGAAGAGTCTAAAAAGGTTAAGGTTGCAGTAGATACAGCTAATATAAATATTATGGAGTTAGGAAACCAAATAGATGAAATATCTGCCACCACGCAGGAACTTTCTGCTGGAATGGAAGAAACTGCTGCTTCAACTGAAGAGATGAATGCGACCTCAACAGACATTGAAAAAGCCTCTGAAGACATTGCCCGCAAGGCTGAAGAAGGTTCTGTTACAGCAGCTGCAATAAGTAAAAAGGCGAACAATTTGAAATCCACTTTCTCAATTTCTCAAGAAAATTCACATGAAGTATTTACTAGTGTAGAGGATAATTTAAAGTTAGCAATAAGCAATTCAAAATCCGTTGATAAAATTAATATTCTAGCAGATGCAATATTACAAATCACTACACAAACTAATCTTTTAGCATTAAATGCTGCAATTGAAGCTGCTAGAGCGGGAGAAGCTGGAAAAGGCTTTGCAGTGGTTGCTGATGAGATACGAAAGCTTGCTGAAGATTCTAATAAAACAGCAACAGAAATCCAAAGCATAACTAAAATTGTTATTAGTGCCGTTGAGGATTTGACCAATGGTTCAAATAGACTACTTGAGTTTATGTCTAATGATGTTGATAAAGATTATAAACTAATGCTTAATGCATCAAATGAATACGATAAGGATGCTACTACCGTAAATGACCTAGTTACAGATTTTAGTGCTACTTCTGAAGAATTACTGGCATCAATAGAAAATATGTTAAAGGCTATAAATGAAGTTACTATCTCAACAAATGAAGCAGCTAACGGTACTAGCCACATTGCCATTAAGGCATCCGATATAGTTAACAAAGCTAGTAATGTTACTAGAGAAATTAATTCTACTAAGGAAAGTGCTGATATTTTAAATGAAGTAGTATCAAAATTTATTATTTAAAATATACTAATTTATATTTAAGTAACATCTAGAATACAAGTAATAGAGGCTGGTTATTAAGTAATAATTTTTAACATTCTTAAATAGCCAGCCTCATAGTATTACCTAAATTTACCGTACCTATCAACTAATCATAATAAAAATTTTCTATTTACTTGATAAATGTACCTTGGTTAAGTTACTTAAAGGCTTGGTCTAGTTCTTCCTTTGTATTCATAACTATTGGGCCTCCCATATAATAGGCTCTTTTAGTGTTAACCTGATAAGATAGGTGTCATCGACATAGAACCTGGCGTACATGAGCTCAAGGTTTTGATTTTATTTCATCTTCAGTTAATATATCAACATATGCATTTAATAGAATATCTTCAGCTGCACAGCTCGTCGTATAATACCAATCCTTAACACTCTTTTCAATTTCAGCATCAGTGCCTTTAGGCTTTTTAGGATATATTGCAATAAGATTTTTTGTTGCAGCATCTCTTAGACCTATCTTTTCTACACCTTCAAATTTTCCCATAATGTTCCTCCATAGACCGCATAGCGGTTAAATTATAATAAATATATCACCTTAACGCATAATGCGAGTACGTAAATTGAAATTTCAACTTATACTTATATATATGCCCATTTCTAGCAAATAAAAAACCGGATTTTGATAACTGCTTAACTCATTTAAAAGCAAATTATCTATATCCGGATAGTTTTGAATAAACTTTTCTAAATTTACAATATTAAAGTGTTCCTGTACTATATTCCAGACAGTAATGGCTACTTTTGAGGAAATTTGTTGACCCACTATACTGTTTACAAGTGCTGAAAACAGGTCATGAATTATCTCACGCTCTATCCTGCCTATCCTTCAATTGTAGCGCCTAGCTTCTTGTCTTTCTTTTTAAGGTGTTCCAGCTCTACTTGACTGATTTAAATATTTTCATACTGCTTTTCTAACTCCAATAACTGTAGTTTTGTTTTAAGCCCACCCCGATAGCCTATTAGTTTGCCATTAGCACCAATAACTCTATGACATGGTATAAAGATAGGAATAGGATTTCTGTTGTTTGCAAGTCCAACTGCCCTACATGCTTTTGCATTTCCTACTTCTTTGGCTATCTCCTTATAGCTTTTTGTTTTTCCATAGGGAATATCACATAAACAGTTCCAAACGCTTTTCATAAAAGTGGTTCCATGTGGAGCCAAAGGTAAATTAAATATTTTTCGTTTTCCCTCTAAGTATTCATAAAGCTGTCTACTTGCCTCTCTCATCGTTTCAGTTTCTTTAAAGTAATAGTCCTTTGCTTCTACATATTTAAAAGATGCTATATTATTATTTGAGACTATATCCTCCTTTAAATCTGCAAACTTTTTTGAACTCACATGTTCTTTTGAACCTGTAGACTCTTTTGAAATGTAATTCTGGTTATTGCATATATCAGTTTCAAAAAATACATTTGTTATTTGATTATCTTCTTCTGCAATTCCAATTCGTCCAATACTTGTCTGATAATTGAATATGTTTTTCATTGTTTACACAAATCCTTTATAAATAATATGACTTTATAATACTAGTTGAGCACCTAATATACCAGGCATTCAGAGGTTTATGACATATCAATTATATCACAATATACTACTTACAGAAGAAAAAGTATTTTATATACTTTATGGTATCGTTAATCAAATCGTAGCATTCCACAAAGCAAAGTAAGCTCTCAATCTTAATTGTCGTTAGATATACGCCATGAGATTGAGCGCTTAC
>JAEWAX010000155.1 GCA_023391425.1 Bacillota bacterium | reverse complement strand
ATGTTTAAAGGTTCAGCCTTCAATTCAAAAGCTTGTGTAAGCTCTCTAGGTATACCCATGGCATAGCCTTGAATATAATATTGTATTTTAGTTTCTTCATATGATTTTTGAAGCTTAACAACTGAATGTCCTGATTCTTTTTTCTTAGTAATAATTGAGTCTAGATCATTATTGGTATATTCTGATATGTTTAAAGGTTCAGCCTTCAATTCAAAAGCTTGTGTAAGCTCTCTCTCTAGTAGGGAGTTTATTTTCATCTGGATTCCAGTTTTCTCTACCTTTAAGGTTTCAAGCTTTTGCTTAGCTAGAGAAAGGGCATTCTCGCTTTGATTTAATGATAAACTATTTTGATCCCCTACCTCGACCTTTTTCTTTGCAATATCATATTCTTTTTGTGCTTTGTCAATCACCTTGGACTGGGAGTCAATCTCCTGCTGTTTAAAAACATACTGATAAAACAATTTCGTTGCTTCTACCCTCAGTGATTTAACTTCGTTTTCCTTCTCCCACTTTAGTTCATCCAGCTGATTTTGTGCCTGAAGTGGATTTAAGAGTGATTCCCTTTTATTACTTAGAAGCTCTGCTTCATTTAAGTTAAATTTTCTATTTGCTTCGTCACGTTTTTGGAGTGCTATTTTACATCTTTTCTCTTGTACCACTATCTTATTATCTAATAGCTTTAGCTTAGAATTAACCTTCGTTACTTCATCAATAAAGCTGTTTAAGCTTAGAAGGCTTGGGGCTACTTGGTTTTTCTGTGATTCTTGGGTTGTCTTAGTCTGAGTTTGTGTTGTGCCGCTGGCTTCTGCTGCCTGCACTTGATTTGGGAAACTGAACGCAGCTCCTGTAATTAACATAGCCAGCAAGCCGACTGTTACTTTTTTCATAATTGAATTATTTTTCATTTATACCACCTATCCTTTATATGGTCAATTATATGGTCAATATTGAATCAAACTATATTACTGCTAAATTGCTATACTGCTATTTGGCTATATTTTCATGCTTTCTAGTCTTGTTTATACTTTGGACCAAGCCCACTTGCTAGATCCAAATTATTACTAGCACGAGCAAAGTCGCGCTGAGCTTTCCTGTAATCTACTTCGGCTGTGCTTGCAGAATATTTAGCATCCCAAAGCTCTATAAGATTTACCAGTCCCTGTTTATACTTAGTCTCCATAATAGAGAGCTTTGCTTTAGCATTGTCAGAATTTTTCTTTGAAATATCCATATTGAGCTTAATAGCTATAACATCAGCATAAGCCCACTGTATATCACTTGTTACAGTTTCTAAACCATCGGTGACTGATGCTTTGGCATCCTCTATTTTCTCATTAAGCTCCACTTTGTCAAAAGAATATGGGTTCTTTTTATATCCATTAAGTATATCAAGTTCTCTGGTTAATACCTCCAACTCTAGTTTTGGATTTGCAATCTCATTTCTATTCTCGAGGGCCTTTTGGTAATAAGTATTATACGATTGCAGCTTAGTAGCGGCTGGCGTCTCGGTTGATGATAATTCTATTTCCTGAGAAAATGGTATTCCGCATAAACTCTTAAGCTGCATTTCCATATTCTCTATACTTCTTTGAGCCTTCTTTAATTCTCGCTTTGTCTTATTAAGACTTACCTGACATTGATATGTATCCAGTTCTGTTACCAAACCCTTTTGATACTGTAGCTGAAGAAGCGTATACTGTTTTTCCTCTGTTTCCAGCGACTGCTTCCTTAAATTATTCATTTCTTGTAAGTAAAGAATAGTATCATATGTCATCCGTACGGTGTTCTTTAGCTGTGATTCCATAACATCTCGTGAGTTCTTAATTTTCCGAGCTTGTAACCAGCTTGAATATTGAGGAAATGCACTGCTCTGTGTGTAGAAATCAAACATTATTTCTTTGGAATATGGCCAAGGTATATCCCCAAACACTCTCTTGCAGTCAAGTAACTCATCCTGTTCATCTGTGTTAAGCGCTTGAACATTTTCACCTATGGAATGTCTCCTATCTCTGTCGAATAATTCTATATAGTTGTCCAATTTGTCCAACATCTTCTGAACAGATGCATCCATTACTGTAAACGTAGCATCTTGATCTTTTACTCTCCATAATTTCTTGAGAGATACATCCGAACTCTTTATCTCAGTGTCATTTTTTATTGCTTTCTCAAATGCGTCCTCCAATGATAGAGTTATTGGCTGTGATATGCTTTTCTCATTAGCTGCTTGGTTAGCAGTACCTTCTACAGCAGCAACAGATACCCCAGATATCTGGAGTGGCAGTAAAGCTATTATCATAATAGCTGTAATTAATCTTATCTTATAATGTTGCAATTTTTTATTATGTTACGCTTAAAATACAAAGAAGTAAAGCGCAACTTACCTCCCTCTATGGTAGTTGAAATATTTTAATTAATGTATTAGTAACCAAGACATGGATAGACACATTGGAAAATATTCCATACCAATATTATACTTTATATTTTTAAATTTGTATGATTTTTTATCGATATGCTTTTTAAGCCAATATGATTTTTACTGATATGATTTTCTATTATATAGACATTGTCAATCTTTATGACTATATTTGTGAAGGATATTTCAGGTAACTTTTGTCTTATTACTTATAACTTTAATCATAATCTGCAATTTGTTCTTTTATAGCTGCTACCTCATTAGTGATATTATCAAGCTTGTTATGTACTATTTCTCTATCTTCAAACAAAGCTTAATTTTTACATTTGTTGTATTCTCAATATTGTTTCCAACTTTGTAATTCTATTATTCGCTTCATCTTGTTTCTTTTGTAATTCGCAAAATCTTATTTCAATTTTGTTTGACAAGACTTGTATCTGTTATAGCACTTCCACTAACAGTTCTTCCTTGATATCCTCCAGGTTATTTCGCCGATTTGATAACTCTGATTTCTACATCATGTTTATCCACCAAATCTTCAAGCTTATCAAATCTGGTGTTTACTTCCTGTCTGAATTCTGTCATATCTGTTTTTAACTCAGTTCGTAGGTCTGCCATATCTGCCTTAAGTTCAGTTCTTAAGTCTGTCATGTCTGTCTTAAGTTCATAACACAGGGAATGTAAACTCTTATCAAAACCGGCCTGAAGCTCAGCTTTCGTTTTTTGCAGTTCCACATAGACTAATTCTAGCAAGTCATATACTTTATTAATTGTTTCATCCATATAAGTGTCCTTCCTTACAAAATATGTAACTTCAGTTTATCATAGAATAATTGAGTTGTAAACACATGCAGAACAAATGTTCTGTAGGTGGCACGCCTAGACTGCGATTTCTAAGATTATGCGGGAGCAAAATCAGCTCCCTTTAAACTAAGAACTCTGCTTGTAGTTAGGGACTATGACTTTCATATATTCACGTGCTTCATCTGCATTTCTTGAGATAATATCCTTTAAACAGTCAATCTCTCGTCTGAGAATTGCCATGTCACTATGTAAAGGCTGCGCCACAAAAATCTTGTTGTTTTTGGTAGCTTGTATACCCTCCTCTGCAAGCAGCAGCTCTTCATACAACTTTTCTCCAGGCCTCAATCCTGTAAACTCTATCTTTATATCCACATCTGGCTCAAAACCAGAAAGTTTAATCAAGTTTTTAGCTAAGTCATATATTTTTACAGGCTCGCCCATATCCAGCACAAAAATCTCTCCGCCCTCTGCCATCGCGCCAGCTTGAAGCACCAGCTGAACAGCCTCAGGTATTGTCATAAAATATCTGATAATCTCAGGGTCAGTTACTGTGACAGGTCCACCCTGTTCAATTTGCTTCTTGAACAGTGGAATAACACTACCATTACTACCAAGCACATTTCCAAACCTTACTGCTACAAACTCAGTCTTGCTCTGCTTTGCAAAAGCCTGAATAATCATCTCAGCAACTCTCTTAGTTGCTCCCATGATGTTGGTTGGGTTTACTGCCTTGTCAGTAGATATCATAACAAAGCGCTTTGCACCGTATTTATCAGCGCATTCTGCAACATTTAACGTACCAAAAACATTATTTTTTATAGCTTCTGTAGGATTGGCCTCCATAAGTGGAACATGCTTGTGGGCTGCTGCGTGAAATACTATATCAGGCCTGTAGGTCCTAAATATATTGTCGAGCCTAGCCTTTTCTCTAACATTAGCAATTACTGTATTTAGCTTTAAGTCTGGGTACTTGGCTAAAAGTTCATTTTGGATTTCATATGCGTTATTTTCGTAATTGTCCAAAATAATCAAACGCATTGGTGAAAAAGAGGCTATTTGTCGACATAACTCAGAACCAATGGAGCCACCACCACCTGTGACCATTACAACATGTTCCTTAATAAGACCACCAATCTCATTATTATCAAGCTTGATGGTATCTCTTCCAAGCAAATCTTCAATTTTGACATCACGAATCTTTTGTACTGAAACAGTTTCATCTATAAGCTGAGAAAGTGAAGGCAATATCTTTACCTTGCATTTGGTATTTGAGCAAATGGTATAAAGTTCATTAATTGTCTTTGGTGATGCTGATGGAATTGTAATAACGATTTCATCTATCTGTTTTTCTTCTGCAACTTTAACAATGTCTTCTCTAGCACCCAAAACAGGAACACCACTAAGCTTTTTGTTCTGTTTTCCACGGTTGTCATCAATTATGGCAATAGGTGTACACTTTAATTCTGGATGCATGTGATATTCATTTATTAGTGCTGCACCTGCATCTCCTGCACCAATGAGCATAACCTTTCTTGAACTCTTAATAAGAAGAATATCGCCTCTTACAATTCGCCTAAATATACGATAGCCAAATCTAATAGCACCTATGGAAAAACTATCTATAAAAAAGGTAATTATAAATATACTTCTAGGTATTGGAGTTACTGATAGAAACATGTAACCCATCATGAATGTATTACTGACAAGTGATGCAAGTATAATCTTTGATAATTCGTATGCCCCTGCATACTTCCACAGGCTACTGTATAATTTGAAGGACATATATGTAATAAGTTTAACTACAGAGGCTATTATCATCAGTTTTGGAATTTCATTTACAAAACGAGTATATTCTGGATTAGTAAAAATATCATCAAGCCTTAATAAATAAGCTAATATAAGTGATACATTTATAAGAATTAAATCTAATATCACTAAAAATAGTGCTCTTATTTTGTATTTCATATGTAAAACATCTCCATTTATTCAATACTTTTAACCAGCTTATTATATTATAGCAGTAAATGAGCTTTGCGTGAAGTAGTAAAAGCAAAAGGTTTGGATCAACTAAAAAAATTGTTATACTAATCCAAACCTTTTCTGTTATATACTTTTTTTATAGAATAAAAGCTATACTTTTTTAAACCAATATTCCTTAATCAGGGCTATTCCACATCCAAGCATACCACCTAGAATTAGCCCAATAGCAGCATTGCGTGAATTGCTTGGACTTGTTTTTTGAATCGGTGCTACTGGAATTGACAATAAGGAAATATTCGTTTTGGCGATATTCACCAAACCAGATCCGTTATTACTAGTTTCTCCTATTTCGTTGTATGTTGCCATTGCTTTCTTTTGTGAATCAAGCTCTTCCAAATATCCTTTATATGCTCTTATATTATCTTCTGTAATATTTATCAATAATTTATTCTCTGCTATGCTCTCTTTTAGCTTTTTATAGGCAGGATCAATTATATTTTCAATTACTACATTACCACCAATTTTGGCTAACTCACCTTGATTAATTGTCTGAGGTGTTTTAGATAACACTTTTTCATTTTTGTTTAAAATTTCTTTAGTACTCTTTAATAACAGCTCCTGTGATTCTAAGCCAGCACTAAATGTATCATAATAATAACTTAAAGCTCTTCCTTTAGTCATATTATCAACATACTCGATATAATTATCATACAAGTTTTGAGCAAGCTTTAGAGATTCTTTAGGATTGTCTGCTGATACTGTTATATCAAATATGTTTTGTGTAGTATCTGAAACTTTACTGAGCGATATTCTTTTTTTCAAACTTTCTAATTTTACTCCTTTAGCGCTATATCCCATATCCTTTATAGTATTAGCAATAACATCATTACTTGTAATTAAATCTATGTATTGTACATTAGTTGAAATAGGTAATTTATACTCACCATACTTTGTAATGTACGTTTGTGGTATATTCAGATCTATCTTCAAATCTGTATCATATACAGGAGATAATATAAACATACTAAACATACCCGCTAAAACAGCACCTATAAGAGCAATGCTTATTAGCATAATCTTTCGTTTCCACAAAACCGTAAAAAGCTCTCTTAAGTCAATTCCATCTTCATTATATTTTACATTACGTCGATTATCATTCATCGTTTTAACTCCTTGATTTTTAATCTAGTTTAAACTTATAAGTACTTCATATTATATCAGTTAAATTGGATAACTTCAACACGGTTGAATAATATGGATTTTATGTAGACAAAATTAAGGTTATTCAGTAGCTGACTTAATGCTATAGCCATGTAACTTCGCTAATTGTAGAGTCTGTTCCACAGCAATTTCATTGTTGACAGGAATAACGTCATAGGTTATTTAAAGTTTAGCATTGTACGGTTCATTTTTCTTTAACATGTTGTATTGGAGAACTATTTTCTCTAGTGTTACCGTAGCCGACACAGTTTGCATGAATATCTTTTGAGAGCACTTATCACAGCAGTGTTCAAAAGATAAAATTCTTCTCGTTGTAGATAAGTTAGAGTACACTAAGTAACAATTGTTATATTTTGAATATGCAAGGTTTTCAAAGTTTTTAAATAAAAAACAATGACCCCCTCTTTTCCTGTATAATTGAAATTCTCACACCAAAAATCAGGAAGGAAAGTGTCATTGTGAACTCAATTATAACAGTTTAATGTCCATTTTACCCAAACGATAATTGTTGAGTCTACAAAAATTCCCTCCATTCTCTTTCTGATAAAGATATTGAAGAATACAAGCTTCATCTGGATGGTTTTAATCTTCGGTATTACTACCGTGAGTTTACTGTTGACTTTTTTAAAACAGATTTATACCTAAAGGCTCAGTTAATTATAATTTCAGAAACTTCTCTCCACATATTCTCGGGTTCTCGGGCTTTGCTTTACCCATCACGTCAATCTTGGTCTGTCCACCAGAGCCATTGCTAGGGCTTTATAGGAGGTTCACCAAGTTAAATTTCTCATGCAATGGTCAGTAAATATGCAAAAACTACAGCACCCTAGTAAAACCATTTGTTGATAATTTCGATTACAAGCCCACCAATTATCTCGCTGAGAT
>JAEWAX010000038.1 GCA_023391425.1 Bacillota bacterium | reverse complement strand
GCATGAACCCTAGCATGGGCCCCAACATGAACCCCAACATGAACCCCAACATGAACCCCAACATGAGCCCAAACATGAACCCCAACATGAACCCCAATATGATGAACCACAACATGATGAATCCAGATATGATGGATATGACAAATCAAAGTAATCCACAACTATCACAAGCACTAGAGTTAATAAAACAAGCCGTTGAAGGTGAAACAGAGGATAGACTTTTTTATGATTACCTAATAAAAAATGCATCTTCAGAATCAGATAAAGAAATAATTAGTGGAATTAGAGATAATGAGATAAACCATGCAAAAATGTTTAGAAAACTGTATTATGAGCTTACAGGTAAAACTATACCACCAAATGTAGATGTTAACTTTATTCCCCCAAGAACCTACTGTGATGGGCTTAAAAGAGCTTTGATTGGAGAGACCAACGCTGTAATAAAATACAGAAAGATACTATTTGCGATGCAGGATAGGCGACATATAAATATGCTTACAGAAATAATAACTGATGAATTAAGACATGGTATTTTATATAACTTTATAATTCACAGTAATGACTGTAAATACTAATCAAAACCTTTGTGAAATGTGAAGAATGAATAGTGGTGGGCCTCATAAAGCTTTTGAAGAAAGTAGGGCTTATCTAAAATAATTAATCAGAAAATGGCTTAAGCAAGAAGGAAAATGCTTAAGTCATTTTTATATTTGAGAAATATTATTCATGATTTACATATAAGCGCCATAAGATTGAGCGTTTACAAATCATGCTACAAAATTGCAGACATTCATTATATAATTAAAATATCATTATACAAATTATACATTTTAGATATTATGAGGTAGTGACTATGAATGACAATAATTTTTTAAATACGAAACTATATATGCCTTCTATGAAGGACAACCATATATACAGGGAAGTATTAAATAAAAAGTTGAACGAAAGTCAGCAAAAAGAGCATAAAATAATTTTGATTTCTTCTGAAGCAGGATATGGCAAGACAACTCTGATATCAGGATGGATAAACCAAATAAACCAAAGCTACACTTGGCTATCTTTGGATGAATATGATAATGACCCTATAACTTTTATAAACTATCTAGTTATAGCTATTCGAAAAATCAATGAAACGTTTGGAAATACTATAGTAAATGTTTTAAATACACCAAAGCTTCCAGGGGTAGAAGTAATCAGTTCTTACATTATAAAAGAACTGGAGAAGATGAAAGAGACATTTATTTTAGTATTTGATGACTATCATATTATTAATAACAAGTACATACACAAGTTAATGCAACGATTACTTGATTCAAATTTACGTAACATCCTTACAATAATACTCACTCGACAAGAACCTCCATTTACTCTCCCTAAATGGAGAGCCGGAGATAGACTAACAGAACTAAGTTCTCGTGATTTAGCGTTCGAGAATGCTGAGATAAAAGAGTTTTTTAATAAGAATTTTGATATCAGTTATGATGAGAATACACTAAAACTACTTGAAGAGAGAACAGAAGGTTGGGCTGCGGGCTTGCAAATGATAGGGTTGTCCATGAAGAACATGAAAGAACAGGAGATAAGAGGTTTTATTGAACAATTTAATGGTAAAAACAGGTATATAGCAGACTATCTTATGGATGAGGTTTTTAATAGACAGGTGTTTAAAGTACAAGCTTTTCTGAAGAAAACCAGTGTGTTGAAAAGTTTTAATGAAGAGCTCTGTAATACCGTTACAGGTCTTGATTGCAGTAAAGAAATTATAGAACAATTAGAAAGAGAAAACCTTTTTATAATACAATTGGACAGTAATCGTACTTGGTATAGATATCATAATCTTTTTTCTGAATTTCTGAGGTCAGAGCTTGATGAACAACAAAAAATGCAAATATGCAGGAAAGCGAGTATTTGGTGTAAGGACAAAGGCTTTGATGAGATGGCTTTTGAATATGCATTAGAAGCTAAAGATGAAGAGATAGCACTGAGTTTACTTAATCCAGTATCATTGAAGTATTTTCAAGATGGTAGGGTGGAAGCTCTGCTTCATTTGCTAAATTCGTTACAAAAAATAAGCAGTCAACTTTGTGCCGAAGAAGAAACATGTAGAGCATGGTGCCAGTTCATTTTGGGAAATACAAATGAGGCATATAAAATTATAAAAGAATTAGAAAGCAGAGAGGAGATTAAAGATCCTATTGTATTAGGAAAAATTAGAGCACTTGGAGTGATGTTTTATACAGACACAGATAGTGATAAGGCTGTAAGGCTAGCAGAAGAAGCAGTTTCAACTTTAAAAGGTGAAAATAAGTTTTTTTATAACATAGCACTAAGGTCTCTTGGTTTGGTGAAGATTTCAGTAGGTGCTTTAGCGGAAGCAGCTATTACATTTAAGAAGATATTTGAAGAAACTAACTATAAATCATTTAGAGTAATAGAGCTATCTGCATTTTTAAATTATACAGCTTGCTTAATTGACATGGGAAGAAAACAAGAAGCACAAGCCTTATGTGAAGAAGCATTAGCTGAATATACCGATCAGTATGGTAATAGCCTTCCTTTAGCCAAGATGTTATATCTTACCATGGGGTTATCTCTATACTATGGTAATGAGCTGGAAAAAGCGCGAAAATACTTGCATGAAGGTATTAACTTCTGTAGAGAGATGAGGCTGGTATCAACAATAGGTAACGTAGAGGGGATTTATGTAAAATTACTTTATATATTGGACAAGAAATGCAATGCTTTTAAAACAGCACGTAAATATAAATGCTTATCGAAAAGCTTAGGTTTTCAAAACACTAATATAATGCTAGAGGCTATTGAAATTGATTTAAACCTTAAAGAAAAAAACTATACTAAGGTATTTGAATGGGTGAAAGAGCGGGAAGAAAGTTTGAAAGATGTTCTATGCTCATATCCAAGTTGTATCCAATTAACATATGTTAGAACTTTGATTGTGCAGGAAAAATTAAACGAAGCAAAAACTAGATTGAGAAAAGTAGAAGACTCAGCAAGAAAATGTGGTAGATTTGAACAGTTGATAACAATACTTCTGCTTACAGCGTTGGTAAAAAAAAGAGAAGGAATTGAAGATGAAGCGTTATCATGTATTAAAGAGGCATTGGAAATAGCTGTACCACAGGGTTACATAAGAAATTTTCTAGATGAGGATGATGACATTTTAGAATTAATATACAAAGTACGGTATATTGCTCCAGAATTTGTTGATCAATTAGAGATTCAGAATACTAAACAAGACAATGTGCTCATCGAGTCCCTTAAGGTTAAGGAAATTGAAATTTTAAAGCTAATGGCATTAGGTATGTCAAATGCTGAAATTGCTAATAGTCTTTATATAACAACAGGAACCGCTAAATGGTACATAAAAAACATATATGGTAAGCTGGAAGTAAATAGACGAACCCAGGCAATTGTAAAAGCAAGACTACTAAAAATAATAATATAATTCTTAGATTAAAATAAAGAACTAACTTTTTACCTATCTTTTGGTAGGTGAAAAGTTAGTTCTTTTTATTTATTATTAAATAAATGTGTCGAAATTTGCTTAAATAAAAGGAGGAATTGGTGTATATTGGGGAATTTTGTGCCTTAAGTATTAATGTTATTATATTTGTTCTTACTAGTTTGTGGAGTTTTAGAAATATGGCTTTAAGTAATAAGTTTTTAATATGCTAAATTTATTTAAAAGAAGAGGTGTAGTAAATGAAAAAAGTATTTTACTTGCTATTTTTGTTTTGCTTGGCATTTTTTATGCCTTCAAGCGTCAATGCTCAAGATATTGCTCTAGAAGGGGGGATCGCAAGAGATATAACTGCTCCACTAATAACTTCGTCTGAAACCGATATCATAACATATGCTAAATCTGATTCGGAAAATTATTATTTCAGATTTGTACCCAAACAAAGTGCTACCTATCAAATAAAAACTAGTGGTAGTGACTTCAATCAAGCCTCACTTTACCAAGAATCCAAGAGCTATGCTGAAGAAACTAGTTTGTCGACTGATCCTGCAGCTACGATTTCATATGAATTAAAGGCAGGATATACATACTATTTAAGCATATATTCAACAAAAAATGATGGTCTTACATCTAAGCTTAGTATTACAGGCGGAGAATTGTATGGTAGTGAGGTTATAACTTATATAAGTGACATAAAAATCACATCACCCGTAGTAGGAGCAGTACCACAAAATCTAGATGAAGTAAAAGCTGCAACAGTAAATCCTTACTATGAAGTAACAAATTTTAAGTGGAATGAAGAATTAGTAGGAGGAAAATTCAAGGCAAATCAAGTATATACCGCATCAGTAGAACTTTCATCAAAAAATGGAAGGATATTTAAGCAGCAAGTATATGGAGTTCCAGTGCCTGGTTCACAAGGTTATACCTTCACAACAACTAATGGAGAAGGCTTTGGAAATAAGGTAACCTTCACAGTTGCTTTTAAAGCAACAGCAGCTTTGGCAATAACAGACATTCAAGTAAAGAACCAACCTAAGTTTAAATATGCAGCAGGTGAGTCTTTAGACTTAACAGGTTTAGAAGCAACGATTATCTATAATGATGGAACTACAAAAGATGTTAAATATGATGTTAACTTGAATAAATTTGCAAATGAAACAGAAGAAATAACAACGGATTATAAAAATGGAATAAAAATGGGTATCAATTATAATGGAAACGTAATAGGATTATATTACAATGGAAAATGCTATGGATGTACCAACAGGATGGAAGTCTACGCTGAAGATATAACCACAGCATCAATAAATATTGCGTCACCGGTATTAGGAGCAGCACAACAGACCGCAGAACAGATAGAAGCTGCAACAAATAATCCCGATTATACAGTAACGAAAGTAACATGGAATGGAGTATTTACAGCAGACAATAAATTCAAAGAAGGTTTGGTATACACTGCAACAGTAGTTTTAACTTCAAAAAATAACAAACAATTTCAAGCAGCAGAATTTACTCCTGTGGTAGAAGGCAGCGCATCAGTAACACCGACCATTACAACTAATACAGGAATTGGTAATACAGTAACATTCAAAGTAACCTTTAAGCCAACTAAAGCTATAAATAGTATCGCAGTTATTAATCAACCTAAGCTTACATATACAATAGGTGACATTCTTGACTTGACAGCAATGAAAGTGACAGTTACCTACAGTGATGACTCAACAGAAGATGTTACTTTTGCAGATCTTATAGCAAAAGGAATGGTATGTAGCCCTGCAAATGGGACCATACTATCAGCAGCAACACATAACGATATCCCAGTAAAGATAACTTCCTACTACGGTTATACTGCATCGACTGAAAAACTAGCTATATCAGCAGCAGTAGTTGAAGGTGGTATGAAAGATAGTTCTATTCCTTTAATTACATCGTCAACAACAGATGTTCTATTTGAAATGTCTTCTATGTATACCGGAAACATTTTTAGTTTCAGGCCTAAATATAGTAAAGATTATGTGATAAAAACTATTGGAGATGTTGATACTGAAGTACGTTTATACAATGATAAGTTTGAATCACAAATGAATGGTTTATTAATTGGTAACACTATTAATAAGAGTTTAGTTGCCGATAATACATATTATATAGAAATAAGACATTATTATAGTAAGTATGGAAAACAAGGAAATCATGTTCAGCTTGTTTTTGAAGACGGTTCAGGAAATCCAGGTGAGTTAAGTACTTACGAAACTATTGAAGCAGCAACAGTTAAAATTCCAGTACCGGTAGCAGGTGCTACAATCCCAACCGTAGCAGAAGTACAAGAAGCTACAGCTAATCCTAACTACACAGTAAAATCTGTATATTGGATTACAGGGGGTATGATATTAGATCCAGGAGCAAAATTTATTGAAGGACAAGATTATTCTGCAAGGGTAGAATTAATAGCTAATACGAACAAGAAATTTCTAAATACAGGCTTCTACCCAACAGTAGTGGGGTCATCAAAAGTAGATCCATCTTCGGTAATTACAATTGTTGGTAAAACAGAAAATATGTTAAATATTACAGCATATTACAATTCAATACCGACATCATTGCCTCCAAAGGTAGTGAGTAGCATTATTGTAAATAGCCAACCAAAAGACATGGAATATGTAGAAGGTGAAAGTCTAAACTTAGATGGATTAGAAGTTAAGCTTATCTATAATGATACCACAACAGAAATTGTTGCGTTGGAGCAATTTGGAGATAAAGGAATAACAACAAGTCTTAAA
The DNA here is from genome assembly GCA_023391425.1 of Bacillota bacterium. Lineage (GTDB taxonomy): Bacteria > Bacillota > Clostridia > Acetivibrionales > DSM-1351 > Ruminiclostridium. Next base: position 2,507 of record JAEWAX010000038.1, on the reverse strand, counting down.
AATGGTGATAAGCTAGCATCATCACATAATAATACTTCAGTTAAAATAACCTTCAACGATTGTACTACAGAGACAGGAAAGCTAAAAGTAAATCCTTTGCAAACTGCAGGTCCAGAAATAAAAATTATAGCACCAGAAGTAGGGGGAACACCACAAAGCGCAGCTGATATAGAATCACTTACTTTAAATTCTAATTTTACAGTAGTGGATGTGAAATGGATTGGGACATTTACTAATGAAAAAAAATTTAAGGCAAGTCAGATATATTCTGCAGTAATATTATTAAAACCCAAAACGGGATATAGCTTTAGTACAGTACCATTCACACCTACAGTAGCAGGTTCAAAAGAAGTAAGTGCTACAACAAATATAACGTTTGGGGATTATACAAAAGGTGTTGAATTCACAGTAACCTATCCGATAACAGGAGAAGCTAAAGTAACTAATATAGATATAAATACTCAGCCTCCATATTTAAAATATAGTGCAGGTCAAAAACTTGATTTAACAGGAATAGAAGCAACTGTTACCTATAATGATGGCTCAACCGAAAATGTTCCGCTTGGAGGATTTTCAGCAAAAGGAATAACAACAAGTCCTGTAAATAGAACAGAATTATCGGTGTTAGAACATAATAATACCCCAATAACTCTAACCTGTAATGGATATACAGCAAATACTAACAATTTAAGCGTTAGTGAAAATCCATTAAATCCATCAGGAGCTATTACCGCAGCAGCAGTAAAAATCCAAGCTCCGGTATTAGGAGTTACAGCACAGGATAAAGCTGCAGTAGAAGCTGCAACAAATAACCCTGATTACGAAGTAACAAACGTGACTTGGAATGGAGAATTAACAGAAGGAAAATTCATGGCAGGGCAAGAATATGCTGCAACAATAGAATTAACCTCAAAAAACGGGAAAATGTTTCAGACAGGTTCGTTCACGCCAACTATTATGGCCTCTGTAGAAGGAACAGCATCAGCAGGTAACACAACAACAAGTGGAAAAACTACTGGCAATAAAGTGACCTTCACAATTAACTTTAAAGTTGTATTAACCAATATAGCTATAAAGACAGAACCTAAAATGTCATGCGCGGCAGGTGATACTCTAGACTTGAGTGCGATGGTAGTAGAACTTACTTACAGCGATGGAACAAAAAAGGAAGTTCCTTTTGGAGAATTTGGAAATAATGAAATAACTTCGAATTTTGAAAATGGAGCAGTATTGACAGTGGAATTATATAATGGAAAGCCAGTTACATTAACCTGTAATAAGATTAGTGTAAGTACCAGCAATCTGATAGTAAACCCCGAAGATATAACAGCTGCAACAATAATAATATCAGCTCCAGTATTAGGGGGTACCCCACAGAATGCTGCAGCAGTAGAAGCTGCAACTGAAAAAGCAATACCGAACAAAGACTACACTGTAAAAGAAGTAATCTGGAAAGGGGATTTACTAGAGGGAAAATTCGTAGCAAATAAAGAATACACTGCAACAATAGTATTAGAGTCAAAAAACTGGAAGGAATTCCAGTCAGAAGCCTTCAAACCAACGGTAACAGGTGCTGCATCAGTAACTACTACAACTACAGAAGGTAATGGAGTAGGCAATACAGTAACCTTTGAAGTGACATTTAAACCTGTAATAGTAGACAGTATTAAGGTTAAGACCCAGCCAACGAAACTAATATATACTGCAGGTGAGAAATTAAACTTAGCTGGTATGATAGCAACACTAACCTACAGTGATGACACAACAGAAGATGTTGATTATTCTGATTTTGCAGTAAAAGGAATAACACCAAGTCTAGGTAATGGTGTTGAATTGACTGTGAATGATAATAAAAAATTAATAACTGTATCCTGCGGTGAGTATACTGCAAGTACTACCAATGGTTTGACAGTAATCAAGCAAGGAGCTATAGATTTTGCAACAGTAAAAATTGCAGCACCAGTTTTAGGAGTAGCACCACAGACTATATTAAATGTAGATAATGCGACAGCAAGTCCTTTCTATACAGTAACAAGCGTAAGCTGGAATAACACATTTACCGGAGAAAGAAAATTCCGAGCAGGTACAGAATACACCGCAACAATAGTGTTAAAATCTAAGAACGGGAATAGTTTCCACACTAATGCCTTTACACCAAACGTAGAAGGAGCAGCTTTAGTTAGTGAAACTACTACATCTGGTACTGAATCAGGCAATACGGTAAAATTTACTGCAACCTTTGCAAAAACAGGGGCATTGGAAGTTAGTGGTATAAAGGATGTAATTCATCAGTATGATCAGAATTATAGCTCTGGTGATAAGCTAGATTTATCAGGTCTGAGTGCGAGACTTGTATACAACGATGGTTCATCAGAAGTTGTTGCGTTTGCGCAATTCGGAGCAAAGAAAATTAAAACAAGTCCTGTTAATGGAACAATACTAGCAGCTGCAGTACATAATGGTATTCCTATAACATTAACATGCAATGGATATACTGCATATTCATC
>JAEWAX010000005.1 GCA_023391425.1 Bacillota bacterium | reverse complement strand
GCTTAATTGTGGGTATATCACAGGCATTAGCAATAATGCCTGGAGTTTCACGCTCAGGCATTACAATGTCTACAGGAAGGTTTCTGGGCATAACTCGTGAGGGAATTGCTAAATTTACATTTTTATTGTCTTCTCCAATAATTCTTGCAGATGCATTGTACCACGCAAAGGATTTAGGAAGTGTTGCGATTGATAAAGTACCTTTCGTAGTTGCTATCTTAACAGCCGCAATTGTAGGTATGCTAAGTATCAAATTTCTATTAGCTTATTTGAAAAATAAGGGGTTTGGAATTTTTGCATTTTATAGATTTATTTTAGGTGCGGTAGTTATCGCAATATATTTTATAAGGTGAAATTAAGTTTACATTCATAATTGTAGAATATTTTCAATTTAATTATTTATCCATGAAACAAAAAAAGCTTGTTACAAAATAAGACAAATACAATATATAAATTTCTGTTTTAATAGTATGCGAGTGCTATTTAAGCATAATCTTGAAATATATTGTATTTGATATTAGTTTTGTAATGACTATTCTGAAATAAAAATCTTAAACCTATAAAATTTTATAAATAACCAAGCAGCTCATTCATAAATTCTTGTTCAATCTTAACAAGCTTCTTTGCTAAATCCATACTTTCCTTAGAAGCGGTCTTATATTTATTGATATACTCACTAACTGACTTGATTCCCATGTTGCAGCCATCAATCATTAAGTCAGCAATTTTATGGGTATCATCATTCATCATTAGTTTCATTTCTGTACCAATCCATGAAAAAGCCTTAGCCATAACGTGAGGATCCTTCTCCTCCTCTTGGTATTCATTCAGCATTTGATGGCATTCATCACCAATCTTAATATGCTTATCATTGTATTCATCAATAATAGATTTAAGCTTCTCGTTTCTAATAAAAGGATTTACCTGCTCCATGCTATTTGTAGCTGATTTACACCCTGAATTGCATTCTTTCAATAGATTAATGGTATCTTCATTCATAGTAATCACCCTTTCTATATTTTGGTTTTATTATGTGAAGTGCTAATTTTTTTATTCAAAAAATGAATCTATTTGTTCATCGCATAAGTAATTTTTCACATATAGTAACAATATTTGTAATACAAATAATAGAGGTAGTTTATATGGGAGTAACTTATGGGTAATGTAAAGATCATTTTTTTAAAAAGAAAATCTGTTTATTTAGCGGTATGTATTGCCATCGCTTCATTTCTAGTGATAATTTCTCTTTTTATTCATTATGAGATATTATCAGTAAATACGTTTATAGACCCCCAAAGCGGAATAATTGTCATAGACCCAGGCCATGGAGGGATTGATGGGGGAACAAATAAAGAAGGAGTGTTGGAGAAAGAGATCAATCTCGATATTGGAAAGAAGTTAAAATTGTTGCTGGAACAAAAGGGATATACTGTTATTATGACGAGAGAAGAAGACATTTCACTAGATAATTTCGATAATTCAGGTAAGAACCGCCATCAGCGAGATTTAAACGCAAGAGCTAATATCATTAACACTAGCACCGCTCAATTATTTTTAAGTATTCACGTAAATTGTAATTTAAAGAAACCTTCTACTGATGGGGCAATAGTGTTTTATAGTGATAAGTTTGAACAGAATAAATTGCTAGCGTATTTTGTACAAAGGGCATTGAACAATATGGAAGTAAACAAAAAGCAACGAACTGTACACAATCCTGTACAAGCTAAATATTTTGTTTTAAACAAGACCAATATTCCAGGCGTTATAGTCGAAACAGCTTTTATTTCAAATAAAGCAGAACGGCAAGAGATGGTAAAAGATACATTTAAAGAAGAAATTGCAAAAGCTATAATTTTAGGGATGGAACAATATTTGAATGAATCAAACAAAGTGTATAAAAAAATAAGCTCCAATTGACTTTACAAAAGAGCTAGTTTAAATAAATGCATATTTATTATTTTATGGGATTCAGTTGTTTCTGAGTTTATTGAAATCAGTATAATTAGCTATCGATTATTATTGCATTATTTGGTAATTCTTTTATACTTTAGTTTTATGCTTTCAGTAAAACTATCCTCATTATCATTAAAGAAATTAAATTTATTTTTATAAGGTGAATACGTAGTTACTCGGAGTGTTCCAGTAGCTGGGTTAAAATTGAGGTATCTTAAATATCCATCTCCGCCATTTGGACCCTTCTGATAGTCTGATAATAGTTCTAATACCTTTCTAGTACTGCCATCAGAATTAGTAACAGTTTTTACATTTCTAATTGCACCATGATAATGCCCACATAAAATCATCATAACGTTTTCATTTTTAATAACGATACTGTCAAATACCTTCTGAGCCATTTTTGATAATGTCATATTACATTCGAGGTATTGATGCATTGCTAGAATTGCATTTCTATCTGAGTATTTTTTAAGAACTTCATTTGACCATTTTATGGTTTCCTCTGTGGTCTCTGTACCATAGCCAAGATAAAGAATGATGAAATCATAGCGCCCAAAGGATATCAAATCATAATGATTCCGGTTGTTATCCATATTTCCACCATACCATGGCTTACCTTCGTATCGTGAGGTGCCAAAATATTTGCTAAACATGCTGTAATCAATACCATTAATTATAGAATCGTGATTTCCTGCAAGGATACCATACGGAATATTTGCATCATCAAGTTTCTTGAAATTACGGCTGGCAACCTCCCACTGATTTGTGTTACTTGCTATATTAACAAGGTCTCCTGTATTAATTACATAACCAAAACCACCTTTTTTATACTCTTGAACAAACCAATCACCCAAGAAGTCATATATTGTTGGGAAGGATTCAGCATAATACTGCGTATCAGTAAACCACACCATTGAAAAAGGTCTATCAGCCTCTTTTACCTCGAATTGTCCCACGGCATGAACGATGTTTGTAAAAGCACTGACACTGGTTGTATCTGCAAAAGTGGTATTACAAAACATGGTTAATATTAAAAAAGTAAGTAAAAATATAGCCAGTATTCTTCTCTTCATTATTTCTCCAATGTAACTTTAGTGTCCCATATAGATCTAAGAAATCTTCTTATCATTTATTTTATGAAAAAAGAATTAAATAATTACATCATAGTGAATAGTAATATTTGTTAGAGGTTAAATCGATTCAAAATTAAGGACACAAATTTTTAAGTATGATGCGGTTGTATAAAACATACAAAAAATAAAGTGATATTTAGTATATATTATACATATATTACAACCAGGGGTCGTGTTACTATAGTAGTGTAACCGGTTGCACAAAAATACTAGAAATGCGACCATTTTTTTCACAATTTTGTGCAACCGGTAGCGCAAACATACTCTTTTTTGACAAAAAATTGTTGGTTATACAGCATTTGTTTAAGTATTAAGATTAAGTGATAAAATCAAATGTAATGACAAACAATTTTGGAGGTTAAATTATGAATAGTATACCTAAAAAAATAACAATAAAAGAAATAGCACTAATAGCAGGAGTCTCAAAGTCAACGGTATCTCGTGCTATAGACGGAAATCCTAGAATTAGTGATGAGACTAGAAGCAAGATATTTAGCATAATAGAAGAGTATGGGTATAAGCCAAATACAGCTGCTAGAAATCTAGCAAGAAATAAAACAAACGCCATTGGTATTGTAATGCCCCATGGTGAATCTGGGATATATTCAACAACATTTTTTCAGGAATCGTTAAAAGGCATTTGTAATACAGTTTCAAATAATAATTATGATGTTTTAATAACAGCTGGGAATCCTTCAGAGCCTGAGGCTATAAAAAGACTTATTAGTACATCAAGAGTAGACGGAATTATATTACTGAGGTCAAAACTCAGAGATACAAACATTGAGATGATGCTAAAAAATAAATTTCCGTTTGTTCTAATTGGAAGCTGTAATGAGTATAAAAATATTTATAGCGTTGATAATGATAACAAAAGTGCTGCATATACATTAACAAAACACATAATTAATAATGGCAAGAAAAAGGTGGCATTTATCGGTGGTGTTGAAAGCTCAATAGTTACTATAAACCGTTTAGAAGGTTACAAGAAATGCTTAGAAAAAGCAGGTCTTGTTTTAAATGAACAATACATATGTCAAGGACAATTCTCTGAACAGCATGGTTATGATTCAATGAAAGAACTTATGAGTTTACCACAAAAGCCAGATGGTGTAATCGTTATGGATGACTCCATGTGTATGGGAACCATGAGGTATTTAGAAGAAGCAAAGGTATCAGTACCACAAGATATTGCAGTGGCATGTTTTAATGATAGTGCATATAACAGATTTTCAAAGCCTTCAATTACTGCTGTTACAGTGGACTCTTATCAATTAGGCAAATCAGCAGCAGAGATACTCTTAGCAGTATTAAATAATAGAGATGTAGAATATGGCTGCAAGTATATAGACTATGAGATTATAGAACGTGAATCAACGTCAGCAATTTAAGTCTAGCTCTGTTTATTTGATAGGTTAGTCTGCAGCTAATCTATATAAATATATAACAATACAAATAAATTAAGGGGGAATTTAATTTATGAAATCCAGAAAGATATTAAGTCTTATCACTATTTTAGCACTATCTACTAGTATTTTCGCAGGCTGTGGTTCAAACTCATCATCAGATACAAGTACATCAACAGCTAGTACTGTAGCAACTTCATCTGATACTGCTGCTGTAAGTACAACCAGTAAGACACAGGGTGGAGAAATTTACTATTTAAACTTTAAACCTGAAGTTGTTGATACATACAAGGAAATTGCAAAAGTATATGAAGAGGAAACAGGAGTTAAGCTCAAGGTTGAGACAGCGGCATCCGGTACATATGAACAGAAATTAACATCAGAAGTAGCAAAATCTGACCCTCCGGTACTTTTCCAAATCAATGGCCCAAAGGGTTATGCAAGATGGAAGGAATATTGTTCAGATTTGAAGGATACAGAAATCTACAAGCATTTATCAGACAAGAACTTGGCAGTTACAGTTAATGGTGGAGTTTATGGTATTCCATATGTTATTGAAGGTTATGGAATCATTTACAACAACGCTATAATGAACAAGTACTTTGCATTGTCAAACAAGGCTACTGATGTAAAGAGCGTAGATGAAATCAATAATTTTGCTAAATTAAAAGCAGTTGTTGAAGATATGCAAAAGAATGCAAAGGAACTTGGAATAAAAGGTGTATTCGCAAGTACATCTCTAAAACCGGGTGAAGATTGGCGTTGGCAGACTCACCTCGCAAATGTTCCTGTTTTCTATGAGTTTAAAAATAATAATATTGATTTAACTGGTGACGCAACTAAAACTATTAACTTCCAATATTCTGATAATTATAAGAACATTTTTGACTTATATATAAACAATTCTACAGTTGCACCAAAGCTACTTGGTACGAAACAAGTTACAGACTCTATGACTGAATTTGCTCTTGGACAGTCTGCTATGGTTCAAAATGGTAACTGGGCTTGGGGTCAAGTTAAAGGCGTAAAGGGTAACACTGTTAAAGAAGAAGATATTAAGTTTATGCCTATATATACAGGTATTGCTGGTGAAGAAAATCAGGGCCTTTGTACAGGTACAGAGAACTTCCTTTGCATAAACAGCAAGGTATCCCCTGAAAAGCAAAAGTTAGCAGCAGATTTCTTATACTGGTTATACTCTAGCGATAAGGGTAAGGATTTTGTAACAAACAAACTAGGTTTCATGGCTCCATTTGATACTTTCTCTGATGCTGAGAAGCCATCTGACCCTCTTGCAAAAGAAGTTCTCAGATGGATGAGCAAAGAAGGTGCTACAAATGTAGCATGGAACTTTACAGCATTCCCAAATCAGACTTTCAAGGATAAATTTGGAGCATCATTACTTCAATATGCACAGGGTACAAAACAATGGGATGCAGTAAAACAAGAAGTGATAGATAACTGGAAGATAGAAAGTGCAAAATAGATTCTAATTTATCAAAGCTAATTACTTAGTAAAATTAAACTGTCCAGCAATGGTGGGGACAGTTTAATTTTACTAAAATACAAGGTGATTTGCCAGACAGGGGGATGCTTTAATGGAAAAAAACTTAAAAAAATATTTTGCACTGTTTACATTACCTACATTAATTGCATTTTCGATATCATTTTTGATTCCCTTCATAATGGGTATATACCTTTCTTTTTGTGAATTCAATACTATAGATATTACTACATGGGTTGGATTTAAGAACTTTGGGAAGGCATTTGAAGAGGGGTCAAATTTCTTATCGGCAATATTGTTTACATCGAAATTTGCAGTTGTTTCGGTTATTACCGTAAACGTTCTAGCATTTGTGTTAGCACTGCTTCTGACACGGGGAATAGCTGGTACAAATTTATTTAGGACAGTATTTTTTATGCCAAACCTTATTGGAGGAATTGTATTAGGTTATGTTTTTCAATTAGTAATTAATGGAGTTCTAATTAAAGCTGTTGGCGTAGATATTAGCTTTGCCACAAAATATGGTTTTTGGGGTCTCATTCTGTTAATGAATTGGCAGCTTGCTGGTTATATGATGATAATATATATAGCGGGTATACAGAATATTCCGGAAGAATTAGTTGAAGCAGCAAAAATAGACGGGGCATCACCATTTCAATTATTATTCCGCATTACTATTCCGCTTGTAATGCCAGCAATTACAATATCTACTTTTGTTACACTTACCAACTCGTTTAAAATGTTTGACCAAAACCTTTCCTTAACAGCTGGTGCACCTGGCGAAACCACTACGATGATGGCATTAGACATATACAGAACAATGTATTCCGGCACTCCTGGCTATGGCGGAGTAGCGCAAGCGAAGGGTGTTATATTTTTTCTAATAGTTGGCTGTTTATCTTTTGCTTCGCTGTACCTGACTCGTAATAAGGAGGTGGAGCAATAATGGCTATCAGGACCAAGATAATTAACAGTTTTATTACTATAATTTTATCTATTGTAACAATAGCTTGGCTGACTCCTATAATTCTCGTTGTAATTAACTCCTTTAAAGGTCAATTCTATATTTCAGAGTCTGCTTTTAGTCTGCCAACAGCAGAGACTTTTGTAAAGTTCGAAAATTATATTACAGGTAATGAGGCAGTAGGATTTGTTGCTGCTTTTTGGGTTTCTCTTAAAATTACCGTATTATCAGTATTAGTCATCATTGTATTTACATCAATGACTGCTTGGTTTATTACAAGAGTTAACAATCAGGGAACGAGAGCAATTTTTTATATAATTGTGGCTAGTATGATAGTGCCATTTCAGATGATAATGTATCCAATGTCTCAGATTGCAAATAGATTACATCTTGATAACTCCACAGGCTTAATTGCTATATATCTGGGTTTTGGTGCTGGGCTTGCAGTTTTTATGTATTCAGGTTTTGTAAAAAGTATACCTTTAGAAATAGAGGAGTCTGCCACAATTGATGGTTGCAACCCGATACAGCTGTTTTTCAAAATAGTTTTTCCAGTTTTGAAGCCAATATCTGTTACTGTTGCAATACTAAATGTAATGTGGATTTGGAATGACTATCTGCTTCCTTATCTGTTATTAGTGGATGAAAGAACTATACCTTGCGCTGTTCAGTTTTTGAATGGGTCATATAGTAATAGAGATATGGGTGCATTAATGGCTTTGCTTGTATTGGCTATTATACCGATAATTATATTCTATTTTTCGTGTCAAAAATACATTGTTAAGGGTGTTGTGGCTGGTTCAGTAAAGGGTTAATACTTGGCATATTGAAATGGCACGGGCAATTTAAATGAGCTTATGCTATTTCCATAAAGGTATAATTTATTTTTTACAATACTGGGAACGGAGAGCGAATATGTTTAAAAGATTATTTGCCATTGATGAGTGGAAAATTATAGAACGAGATATACATAAACAAGACATGAGACTCTCTGAAAGCATAATGTCCATTGGTAATGGATACATGGGGATGAGAGGAAATTTTGAGGAAAAGTATTCAGGTGATACTCACTTGGGAACATATATAGGTGGAGTATGGTTCCCAGATAAGACACGGGTTGGATGGTGGAAAAACGGATATCCTGAGTATTTCGGAAAAGTAATAAACTCAGCAAACTATATTGGCATTGGAATCCAAGTGAATGACCATGAAGTCGACCTTGCAAAAGATGAGGTGCTTGAATTTTATAGGGAATTGGATATGAAAAATGCAATTCTATATAGAAGTTTTACTATAAATACACCTTATGGACGTATTGCAGTAAGAACGGAAAGGTTCTTAAGTATTAATCAACTGGAGATTTGTGCGATTAGGTATATGGTATGTAGCTTAGACACAGATATATCAGTAAAATTCACACCATATATTAATGGTGACGTATACAACGAGGATTCAAATTACAAAGAAAATTTCTGGGAAGAAGTAAATAAAGATGCTAGGCCAATGGAAGCAATTCTTACAATGAAGACAAAGGAAAACCCTTTTGGCACACCAAGATATACTTCTTGTACTAATATGAGGATAGTTGCTCACGGCACGCAGCAGGAATGCTTTGCAGAAGAAAAGGATAGTTTTGTCTCCACTACACTTGTTTTGAATGCAGAAATAGGTGAGTGGGTTGGTATTGATAAATTTGTCGCCTTAACCAATACTAGAAACTTTTCAGAAAATGAACTTGAAGGAAAAGCAAACGAACTGGTATCATTCGCGGTACAGCAGGGGTATGACAAAATTAAGGACGAACACTGCGAACAGTGGAATAAAAGATGGGAAAAGGCTGATGTTGAAATAAATGGGGATACTGAAGCTCAGCAAGGTATACGTTTCAATATATTTCAGTTGTTTTCAACGTATTACGGTGATGATAACACGTTGAATTTTGGACCTAAAGGCTTTACAGGAGAAAAGTACGGTGGTGCTACATATTGGGATACAGAAGCTTTTGTCTTCCCAATGTATTTGGCGATAGCATCTGATGATGTAGCAAGAAATCTTTTGATTTATAGACATAACCAGCTAGATGGTGCTTATGAAAATGCTAAAAACATAGGGATTAATGGCGCTCTTTATCCCATGGTTACATTTACAGGAGTGGAGTGCCATAATGAGTGGGAGATAACTTTTGAAGAGATACATAGAAATGCTGCTATAGCATTCGCAATATTTCAATACGTCAGCTATACAGGGGATAAAAACTATATTAGTGAATATGGAATTGATGTCCTTATAGGAATATCAAGATTTTGGGTAAACCGGGTACATTATAGTGAAAGAAATAAGAAGTACATGATTCACGGAGTTACAGGCCCAAATGAATATGAGAATAATGTAAATAACAATTGGTATACAAATCGCATGGCAGCATGGTGCTTAGAATATACACTAGAATGTATTAAATATTTAAAAGAGAATAGTAAGCTAGAAAAATTAGAAGCGCATTCTTTCTCTGAAACTGAAGAGAGAAAATGGAGAGAGATTATTGAGAATATGTATCTGCCATATAATGAAGAGTTAGGCATATTTGTTCAGCACGATACATATTTGGATAAGAATCTCCAAAGTGTAGACGCTATTCCTTTAGCAGAAAGACCTATAAATCAGAATTGGTCGTGGGATAGAATACTTCGTTCCTGTTATATAAAGCAGGCAGATGTTTTACAGGGATTATATTTCTTGGGACATTTATATGATAGTGAAACAAAAAGGGAAAACTTTTTGTTCTATGAGCCAATGACTGTACATGAGTCTAGTTTATCACCTTGTGTACATGCTATTCTTGCCGCAGAGTTGGGAATAGAAGAAAAAGCAATAGAAATGTACAAAAGGACCGCAAGGCTGGATTTGGATAATTATAATAATGATACAGAAGATGGATTACATATAACATCCATGAGTGGAAGTTGGCTTGCCATTGTTCAAGGATTTGCTGGAATGCGGACAGCAAAGGGTAGCCTTACGTTTAAACCATTTTTGCCTGCAGGTTGGGAAAGCTATTCTTTCAAGGTAAATTATCGCGGAAGAAGACTCAAAATACTAGTTGGCAACGGTAAAATACGTATAAACTTGGAAATAGGTGAACCGCTTAATATAACTTTGTATGACTGTGAGCATTTTTTAAAGGATGTAGTAGAGGTGAGCATTGAAAATGCAAGGGAGAGAGGGGCTGCATATGTCTAAAGCTTTTATTTTTGACCTCGATGGGGTAGTGGTAGACACGGCAAAATATCATTACCTTGCATGGAAACGCCTTGCAAGTAAGTTTGGATATGATTTCACAGAGGAAGATAATGCGCAGTTCAAGGGTATAAACCGAATGGCGTGTATGAAAATATTATCAAACTTGATTGGACGCCAATTCAGTGATATGGAAAGTGTTTCGTTATCAAATATAAAAAATGAGTGGTATATAGAATACATCTCTAAAATGGATAAGGATGAAGTATTGCCGGGCTTTATAGACTTTATAGCTGATATACGAAAAATAGGTGGCAGGACTGCACTGGCTTCTGCAAGCAAAAATGCAGCAATAGTTTTGGACAGATTAGAGCTGAGGGAGTGCTTTGATGTAGTAGTTGATGGCAATGATGTTCAGCGCTCTAAACCCGATCCTCAAGTATTTCAGCTTGCAGCAAAGAAGTTAGGCGCAAAGGAATGCGAATGTATTGTTTTTGAGGATGCCCAAGCTGGAATCGATGCAGCAAAGTCTGCAAATATGTATGCTGTGGGTATTTGTAAACCTGATAATCCACTAATTGGTGCAGATGTTCTGAAGGCAGGGTTTGAAGGGCTAAGTATAGAAAGTCTGCTAAATGAATTTGATAAATGCGCAGTGTGAGTAAGCAAATAAATTTTAACTAAAGGGTTGTTGTAAAACTAAATACAATATACGGGAATAACTTTCTGTTTTAATAGTACGGAAGTAGTATTTAAACAGAATATTTGAACTATATTGTATATGATATAGTTTTACATCAACCCCTTTTTTGGTTAGACAAATCATTGGATTGATTCGTATAATTATACAAATATCAGTGCCTTGACATTAACTTACTATGAACGTAGAATTAGCTTAAACAATGTTCAAAATATTTAAGGCTTAAGTTTCTGATATAGCAGGGATGTGGTACAAAATGCTACACAAGCATACTGCGACTATGTAAACTAGTGTAAGGAGTCTTACAATAAATGAAAAACAAAACTAGTTCTGAAATAAAATGGCACAAACTTGACAATACAGCAAATGTTTTTCCTGTAATATCAAACAAGACTTATAGTAGTGTATATCGAATAGCAGTTTGCCTCAAACAAGAAATAAATGAAGTAATACTTCAAGAGGCACTGATTAAAACATTGCCCTGGTTTAGCTCTTTTAGTGTTAAACTAAGACATGGAGTTTTTTGGCATTACTTTGAAACTAACAAGAAGCAGCCACAAGTTGAAAGGGAGCAAACTTACCCTTGCGCTTTTATTGATCCGAACACTAATAGTCAATTTCTTTTCAAGGTAACTTACTTTGGAAAACGTATAAATCTAGAAGTATTTCATGTAATTACAGACGGCACAGGGGCCATAAAATTCTTAAAGGCGCTGACATATAATTACATAAAGCTTGCATACAAAGATTCCCTATCAGAAGATGTATTAAACATGCCAATTGTTGATGTTGTATCAGATGTTGAAGATAGCTATCATAAGAATTACAGAAAGCTCTCCTTCCCTAAAAGCAAAACAAAAAAGGCATATAAATTAAGAGGGGACAAGTTACCGGTATTTACAATGAGTGTTATTCATGGTACTGTTGTGCTTCCACCCTTACAAGAATTATGTAAACAAAAAAAGGTAAGTCTTACAACGTATATATCCACTCTAATTATTTGGTGCATTTACAAAGAGTATTTGAACGAGCAGACACATAAAGACCCGATTCAAGTCAATATCCCTGTTAACTTGCGCCGTTTTTTTAACTCAACGACAGAAATGAATTTTTTTTCATATATTAATGTAGGAATTACTATTTCTAAGAATGAGTATACTTTTGACGAAATGCTGGATATAATATCAGAGCAGTTTAAAAATCAACTTACAAAAGAAAATATGTCTCACGCAATATGTAATAACGTATCAACTGAAAAAAATATTTTTGTACGTGCAGCTCCATTGGTTGTCAAAAACTTAGGTGTAAAGTTAGCATATGTCAGCTCATCAAAAGCCAACACAGTTGTTCTCTCTAACCTAGGGAAGATTGAAATTCAAGATGAATTCAAGGAATACGTAGATAGTTTTGAAGCCTTAATAAGTGTATCAAAATCGGAACCAATAAAATGCTCAATGTGTTCTTTTGAGGATAAATTAAGATTTACCTTTACGTCAATTTTAAGAGCCCCATATTTGCAAAGGGCATTTTTCCGTCACCTTTCAAATCTAGGGCTGGATGTCACAATAGAAAGCAATGGTGTTTATAATGAAGACCTGTAAAAGATGTATGGTTAAAGTTCGGGACGATAGTGATATCTGTCCATTATGCAGATCTGTATTAACAAATATTGATGGAGAAGTGCTTGATAAGGCATATCCTACAATCGAAGTAAGTGCACACAAATACAATATCATAAGAAGAATATTCATGTTTGTATCTATATTATCTGCTGTTGGTTCAGTTGTTACAAACTATATAACATATAACGGCGTAATATGGTCAGCCATTACTATATCTGCTATTATATATTTCTGGATAATAATGACCTATTCAATAAAGCATAATAGGAATATTGCATCACAAATATTAGTGCAGCTATTTTGTGTATCTATTCTTACTATAATAATGGATAATGCTATTGGATATGTTGGATGGTCAGTAAACTATGTAATACCTGAGATTATTATTTTAGCTAATGTTGCAGTTTTAATTCTGGTTTTCATAAACCGTATGTATTGGCATGCTTATGTTTTAAACCAAATTGTAATAGCTGTTTGTGGTCTAATACCGGGGGCACTTTTCATATTTGGATTAATAAAGACGCCGTTGCCTACGATATTAGCAACTGCAACTTCATTTATTGTTCTTGTTGTAATGATAATATTTGGAGATAAAACAATTAAAAGTGAGTTAAAGAGAAGATTTCATTTATAAAATTGGAGTTGATTACATTATGAAAATTGTTATTTTAGATGGGTATGCATTAAATCCAGGGGATATGTCCTGGAGCAGCATAGAACAGTTCGGAGAACTAGTTGTGTATGATAGAACTCCTGAAGATAAGATAATCGAAAGAATTGGTAATGCTGAAATAATACTAACTAACAAAGTAGTTTTAACAAAGGAAATACTACAAAAAACGCCTTGTGTTAAATATATTGGAGTCACTGCAACAGGCTATAATGTAGTTGATACCACAGCTGCCAAAGAGTTAGGAATTGCAGTTACAAATGTGCCTGCATATAGCACAGACTCTGTTGCACAGTTGGTTTTAGCATTTATCCTTGAGTTTTGCCATCATGTTGGTGAACATAACATAGCCGTTCATGACGGGGTATGGGCAAAGAACGCAGATTTTACCTTCTGGAATTATCCTTTAATAGAGCTAGCAGGTAAGACGCTGGGTATAATAGGCTTTGGTGCTATCGGACAAGCGACTGCAAGGCTTGCAATAGCATTTGGAATGAACATAATAGTTTACAATAGAACAAAGCGATTAGAGTTGGAAACAGACAAAATGAAGTTTGCAGAAATTGATGAGGTGTTATGCCAATCTGATTTTATAAGCTTACACTGTCCTCTAACTGAGCGAACAAAGGGGTTAATAAATAAAGATTCAATCGCAAAAATGAAAGATGGCGCTTTCCTAATAAACACGTCAAGAGGTCCTGTTTTAGTTGAACAAGATGTTGCAGATGCGCTTAATAGTGGCAAGTTGGCAGGAATTGGTGTGGATGTAGTGTCAATAGAGCCAATACAGGAAGATAATCCATTACTAAAAGCTAGGAATTGCATAATTACCCCACATTTTGCATGGGCGCCAAGAGAGGCGAGAACAAGGCTTATGGATAC
>JAEWAX010000145.1 GCA_023391425.1 Bacillota bacterium | reverse complement strand
GCTCCCAAACCCATTGAAATACTCATTGTACCAAGAGTTGCTATAAAAGGAGGCAATTTGAGCTTTGCAATCAAAATTCCATTTATAAAACCGAAAGTGGTTGACACCAAAAAGATAAAAACAATTGATAATACAAGAGGCCAATGCCATACATTATATGCAACACCACCGAGTAAGGCGGAGCACATCATTATTGTGCCAGATGCAAGGTTAATACCACCGGTTATTATTATAAAAGTCATACCAATTGCAAGAAACCCGATATAATACGATGAGTCCAATATATTGACAAGCGTTGATACAGAAAAAAAGTTGTTTCCGAAGATAGAGAAGAATATATATAGGATTAAAATGGTACCCAAAGCTACAATTTTTTGAAAGCTTGTAGAATTTTTGCTTTTTAAAGGCTTCTTAATTTCAATTTTCATAATCAGTTACCTCACTATTTTTATTATCAAAATCAATTTCTTAATGTTGCTAATTTCATAATTTTTTCTTGAGTTGCATCCTTAATGTCAAGTATTCCTGTTAGAGAACCTTCACACATTACTGCAACTCTATCACTCATACGTAAAAGCTCTGGCATTTCAGATGAAATCATTATGATGGATTTTCCTTCCTGAACGAGATCATTCATTAATTTATAAATCTCGCTTTTTGCTCCCACATCAATACCTCTTGTAGGCTCATCAAATATTAATATGCTGCAATTTTTTATGAGCCATTTTGCAAGGACTACCTTTTGCTGATTTCCACCTGACAAATTCTTTACAAGCTGAGCATTTGACGGAGTCTTTGTATTTATTTTCTTTACATATTCAGTTGTAATCTTTTCTATCTGATTATCATTTACCAATCCGAAGGTTGTAAAATTCTCAAGACTCGCCATCGCAGAATTATCACTTACACTTAACCCTAACGCTAAACCATAGCGTTTTCTATCTTCGGAAAGATATCCAATTCCGCTATTAACTCCATCGTAAGGATTTCTTATTTCTACCTTTGAGCCATTTATATATATTTCTCCACTTTCAATTGGGTCAGCCCCGAAAATCAATCGTGCTGTCTCGGTTCTTCCAGCCCCCATAAGTCCTGCAAAACCTAGAATTTCTCCCTTTTTAAGTTGGAATGAAACATTTTTTACTAAAGGAGATTTGAGATTTTTCACTTCCAGAGCAACCGGAGCATCTGTCGGTACCATACTCTGCGTTTTTGGCTCCTCATAAATTGCACGTCCTACCATCATCTGAATAATCTGTTCAATGGTAACTTCAGACGTCTTGACTGTATTAACGTATTGTCCATCTCTCATAGTCGTAATTCTGTCAGAGATTATCTTAAGTTCTTCCAATCTATGAGAAATATAAATGATTCCAACACCTTGAGCTTTTAATGATTTGATAAATTTGAAGAGATTTTCGATTTCCGTATCTGTAAGTGCAGCTGTCGGTTCATCCATTATCAGCACCTCAGATTTGAATGATAATGCTTTGGCTATTTCCACCATCTGCTGCTTTGCGACAGTTAAATCCTGCATTTTAGTTTCAGGATCTATGTTGATGTTAAGAGATTGAAGAAGTTTACGAGCTTCATTATTAGTCCTTTTATTATCAAGAAATGGGCCAAACATATGCTCACGGCCTATATAAATATTCTCTGCAACGGTTAGATGAGGCATCATATTTAATTCTTGATGAATAATTCCTATACCCAAATTCTGAGCATCTCTTGGACCGTAGATATCTATTACACTACCTTTATAACTAATTGTGCCACTATCCTTTTGATATAATCCTGTAAGAACCTTCATCAAAGTAGATTTACCCGCACCATTTTCACCAACTAGTGCATGTACCTCTCCCTTTAAAAGTTCAAAGCGACAATTATTCAGTGCGTGAACACCCGGGAAGTATTTCTGTATTCCTTCCATACGTACAAGTAATTCATCCATTTTTTCACCTCTATTGCTACAACTTTATTGACTACAATTGTATTATAAGGTGAATTAATACTTATTTGAATGTGAAATCCTATAAAGAAATGTAGAAATCCTATAGAGAATTTATAATTATTCAGTAAACGGAAATACAAGCTTCTCATTTTCAGGCTGATACATATTATCTTTATCAATAATTGTCAAACCTGTATTTGTAGATTCTGGCACTGTCTCTTTTTTTATTGAATTCAGAGCATATTTAACTCCAAGATAGCCCATATTAAACGGGTTCTGTATAACCAAGGCTTCGATTACACCTGTTTCAACAAAACTTATTTCTTCAGGAGTACTGTCAATACCTATTATTTTTATTTTTCCTGATAGTCGTTCTGCTTCAACGGCCCTTGCCACACCTATGGTACCCTGTGCATTTGTACATACGATTGCTTTCAAATCAGTATTTTCCTTAATTAATTTTTTTGTCAATTCATATGCAATATTTTCGTCAGAGTTGCAATACAGGTTGGAAACAACCTTGATTTCAGGATATTTACCAATTGTCTGGAATACACCTTTCTCCCTCAAATCCGAGGATGCTGCACCTTTCATAAAATTCATGACAGCAATATTGCAGCTTGTACCCACCCTTTTTACCAAGGTTTGCCCGAGCTTAGTTCCGGCATCTAGATTGTCAGTACCTACAAAAGCCTTTGTTTTATTTGAATTTAGCTGAGAATCAATAATGATGACTGGAATATTTAGATTATATGCTTTTTCAACAACACCGGCCAGCTTTGTATAATCACTTGCGGCTAAAACAACAGCATCACACTGAGCATTAATAGCATCTTCAACTAATTTTATCTGCTTTTCGATATCTTTTTCGCTATCTGGGCCATCAAATAAAACTTCCGCATTAAATTCTTTTCCAGCTGCTTCTGCGCCCATTCTAACTACAGAATAAAAACTTGCATCTTTCTTTTTAACAATAACCTTAATTTTTATTCGATTTTCTTGAGTTGATAATGAATTGTTTTCACATCCACCAAACCCAATCACAAAGATAATTGATATTAAAATTAGAGAAATTAATCTTTGAAATTTATGTATCATAATTAACCTCCATTTTGAGTTATTGGTATACGTAACTTTACAGTTGTTCCTACATCCAGTTCGCTAATTATTTCAATACCATATTTATTCCCGTAGCACAACTTTATTCTTTCGTTGACATTCTTAAGTCCAACGCCAGAAGAATGCTCATTTGTAGACTCCCTATCCAATATACCTTTTAGAACAGAAGTTTTCATTCCATAACCATTATCAGATACACTATAAATAATACTTTCTCCGTCAATATATACCCTAATTATGATTTCACCTTTTTCCTGCAGGTTATTTATCCCATGATAAATAGCATTTTCAATAATTGGCTGAAGTATAAGCTTTATTGTTTTATGGTTCAGTACTTCGGGTTCAGGCTCTATAATAAAATCAAACTTGTCCTTATACCTGACCTTCTGAATAATTAGATAGCTTCGTGCATGTTCAATTTCGTCACTTACTTTTATAAATTCATTTCCCTTGCTAATACTTACACGGAAAAATTGAGCAAGAGCTGATACCATGGTTGTAACACCCTCATGTTTTTGGTTCTCATTCATCCAGATTATAGAATCGAGTGTATTATAAAGGAAATGAGGATTGATTTGTGCCTGCAGTGCTTTAAATTCACTTCTGCGTTTATCTTCCTGTTCTTGTATGATTTCTTCCATTAATTGTTTAATTTTTAAAACCATTAAATTGAATGACTTGGATAGCTTTTTAACTTCGTCTTCTCCTTTTACATCCAGTTGTATTGAAAAATCTCCATTTTCAACCAACTTCATCTGCTTCTCTAGTCGTTTAATTGGCTGTGATACTTTCTGGGATATAAATATAGAGGCACCTATCTCAAATACTAATCCAAAAACAACAATAAGAATTAGATAACTTTCAAAGTTTCTTTTATTTTCAGTTAATTCATCTACATAGCTTATGCCAACCATTTTCCAGCCTGCATAGCTAATATTTTTAACAGTCATAATTCTCTTTTTGCCTTGGAATTTATCAAAATATGAGCCGGCATTCCTGACTAAAGCATCGTTAATATTTTCATTTTTAAGCCCGGTATATATCAATTGCTGTTGGGGATGATATATAATTCTTCCATTGTTATCAATAATATATATATATCCTGTTTTTCCAAGGCTGACATTTTTGCATAGTTGCTCTATAACACTGAAATTCATATCTACCATTGTAGTCCATTCCAGAAGTTCTCCGTTACTTCCATAAGAAGAACTCCCTTTGCACAGAGAAACAACCCAGGGGCGCTTTCCTTTGAAAATCCTCTGTACATGAGGAGGCTGAAAAATATACCCGACAGAGTATTGAAATGAGTCTTTAAACCAAGCCTGCTCTAAAACAGATATATTTTCATCAAGAGTTTGAGATGGATACCCAATAAGCAGTTGTCCATTTTTTTTATAAACAGTTACTGATACAATGTCTTTTCTTAATTTTGAAGTCACTTCAAGTAAATCGCTGATATCTCTTTTGTTATCATCTGTGTCTCCTTCAAAATTGCTTCTAATTATGTCAGATATCTCTATCATACCTTTCAGATAAACTTCCAAGTTAATATTAACCTGGTTCATAATCTGTTGTGTACTAAAGGCAGCTCTTTCTTCAGCATTATTAGAAAACATCCTATAGAGAGCAAAGCTTATTATTAACATCGAAAGAATTATTACCGCAGTAAAAGATAAGGTAATAATTGATTGAATGCTGTTTAGTCTGATTCTGCTAAAAAATATGGAAATCTTTTTTTTCAAGTTAAAGACTCCTTTTTAGTAACATAATTATTACGGTATTCTCTTGGAGACATTCCAAAATTTTTTTTAAAAAAATAACTGAAGTAGCTAATATCAGGATAGCCTATACGTTCTGCTATTTCTGCTATTTTATATGAACCATTCAACAATTCAATCGCAGCATCAAGTCTTACTTGCACAAGGTATTTCAAAAATGTATCACCAGTTTCCTTTTTAAAAATCATACTAAGGTAACTTGAACTGATATGTAGATATTCGGATACTTTTTGAATACTTAATTTATCATTGCTGTAATTTCTATGTACATAGTCCTGAGCCTTTTTTACAAGCATTTGGGTTGTGTTTTGCCTAGAAATTGAAATAAAATTCATAAGTTTTAAGCAAATCACTTCAACCCATATTTTTATTTCATTAAAAGATTTGAATTCCAGCATTTCCACGTATAGATTTGTACGAATTCCAAGAATTTGTGATGTATCTATTTCAAAATTCCTGCATATCTTTGAGATTGCTGCTACCATTTCTACAAAATATAGCTGATACTCATGAAAAGTAGCTTTGGTACCAATTATATTATTAAATATTAAATCTACTACTTCACTTACTTCTTTTTCTGTTCCAAACTTGATTGCGGTAACTAAGCGGTGTTCCTTCTGTTCGTCAAAAGCGATTAAATCTTTTCTTTTTGGTTCTAGGTCTTCAATAAATATAATCCTACTTACACCTATCACAAGTTTATATTCAAGTGCAGATAATGCTGATCTATATGAATCCTTAAGCCTTGACAGACTATTAAAAACACTTCCGACACCTATAGTAACCGT
This sequence comes from Bacillota bacterium, assembly GCA_023391425.1. Classification (GTDB taxonomy): domain Bacteria; phylum Bacillota; class Clostridia; order Acetivibrionales; family DSM-1351; genus Ruminiclostridium. The sequence goes on along the minus strand of JAEWAX010000145.1, from coordinate 8,834 downwards.
CAGTTTCAAATATTTCTCTACATTCTGGCGAATTTCTTCCAAAACAGAGTATACTTTTTTATATATAGTTTCATTGATGCAATTACCATTACCAACAGTTTCATTAAGACTGAATATAATTACAAGCTCCCTATTATGAAATAAGGTTTCTCCAATAGCATATTTATCTGTAATTTCTTTTGCAATGTTGATTACAGCATATCGCATTAATTCAATATCATTGTCGTCAAATATCTTTTCGTCTTTATAGCTATTATCTATGTCTGCAGCAGCAATAACATAGCAGCCACCAGTTAAATTCAAATTGAAGAAGGCTATTTTTTTCATAATCTCTTCTTCATCAACAGTGTTTTCAATTATAAGCGAAAGGAATTTCTCCCTAATAATAGGCATACTTTCATTAAAATGTTTCTTTAATTTTATAATATTTTCTTTTTGCTCTATTTCCTGGTCAAGCTTGCTTTTAAGTCTTTCCATTAACACATCGATATCTTTTGGAAGAACAGGCTTTAAAATGTAATCCTCTACTCCAAATTTAATTGCCTGCTGGGCAAAATTAAAATCCTCAAAACCTGTAAGAATTATAGTTTTAACTGTAGAAAAATTTAGCTGTATGTATTCTGAAAGCTCTAACCCATTCATTAAAGGCATTGATATGTCTGTGATAATTACATCTGGTATATTATCTTCTATTATATCTATAGCTTCTCTACCATTTTGGGCTTCGCCAATAATTTCAAAGTTAAACTTGTCCCATTGAATTTTTTGGATAACCCCTTGTCTTACCTCTTCCTCATCATCTACAATTAATAATTTGTACAATAGAAACACCCCCTGCGAAAAACTTTGAAATCAACATTTCAAATCTTGTTCTAATTAACCCATTTATTAAGCATATAGTGAGTGTAACTACCTCTGATAAGAAGAATATGCTACTTACCTTTCTCAAGCACGAAACGTTTAGCTCATGTTATTATATTACCATTAATAACAGATAAAGTCTATTACTAAGTATTTAAGTAACCATTATTTTTCAGCAGAGGATAGCTATAAACACTCTTCAGAAGAAATTGCCTCATCACTTAGGCTTAACAAAACGGACAAAATATGAGTAAATTCAAAGCTTATTTCACCATACTATTTTTATGATTTCAACCTGTCCCGTGTACAAAAGAAGCACCCTATCAAAATAATGCTTGATACAAGAAAAAGAATCTGAATGTTTCCTATATTTAAGCCCCCAATAATAAATTTGTATTGCTCTGCAATTTTTAGCACATAGGCTCCAGCTATCGTTCCACAAAAGCCAAAAACACCACTAATAGCTGATGAAAACCCTATATATACAGTTTTATTTTCCTCAGGAGCATAGCTGTACTGCAGATTATTTACTGATATATTTATACCTGAAATTGCAGCTCCACTGAGAATATGGGCAACAGGCAATATGAGAAGAACTGAATATTTATTTATAAGAAACCAACTGATAAAGCTGAGTATTTGGAGAATAATCATAAGCTTCATTAAATACAACCAAGACTTTTTATCAGCTAATTTCCCCCAAAACCTTACAGAAATGACACTAGTTATTGATGCTAGGACAGCCATTAACGTTATCAGGCCATACCCTAACTTAAGGGTTGAAACCATGTAAACAGCAGTATATGGCGAACCTAATTGAAAACTAAAATTCCATATTATCAACAATAAAACTACTTTCATAAATTTTTTGTTTCTTAGTGGCATGGTTAATACTTGCTTTAACTCAGGAGGAGTATCTGCTACCTTTGATTTAGGTTCCTTCATCTGAGAAAATAGTATAAAATTTACTACAGCACAAATAAATACAACGCTATATAATACAACAAAGCCAGAAAACTGCTGCCCAATTTGTTCAAACTTATCAAGAATTTGCCCCATTAACAAAGTAATAATTGTTACAGTTCCTAATACAATGGATTCACGTTTACCAAAATACCTACCTCTTATTTCCTCTGGCGTTACACGCTGTTGCCAGGTTTGGGCAGCTGGTAGTGAAAAAGATATAAATAAATTTGCCACTAAAAAAATAAAAATTAATATTACTATTTTCGTTTGATATGATATTTTCATTAAGGGAATTAAAATCATAGATCCTAACATTAATCTTCCAATTAAACAAAATAGAGAGACAATAATCTTTCTATTTTCCATTCTCTCAAATACTATAGGAGATATACACATAATAATTCCTGCTAATACAGGTATTGCCGCAATAATACCTGCTATTTGGTCACTGGAACCAAGAAGTTTTGCATAACCTACTAGAAAAGCACCACTAGTAAGAGTGGCTATTGTTCTAGCAGTACAGCCCTCAAAAATAGATATATTCCTTGAATCTTCCATATCTTTATCTGTAAGTGGCTCTTTATTAATATATATACTTTTTATTTTTGTAGTTATATCCACGATATAATTTCCTCACGATTATAAATTATTTCATTATTAATAACTCTTCGAGTAGACCAGTTTAAAATAAATATGGCAAAGCCAATGATAATCCACTGCTTTGCCATATAACTCTTATCAGGTAGTATTAATTGATGAAACATAGAGCCGATTTCAATTCCGTATTTGTTCTGTTATGGCTCTTTATAACAAACCTACTCTATAACAACACCTTTTTTCAAAATAATATTAGCATAAAGTGCAGTTTCACTTGTTTGAATAACGGCAAATGCACTTTTTGTTCTTTCATAAAAAGCAAATCTTTCAATATTTTCAATCTTGTTAAACTTGGGCTCATGCTTATTTATTATTTCCTTGTATATATCCCATATTGGTGTCTTGACAGGATCACCAGGAACTACCTGCATAAGAGCCACTGGTTTCTCTACATATGGATCGAGTGGGAAAAACTTTAGTATTGCATCTAATACTTCAGGAACGCCATGTCCGTCTAGTCTTATTACTTTTTTACCAAATGTACCTGACGGGAAATTACCGTCAGCTATTACTATCTCATCACTATGACCCATCTCCATGAGTGTCTTTAGAAGCTCAGGAGTTAAAATAGAAGGAATTCCTTTTAACATAACAACTCTCCATTCAGCCGCTAACTAACGCAGCATAAGTTTGTAACAAAAATATTAGTAAAAATTATTTTGTAATAGTTCCATCTAAATCCCACAAATCAGTCCAATCCTTTGCACCATCCCATAAGAATACTTGTCCCTTAATTAGACGGCAGTTCTTATCAGCACCTTCAAGTTTCTTCATTTCTTCAGCTGTTAATGGGTCTTCAACCGCACAACGAAGATTACTTGCATACTCAGCTCTATATACAGAGAATGGTATTGGAGTTTGACCTCTCTGTACAGCCCACTTAATACAAATAACAGCAGGATGAACATTGTGAGCTTTTGCAATCTCTACTACAATTGGGTCTTGTATATCAACTACGTCTTCAGCAGTTTTATCACGGTCAGGACGAGTTGGGGAACCTATTGGGCAGAAGCCTATCGGTGCAATACCTAGTTCTTTTACGAAATTGAATAGTTCAGGCTGTTGGAAGCAAGGATGAAGCTCCATTTCAATAGCTGAAGGCATTATAGTACAGTACTTTATAAGTTCTTTAAGCTTTGGAATAGTCATACTTGAACAACCAATATGTTTTACATATCCGGCCTTTTGCAAACGCTCCATCTGATACCAAGTTTCCATGTATTGCTCTATTGAAAATGGTCTAGCATCAGCATTATGATAGTCTGGAGCAGCTCCCTTTGGATGGAAGTTTCTAAATGGCCAGTGAATAAAGTACAAGTCTAAATAGTCAAGTCTTAAATCCTTCAAGGTTTTTGCACAGGATAACATAACATCACCCTTGCCATGCATATCATTCCATACTTTTGAAGTAACAAATAGTTCTTCACGCTTTATACCAGTATTCATTATATCTTCGAATACTTGGCCAATTAGGTGTTCATTTCCGTAAACAGATGCACAGTCGAATAGTCTAAAGCCTACTTCTGCTGCTCCTTTAACTGCATTTGCAATATCTTCTGCTGAGAACCTGTCTGAACCAAAAGTTCCCATTCCTATTGCTGGCATTTTGTCTCCACCTCGTAGTATTCTTTGTGGAACTAAACTTGGATTAATTATATCGTTACTCATCTAAAACATCTCCTTTTTTATATTAATATTTTTTAAACAGCCAATTGACTTAGTGGTAGGACTAGTATCTTCAATTAATCTAAATCTTCAATAAATTATTTAGTGTGTAATAATTATCAATTAGCACACAGATTTTTCCTCTACTTTAGTAGCAAACAAGTAATCATCAATACAGTTAATTATTCTATCTTTCAGTAGACATTCCGGATCATTTATCAACTCACCGTTTCTGATTTTATTGTATTGAACAGGCATAAATTCACTTATTAACGTCATTGGTATTGAAACCGACTTTAAGTTCTGAATCATTCTCTTAATAGAATCTTGTACATTTTTTTCTGGGAGATAATACCTGCATCTATCTGAAAAACTATATTTTCTTGCAAATCTGAGTTTTACTCCATTCCCATGGTAATGCTTTTTCCAGTTATCAGGTTGTTCCAGCATAGCTTCATCTAATACATTAGTAAAGTTAGATAGATGAACATCTGGATCATATTTAAACAATTCTTCCTCAATATGACTTAATGCAAATAGTGCCTCTCTCAAAGCAAATGTCAATGCCGGACCTACCTTTAAAATAGCTATACCATCCTCAACCATTTGTTTAAGCCCAGATGGTGTCTGATAGTCTGTCGAGTGCCCTTCAAACACGAGGTTAGGATATTTTTTTAAAGCCTGACACAATTCTTTTGCAGCTTCACGATTATACTCATGAATGGTTTCGTCACCAAACTCGACACCTGGCTGAACTACTACAGCTATAACATTATCCCATGCTTTTTGAAGATCGAGTTTATAAAATGCCTGTTTAAAGGTTTCGACTGTTGCCTCAAAGTCACTCACCTTTGTAACTTGTATTCCTTCCTCTTCCTCTTGGCTTCCACCAGGAATTGGCACTTCACTTCCAACTACATAAACCGGTTGTACAGCATCTGGATTACTTCTGAGCAATTCTTGGTATGCTTCCTCTGCAACCTTGCACAGTGTTGCTCCCCTTTTTGCTATTACACCTGTATCTAGCTTTTCTTTCTCATTATCATCTGCAAGGTGCATACTAGTGTCAATATGTATTTTTGTAAAACCTGCCAAAACATATTGTTTTAGTAATTCACATGATTTCTTCATCGCTGTAGTCGATTTTTCATTTTTCCAAGTAAGTGGACCTAAATGATCTCCGCCAAGTATAATTTTATTAACAGGGAACTCTAATTTTTGTGCTATAGAATACACAAAAGCTTTAAAATCAATAGGTTTCATTCCAGTATATCCACCATACTGATTAACTTGATTTGCAGTTGCTTCAATTAGCACATAATCGTTATTTTTCAAAGCACGTTCCATCGCTGCTTCAATAACATACTCATTAGCACTGCAAGCAGAATATATTCCTACAGGTACTCCTTGTTTTTGCATTACTACTAAGCTTTTTAAATAGTGTAATAATTCCATTACTGTTCTCCTTCCTTCTTCTCATAAACTACATTGTTTAAGAGGTAGCCCTATAAGTATCATTCATTTACTATTAAAATCTTTCCCTTAACAGTTCCAGGTACTTTGAACATATCAAAAGCATCTTTTATGTTGCTTAGCGGCACTTTTTTAAATATGAAGCTATTATCAAATTTCAACTCTCCCGTAGAGAAGTAATGAGCTGTCAAATCCCACTCTTTACCTGGGAATGGTGCACTATACGACATCCATGATCCTGTAAGCTTAAATTCTTTTCTGTTCATATTTTCAAAAAGCTTTGGGGTAAATACAAGGTCTTTTGTAGGTGTTCCAATAAAACATACACCTGCCTTATTTCCTGCTATTTCAAATGCAAGCTTCATTGTTATGTCAACACCTGCAGTTTCATATACAAATCCAAATCCCCTTTTGTTTGTATACTCGTCTACCTGCGCTCTGAAATCCTTGTCAAGTGTATTTATTGTCACATCTGCTCCAAGTCTTTTTGCAAGGGCCAGTCTGTCATTGTCTATATCAAAAACAAAGACTCTCTTTGCTCCAAATATCTTCGCCCATTGTGCAGTAAACATTCCAACGGTACCACCACCAAGGATTGCCACATCTTCTCCACCATGATAATCTGCACACAACAAACCATGAAGTGCTACAGTAGCCGGCTCAAAAAATGCTCCTTGTTCAAATGGGACATTATCATTAAACTTTACAACATTCTTTTCAGGCATTTTCACATATTCTGCGAAACTTCCCTGCTCTCTAGAGCCTATAAAACTATAATGTTTACATAGGGAGTAGTTACCTTTTTGGCAGTCATCGCATTTGAGACATGGAACTAATGGTACACCGGCAACCTTGTCACCAACTGTTACAGACGTTACTCCTTCACCAATTTCTACTATTTCACCTGAAAATTCATGTCCTAAAACTATTGGAAAAAAATGTGCTCCGTCTCCAAGTACTCTAGGAATATCTGACCCACAAATACCGGTAGCTTTTACCTTAACCAGAACCTCCCTATCACCTGGCTTTGGTGTGCTAACTTCCTCGTACCTCAAATCGTCTTTTGCATGTAATACCCCAGCTTTCATAATACCCTCCTTTACACTTTGTGCATTGTGTCCTTCAATTTATCGTATAGCTCCAAATATATTTCATAGCTTCGCATATACTCTTTATGAACTTTCATATTTGGTTCATGTGTACGCGTAATTACAATTGTTTCTTTTACTGCCTCATTAAAGTTCTTGTATAATCCTGTTCCTACACCTGCAAGGATTGCTGCACCAAGTGTTGTTGCAGTATCAGAGGTTGGAACCTTTATTGTTTTGCCTGTAATATCTGCTTTCATTTGGGTCCAAAGCCTACTATTCGCAGCTCCACCCATTGCTACAAGTTCATCTATCTTTACACCTGTTTCCTCTGCTGTCTTTAAGTTATGTTCAAGCGCAAATGCACAGCCTTCCATAACTGCTCTAATCATATGAGCTCTAGTTTTGTTGTAACCCAGTCCAAAGAATACTCCCTTAGCATTTTTATCCCAAATTGGTGACCTTTCTCCCGCCATATATGGCAAGAAAATTAAGCCTTCTGACCCAGCTGGTATTTCTTTTGCCTCATCGTCCATTATTTTAAATGCACTTACATCTCTTGCTAAAGCGAAAGCTTCCTCAAATGCCCCCAGTTCCTGTTTAAACCATTTTATGGCTCCACCGCCGCCAACTGTTCCTCCTTGTAATAGCCACAAATCAGGAACTACATGAAATCCTAAAATAAGCTTTGGATGTGCAATTGCCGAATCTACACATATGCTCATTCCTCCGGCCTGCCCACCCTGTTCCTGTGTCTGTCCAACTGTGATTACTCCAGCTCCCAGCGTTCCACAACAAGCATCTAATCCTCCTGCTACAACTGGTGTTCCAATAGCAAGTCCTGTCTGGTCAGCAGCCCTAGATGTTACTTCTCCTATAACATGATGGCATTGATATATATCAGGTAGCTTTTCCCGATCAAACCCCAGCTCTTCGCAAAAATCATCATCCCATTTACCAGTTTTCATATTGAACGAATGAATACCATAGCCTTGAGATATATCCTGTGTAATTTCACCAGTAAGCTTAAAAGCTATAAAGCTGTTGCTTTGCAAAAACTTATATGTTGAGTTATATAATTCAGGCATGTTTTGTTTAAACCATAGAATCTTTGGAGTTGAGTATGTAGGTTCAAATGAATTGCCACTCAAGTCAAAAATTCTGTCAAACCCGACTCTATTTACAGTTTCTATGCAGATATCTGATGCTCTAGTATCCATCCAAATAGGTGTATTATGAAGAACATTCCCCGACTTATCAACAGGTATGGCCGACCAGCTTTGTCCATCGATACCTATTCCGGCAATTTGATTTGCATCAATCTTGGCGTAGGTTATTGTTTCCTTTATTGCAGCACATACACTTTCCCACCACTCATTAGGATTTTGCTCAACATAGCCTGGTAATGGATAATATACCTTGTATTCTTTTGTAGCTTGTGAAATTACTTTTCCCTGAAGATCAAATATTGCAACTTTGCATGCGGATGTACCAATATCTATTCCCAACAATACCTTTTCCATATCTCACCTCTAAATACGTTATGTGTTGTTATGCGAACACAGCGCTAAACGTTTAGCTTTGTGTTAAAAAAATTATCGAGAAACTTTGAATTTTTATTAAAAATAATTCATAGTTTCTCACATTACCTTTACAAAGTGCCTTCCTAATACCTATTGCTTACAGTACATTATCCACCTTTTTAACAGAACCCTTTAAGCTCAGTTCAGTTTTTAGCCGTACCATCGACGGAAAATTAGTTGTATCTCCCTTTAGTCTTTTTAACATAGTATTTGCAGCAACCTCACCTATTTGTTGAACAGGTTGAATCACTATTGTTAATGGGGGTTTTACCACTTTAGCTAGTTGTAGATTATCAAATCCTATAAAAGAAACATCCTCCGGAATCTTTATATCACTTTCATTTATAGCCATTATTGCACCTAATGTCATCTCGTAGTTTGTCACAAGTATTGCCGTAGGGGGATCTTGCATTTTAATCAACTCATATAGAAGTCTATATCCACTTTCAACCTGATAATCTCCCTTTTTAATAAGTTGATTGTCTATTCTCATAGCGTAATCTTCATGGACTCTTTCATAACCCTTCAAACGTTCTTGAGC
>JAEWAX010000123.1 GCA_023391425.1 Bacillota bacterium | reverse complement strand
CACTCCAAAATTCAAAAATGACAGATGTGGAAAAGATCTTCATGAATTAAAAGCCTGCTAAAATTCCAACGAAATCTAATAGGCCTATTAAAGTGCGCTCAAAATTTACAAAATTGTTAATTTACTACAGAGTAATCAACAATTTAACAACTATAAATATCAAAAGCAAAAGAAAGGAGTATCGCTCACTACTTTTTAAGTAGTTTTGCGACACTCCCGTATATTCCTATTCTTTAAGACTACAAATCAGTTACTCTCTACTTTTTAATTTCCTGCTTTCCAGTAATTTTACTTGTAGCATCGGCATTAAACGTACTTTTAGCTTCATCCGTAGTAAAATAAACGTTTCCATCTACGGTCGCATCAATTAACTTAAAGTTCTTTACTGAAACGTAGAGGTCACCTTTAAATGTTCCATGCTGGATGCTGGCTTCGGGACTATTAATAGTGAACTTGGGCGCTGTCAAAGTATATCTAGCAGTAATTTTACGGTCCGCATCCTGTGAATATAAAGCAACCTTTCGTTGAATAATATCTTTACCAGCAGCATCTTTTTTCCCATTCTTAAACTCACCATCAAGTACAATATCCTTATCAATAGTGAGGTCTTTTGTTATTGCAATGATCCATGTACCACCACTGCTTATTGCCTTTTCAAAAGTTGAAGCTTTGTCGACTATTGATGCAGAAGTTACTGCTTCTGGTGTCATCGTAGCTGGCGATGTCGTTTGTGCTGTTGTTGTCGGTGTTGTTACAGTTGGTGTTGTTACAGTTGGTGTTGTTACATTTGGAGTTTGCTTTGCACACCCTGCAAATAATACAATTGAGAGTGTCAAAATGATTAATGTATTTCTATATTTCATTGAAATGCCCTCCTATTATATAAATTTATGTTTAGTATATCCATAAATTGAGATTTCATTACGTTTATTTGTTAAAATCACTTAAAACATCTATTATTTGGCTAATCACTGTTGATGTAAAAATATAAAATATTTACATATTATTACATTTATGCTAAAATGAAGACAAGTTTGCTGTCAATCTAAATTTTGAGCATTTATTCCTCACATTCTATGAATGGAGGATTTTAATGACAAAGATTAAAAAAATCTTATTACCTATCTTATTATGTGTTATAATCATTTGCTCTTTCCCACTCCAAACTATATCTGCAAGTTCATCTAGTTCTTTTTCATTTATTATACTCACTAAATATTCTGCGATTGCTGATATAGGTAACGAATTCTACATAGTTGCTATTACTTCTACGGGAAAGCAAGCAACATGGAAAAGCAGTAATTCGAAAATCGCCTCTGTAAATACTTATGGAAAAGTAACTGCAAAAAAATCAGGTACAGCTACTATTACCGCTAAAATAAAAAATGCAGAAGCATCCTGTAAAGTTACTGTTAACAAAACGGAGATATCTATCAGCGAAGAAAGCTGCTCAATCGAGCGTGGCAAAACTCTGGTTCTTTCTGCAACTACCTCTAACAATTCAAAAGTCACTTGGAAAAGTAGCAAGAATAGTATTGCTACGATTGACGAGAAGGGCACTGTAACTGCCATAAAGCCTGGTGAAGCTATCATAACTGCTTCTGCTGATGGGAGCAACTCCACCTGTAAAATCAAAGTAAAATCTCCTACTATTAATCTAAGTAAAACAAGTATCACATTGTATCGCGGCCAAACAGCTAAACTATCAGCAACAATATCTTCTGGCATCAATCCTACTTGGAAAACAAATAAAAAGAGTGTTGCTATTGTAGATAGTTCTGGAACAATAACTGCAGTTAAGCACGGAACTGCAACAATCACCGCAACTGTAGACGGGGTATCAAAAAGCTGTGAAGTTGTAGTAAAAGAACCTACAATCACTTTAAGTTCGTCAGAACTTTGTCTAAAAAAAGGTTCTACTGCTACAATTACCGCAACCGTTTCTTCAGGTATTTCACCTGTATGGTCTTCAAGCAATTCAAATATTGCCAATGTTGATACAGCTGGAAAAGTTACTGCATTGAAAAAGGGTAGAGCCTATATCTACGCTTCTGAAGACGGTGTAAAGGTACAGTGTATCGTTCATGTAACTGAATAAAACTTTTTGTGAGGAATAAATACAGCAAACATATTTTTTATTCTTAGCTAGAAATTAAAGCAAAAAGTCTACGTTAGTAAGGCTCTCCTGATAACGTAGACTTTTTGAATAAACAGGTTATCCTACTTCTAAGATTTTAGAAAGAAGTAAGAACTTCTATTTAATTAATAATTCTGCTTATACATTACTTAATAACTGTCATACCACCCATATATGGTTGCAACGCAACTGGAATATTAACAGATCCATCTGCATTTAAATTATTTTCTAAAAACGCAATCAGCATTCTAGGAGGCGCAACAACAGTATTGTTTAATGTATGTGCAAAGTATTTCCCATCTTTACCATCAACACGAATTTTTAAACGGCGTGCCTGTGCATCACCCAAATTAGAGCAGCTTCCAATTTCAAAATATTTCTTCTGTCTTGGAGACCAAGCCTCTACATCTACTGATTTTACTTTCAAATCTGCTAAATCACCTGAACAACATTCTAAAGTTCTTACAGGAATATCTAGTGTACGGAATAAGTCTACTGTGTTTTGCCACATCTTGTCATACCACATCATACTATCTTCAGGTTTACATACCACTATCATTTCCTGTTTTTCAAACTGATGAATTCGGTAAACTCCTCTTTCCTCCAGCCCGTGAGCCCCCTTTTCTTTTCTGAAACAAGGAGAGTAGCTAGTCAAGGTTTGTGGCAATGCATCTTCTGGCAAAATAGTATCTATAAACTTTCCAATCATTGAATGTTCGCTGGTACCAATTAAATATAGGTCTTCGCCTTCGATTTTATACATCATAGCATCCATTTCGGCAAAGCTCATAACACCAGTAACAACTTCACTGCGGATCATAAAAGGTGGTATACAGTAGGTAAAGCCACGATTAATCATAAAGTCTCTTGCATAGGAAATGACTGCAGAATGAAGTCTAGCAATGTTTCCCATCAAGTAATAAAAACCATTACCAGCAACCTTTCTGGCACTTTCCAAATCAATACCACTTAACTTTTCCATTATATCTGTATGATATGGAACTTCAAAATCAGGTACCACAGGCTCACCATAGCGCTGAACCTCGACATTTTCGCTATCATCCTTACCAATTGGAACACTTGGGTCAATTATATTTGGAATAATCATCATTTTATTTTTAAGTTTTGTTTCGAGCTCGTCTTCTTTTATTTTCAATTCTGCCAAACGGTCTGAATTTGCAGTAACCTGAGCCTTCAGTTCTTCTGCCTCTTCTTTTTTCCCTTGGGCCATCAAGCCACCAATACTCTTTGAAATTTTATTTCTGTCAGCTCTTAAAGTCTCCGCTTCCTGCTTTGTATTTCTGAGTTCAATATCCAAAGCTATTACTTCATCTACTAAACCTAACTTATTGTCTTGAAACTTATTCTTAATGTTTTGCTTTACAACTTCAGGGTTTTCTCTTACAAATTTTAAATCTAACATATATTTCCTCCTAATTCATAATAAATAGTGTTTTGTTTACTAATAAAAACTGAGCTGATACAACTTAGCAGCACCGGCAAAAACTTAGTTAAAGTTATACTTTCCTAAAATTAAAAAAACCCCCATCCCATATAAATGAGACGGAAGGAATCCGCGTTGCCACTCAAATTGCTGATTATATAATAACAACCAGCCTCTTTAATAGTAGGATAAAGGGTACTAACCTTTCGATTCATCACCGACAGCTAAAAAGTGGATTGATTTAACCTTTCACCGATTTTCACCAGCCATCGGCTCTCTGAAGAAATTTATTAAATCGTAGCTTTTATAATCGCTGTTTTTTGATATAGATTATTATTTATTAATTATATATATGTATTAATTAATTTTCAAGTATGGATTTAAATATAGCGTTATAAGTACCCCCACTAGTAAATGGGGGCTCTCATTCTAATTTATAAGTAGTCGTTTTCGATTCTCAATTTATAATCCTGATATATAGCGAACTTTATCTGTATAGCTGACCTTTATACTATATTATTTACGATTTTTGAACATTTACAGCAGCTGGGCCTTTATTATCATTCACAATATCAAATATTACCGATTCCCCTTCATGTATATCCTTATCATTGCCTTTTTCTTTTACCTGCGAATGATGTAGAAAGACATCATCACCTTCGTTTGTAGAAATGAAACCAAAACCTCTTTCATTATCAAACCATTTAACAATACCTGTATGTGTAGCCATATCCTACTTCTCCCCTTATTATTAAAAATGTTATTTATAGTATTTGTTTTACTACATTTTTTATAATGGAGATAATTGTGAATTTAATTATATTAGTTAGATTTTGAAAATCGTGAATACTTTTTAAACACCTTAATTGTGGGGTTAACTTATAGCAAAAATGGTCGAGAATGTAAAACTTGTAAATGGTATAATAAAACCATACTTCAATTGGAGGAAAATAATTATTATACAGCACCATTTCGCGGTATAGGATATTTACAAAAATCACTATTGCATTTCCAGCCATAACTATATAATATTTAGAATGGATTAATTCCTAAACTTGACTAAGAGAGAATAATTATGAATCTTTATTTGGCCCCTATTCAGAGTATGACTATTGCAGCTTATAGAAACGCATTTGCAAGGATTTTCGGCGGTATTGATGCGTATTATGCCCCGTTTATTGCCACTACTGATATGCAAAAAGTAAGTCTTTTATTACTAAAAGATCTTCTTCCTGAACGAAATGACGCTGATATAAAAATTGTTCCTCAGCTGCTTAGCAACAATGGAACTGATTTTAAGTTTTTTTCTTCTGCCATCGCTGACATGGGTTACAATGAGATAAACTGGAACATAGGCTGTCCCTTTCCTATGGTAACGAATAAGAAAAAAGGTTCTGGAATCCTGCCATTTCCTGATATGATAAGGGATTTCCTTGACATAGCATGTGGTGATAGTTCCTATACTATAACAGTAAAAATGAGGCTGGGATTAGATAATCCTGAAGCTGGAATGCGTGTAATTGAGGTGCTTAACGAATATCCCTTGGGCGGTGTGATTATACATGCCCGTACAGGAAAACAGATGTACACTGGCAACGTTAATCTGGATTCATTTGAGGCTCTTGCTTTAGCTTGCAAACACGAAATAACCTATAATGGCGATATATTCACATATGATGACTTTATTAGTATTAGCTCACGATTTCCTTTTATAAAAAACTTCATGCTTGGAAGAGGCGCTCTTAGAAATCCATTTCTACCATCTATCATCAAAGGACAAATTATTCCGTCCACTAAAAGAATAAGCATGGTCAAAAATTTTCACGATGAGATTTTTGATTATTATAAAAATATACTTTCGGGAGACAAGCATTTGTGCGACAAAATGAAAGAGTTCTGGGAGTATATGTCGGTTCACATTGACAAGGATGGCAAGCTCATGAAAAAAATAAAGAAATGCCATACTGCTGCTGATTACTTAAATGTAGTAAATCCAATCCTTAATTATTCTTCTGAGTGGAGTGATTCTCTACTCAAATAAGTGGCATACATAGGATAGGCAGATTTCTAAGATTTGGTGAGAGGTGCTTTTTGCTCCCACTGAATCATAGAAATAGCAATCCAGGATCGTCTGGAATTAGCCGTGCCTTACTTTCACTGCACGCAGTTCGATATAACCGCGCTCACCACGAGGTTCAAGCTGAATACGAGGATTAGAGTCGTCCCATTCATAGCCTATGACAGATGGGTCATAGGTGTTTATTGATTGCTGAACACCCATGATTGCCTCACAGTAATCTTCCTCTTTGAAGGGCTCCCCCTGGAACATTAGGTAATACGCCGCTGGGAGCGTTATGACATCAAAATCTTTCGGGATTGGACCTTCATAGTCAACAGCAGCCTCAACACCCTGAACATAGGTGGAAGTATTCGGCTTTTTGTATTGCTCCGGCAACCATAAGCAAACTGGTTCTCCACATAGAGAATCCATGCTGGTAAGCAATCCCCAGATATCGCAACCAACCTCTTCGCAGTAGGGGAAATAATCCTCCGCCCTAACACCGCGTTTGATGATAACCTTGCGTTCCGACTTACGAATAATCTGAATAAATACACTCTGAACATTTTGCATATTGATTGAATCCTTTCTCATTTCTTTGAATTTGACACCGTATGGAATAAAGAGTTGAATCGGAACAGGATTTGATGAGTATTCACCAGGGTTGCAGCCGAACTCCCGAAAAAATGCCCGCTGATAGCCATCAACACTACCAAAACCCATATCAAAAGCGACATCAATTACACGGCAGCCTTCGTTTTTTAGACGCATGGCAGACTTGGAAAGTCTCAACCGACGGATATAATCAGCTGGTGTCTGGTCTGTATACTGTTTGAACAAACGATAAGAATGCCACGGAGAAAAAAGCGACACTTTTGATAGCTGTGCCATTGTGATTTCTTGTTCGATATGGGTATCAATGTATTCCTGCATCCGTTGGACAGCCATTGTCTGTTCCTTCATCTTTTCAGCTCCTTACTTATTACAAGTGTAAAGATTTTAAGTAGAATTCTCTCGACTTTTTTTGCTATCTATTCAACCTATACTTTCACGCTAGCCAATTATGATACAATTTCTTAAATGCTAACAGCTCTGGCATTAAAGTTCCTTGCATATAGGATAATCTTTATATTCTTTCTTAAATATAACGTATTGAACCTCTTTATAATTTATCCAGTAACCTATTTACCATAATATATATGCTATCACAGAAATTATTTTTGCACCAGAATCTAAAAATTAAGCACCTACCAAAATTGATAGATGCTTATTTCAATATTTTATATGTTTAAAAAAATATGATTATAAACTAAATTACTTTATAGGTATTAACAGCTTAAATGCGTTAAAATAAGGATCTTTAAACACTTCTTCATATACTTCTATTTCATCATATTTATCAAGTAAGTAACCATTCTTATTTAAATATTCAAATGTTTTTGTATATGCATCTGAAGTTTTAACCTCTTGGGGGACCTCGGCCTGTATATACTTCTGTTGCCTTAGAATCCTTCTTACCATTCCATCAGGAACATCGCAGAACTCTTCTACCTCAATACCAGCCATATAGGTAAATGAATCACTTTGATTGCAAGTCTCATGTTCACAAATGCCATACATTATATTTGGTATGGTAGGGGTTTTGACTTTATCAACATTCTCTAAAAATGAACTCCATAACCTGCCGATGGCTCCATCAGTATCACATGGTTTTGCTTTACACTCCATTCCAATAACAGTTATCTGATTTTTGTTAACAACTTTATAATTCATACAACTACTCCTTTCGAACACCTCAATATTTTCATCAACAGAAAACTTATTAATTCTAACCTCTACATCCCTAATACGAAATTTACTAGGCGACATATTATATGCTCTGGAGAATGCCCTTGTAAAAACATCATGTGATTCAAAACCATACTCATAAGCTATTTCTGATATGTTTTTTTTACTCACCTTTAATTCTACAGCTGCACATTCAAGTCTCCTTCTCATAATGTAAGATTTAACAGTTTCACCTACAACAGCTTTGAAAATCCTATATAAATGTGGAACTGAAAAATTTACATATTGTGCAATGTCATAGAGGTTTATTTCCTCTTTTAAATGTATTTCAATAAAACAAACAGCTTTTTGTACGGTTTCATAATATTGCACTTAAGCTTCCCCCCAACATATGATTTAATGCGCACCAATCATGTAATTAATATATCATTTGAAATCTATAAAATCTCGATGTTTTTTATCACGAAGTAAAAATTTGTATTATTCACCATCAAAGCACAGCTAACTTATCGTACATAAATATTTTGACACTGTATGATAACCTCTCTTTCAGTTTTTGAATATAAAAAAGAAGCTAGTTTCTATGTCATTTTAGTTGACCCTTAAAACTTAGCTTCTTAGTTTTGACACAATAAAATCAATCATATTTTGCATGTAAACCTAATAATACTATTTCTATTGAATTGGTCAGTCCTTTTATTGCTTCTTCTGGATTCGTAAGCGCTTTGCTAAGTTCCAGTGATGAATATCCATGAAGTATACTCATTAACAAACTCAATATTTCATCTGTTTTTGGCGTTTTAAAGTTGCAAGATAAAATAAGTTTTATTATTAGCGCCTTGTAATTATCAAATATCGCTGCTGTTTCGCTGTTACCATGCCAATGAGCCCATTGAATTGTTTCATAAATTCCAGGGTGTGCCATTATATATTTAAAATAAGCGATGCTAATAGACTTTATAGCAGTATCTCCAGAATTACCAATGGCAGCTTGTGTTATCTGGTCATTCATGGTTTTCATTCCATTATGCGCTACTTCTCGCAGTAAATCATCTAAACTTGCTATATGGTTATATAAAGATGGAGTTTGAATATTGAGCTTTTCAGCAACAACTTTCAAAGAAACCTTGTTAAGGCCATCTGAATCGGCAATACTTGATGCAGCCTGTATTACTGCTTCTTTTGTAACACGCATGATTTGTACCCCTCTAACTAAATATTATAAATTGATTACGCATATAGTTTAGCTAATTCCATTAGCCTCGTCAATAATAAGATTCGTAAAAATGCTACTTATCATTATCAATCTATTGACAAACAAGCTTAATATTTCTATAATACTAATGTATTTAGTATTATAACTAATTGTATTAGTATTATAAATAAAGGAGCATATATTTATGAAGAAAGAATATTTTCAAATTCAGGGAATTCCGTCTGTTCTTTGGGGAGAGCCCACTAAGAATTTATACCTATTTATTCACGGACAAGGAGGCTGCAAAGAAGAGGCAGAACCTTTCGCTGAAATAGCTAGCGGTTATGGTTGGCAGGTTTTGAGTATTGATCTGCCAGAACATGGAGAACGCAAAGAAGAGAAGAACACATTTGACCCCTGGCATACTGTCCCAGAATTGCTGACGGTTATGAAGTATGCCAAATCACATTGGAATTTGGTTGCATTACGGGCCACTAGCATTGGGGCGTGGTTTAGTATGTTAAGTTTTGCAAATGAGAATCTAAAAAGATGCCTTTTTGTTTCACCGATTCTTGACATGAAGCAACTAATTCAAAATATGATGCTTTGGGCAGGTGTCTCGGAAGATCAACTCCGGTTGGAACAAACAATTCCCACATCTTTTGGTCAAACACTCTCTTTGGAGTATCTATCCTATGTAAAAGAACATCCAATCACTAAGTGGATTTTTCCAACAGAAATTCTTTACGGAGACAAAGACAACCTCACGGAACGTAACATTGTAGAGAACTTTACAAAACATTTTGGATGTCTCCTCACTGTCATAGAAAATGGCGAACACTGGTTTCATACACCAGAACAGCTGAAGGTCTTGGAAAAGTGGACTAGAGCTTCATTTGAAAACAACAGATGATAGCTAATAAAGTATAGCAGTGAATCTGTATATGCCTACAGACTCACTGCAACTTATAATTACATATCTACATTATTCATTATTAGTGTTAATCTTTTTAACAGCAACGCCCAAACTCCTAGTGTTATCCTCATACGGCTTTCCTGTCAAATCACTCCAAATATCCTGTACCTGGTAACCATGCTCTTTCATTAATTTTGAGATAGTTTCCTTAGAATAATAGTGATCCCACATTTTATATGTAGTAGTATTACCACTATTCTCAATAACGATATACTGCTTAAGAAATACATTTTCCTCTTCATAATGAAAGGTCTGGTCAAGAACAAGGTTTGGACATGCTCTCCAAAATCCGGCGTCACTCACATACCAATTACGTGAAGATTGCTGTCCCCAATTGAATCTTGTGAAGACATCAAATACGAGCACTCCCTCAGGCTTCAAAGCCTTATGTATCCTTTTTAGTAATATGTCACGGTTAGAATCTGAAAGTGCACCAAAGTCACAGTAAATCAGAAAAATGGCATCAAACTCGCAAGAGTAGTCCATAGTAAGATAATTCTGATATATATACTGGATATCCATACTATTTTCAGTAGCGAAATTAACAGCATAATTTATAGAATTTCTTGAATAATCCATACCAACTACTTTATATCCACGTTGAAATAATCTTGTGCAATATAGTCCAGGGCCGCAACCCAAATCCAATACCTTAGCACCTTCTTTTAAATTGAGATAGTTTACAAGCCATTGTACAGTTTGGTCTATAGTTTTATGATTACGACTTGCTCCATCAGATGTAGGATGCAAATGGGATTCAAGCATTTGCTTTGAAATATATGGATCATCCCAGAACAACTCTTCACCCACAGAAAATAACTCTGGTCTACATTCAGCATTAAACAATAACTCCAAATTAACCTTGTTGTTTTTAATAATATTTTCATTCTTAGTTTTCATAAGATATTCCTCCAATATTTATTAACAAAATAAAAGCATAATAGTTTAGTAAAAAATTAAAGCCGTAGATTCACTCTACGGCCTGAATTTCATTAATGAAGGCTATACGAGTAATCTTAAAATCAGAAGCAATTGAGTAAGGAAAACTAAACTGTGCAATCAAAACAGTTTTTCTTCTCTCAATTATTAAGCTAAATGATTTTAAAATTACTTCTCCGTGTACACTTGTTATAGTTCTAAAGCGTACCGGATTGCATTCCACCTTTCAATACTAAACTACTATGCTTATTTTGTTTTTATTAATATATCATTATATCTACTATCTCGTCAATTCTTTTAGATATTCCTTCAAAAAAATTATCAATTAAGTAATGTGTTTTATGTTATATTCAAACAATAAAGTTTTTAGCTTTATGCTGAAATTTATATACCAAGCATCTCCTTCATTTTTTTGAAGCGGGATTTACTTATTGGTACCTCTTGAGGTGAATCCTCAAACTTGGATATATAGTTGTAGCCAATCCAGGGTGTTACCTTGCTTATATGGCTCAAATTAACAATGTAGCTTCTATGACATCTAAAGAAATGTTGATTACTTAATTTTTCTTCTAATATATCCAATGAATCCTTAACTTTATATTTGCCATTTTTAGTTATAGCAAGTGTACTGCCAAGTTCAGCTGTAAAGAATAGAATATCATTCAATTTGAATAATAGTATTTCATTATCCTCCCATACTGCTATCCTATC
Organism: Bacillota bacterium; assembly: GCA_023391425.1. Taxonomy (GTDB): domain Bacteria; phylum Bacillota; class Clostridia; order Acetivibrionales; family DSM-1351; genus Ruminiclostridium. Next base: position 42,826 of record JAEWAX010000123.1, on the reverse strand, counting down.
AGACTCTTTTTTAAACTGGGATTCCAGTTGGTTTATTCTGCTTATCAATCCGTTAACCCCTATGGACATGTTGCTATTCATTTGTGTCATATTATCATTAATACCATAAAAGCCTTGAACATCAAAAGCTTGAAGTATTTTATCAATGTTACCAGACTCAAAGGTACAAACGATATTGTCTATTACATTAGAAGCAGTTTTGTAAAAGCTACTTATCCCCTTCATGTCCATGGGTTCAACATCTTGTTCCTTTTCAGTTATACTCTTCTGTAAATCTAAAGCCGCATCTATCCCAATCTTTATTAGATGAAGTGAAATTTTTAACTTATTCGAAATACTCTTGAGGCATTGTTGCACTGTTAATGACTTATTATCTGTTTTTACATAAAAATGTTTTTCTGTAATCTCCTCTGAGTTATTATTAAGAATTTGTAGTAGCTTTTCATTAATTTCTTTCAGTCGGTCGTTCTTTTCCCTGCTAATTTTGTATTGATTATAGTAAGTTAGTGCCTCTGATACATACTGGAACAAGCTCTCTTTATCCCAAGGTTTATTAATAAATTTTATAATTTTCCCGTCATTTAAAGCATTTTTAATTCCTTCCAAGCTTGCCTGACCTGTAAGCAATATGTTTACTGTATGCGGAGAAACTTGTCGAACTTGCCTTAATAACTCATCACCCCTGACTTCTGGCATTATGTAATCTACAATCATTAATGGAACTTCTTTTGAGTCATCCAAAAAGTTTTTCAGCAAATTCAAAGCCTCATAGGCACTTTCCGCTATTTCTATATTGTAAGAAGCACCGAACCTCATCTCCAATTGTTCTCTTAAGCTATATAAAACAATCATCTCATCGTCTACGCAAATAATATTCGGCTTATCCATTCTTCCTCCCATGTTGCTTAGCTGCGCAAAATCCAATCTGATATTACTTATACTTTCTGATTATGTGTTGCATTAAGTTTCTCTATTAGTTGTTCTAACTCTTGACTGCACCTCTTATGTAAATCTCTAATATTTTCCAATTTGGGTATATCTACAACGGCTTCCTTGCAGGTTGCTGTATAACTAAAGCTATCCAACTGTCTTATGCTTGATTTAACTTTTTTCAATGGCATACTTATTTTACTTATACAGTGTAGTTTTTCACTAATATCATCTAGAATTTCTTGTTTTGACTCTTTGCATCGCGTATTAGGTTCATTTTGTCTATACATATTACCATTTTTTTGATGGATTTCTTTCTCAATTAAATTATTAATATCTGTAAGTTTTCTAATTTCTTTTTCACTAAATCCTAAATCCTCATAGGATTCAATGGCTCTTTTTACTGCATTGTTTAGCTCACTTTTTGTCCAAGGCTTTTCTATGTACTCAAAAAGGTTAGCACTATTGATAGTATTTATTACACCTTGCACTCCAGCCTGTCCGGTAAGCAGTATTTTCATTGTATTTGGTGACAAATTATGAATTTTCATAAGAATTTCGTCCCCGTTCATTCCGGGAATAATATAGTCACAAATTACCACAGGTATCTCGTAGTTCCTTAATTGCAAGTCATTAAACACCTCTAAAGCTTCTTGACCACTTTCTGCTACTTCAATAAGATATTCTACTCCAAAAGTATCTTCAAGCTGGTTTCTCAAGCTCTGAAGAACAATTATTTCATCATCTATACAAATTATTGCTTTTCTTTGCAATACAGGCATTGTTGTTTTATCCTTCCTTTCTTGATTTTACGACTAGCAAATTTATAAGTTTCCCAAATTTATACTATGCTACTGTCATTATTAAGCCGGTTTGGGATGGAAACACTAAATCTGGTTTCACCTGGTCTGCTGTTGACTATTATTTTTCCATCATGCTTTGAAATAATCTTTCTCACAATATCCAGGCCCAATCCACTGCCTTCTCCCTGAGGCTTTGTAGTAAAAAATGGCTCGAATATTTTTTCTTTTATTTCTTCAGGTATGCCAGGGCCATTATCGGTAATTTCCACTTCTATATTGCTGTCTTTTTCGTAAACATTTACAATAAGAACACCCTTATATTCCATTGCTTGAAGTGAATTATGTATAATGTTGGTCCAGACCTGGTTCAACTCATCAGGATAGCACAATACCATAGGTATTTCTCCATAATTTCTGACTACCTCAACACCTTGCTTAATCTTATTTTGATATAAAGTCAATACAGTATCCAGACTGTCCCTAATATCAATGTTTTTCATATCACCTTGATTATCAAAATGAGCATAGGTTTTAAGTGCAAAAACAACTTTTGATGTTTTTTCCACTGCAACTTCAATGGTTTCTACACTTCTTTTTAATCCTGATAATGCGTAAGCCATTCTAATAACAGAAAAGCTATCGTTTTCCTTTAGAAAAGTAATAAATGGCTTTACATCATACAAGCCCATTACAGCTAGCATTCCAGAAAGCGTATGGGGTTCGTTGATACCATTCTCTAAAAGTTGATTTTCGATAGCATCTCTGTAGATACGTTCTTGCTTTGTTGAGGTATAAGTCGTATGTTCAATTGATTTATTTAGAATATTAATAAAGGCAATAAGTCTCTCTTCAGAAAGTCCTCTAAAAAAGCTCGGTATATCCCTGTAAAATATCTTCAGCTTTTCTGATATGTTGGCTATGGAAGCTTGTATTGCACCTAAAGGTGTATTGATTTCATGCGCAACACCTGACACAAGCTGACCTAGCACTGCCATTTTTTCTGTTTTTACCAATTGCCCCTGTGTAATTTTTAATATATCTAGTGTGTTGCTTAATTCTTCGTTTGAAGCAGATAACTCCATATTGATTAATGATAGTTTGGAGTTGGATTCTTCAAGTTGGTTGGTTCTTTCGTTCACACGGTATTCCAGTGTCATATTCAGCTCTGCTAGCTGGTCTCTGGATTCTTTTATCTCTTTCCACATACTATCCAATTGCTCATTCTTAATTTCAAGTTCCTTTGAATACTTGATAAGTTGTAAATGGTTATTTTGTATTCTTTTCCCAAGGATTATCAAGAAGGAAAGAATAACTATAAGTATGCCCCAATACCATAGAACAGCTTGATATCTTCGAGAAATAGTAAAAAATATAAAGAAATCCACTACCATCAGAACAATAAAATAAAGGAGTCCCATTAAAATCAGCTTTGCTTCAGTATCTTTTTTTGTAGCATAATATATTACTGTAACAGCAATAATGGTTAACGTAATAATATATAGAATTCCAAGTATGTCATATGTAAAAAGTCGATACAGTGTAAAAATTCCATATCCTGAAACGCAATGGATAGAAAGCATGACCAAGCAAAATATGGAATATACGTTTAGTGCCTGAAACATCCTTTTTAAAACAGGCACTTTGTGCTTTACTCCAAGTATTTGAATCAGCATATAAGTCAGAGAGTTTAAAAAAATAAATTTTACGATATCATAAAGAATCAATGCAAGTTGTTCATAATTACCCAAGAACAAGTATAGTTCATTCGAGCATAGAGCGATTAAAATACCAGAATTTAATGCCACCACTCCAATTGATATCCAACTTTTTCTTTGCAATTTTATTAAGAAGAAGGAAACAAAAATTAAAGCTAAGCCTAAAAATATTGATATGCTCCCAATTATTAATCTTAGAATGATACTATTAAAATTCCCTTTGAAGTAAATAGGTATCAAATCTTTAGTATTGCCAAATATAACATCGGGTCTGGGACCTATATCTTTTAGTATTGCTCCTGGAATAGCTTTTACATATAATGTCTTTCCTGAATATCCAGGAGTTAAAGGAACAATTTCAGTATTAACATTATTGGTAAACGACCAAATGAATCTCTTGCTTTCAAAAATCTTATTTGAATCAATATAGACTTCCAAGGCTTGACCAAGTAACTTTTTAAAATAAATACTGGAGGCATCCCGATTTTCCATCGATAGTTTTATTTTAAACCAGACGGGCTGACCTTTTTTAAAGGTATTATCCATTTCATTGAGGCTTTTAATCTTATTCCAGCCTTCTATACTATCACCGTCTTGTGTCCAAATAGGTAATCCATCGCTATTGACAGGCGAATCTCCTTCACGATACATCCATCCGTCATTTAAAAGCACAGTCTCATCTGTAACAGCACAACATAAATTATTTGGAAATAAAATGAGTATACTCACTATAATAAATAGTGAAAACATAACTCGATTAAGCCTAATTAATTTCATTATTTTACTCCTGTTAAATTATCAATAAAAAATATTTTAAATATGCCATGCTAGATCATTCGCTTTAATATGCAAAAAGAGTGCAAATGATTTTACGAGTAGTTATTGGTACATCTTCTATTTATATACATATTATGCTAAAATTATATAACAATCAAGAATTTTTTACCATATTAATGATAGGTGGAACATACTTATGGATTATTTACATGACTTTGACGCTGAACTCAAAATACTTATGTTATCTCTTGAAAAAAGTATTTTAAATTACCCGAACCCTTTCAAGGAGGATGCTGCAAAATTCTTATCCGCATATAATATACTTGATTCGGATTTTAATAAGAACCATTTAAGCTTCCTTTTACCCTATTGGATAAAGAAACCGTTAAATTTGAATAATGATGCTTGTGCAAGGATATCAAGGGGATTCATTCCTGCGCTATTCTATTTTTTGGTGCAGGATTCAGTAATGGACACAGTTCCAGGCGAATACAAGGGGGATAAGCTTCCGTTGGGTAATTTGTTCCTCCTAGACTTCTTGGAGCAATATCGTGCGCTTTTTCCTTCTGAATCAAGCTTTTGGGAATATTTTAACTGTTATTTCACTCAATGGGCTAATAGTGTTACGTGGGAACAAAGGCAACATACAAACCAGAGTAGGGAATATTCAAAGGAAGACCTTATTCTTGTGGCTCAGAAAGCTGCTCCGCTTAAAATCATTACAGCCGCTGCATGCATTCTGAGTGAAAAGCCGGAATTCATACAAGAGCTGTCATCGGCAGTGGATCATTTAGTTATAACGTTTCAAATGATGGATGATTTATCAGACTGGAAAGAAGATATCCTTCAAGGGAACTGCACTTATTTCTTATCACAGGTTATGGAATACTGTAATATTCGGGAGTTATCCTCTCTTAGTAGTTCTGATGTAAGAGATGCTCTTTTCTTTGGAGATGTTTTGGATAAAATTTTGAAGGTTGCTGAAGAAAACTATGAGTTTATTGTGAATACAACATCACATCGCTATCCATACCTTGAGACGTACCATATAAGTCTTTATAATCAATTAAAAAGCTTCCACAATAATATAACTGAGAAAAAAAGCAATATACTGCAGGGTGGGTTCATTAATTTATTAATCCAAACCAGATAGTGTTGCTTTACATATATGCAAATATATCAGCAATATCCTTCCCTGCCTAGTTCTCAAGAATAGATGTAATTATAAATTTGAAATTGATGACAGTATTCGTTCAATATCAAATTTATAGCTTTCATCTATTTTTTTATGCATCTCATGGAAAAACGAATTCAAAATAAAGTTACGATAGTAAAATTATTGAAAGAATCCAGTAGGCAACGGCAGATATCATTTAGTGTTTACTATGGATCTATTAAATTTATTTTTTCGAGGAGGTTTATTATGAAAGCTGACGACGTACTGAAAGCTAGGTCAGAAATGTTTGGAATTAACGATTTAAAGAAAGGTGAAACTGTTATTAAACACCATACTGTATGGAATGACGCTAGCTGCCCATTTAAAGTAAAAACAATTGAGCTTAACGATTTAGATGAAATCAAACACTACATAGGTAATGAAAATAATCATTTCTTAAAAGGTGTTCTCAAACAATCAAGCAATATGGATCTTGCAGCCACTATAAAGGAAATTACTCCAGAAAATGTACATAATGCTGCAAATGCTTATGTATATGGTAATAGTAAACCGTTGCAACATTTAAAAGGTCAAATTGAAAAAGTAATCTGCCCTATTACGGTACATGTTGCTGAGGAAGATAAAATAGTCATCTCAGAACCATTAGTTATAGATCCAGGTAGTCCAAAGCAGCTGATAGCTAATCAGATTGTTTTTCAGGATAAAGGTGAGATTATTTGTTATGGTGTGCTGGGAATAACCGCAGGCGCCATAGTTAATACAAAAACAGAGTAATTGATTATTCTGCCAAGAAGCAAATTGTTTATTTAAATTTTATGCAGCAAAGCTGCAGGGAGGTTATATTATGGAGGATTTAATAAAATATACAGCTCCAAGTGGGAATAATGGCCAGAATGGTGGAGCAGGCGCAGATGGGAAAGACGGAGCAAAAGGATACTCCGAAACAGACTGGAAAGGTTCAACCACACAATACCCAGCAGGAAATGGTGGTGATGGTTTAAAAGGAATCGATGGCGCTTCAGGCGGAAATGGCTCAAGTGCTGCTGATGCCACAATCTATGCAGGGACATTGGAAGGCATAGTAACTATTTCCATTCTTGGAGGCTTGGGTGGAAATGGCGGAAATGGTGGTAACGGCGGAAATGCAGGAAACGGCGGAGACAAGGGTGATGGTTCAAGTGCTGGAAACGGTGGTAACGGTGGCGCTGGAGGCAACGGAGGCAAAGGTGGAGATGGCGGTAATGGTCCTTCTTTGACCATTTACACTCCTGTTGAATATCAGAAGAACTTTGTTATTTCTGCAAATCCTGCCAGCGGTGGCGTTGGTGGAGTAGGTGGTATAGGCGGTAAAGCCGGAGCAGGTGGCAGCGGCGGCGGCAACGTTGGCACAAATGGGAATCCAGGTAATAACGGCCAAGCCGGTAATCCTGGCAAACAGGGCAAATGGACGTTTGTATGGCCTCCAGTACAATCGTGAAAAGTGTTTACTAGGTAGTTTCTGTTTTGTTTGTCTGCAACTAATAATAAAGAGCGATATGATAAGCATCCGCTCTTTATTATTAGAATCGTAAGAAATATAGCTTAAGCATGTCTTTGGTATGCTCTTATTCTCGTTATATTTCCTTACATTTACCAAACTTATATTTTTAATAGCCTATTTATGAAAATAAATAGGCTGCTACTAAGAAAGGCAGGATAAGAATGAATAATACCAATGATTCTATCATTACATATACTGCTGTTAATGGTAACAATGGGCAAAATGGTGGTGTAGGCACTAATGGCTCACAAGGTACTAATTATAGCGAACAGGAAGATTGGAGAGGTAAAACAACTCCTATACCGGCAACTAATGGTGGTGCCGGAGGCACAGGGATAAGCGGTGCTTTAGGGGGTAATGGAGCTAGTGCTGCTGATGCAACTATATATGCCGCACAGCTTGAGGGCATTGTAAAAATAAGTATTTGCGGTGGCACTGGCGGAAATGGTGGGAATGGTGGAGCCGGTGGTGACGGTGGCAACGGTGGGGATGGCAAGAGCATTTCTACTACATCCTCGAGTGACACCGATAAGGGCGGTAATGGAGGCATAGGTGGGAGTGGAGGTACTGGTGGCGATGGTGGCTCAGGCGGAAATGGACCTTTATTAACTATCTATACCCCTGTAAATAACCAAAAGAATTTTGTCATCACTGCAAAGCCTGCTGAAGGCGGGGTCGGTGGAACAGGAGGAGTTGGAGGAAGCGGTGGTAAGGGCGGTAAAAATGGTGGAAGCCCAGGTCAGAACGGTAATCCTGGAAATAATGGAAAAGCAGGCAGCCCTGGAAAAGAAGGTAACTGGTCATTTATATGGCCTCCATCAACCTGATAAATCAATTCTATGAAATGAGTTAAGGTAAATTAACGGGGGTAAGCGACTTCTAAACATTTAAAGTTTATCCCTGGTTTTTGTTTCTAAAAGTTGAAAACAGAGAGGTATTACTATGCTAACCGAAGCTTGTCAAGATAAGTTTTCAGTCCGTTTAAAGCGTGCAATGCAGCTTACTCAAGCTTATGCACATGTAGATAATGTATTGCTTGAAGAGGTTGATTCTTTAGTAGAAGAGCTTCTTGATCTGCCGAATGTTGTACATGATGATAAGCAAGGATGCTCAGGTCTAAATGCTGACCAAGCACCACTACAATTATGTATAACATTGAGCCGCAATGCTCACAAATGTAGAATTATCGCCGATCCTGCAAGTGATGATCCAAATTATTTCAACAGATATGGTCGCGCAAAAAACGCATTATGGAAGACAGTTTTCAAATCAAACGCAACTGGATTGAGGACTATGATTGAAGATATGCTTTCTATATTCGGACCAAAAGATGAAATTGAGATTAAAAATTTCACTTATGGAGTGTTTTGGCTCGCTGCTTCTGTCAGCGAAAAGGGTATGGCTATGTATATAGATACGTCAGTATCTGAAATAGATTCAGCATGGGACAAAGCCATTGAATGGTTTGCTGAAAGGTTAAGAAACACAGCTGCAATCCAGGTCATTGAAGCATTCCGACCTTACAGCTGGCTTTCCAGTGTAGGTATTGAGGGATATGACATGACAAAAAGCAAGCTGAAATTATACATAAGGGCTCTAAAGAGTTTTCCAGAAGGCTTTTTAGGAAACTTATTTCCTCCAGTAGCTTTACTAGGCACTTCAAAATGCTTTCAAATACTCCTCAGAGACATAGGACTATCTCATGAGAGTATATTTTATAATATAGGTATTCATCCTGAGAATGGTAAAATTATTGACATGAAAATTGATATCTCCGAAAAACAATTAATGTTTAAACAAAAAGAGGCCGAAAAAGCCATTTACAATTGCAGTCAAGCATTAGGCTTACAGTATATACCGATTGATTCATTAATGAACGAAAATAACCTTGCAATTTCATTTATAGGAATTGGTGTAAGTAATAAAGGAGAACCTCGCTTAAATATTTATTTGAAAGGTAGAGACTAAATATATGTTGGGTTTAATCGGACAAATGGTAGAACGTGCAATAGATTATTTAATTGATATTCAAAATAGTGATGGATCGTGGACTGATTATCGTTTGCCTGTTGGTGCATCAGATCAGTGGGTTACAGCTTATACAGCACTAGGTATGATTTGTGCATCCAGAAAGATAAATAATGAAAAGGGTATATCGTCAGCCTTCCATGCAGCCCAATATTTAAAAGAATTCCAAAGTTATAAAGCAGGTTGGGGATATAATCGGAATACAGGTATTGATGCAGATACTACAGCTCATGTAATCCGCCTTTTTCGTGAATTGAACATTGAGGTGCGTTCAGAGGATGAAGAGTGTCTGATGCAGCATTATAACAAAAATGGCGGATTCAGCACATACTGTGACAAATCATATTGGGGCAAGCCTCATCCAGATGTAACTGCAGCCGCTAGCCTTGCTCTGGAGAATGACATGCTCCAGTTTATTAAACCTGAGCTATTAAGCTATTGCAATAGTGTTCGATTAAATGATGGCTCATGGCCTACGTACTGGTGGCGCAACAACCTATATGGGACCTATTATATGCTAGAGCTTTACGATAGACTAAATGTTCCTATCTTTATAAATGCTGAGAATATGAAAATCAATATATATTCTTGCTTTGATTTTGCATGGGCATTAGGAATACTTTATATTTTGAAACAAAACACTTATCATTTTGATAAAGCTTTTCAAAGTTTATTTGATATGCAAGAGAACTCAGGTGCTTGGAGGGGAAGTCCATCACTCCGAGTTACTGACCCTGCATGTCAAAAACCCTGGATTTCTCCAGAGGGTGAATACTATACCGACTACATGGGAACTATTACTACATCTAGCGTGATAAGGGTACTATCAAAGTTTCTATAAATGTTATTTTTGATATTCTATATTTAATTTATCAATGGGTGTATAGGCTCCAAAGTAGCCAAAATACTTTTCAATAGCATTCTGGTAGCTGTTTAAAACACCTGATTCAAGAAGCTTTGGATTTGCTTTAAACCCAATTATATTAATATCCTGATTTTCCTTTAGATCATTATTACTAAATGCTTTTCCCGATTGATCAATATAACAAATCAAATCTGGCGCCATTGCAATAACGCCTTTATTTTTTACCCACACAAGGAAATTTTCATTTAAAAACTCAACAAATACTGTATCGACATCATTTTGAATGGTTACCATTCCTCTGCAATATCCGGCTATAATAGTTTGTTCAATTTTTGTAATCTTACCTTGAAAAAGCTTGTACCCATGATACTTATTAATTAGTGCCTCAACAGGGTCTTTACTATTTTCCCTAAGTGTGCGACCTATATCCCTGCAATGCGTGATTGTATTAGCTATTATAGCATCTCCTATCTTATCGGTTTTTGTCGGGAATAGTGCGACAATTCCACCGAACGCCTGCTCATTTGGGCCTGCTGATACTAAAAATGCATTGTTGCAAATAATATTTCTGCATATTGATTCAATATCTTCTACGTTTCCATCGTTTGATACCTTGATCTGCAAATTCGAGCATGCTGATGTAATCACTAAAGGTGATGGGTCTGCTCCTGCAGCTGCAATAGTACTCATGTTCAACATTGGATAAGAACGTCCTCCATAGTCACCATCCACCAAAGGAACTCCACAGCACAAAGAAAGCAAAATAGATGTCAAAACATTGAAGGAGCCCGTTTCAACAGATATTGGACTTATCTCGGATGTCCCTACTGCGTCTTTCATTGCTGCATATGCATTTTTAATTCCATTTCTTATACTATCTACAAGGTTACCGTTTTGCAATAACATATCCTGTGCCTGTTTTGGAAAGCCCATTAGGCTAAATACTGATGAGTATTCAAGTTCAATTTCTTTGGGTTCAATATATTTAACACAAGTTGCCATTGTAAGGATGCATTGCTCAAGGAAAAACTGGCTGAAGCCCCTATCACCACCACCTCCACAGCCTAAAAGCATAGTACCTTCTAAAATATCATACATATCCTGCTTATCAAAATATTTTTCATTTTCTCTCATTCAAACCTCCTATATGTAAATAGAATCCAGAAACAGCGTCAAAACATTTTGCAGGTTGTTTTCAGAAACTACCATATAGCGACTTTGTTATCGTCTTCAGATAACTCAGGCTTAGACGGTATAACAAGGTATACAAGATTATCTGATTCTTCAACCACCTTTACTTCCACACCTTTGGGAATATCTACACCTACACCCTTCAAGGCCTTTTTTGTGTCCTTGATGAGCTCATGCTTGAAACTCTCGTCTTTCCATGCTTTTTCAATAATTTCTTGATATTTCTCGTTTTTACTCTCATTCTCAAATTTGTACATTTTAAGTCACTCCTTTTTATAAGCGTTTTTCTCTACCAATTATAGCCTTTAGTGACTTATATTGCAATGTTTGCAAATAAAATATTAATATTTGATTAAATGAAAAAAATCTTTCATGCTCTGGCAGTATTAAGACTTACCGCTGAATTTATACCCTTATCGAACCACGGAACCCTCTGGCGCTATAGTAAGATTCTGCACCATTATGATATACGAAGACATGGTCATAGCGACGATCACAAAATAGGGCGCCCCCGAGTTTTCTAATTTCAGCAGGTGTTTTCACCCAACTCGATGTTTTGGTTTCGAAATTTCCAAGTTTTTGCAACTCTCTATACTGTTCTTCCGTTAATATCTCTATCCCCATTGAAGTTGCCATATCAATAGCGCTATTTTCCGGTTTATGATCTTTCCTTGACTCCAATGCTTCATGGTCGTAACAAAGACTTCTTCGGCCTTTAGGACTTTCTGATGAACAATCATAAAAAATATACTCGCCCGTCGTTTCATCATAACCAACAACATCCGGTTCGCCGCCAGTCTTTTCCATTTCATTGAGTGACCACAGTTTTTCAGTATTAGCTTCCAGCTTTGCTTGTATTTTAGCCCAATCAAGTCCTTTATGACGGTTCATATTTTTCTCAAAACGGTCCTTCAATTCATGTAGTAGTTCTACGTTTGACATTGCTGCTTCCTCCTGATTGTTTTTACTCATACAGATCTATTTACGATTTATTTTTATTTTTGTTTTCGCTAACTCTAAACTCAACTATCTTCCTTATTAAGTCAAACGGCATCGGTTTGTTAATAGGATTTTGAATAGACCCTTTTGCACGTTTATAATTGGATAATTCATCCTTGAAAGCTTCAACATAAATATACTCATATGCAGTGTTAAACTTATTCTAGTTCCATAGTTTTATCCCCTTTCCTGTTTTAGAGCTAAGCCTTAAATCCCTTCATAAGCTTTTTTTAAAGCTTTCAAATCAAATTTCTTCATTTTTAGGAACGCCTCTGTCACCCGCCGTACTTTTTCACTGTCGTCAGATTTCATCATCTCATCTATTATAGTAGGTACGATCTGCCACGATACTCCAAACTTGTCCTTAACCCAACCGCATTGCTCTACCTCAGGTACAGCAGAAAGCTTGTCCCAGAAGTAATCAATCTCCTTCTGGTCCTCACAGTTTATAATAAATGAAAATGCCTCATTAAAACCAAAATCCACATCAAAACCATTGTCCATTGCAGAAAAAGCACTACCGGCCAGTTTATAAGCAGCATAGTTTATTTTTGCCTTTGGTGACTCTGCTTCTCCTTCTTTGTATCTACTTATTGTCCCTATCTCTGAACTCTCAAATACCTCGGTGTAGTACCTTAATGCTTCTTCAGTTCTCCCGCATGACTCATTTGAGAAAAGCAAATTGGGTGTAATCTTATTAACACTTTTCCCATGATCGGTAAGCATCAACTGCCAGGATAAACCGTACCGATCCTGGACCCAACTATACCACTTACTAAAGGGGTATTCACCCAATGACATTAATTCCGTTCCCCTTTCAGATAATGCTTTCCATTTGGCATTCACTTCTTCTATAGAGTAGCAAGCTACCATCAAGGATATGGATGGGTTGAATTTGAAGAAAGGGCCGGCACTAATAGCCTCAAATTTCTGCCCAGCTAACTCAAAACTAACAATTTCCGTATCTCCTGATGGGGTGTCTTCTATAACTGTTACATCCAATATTTTCGATTGGTCAAATAAACTAGTATAGAACAAGGCCGCTTCCTTAGCCTCCTTGTCGTACCATAAATGTGGAACAATTTTTTGCATAACAAGCACCTCCCTAAATCTATTCTTATATTCATTTATTCGAATTATATTTTATAGACTTAATATACCCAATATGTTACAAAATAAAGTAGTCAGTTTTTACTCATAAACATCCAGTAGCCAATTCTTCCTTTATAAAAATAAACACCTCCTTTTGAGAGGAATTTTATCATTTAAATATAAGCTAACTGAACATCTGTAATGAATATTTCGCTGCTATTAATAACAGCAATCTCGAGATTACTTTCTTTTATGATAATGATCTGTATCCTTCTGTTGTTATACCTATTTTATTCAAGACTAAATTTTTAACATGGGTCGCACGCCATCATGAGCTGCTCTGACATTTATTATTTACCATTATATCACTAATGAGTCCAAGCTAGCCAAAAGTAAAGGAGTTAATGGAATATACATAAATCCAATAACTCCCTTTTGAATTGTCAACAGTATTTCATTGTATTAATACAACACCGAAGGCTCATCTCCGTATTTTTCCTATAAATTGTTAACTTTATTAATTTTAACTTTATTTACAACTTGATTTCTATTCTTTGTCAAACAATAAATCCCAATCATTGCATAAACAAATGCAAGACCAAACCCAAATTCTGTAGTTATATATTTTGTTATTCCATAATTTATAGCAATTACACCAAAAACCTGTTGCGAAAACATATTATGACTTGTATGTAAAATGGCAGCTGTCCATAAGCTTCCAGATTTAATTTTTATCCATACAGTTACAAAGGTAATTGCCATCATAGAGATAAATACCATAAGTAAGTTATACCATATTGGAGTGCCTTCAATATTATAGGTTGAAAAGATAATTATAGGACAATGCCAAGCAAACCAAATTACACCTACGATAATGGAAGTCTTTACATATGAATAATCCTTTAAAAGCTCAGAAGTTAAAAAACCTCTCCATCCTATTTCTTCTCCTAGAGCTGCTATGAAATTAAATGCAAAAATTACTGTTGGTATCATTAAAATTACAGTACCAATTGGTCTATGATACAGTTCTGACAGTCTATGAAAAGATACTCCTCCAATTCCCTATGTTTACTCTCACTCCACACTCTTTAATGCTTCTACCATATTAATTTTTCGCAATTCCTTGTTGGTAATTTTGTTTACCAACAATGCAAAAACCAGTGTAATAATACCTGCTATCAAATAAGAAATCATGGAAACACGAACCTTAAAAGCGACACCTGCAATGCTGACGTTGGCAAGAATGGCATAAGTTATGCCAAATCCTGCCGGCAGACCGCAAAGAATACCAGATAAAGTAAGTATAAAGGTCTCCCTGTTTACATATGAATATACTTCTCCATTTTGAAAACCAAGTACCTTGATGGTGGCAAGTTCTCGCTCACGCTCGCTTATATTAATATTGGACAGTGTGAACAAAACTGTCAAAGCCAACACTGCTGACATACTAATTAAGAGATAAACTACCATGGTTATTAGCCTGTTTACATCAGTAAAAGCATTTCTCACCGATTGACTACTGCTGACGTTTATGATTCTGTTGTCATCACTGAGAGCATCCAGCCATTTCTGACCATCCATGTTTTCATTAAGATTCAGCAGGAATGAGTTACTTGCATAATCGCCGAATGCTGCCTGATAACAACTTTCACTAACATAAACGTAATTGCCTGCATAGTTGGTTGCTACGAAAGCCACTGAAAAATCCTGCTCCAAATTATCTTCATTTTGCAATGAAACAATGTCTCCAGAATTCATAGCAAGTTTTTTTGCTGCATTTTGAGTAACCACAATGCCATCATTGGGAAGTAACATTGCCTCATGAGTTTCGGAATTATATAGATGAATATAATTTTTCAAATCCGCACCATCTGGTATAGCCATCACCGTAATATCTAAACTGCCGCTCTTGCTTCGTAGTGTTAAGGTTTTAATCTGTAATTGAAGCTCATCCTTCACATTTTTCGATTCTTTCCACTCTTTGGCAAGCGTGTCCATTTCTGCGGCATTTAAATTATCTGTAGCTACAACAGCATCGTATACAGTTACTTTATCAAACTGGTCAGACATTAGTCCCCCTACAGTATCCTTTATACCAAAGGCAAGCACGATGAGCATCGTACAACCTAAAATACCTACAATGGTCATGGCTGCACGTTTCTTATATCTGAACAAGTTACGGCAGGTTACCTTATTCAGGAAACTCAACCTTTTCCAAATTAACATAGCACGTTCCAACAAAATACGGTTTCCTGCTTTAGGCGCCTTCGGACGCATTAGTTCTGCTGGACGCTGGTGTAGCATCTCAGCACAAGAGATGGCAGTTGCACCTACAATGCCTAGTAGAAACAGTCCAAATCCAGCAAGGCTATAGCCTAAATTAAAAGACAATTTATACGTCGGTAGTACATACAGGTTGCTTATAATGATTTCAATTACTTTAGGAAGTGCAATAAATCCTATCAGATTTCCAATCATTCCTCCAATAACACAGGCCAGTACTGCATAGAAAATAAATTTCATACTAATCTGGACATTGGAATAGCCAAGTGACTTATAAGTTCCGATTAATCCTCTATTCTCTTCCACCATGCGGGTCATGGTAGTCAGGCAAATGAGCACCGCCACCAGGAAGAAAATGATCGGGAAAGCCCTAGTAACCTCCTGAATGAAGCTGACATCACTTTTGAGCCCGGCAATACTATCGTTATTAGTCCGATTCCAGACATACCATTTCGCCATA
This sequence comes from Bacillota bacterium, assembly GCA_023391425.1. Lineage (GTDB taxonomy): Bacteria > Bacillota > Clostridia > Acetivibrionales > DSM-1351 > Ruminiclostridium. Next base: position 26,966 of record JAEWAX010000123.1, on the reverse strand, counting down.
TTTATGTCTGTAACCTTGTTTCTGGCATCTTCCAGCTTCTTCTTGGCATCTGCAATAGAATCCTTGTAGTCAGATTTATTTTTATCCAGTTCAGCCTGGCCGCTAATAAGTTCAGCCTCAGCCTCATTTAATTTTCTTCTTGCGTTCTCAAGCTTATGTTTACCTTCATTTATTTCTACCTGCTTTTGATCAAACTGCACCTTGGCTTCAGCTTTACTGTCATCCAATTCCTTTTGTCCGCTTATAAGTTTGGCTTTCCCATCCTCAATTTTTTGGCGGGCATCTGAAATCTGCTTCAATGCACTTATCTTTTTGTTTGCCAGTGCCTCTGAACTTTCTTCAAGCAAAGTCTTGGTGTAATTCAAAGTACCTTGAGCAATTGCAAGGTTTGAAAATTCGGAGATTTGCTTCTCTGTTAGGGAAGAACCTCCAGAAATAAAACTTGCAGCAAAGATTTGAGTATCGGTTTGCAGCTTCGCCATTGCTGCATTATAGGCATCTGTCTGCTCTTTCGAGTGTGTCTCACCCTGTTTGTCTGCCAGTAAATAAGGTGCAGCCTTTACACCATCTGATACCATGTCCTTCCATGTTTTCTCAGTGGCTTCGCTGTTCCAGATTTTCTGTTTTTCTTCTCCAAGGGTAGCAACTGTAGAAGCTAATTGTATATCAGCCTCAGATTTTTGTTTACCCAGTGTATTTTTTCTATCAGCAAGCTTCTGCTCATTGGGTGAAAACTGCTCTATTATAGCCATTTCCTGGTTATTCAGCTTTTCCTTACCAGCCTTCAATTCAATCAACCCATTATCAATCTCTTTCTGGGCAGTGTTGAACTTTTCACTGGCGGATTTCTGTGCATAAGAGAGCGCCTGCTCTCCACGTGACAGCTCATTCTCGTTTCTTAGGACCTCTGTCCGGCCATCATTAACACTCACCCAGCCATCATCAATTTTTTTCTGAGCGTCAGATAACTTTTGTTCTGCCTCGGCAATTTTATCTTTCAATAGTTCTTCTGCTTCTGCAATTTTAGAGTTGGCATCTCGCACAACTTCATCATACCTTGACTGTAGTCTTTTTTCCTGTACGGTGGATTTGATTGCGGCGGTCATATTATCTATCAAAGCCTGGTATTCCTGCGAATAGCTGTCTAGCTTCGAAGCACCATCTATAGTCACATAAATTGCGTCATAAATATCGCTTTTGATACAGTCTGCCGTTACATACATCATGTAATCACTGCTGCTTGAAGAAAAAGCAATATTCGCAATGCCTTTTTTAGTGCTTTTAATATTCATTGGGCTGAGAATTTCTGCTGTAATCTTATAATTTTTCACTGCTAATGTAGTTGCAGAACTACTTTCTATGTTAATTCCAAAATCAGTTTTGTCATTAGACTCAGTTTTGTCATTAGAATCAATTTTGTCATTAGACTCAGTTTTGCCATTATTCTCACTATCAACTTCCGTTGTACTCTTTGTAGAGGTTTTCTTATCTTTATCAATTTCTGCCAGAGTGATACTATCTCCTATCTTTAAGCCCGTATCCTCAATGAATTTGTTATTCACAGCAATTTGCCCCGGTTGAGTAGGTAGTGTACCTTCAAGTACATATGGCTCGTTCATACCCTTTGTGTCAAGTATACTTAAATTTGCCAGAAGTAAATTCTCATTGCTTTGCAGAGCCTTTACATCCATGCTTGTACTTCCAAATGCTGAACTCACGCCCTTAACTTTGGATACGGTCAAAAGGTCGTCATCAGTAAGGCCAAGAGTTGACACGATTTTAATATCGTAAGTATTTTGCTTATCATAGAAGTAATCTGCAGATTTAAAGGCATCCAAACACCCTACTGCAAACCCTGAAAATACTCCGATGCCAAGTGCTGCCATAACAGTGATTGCAATAAATCTTGACAGATTGTTTTTTAGTGTTCTGCCAATATCTTTATAAAAAGCGCTTTTTTTCATGACATCACCACTCAATCTCTTCAATACTCATAGGTTCAGCATTGACTTTTATATCCGTTACTGTGCCACTTTTGAACCTGATAACTTTATCTGCCATTGGTGCAATGGCGCTATTATGAGTAATGATAATAACGGTAATGCCATCTCTACGACAGGTATCCTGTAAGAGTTGTAAAATCTGCTTACCGGTCACATAGTCCAGTGCGCCTGTCGGCTCATCGCAGAGTAATAGTTTTGGTCTTTTCGCCAGCGCACGAGCAATAGAAACCCGTTGCTGTTCTCCTCCGGAAAGCTGAGCAGGGAAATTGACTATACGGTCGCCAAGGCCAACCTTTTGTAAAGTTTCGGAAGCGTCTAAACTGTCAGTGCAAATTTGTGCTGCCAGTTCCACGTTTTCAAGTGCCGTTAAATTAGGAACTAGGTTGTAAAACTGAAACACAAACCCAACATCAGTGCGTCGGTATTGGCATAACTGCGCTTCATTCCAGTGAGTAATATCATTGCCGTCAAAAATCACTTTGCCTCGTGTTGCGGTATCCATACCTCCAAGAATATTCAGTGCTGTAGTTTTACCCGCACCGGAGGAACCAAGTATTACTGCCAGTTCTCCCTTCTCTACAGAAAAACTTGCATCATTGAGTGCCCTCACAAGACTGTCACCTGTACTATATTCTTTATAAACATTTTCAAATGAAATAAATGCCATTAAATTTCCTCCTGATTTTTGTAGTCTAACGTCATGACAGGGCATATTACTCACGTTGCCCTTGTGATACAGAGTTCATGCTAAAGGTTATGCTTTTCAAAGCACATAAAACCATTTCAAAAACAAAAGCCTGGGCGTGATGCCCAAGCTTTTGTTTTTGCCATATTTAGGTTAAGGCAAACCGTATCAAAGATAACAACAAGAATGATCTGTTATAGGCATATTGTTAACCCTAATTTAGTAAATATCTTTAGCTTAGTTCATATTGCGGGGTAATGTCAATGGAAAAGTAACCCAATTATACCTTTTTAAGACCAGTCATTAGTAGCTTAATCTCAAATTCCCAACAAACAGTCCAACTTTTTTATCTTTGACGATTTTGTCCATATTTCTTCGTTATTATTTGGCATTTTTCACCTTAGCGTTTAGAATAGTTAGTATAGTAGCTACTAATAGAACAATTAATATTATAAATGCCATTCCATTAGAAGCCATGAATCCACTTGGACCAGCTCCCTTTATAACCCCTGTAACTTGAAGTATTATACCTATAAGTCCTATTATAGACCCTCCGGCAACAAGTCCGGAAGATAAGCTTATACCATTAGAAACTTTAGTATATTTTTCTTCTTCAGATTTACTAGCCTTTTCTACAAATAATCTAATTAATGCACCTATTAAAATTATTGAAGTTGTCGATATCGGCAAATAGAATCCTATTGCCACCGTCATAACTGGAATCTTTAACAAGAATAAAACAACTCCCATAACAGCACCCACGATGACAACAACCCAAGGCAATTTACCTGACATTATACCAGCTGTTAAGGTTGACATCAAATTAGCTTGAGGCAGTGCAAATGGAACATTGTCACCAGTCATTGCTAGTTGGTTGGAAAGTAATACTATAGTACCAACAACTACTGTAGTACCAACTATTCCAGCTATAGTAAAGTATTTCTGCATTTCATTTTTATTACCACCTATTATAAAAGTAACTTTTTGTGATTGAGAATAACCACCAGCCATTGCTATTGCAGTAACTATAAATGTACCAAATAAAAGTAAAGATCTGTTATTTGCAGGGTTTTTCCATCCCATTATAACGAATAGTAATGTTACGATAACTATAGAAGCTATAGTCATACCCGATACAGGGAGGTTGGAAGTTCCTATAGTACCAGTTAAACGTCCTGCAACTATTACAAACAGTAATGATAAGAATAATGACAAAATAGAAGTAGCTATTGCCATTAATATATTACCACCAGAAATCATGAAACCACCTATAAAACCTACTACTATACCACCTATTAATATCAAACTTCCAATTGATGAGGTCTCGCCATTTTTTGAAACCTTAGCATTAAGAGTTTCTTTTATAGATGAAATTATGGTAGGTATAAGCTTTACAGCACCTATTAATCCACCTGAAAGCATCATACCAGCACCCATATATTTTACATAACTACCTGAAATATTCTTAACCTGCATACTGTTAATTGCAACAGCGGGGTCATTCCATATCTTTACACCTTCTTTTCCAAACTCAGCAAAATAGCCTATTAAAGGCATAATACAGAAGTTAGATAATATCGAGCCTGCAAACATAGCTACAGAAACTTCTAGCCCGACTATAAATCCTATACCCAATAATAGAGGGTTAACTTCAATTTCAAATTTCCACTTGTAGAAGGTTTCATTTACGTAGCTTATTACGTTGTTTGCCATGTTTAAAAAAGAGCTAGTTATAACAGTTATTATCCCACCTATACCGAAGCCTATTCCCATGAATTTTATTGATTCTCCAGCACCTTCTGAAGCAACAAGTGTTTCGGATATAGCCATTGACTCAGGGTACACTAATTGTCCGTGTTCTTCAACAATTAAGTAATTATGAACTAGCGAAGCTACTCCTACACCGAATAATACTCCTCCTGTGGCAACCACAAACCCTTCCATGAAAGTAATTTTTGAACCTATTAAAAGAACTGCTGGTAAAACGAATATAACACCACTAGCCACAGATTCTCCACCACTTGACATACCTTGAACCAAATTTTTTGCTAGGATACCTTTCTTCTTTGCAAATACTGCTATAAATCCTGAACCTATTATAGAACCAGGTATGCCAGCAGCAACTGTAAGTCCTGATTTCATACCTGAATAGGCAGTAGATGCTGTAAATAAAGCAGCTAAAATAATACCAATTATCAATACAGCTACATTTCCGCCTAATTTAGAGCCATTGGAGACATATGGGATGTAGTCTTTACCAGCTACGCCACCGTACGCATCTTTAGATAACTTATGATCCATAATGTATACCTCGATTGATGTTATTGTATAAATCCACCTATTATAAGAGGTGTGGGAATATTTATTACCTCGTATTCTTTAATACTTCCAATAAATATTCCCACATTCTCTGAACTGAAGAAATACTCATATGCTCATTGGGAGTGTGAACATCATATAGATTGGGTCCAAAAGAAATTTGATCCACTTTCCCAAACTTTTCAGCAAACAGTCCACACTCAAGCCCAGCATGTATTGCAGTAATATGAGGTTTCTGACCGTACATTTTTTCATATATAGCTTCAAAAATCGTTCTTATTTTTGAATCAGGATTATATGCCCATTCAGGATAATCAGATTCTGTACTAACACTTCCACCACTTAGTTTAGCTGTTACTGTAAGTCTATTCGTCAACTCATCCTTTAAACTTCTAACTGAGCTTCTGATTGAGCTTATAAATTCTATCGAATCTTTATAAGTGGAAATTACTCCAAGGTTTAAGGAGCTTTCTACTAAACCCTTAATATCCATGCTCATGGAAGTAACTCCATTTATCACTAAATATAAGTAGTTAACTACATTATTAGTGGATTCCTTTGAAAGCATTTCTTGTGGTTTGGTAGGTAAAACTTCAAATTCAACTCTTATATCAGGATCTGGTGTTCTCAATTCAGTTGTAAACATTTTTTCACATTCAGTTATTTTTTTCTCAACTAAAGTTTTATCATCAACTTTTACTAAAATAACAGCATCTGTCTCACGCGGGATTGCATTGTACTTTAATCCACCGTTTATTGAACAAAGCCTAAAATCTATTTCAGTTAAAATAGACATAAGTATACGACCCATTAACTTATTAGAGTTTCCTCTTTCTTTATCTATCTCCATTCCAGAGTGTCCACCCTTTAGGCCCCTTATTTTAACTATATATGGAATAAGGTTTGCATCTATTGCCTCCCATACAGTAGAAATTGTTGTTTTTGCTGTAAGTCCACCAGCACTGCTAACTAATAGTGTCCCCTCTTCCTCAGAATCTATGTTAATAAGTATTCTTCCTTTTATATTTTTAGGATCCAGTGCCATTGCTCCATCCATTCCTGTTTCTTCTGAAGTGGTAACAAGTAATTCTATAGCTGGATGCTGATATCCATTAGAAGCCAAAATCGCTAACCCCATTGCAACTGCAATTCCATTATCCGCCCCTAAAGTTGTGTCAGTTGCATATATCATGTCATCAATTATTCTTAACTTTAGTGGGTCCTTAGTAAAATCATGCTCTATGTCTTTATTTTTTTCACATACCATATCCATATGCCCTTGCAAAACAACAGCAGGGCTATTCTCAAATCCCGGTGTTGCCTGTTTTCTTATAACAACATTTAATGCTGAGTCCTGAACATATTCCAGCTGATGCTCTTTAGCGAAGGATACCAAATAATCGCTGACCTCTTTTTCATTTCCTGACCCTCTCGGAATCTGCGAAAGTATTTCAAAGTATTTAAATACTTCAACTGGTTGTAAATTTTTAAGTGTTTCTGTCATTATAATTACTATCCTTTCTTATTTTTCATTTATTTTCCAAAAGGTGTTAAAATGAATAAATTTTTCATATATACCACAAATGAACCCTAAAATTAAAGTGTGCAATTCTATTTGTTTTAATACTTCTATATAATTAATATAAAAATGTTTCGTTTCACATTATTATCATATTGCTTTATCAATAAGTTAAACTTTGAGCATTTTTTAAATAATTCATACATCTTGTTGCTTAAATACAAAAACGGTACCAGGCTTTCATTTTTTATCAGAAAACCCGGTACCATTTTTCTTGTATAAATGTCGAAAGCCCTTGATTTTCAAGGGCTTTCAGACAAAATGTGATGGAGGCGAACCGTACCAGTCAAAGATAACAACAAATAATAGTAGCAACATCTTGTTTCACTTTTTTGCCATTAAACTATTGTTTTAAATTGGGAACTGCTCAACTCAATACCGGATCTTGAAAAGCTGCCAAATATGCCAGCAAAGTGGCAGAAGCTAATTGAATTATCACAGCAGCTTATTTTATCAAAGCAAGCTCTATAATAGTGTTTATGCCGCGGAAGTCTCTTGCTAATGAGACTATGGCATGTTAGGCTATTTTGTCATGTGTCATCTTTTAACAACCTTAAAATTTCATATGGCGAATTAAATGAGAAGTCTGTTTTTATTTCTTCCGATAATACTGCGCCCCATAAAGCTAAGCCAAAATCCACATCAGCTGCTTTGGCACAATTCATATCGTATACTGTATCCCCGATATATATAGTCTTTGACGGATCAGAACCTGATATTTCCAAGAACTTCAATAAGGGTTCTGCATGTGGCTTATGCCTTTTTGTATCATCAGCACAAACAGCAAAGCTGATATAGTCCATAAGCCTAAATGGAAGAAAATAATTAAGAAGTCCTTTTAGTTCATACTTTGTATTGGATGTAACAATACCAAGTAAAATACCCATTTTGTTCAATCGAAGAATTATATCTATTATTCCAGGGTATACTTTTATTGACTTTGAGTACTTATATAGATATGCATTCCACTTCATATTTGCTGTATGTACATCATTAACCCCAAATTTAGGTAAAGACACCTCTCCTGGAATACCTAAAGCAAATCTCAATTCATTATTGGCGAAACAGTTTCCTGTCTCTTCTTTCAATACTTTATTTAATGCCAGTATTGTAGCTCTTTGAGTATCGATTAGCGTACCATCAACATCAAAAATGATACTTTTGTACATAATACCCTCCTACCGATTATATATTCCCATTTGAAACTATCCAAGGTCAAAACTTTCAATTTTTATGTTAATCCTGCTAAAGCAGATTGGGAGTATTAGTTTTCCAATATGAATCAATGTAAGCTTATTAAAATTATAAAATAATGCTTTTAAGTAATAGACCAATGCTAAATTTTTTCTCTTTATTCTATTTATATAGCCCAGTGTGAAATATTTATCTGCAATAGTCTTATCTATAGCTTCTAAACACATCTTTTTATTTTTCAATTTATTAGACTTCTTTACATAATTCTTTCTAATTTTTCTCATCTCATTTTCAAGGTTTCCATTAAATGTCAACTTTTCTATTAAATCAGTGTTTTGCGAAATCTCTTCAATATCTGCCCTACTCCTGTCTATAAACAAATACAGGTTGTCCTGCCCCTCGTTATACAGAAAATGATAATCCCTAATTAAACAAATTTCATAATCATGGAAAACCCTATATGTAAAATCATTGTCCTCATTAGCAAAAAGCCTTTCATCTAGAAGTCCAACTTTATCAATAATATTTTTTCTTAAAACCATTGTGTTTATATGGTAGCAGTAAAAGTTTTCTAATATGGTAAATTCATAAAACCCTTCACCAAAAAAAATCAGATTATCCTTAATTTTTGGCTTTAGCACAGTTATTGCCTTTTCAAGCTTTCTTTTTATATCTTCTTGGTCATCAAACTTTATTTGATCACCCGATCTGTTTTCAATCCATAGCGCAAAAGATACATTAACCTTTTCATTTTCTAAGATATCTATGCTGTCGCTCAGATGATGAGCAAACCATTCATCATCTGAGTCCAAGAATGCAATGTATTCCCCGGTAGAATTAAGGATTCCACAGTTTCTTGCTCCACTTGGCCCTTTTCTTCTATCATTTTGTATATACCTTATCCTTTTATCCTTTAATGAAAACCTTTCTACTAAAGCCTTAGTGTCATCAGTACTTCTGTCATCTACAATAATTAGCTCCCAGTTATCATATGTTTGGTTGACTACAGATGCAATGGCCTTTGGTAGCAGTTTTACTCTATTGAATGTTGGTATTATTACGCTTACAAGAGGTTGGTTCTTCATTCTTACCCACCTTTCGACTATTAATTTGTTATTTATAATTAGTTATTTATTTTTTGTGTATTAATAAGCCGTTAATATTCTTTTAAGGTTTCTTTTATAATTCTCAAAAATTTTGTGCATTGTTTCTTCTCTGTATTCATTTATATCAAAGTCAATATCCAATATGATTCCGCCTTTTTCTACCTCCAGAGTAAAATTCAACGTATACTCCCTTTCAGTATACATACTTCTGTCTATTGGTTGGGGAAGGTTTGATAATTCATATAAAAGCTTATCAGCTTTATCATAGACATCCTTATTCGCAGTATTGCTAAATAGCACTACCTTATTGTTAAAATATATTTCAGGATTAAGGTTATGCTGTATTGAACTCCTTTTTTCAGGCTCAGTTATGTACTTCATCAGATCATAGCCTTCTCCCCTACTTGGTACAGCTTGCAGCATCTCCTTTGTCTTATGCACTTGTAACAATATGTCATCTGAATTTGATATATCAAGTATAACTGGATAAGAAACTCCAAACCATCCTACAGTCCTAGTTACATTAAGATTATCATTTATTATATCTCTTCCATGCCCTCCCAGTCTGACTAAAATTTTATCTTCCCCTGTCCAATCCTTTATTGCCAAACCAAGCCCCGTCAGCAAAACCTCCTGAACACTTGCTCCATTTACCTTATTTGAGTTATTCATTAATTGGCTAACTTCTTCTTCATTTAAAAGTATCCCTCTAACAGACTTACTGTGTTTAAAACGCCTAATATCAGACACCTTAAAGTCTTTAGGCAACTCAGCAATTCTATTCTTTCCCATTTTTACCCAGTAGTCGGCCTCCTTCATAAACTCCTCACTATTTGCGCGTATATTAAGTTTCTCCGACCATTCCATATAAGAATCTGTCTTACCCTCAAATTTTATTTCCATATTATTTAATACCTGATTATAACCTTTATTAAAATCTGCAAGCATAATTAGCATGGAAATTCCGTCACAAACAAGGTGGTGGCAGGCAACAAGCAAATGATCTCCTTCAGATGTCCTGAACAATCCAAGTTTTAAAAGAGGACCATGCTGCAAATCAATTTCATCTTGTATTTTATAGCTTTCCTCCTCAATTTTAGTCCTATAGTCAGGATTACCCGTTAGATCTACAAGCTTTAAACTGAACAGTTCTCCCTCTATCCCCCTATTGTATTGAATTATTTCACTGTTTTCTTTTCTAAAGACAATTCTTAATGCATCGTGATATTCTACGATTTTTGTGAATACCTTTTTTATTATCTCTTCATCGAAATGTTCCTTTCTGTACAGCAAAACAGCAGCAGTCCAATGCTGGGGGTCAGTGAAGTTACGTTCGAAAAAGCACTCTTGTACAGCGGTTAGCTTTACCTTTCCTTCAACTATTTTCTGATGTACATTATCAATTAACAGTTCAGCATGCTGGGCAAGTTGCTGAAGAGGCATTCGGCTCAATATGTCCTTTATTTGTACTTTAATATTATATTTGAGGAGGCTTGATACGATAAAAACAGCCTTTATAGAGTCGCCACCCAGATCCAGGAAATTATTATGTATACTTATCCTATCTAGCCCCAGTATCTGCTTCCAAACCTTTACCAGTCGCTCTTCTACCTCATTTCTCGGCGCTTCATATTCAACTTCAGACTTTTTACTTTGGCTGATCTTATTTACAGGAAGTTCTAGAAGCATTTTCCCAGTATGGTTTTGTAAAGCCAATAAGTAGTTACGATGCAAAATATTTTTTTCGTTCACCATATGTACCTGCCATACTCTTTCAGAATACACAGAATGGGTTTCCTTTACTTTATCTGGACTAGTATATAATGTTTTCTCATGTTCAATTACTGTTTCTGGAGGTACCCTATCCTTTTCATACTCCTTGCGATATGTAGTACTAAAATCTAATTCTATATGCTTTACACTATCGGGTATTTTTTTCACCTTGAGTGTAAGCCTTATACCATCTTTCATGGCTTCAACCTTTTCCCAAAGACCTTTCTGTATAAAATCAAGAACAGGGCGGTTTTTTTGTGTTACATGGTACTCTGCCTCTATGGTATTGATTTCTTTCTCATTGCAATATTCTTTCAGTCCGATTAGTACTGCATCTTCTACTTCTCTACCCAATATCCTACAGCTTAATAGAAAGGTTTCTACAAATAAGCTATCGCCCTTTTCTATTGTAATTACCGTTCCCACAATACCATACTCTCCAAACCTGTCGGATGCTTCAATTACCCAGCATATTGTCCCTTCCTCGCAAACAAGTTCTTTTATATCTACCTCGGTTCTTCTTATTGTATTTAGGTTGAACTGGTTTGTCCTTTGAGTCATTTGAGCGACTCTTGATAACTGCGATTCATGCATTGGATAAATCGAAACCTTTAATTGAAGACTATCCAAGTATTTCTTGAGTGAATTGCTATTCTTCATTTTCTGGCGCTCTTTTTCAGCTTTATACATTTGGGTGCGTCTTCTGTCTTCATCGGTTATCGTTAACCGATCAAACGCCCAAACATGTCGTAGAAAACATGGAATATTAGTCTCATCCTCAGGTAATGTAATTGTAAGTACCTCAGGAAGGTTTGCCATCATTTCGGAGCATTCTATATAGCTGTCATCAATAAATATAAAGCTGTCTAATCCAATATTCAATTCATCCGCCAAATCCTTAACATTTTCGGATTTATTTCTCCAGTTAACTCTATATGCAGCAATATGTTCCCTCTTAAGAAGCATTCCAGGGTTTTTATCGAACACCTCCCAAACATCATCCTCATTATTTTTACTGCATAAAACTAGAAGCATACCTTCATTATGTTTTTCAATAATGAATTCTTGAAGTTTGTAATAAGCCTCACTTACAGTAACCCCTAAGGCACCTTCCTCACCGCAGACGCCATTCCATAATGTATTATCACAGTCGAGTACAATTGCCTTAAAGTGTGGCCTTTTCCATGCACATATATGTCTGGCAATTGTTGCTCCCATCGCAGCAATATACTCATCGCTAAAAGGTATATGACCTATAAAGTCTTTTACTTCATCAAATGAATTTTCTATAGAATAAAGCTCATCCAATTCCGAAAAGTCAATAATATAGGTGTTTCCCAATCCTTTTACAGCTTCCTTAAAGCGTTTGTTTAATTCTACAAGTTTATCAACTAACATACTGCTAAATCCCTTATTCTTTGAAATAGGAAATACCCCTATAAATATTGGAACAGTACTTTTATTTTCACGTATGGCTTCTACCAGTTCTGTGAAATTTCTTTCAAGTTTTATGCATTTTTCTTCATCCTGTGATTTATCATCCTTTATAAAGTCCTCAAACCTGGCAAGTAAAAGATTAATGCCATTATTTTTAGAAATAAGGCTTTCTGAATCCAGAAGCTGCCTAAATACCTGATTGTAGGGAGCAAACTCCAGAATAACATCTTCCTTGAACTGACCACACCACCACTTGATATGATTTTCAATGGGTTCGGCAGTAAACGTTGCACTAACGGCAAGCTTTAATCCAGTACTTTCTGGTATAGTATTAAGTTTCCTCTTCTCTTCAACCTTAAGCTTTTCCTCTTTCGTAAACACATCAATATCCAAAAGCTTTTGCTGTTTGTTAGACATCAATATTTCAATAAGGTGGCTGAAGTGTACGGCAAAGCTTTCAATTGTTTCAGCTCTAAACAAATCTGTATTGTATTCCAGCCTACAGTTCAAACTACCCTCATTTGAATTTAAAAATATATCCAGTTTAAAATCAAGTGCTGATGAATCCAAATCGTATCCATATTCATTGAATTTCAAACCATCTATTTTCGTAGAAATATTAGGTTCCAATTCATTATGAAAAACCATCATTGTATCAAAGAGAGGATTTCTAGAGGGATCGGCTTCATAGCACACATCTTCTATAATTTGCTCAAAAGGATAGTCCTGATTATCGTATACCTCTAACATCAACCTGACCGTATTAATTAGGAATTCTTCGAATGTCCATTCTTCGTTAATCGTAAGCTTTATGGGCAGAAAGTTCATAAATGCACCAATCAGGTTTTCTAATTCTACTCGGCTCCTTCCTGACATAATGGAGCCAACTACAATGTCAGTCTGACCACTATACTTGTTTAAAAGCAATGAATATATTGAAAATAAAAGTATATTTAAAGTAACCTTCTGTTCTTTTGCCATTCGCTCCAACTTCTCTACTATAATTGGGGGTATATCAAACTTAATTGAATTTCCATTAAAGGTTTGCATATTTCCGCGTTTAAAATCCAAAGGCATATTAAGAACCGGTATTGTTCCGGAAAACATATTGTTCCAGTACTCTTTCTGCCTTTTGATGTATTCTGATTCCAACATTCTATGTTGCCATTCTGAAAAATCCTTATATTGAATTTTAAGTTTAGGCAAAACGCCTCCATCATACAGGATCATGAATTCCTTCATTAAAATACTCATAGAAACTCTGTCCATCACAGTATGATGCATGTCTATCATCAGAATATGTTTATTTTTATCAACCTTCATAAGAGAAGCGCGAATAAGTGGTGCTTTACTTAAGTCAAATGCTTTTATAAAGCCTTTAATTACATCATCTATATCCTTTTCTTTACATTCTATATAACCTAATTCAAAATCAATATTTTTATGCACCTTCTGTACGGGCACTCCATCAATTATATGTAGCGATGTCCTCAGTATCTCATGCCTCTTAATAAGCTCAGAAAATGCATTTTCTATTCGATTTCTGTCCAATATACCTTCTATCATTATAACTTTTGTTGCATTATAAGCAGTTGATGCTTCATCCAAGTTGGTTAGTATATAAAACTTCTTTTGTGCAGAGGACATTGTATAGTACTCTTTCTCTTCAGCCGGCAGAATAGATGAGTATGTGGTATCTAACAGCTGGACCTTATTATTTGCCTTGTTCACTTCCCAATCTCCTGTAACACCAGGTTTCAAGACAGTAATATCGCCTGGTTTAATTGCTAAGCAGTGATCTATTATCTGTAAGAGCTTTTCTTTATAAATCCCGGCAAGGTTTCGCACAGTGTTTTCCCTATATTCTTTTCTATTATAATTAAATTGAAGTGTAAGCTTACCACCTGCTACCATTCCGTTTATCTCAAAGGCATATGATCTATTTGTTTCTGGATTAACGCTTATACCAGTTGATATGTCAGATACTTCAAACATCTCAGATTTGATATCGTTGTCAAATTGTCCAAGATAGTTGAATAGTATTTCCGGCTTTAGGTTGAATTTTAGTGCTCCCTTGTTTTCTTGGGCTGTCAGGTACTTCAGTATTCCAAACCCGATTCCCTTATTAGGAATTGCCCTCATTAGACTTTTTACTTTTTCTATGGAATGGCCTATATCGATATCTCCTTCCATATCGAGTACTACGGGATAAACTGATGTAAACCAACCTACCGTCCTAGTAATGTTAATAGTCTCAAACAACTCTTCTCTCCCGTTACTCTCAAGGTTTACCAATACTTTTCCATTTTTACTCCAATCCTTTACTGCCAATCCCAGAGCAGTTAGGAGTATATCGTTTATTTGTGTGTTATAAGCATGGTTGACACTACTAAGTAATTTTTTAGTATATTCATAAGGTACATCGATAATCAAGGTATTGCTATCCTTATACTTGTCTCTGTTAGTCATGCCGTCTTTAGGCAAAGAAGCAATGTTATATTTTTCAAGCTGTTCCCAGTATCCTCTCTCATTAATTATTTCTCTACTGTTTGCGTATGAGTGAAGCTTGTCCGCCCATTCTTTATAAGAATTAGTTTTTAAAGGAAACATTACTTCCATACCATTAACAGCCTGCATATATGCTCTAGCCAAATCCTCAAGAATTACTCTCCATGACATACCGTCTATTACCAAGTGGTGCACTATAATAAGCAGATGGTCGCCATAAGCAGTCTTAAACAAACCCAATTTAACTAACGGGCCATTTTCAATATCTATACTTCTTTGGAGCTTATCTGCGTTCTCTTCTATTATAGTCCGGTATTCACTAATCCCTCTTAAATCAAAAACATCTAAGGTAAAAAGTTCACCATCCAGGGGTCGGTTGTATTGCACTATTTCTTTTCTTGTTTTATATACCATCCTCAAGGCATCATGATGCTCAACTATTCGGGTAAATACTTTTCTAAGTATAGCTTCATCAAATACATCTTTTTTATAGAGCATTACTGCTTGATTAAAATAGCTAAATTTACTACTTTCATCATATACATTCTCAAAAAACCATCTTTGTATCGGTAACAATTCTACCTTACCATAAACTGTATCCTGACTTATTTCCAAGCCGGATATTTTTATAAGGCTGCTAAGTTCTTTTATTCTGCCATGTAAAATCAAGTCCTTTACCCCAATTTTAAGCCCATATCCCAATAATCGTGCGGAAACCTGCATGGCCTTTATTGAATCTCCTCCAATCTCAACAAAGTTATCATTTATTCCTATCTTCTCTATTCCCAGTACTTCACGCCATACCTCGACAAGCCTTTCTTCTATCTCATTTGTCGGAGCTTCGTACTCGACACCAGATTGAGAACTTCTCACAGGCTCTGGAAGTGACTTTCTATCAATCTTACCATTTGGTGTAAGAGGTATTCTCTCAAGCTGTACAAAGTATGAGGGTATCATGTACTCAGGAAGTTCCATTGACAAGTATTCTCTTAACTCTGTAATCAGTAAGTCCTTTTTTGTTGTTATATATGCACAAAGGTATTTACTATTATCTGCATCCTCTTTTGCTATGACCACAGCCTCTTTGACATTTTTATGCTTAGCAAGCCTGGTCTCAATCTCACCACATTCTATCCTAAAACCCCTTATTTTGACCTGATGGTCTATGCGTCCAAGAAATTCTATATTCCCATCTGGAAGCCATCTGGCCAAATCTCCTGTTCTGTAAATTTTCTCTCCAGCTACGAAAGGATTATCTATAAATTTTTCTCGCGTCATACCTGGCATGTTTAAATACCCTCTTGCAAGCCCATTTCCTCCTATGCACATCTCTCCAGTTGTTCCTGTCGGCTGCAGATTGTTGTGTTCATCTATAATATACACTCTTGTATTGGCTACAGGCTTTCCTATTACAGTATTGGTACTCTCCTGCATATCTCTAAAAATGGTTGATACAACAGAACATTCTGTAGGCCCGTACTCGTTGAAAAGCTCAAGGGCATTATTCTTATCCTTGCTTTGCCTTATTACTCCCCGAGGTGTTTTATCCCCCGCAAGTGTCACTGCACGTAGTGTCTTCATTTCACTGCTGTTCATGCATTCCAACACAGCTGAGTATAGGGGTGGAACACTGATAAATCCTGTGACTCCCTGTTCAAGTATATGCCTCTTTATAGCAGCTGGGTCTTTTTCTTCTTCATCGTTTAGAATAATAACCCTTGCCCCTGATATAACCGCTGTAAAGAAACTTGTTACAAAGCCATCGAAGGAATAGGAGAACAACTGCAGCATTACGTCATTGCTGTCAATCCCGTATTCATCCCTCCTCCACATCAGCCTTGACGCTATACTTGCGTGCTCAATCATTACCCCTTTTGGCTTTCCGGTAGAACCTGATGTATAAATAACATATGCCAGACTATCGGGTTTGACAGTGTACTCAAGGTCAGAACTGTCTCCTGAATATATTTCTGCATTTCTTACGTTTATTTTTTCCCCCTTAAACTCCAGTATTTCTCCAACACCGGTCTGCATAAGCAGTATGTCTGCTCCGCTGTCTTCCAGCATATATTGTATTCTATCAACAGGATAATCTGGGTCGAGAGGAAGGTATGCACCGCCTGCTTTAAGAACACCCATAATAGCTGTTACCATGTCAAGGGAGCGTTTAAGCATTATTCCTACAATTCTGTCCTTAGTTACTCCTTTATTCCTTAGATAACGTGCAAGTTGATTAGCTCTCTTATTTAGTTCTCCGTACGTCAGTTCCTTATCATCGAATATTATAGCTATGTTGTGTGGATTCTTCTTGACCTGTTCCTCAAATAAAATATTTATTGTATTTCTAGTGTAAAATTCCACGCTTGTATTGTTAAAATCCAATAGTAGTCTATTTTTTTCATATTCAGACATTACTTTTTCTTTACAGATTAATTCCTTTGGCTCATTAACTATTAGATTCAAGGTATTCATATAATAGTCTAGGAAACAGTTTATTTGTTCCTCAGTAAACATACTTTCCAGATATGTAGCCTTAATAACAAGTTCTCCATGCGTGACTGAAGCAACTATATCGAAGCAGGTATTTGTCCTCTCGTAACTGCCGATTTCAAGACTGTTTTTACTTGCCATGTTCTCTACAAGTGCTTTATTTATTATGTGGAAATCAATATAAACAAACAGCGTATTAAAAATCGGGTTATCAGATGAGAAGGTCTCTCCGGTAACTTTAGCGATTTCTGTTAGCGGTAGCCTTCCATTTACCTTTAATTTCATCAGCTTTTCTCTAATCATGATGATTAAATTTTCCCACATCATGTTTTTATCCAATTTAATTCTCACAGGCACTGTATTCAAAAAGCATCCTAAAATCTTATCGCTGTCTTCACAGTCAGGTCTGCTGTTTTCAACCAAACCAACCACGATATCATTTTCATAAGAAATCATATTTAGCATGTATGTATATGCAGTGAATAAAATAGTTCTTACATCTGTATTGTACTGTTGCGCAGTCTCTCGTACTTTATTTAGCAGTGAACTGGCAAACGAGCGACTGTTATACCTTATCTCATTTGTTGAATTACTAGTTTCCTCCCATTTTGCAGGAAACTCAAGGCGTTTATATCCGTCCAATTCCTGTTTCCAATATTCGATTACTTTACTGTCTCTCTTGATTGCCAACTGCTCGACTATAAAACTCTTATAACTATTGGATAGCTTATCTGGAATAAACTCCTTGTTCTTTCCTAACATCTGGTATGTATTCACCAACTCAGTCATAAACGATGCATTACTCCATCCATCAATAATAGCATGATGGAAAATCCAACATAGGCATATATTTCCATTGCCAAGATTAAAAATCCTCATTCTCCAAAGAGGATATGTTTCTATATTAAATGGATTATTTCTATCTTCAATAAGATATTGTTTAATGTAGTTCTCCTGATTATATTTATCCTTAGAAGAAATATCATATTCTTGAATGTCGAGTTTGGTTTTCGAGTGTACTATCTGTATAGCATCACTAAAATCCCTAATGTTAAAGGACGTTCTAAGTATAGGGTGTTTATGTACCAATAGTGAGGCCGCTGTGCTTAAATGTTCTATATTAAATTCTAAATCTTTTATCTGGTAAATAAATTGATCATGATAAATTGCCTCTCCAGAGTTTAATGATGAATGATAAACCATTCCTTTCTGGATATCACTCATGGGATAAAAATCCTCTATTCCCTCAGGGAGCATTTTTGATTTAGATTTATCCTCTAATATACTTTCCTTAAATTTATTTATTACATTTTCTGCTTCGACAATTTTATTACTTTCATCTTCCTTGTTACCTGAACGGATATACCAAGCCAGATCTTCAATAACAGGGTATTTATAAATATCTCTTATCTTTATAGCTGTACCAAAAGCTTTATTAATAGAACTAAATACCCTAATAGCTTTAATGGAATCCCCCCCGAGGTTTATGAAATTATCTTTAATTCCAATATTGCTCACATCTAATACTTCGCAATATATTTCGATAAGCTTTTTTTCTTCCTCACTTTGAGGAGCAACATATATTGTCTCCTCTTTAACCGCAGCAGCTTGGCTCATCAGCGCTTTCCTATCCACTTTACCATTCGGGGACAGGGGCATTTTCTCAAGTTTATAAAAAAATGAAGGTATCATGTATTTAGGTATCTTGGTGGACAAAAAGTGTTTCAGGTCATTTACGTCAAACTCTTCTCCTGTTACCATAAAAGCATATAAGCTGCTGTTACCGTTTTCGTCTTTTTTGGCAAGTACAGCTATTTCCCTTACTGATTTGTAGTTTAATATTACTGACTCTATTTCACCTACCTCTATTCTGTTACCTCTAATCTTTACTTGATGGTCTAGCCTTCCCAAAAATTCAATGTTACCGTCAGGCAGCCATCTTGCAAGATCTCCTGTTCTGTACATTTTAGTTCCCTGAACAAAGGGATTTGGTATGAATTTTTCCGAAGTTAATTCAGGTCGGTTCAAATACCCCCTAGCAAGCCCGTCTCCCGCTATACACAGTTCACCAGATGCACCAATCGGCTGTAGTTTCGTATCTTTTCCCACGACATAGAGGTTTATATTATCTATTGGCTTTCCAATAGGTATGCTCTCAAGTTCTTCTCCTGTGGAACAATCAAAATAGGAAACATCTACAGTTGCCTCTGTAGGTCCATATAAATTGGCCAGATTTGTTCCAAACTTTTTATTTAATAGTCTGTTAAATTTTTTTGCCTGATGCAATCCAAGAGCTTCACCGCTGGCAAATACCTGTTTGAGGCTGCTAAGCTTGTTTGAAGCGTCCTGTTCCTCAATGTATTCAAGAAACGCATTCAACATAGAAGGTACAAAATGCATTACTGTTATTTTATTTTGTTGTATAGTGTTTACAATTATCTCAGGGTCTTTTTCTCCCTGAGGCTGTAGAAAGCAGACATCTGCTCCAGCAAAAGACCACCAGAACAATTCCCAAACAGATACGTCAAAGGTGTAGGGAGTTTTCTGTAGTATAATATCCTGCTCTTTTAATGGATACTTTTTCTGCATCCAGTTTAGCCTGTTTATAACAGAATAGTGTTCTATCAAGGTACCTTTTGGCTTTCCTGTAGAGCCAGATGTGTAAATCACATATGCTAAATTCCTTGAATTATTTATATTTATCAGGTTTGTTTCTTCGCCTGTATATAAACTTCCGTCATATAAATCCATAACCAGACCATTAAATTCAGCTTTACATTCATCAAATAGACTTTTGTTTGTCAGGAGGATACCAGTTCCGCTATCACTAAGCATATATTCTATTCTTTCCTTAGGATATAACGGATCAATAGGCAAATATGCTCCCCCCGCTTTTAGAATCGCCATAATGCCTACCATCATTTCTATAGATCGTTGGATCATAACGCCTACAATACTATCTCCCTTAACTCCATTAGCTCTTAAAACTCTTGCTAGTTGATTCGCTTTTTTATTTAACTCACTATAAGTTAATTGTTCATTTTCAAATACAACTGCAATACTATCTGGTACTTTTTCCACCTGTTCTTCAAATACCTGATGCAACATTTTATGTTTTTCATACTCGGCTTTTGTATCATTAAAATTGTAAAGTATTTCACTTTTCTCTTTGTCAGTCGGCACTTCTATCTCATTAATCCGAATGTCAGCATTATCGGTTATCTGTTTTATTACCTTTTTTATATGTCCCTCAATATTACTTACAAAATTGTCGCTATGTACCAAAGAGTTGTATCTAAACTTGATTCCCAACTCTTTGCCAGGCCCAATCAGTATATTAAAATCGTAGTTGGTTTTCTCAAGCACTTCCATATTCGTTATATCCAATTGCAGTTTTTTAATAATATCCGCACCGGTATTCATTTTATCTACAGAATAATTCTCATAAACAAATAAATTTTCAACCAACCCCTGCCCTACTCTGCTTCTTTTCTGAATTTCTCCAAGCTGTACATAACCATACCTGCCGGATATTAAAGCAGACTCTTGGACTTGTCTTAAAAGTCCTGAAAAAGTAGTTCCTTTTTCACACTTTATCCTAACCGGAATTGTATTTATAAATAATCCTACTATATCCTGAATTCCTGTTATATCAGCCTGTCTACCTGATACCACCAACCCAAAAACCACATCATCAATGCTGTTGTATTTTTGGAGTAGAATTCCCCATATAGCTTGAAATATCACACTCACTGTAGTTCCGTTGCTTACAGCAATACTTTTAAGCTTTTCGGAAAGTTCTTCATCTATTTTAAACTCCAACTCCTTTTGGATATAGTCGTCTACTTCATCAATCTTCGTATACTTTGGTATAGTAACCCGTCCATCATAATCCTCAAGGTATTTTGTCCAATATGAGAGGGCTTCCTCCTCATCCTGCTCTCCCAACCATTTTATAAAGCTCATATATGGTTTAACACTGTTTAACATTATTGGTTCATTGTTCTTAAGTGAATAGTAAATCTGGAATAATTCCTGCATTATAATACCAAGACACCATCCATCCATAATTATGTGATGAAAACTCCAGATAACTTTATACTCCTTATCACCTGTTTTAAATACAGATATTCTCATCAGTATATCCTTTAAAAGATTAAATCCTTTAACACTATCCTGTTCCTTGAAGCTATCTATAAACTTATCCTTTTCAACCTTCTCAAGGGCTGAGATGTCTTCATAATGCACTCTGGTATTCCGCCTTTTCAGTACAATCTGAAGCGGCTTCCTAGAACTGCTGTAACTAAATACAGTTCTTAAAACATCATACCTTTCAACAACCTTATTGAAACTTTGCTCCAAGAGATCCACGTCCAAATCACCATTAACAGTAAAATATGACTTCTCGATATAAGTTCCATTACCTTCATCCTCTATTGAATGAAATAATATCCCTTCCTGTAAGGGTGATAAAGGATACATATCCTGAATTTCCGGTCTCTTATTCATTTTAAAATCCCCCTATTATTGTATAGTAGTTTTCAATACAGTTAATCCCAATCATCAATCAAATCAGATATCTCATCCTGTATATCATTAAGTTCCTGAATGGAGAGTTTGTCGTATGTCAAATCACTTGGGGTTATTTCACTATTCTCTCTTTTCAAGCAGTAGTCAATTATATTCAACAAGTGCTTTTTATAGCTCTCAGCAAGCTTGAGAATTGTATCCCCTTTATATTGATGCATACTATAACTAATTGTTAATGTAAATTTCCCCTTTGTAATGACTGCATTAATATCAAGGTTTGATATTCGCTCTGACTCTGGACTCCAAGATGATCCTGCCGAGAACCTAGATATTTCAAAGTGTTCGGTCTTAACTTCACTATCAAACTGTCCAAGGTAATTAAAACTGATCTCGGGTTTAATCTTGAACTCCATCAATCCAATATTTTTCTTATCCGTGAGGTATTTTAATATTCCATACCCGATTCCGTTATTTGGTATATTTCTTAGTCCTTCTTTTATGCCTATAATATTTTCTGAAATTTCTTTAGTGTCTGCTACATTAATAATTATAGGAAATATAGATGTAAACCACCCAACCGTCCTTGTTAAATCAATATCCTTAATTATCTCCTCTCTCCCATGACCTTCCATGCTTATCAAAACCTTATTTTGACCGGTCCATTCTTTGAACGCCAACCCTAATGCGGTGAGGAGTATATCATTTATTTGAGTTTTATAAGCCCAGTGTATATTCTTTAGAAGTTTATCCGTTTCTACATTTGATAATTGTATTGAAACATAACGGCTATCGCTATATTTATTTTTCTCTACGTCATTATCCTTAGGTAATAAGGCTATTCTGCTGTTTTCTATTTCACTCCAGTAATGTATCTCTTGCAGAAGCTTCGTACTATTGGAGTAATATATAAGTTTATCTGCCCACTCCTTATAAGAATTGGTCTTTAGCTTAAATCTTATATCCTTACCACTAAGTGCCTGCATGTAGCCCTCCGCAAAATCTTCAAGAAGTATCCTCCAGGACACCCCATCAATAACAAGGTGATGTACTATTATTAATAAATGGTCACCTTCTCCGGTTTTAAAGAGACCTAATTTTATAAGCGGGCCATTATTTAAGTCTATACTTACCTGAAGCTTATTGGCCTCTTCCTGCATCCGTTCCTCATATCCGTCATCGCCGAGCAGATTTATTATTCTTAGGTCAAATGCCCTTACTTCCACCCCCATATTGATTTGTTCCACATCACCGTCAAATGCTTTATAAACCATTCTTAATGCATCATGATGTTCTGTTAATTTGCCAAATACCTTTGTAATAATGTCTTCTTCAAAGCCATTCCTGTTGTATAACATTACTGCTTGGTTAAAGTGATGCATATCTTTACGTGCTTGTCCAAAAAACCAACGCTGTATAGGTGTCATATCCACTTTTCCTAGAACAGCCTCCTGATTGATTACCGTACTTTTTGCTTTAACATTGGCACTGAGCTTACGGATTGTATTATTAACAAACAAGTCCTTAACTTCCATCTCAAGCCCGAATTTATCCTTCAGAGCTGACCTTACTTGAATTGCCTTTATTGAATCCCCACCAAGGTCAAAAAAATTGTTATTTACACCTACTGGACTAACACCTAATATACTCTGCCATACTACTGCGAGTTTTTCTTCTATTTCATTTGAGGGTGCTTCATACTCTACCCCTGTGTTTATACTTCCATCTGGTTCAGGAAGCACTTTTCTGTCTACCTTACCGTTTGGTGTCAGAGGCAACTTGTCGAGTTGCACAAAGAACGAGGGGAGCATGTAATCAGGTAATCCTTTTGAAAGATACTCCTTTAGTTCCATTACCGTTATTTCTCTGTCTGCTACTATATATGCACACAGGTATTTTTCTCTGTTCCCACGTTCCCTTGCTACTACTACTGCTTCCTTTATATTTTCATGCTTTAATAGCTGCGTTTCTATTTCTCCAAGCTCTATCCTAAAGCCACGTATTTTTACCTGATGGTCTATCCTTCCCAAGAATTCAATGTTACCGTCAGGCAGCCACCTTGCAAGATCTCCTGTTCTGTACATTTTAGTTCCCGGAACAAAAGGATTTGGTGTGAATTTTTCCAAAGTTAATTCGGGCCGGTTCAAATACCCCCTGGCAAGTCCTTCTCCCGCTATACACAGCTCACCCGCTAATCCTATCGGCTGTATTCTATTATTTTTATTTACAATATAAATTTTTGTGTTAGCAATCGGGTTTCCTATTGTAACTTCTTTATCCGGCTGTATATTTCTAAATATTGTTGATGCTACACTGCTTTCAGTGGGACCGTATTCGTTTACTAACTCCAGTTTTGTACTTATCTGCTTGGTTTTCGCTATTAGGTTACTCGTTAATTTATCTCCTGCCAGTGTTACTATTCTTAAAGAACTGGCTTCTTTATCAGTTATCACTTCCATTATTGGAGAATATAAAGCTGGTACACAAATGAAATGAGTTATTCTTTTAAATTCTATGCAATTCTTTATTCTCACGGGATCCTTAGCATCGAGGTCACTTAATAATATAGTCCTGCTTCCAGAAATAATAGGTGTAAAAAAGCTTGTCAGGAATCCATCGAAAGAATATGAGAAGAGCTGCAATACATTATCGGTAGAGTCAAGTTTATACTCCTCCCTTCTCCATTGAATGGTATTTGCTATGCTTTGGTGCTCTATCATTACTCCTTTCGGTTTACCGGTTGTACCCGAGGTATATATCACATAGGCTAAATCATTTGAACTATTTATATTTTCAAGGTTTGTTTCCTCACCTGCATATAAATTCCTATCATATAAATCCATAATCAGGCCATTAAATTCAGCTTTACTGCCATCAAATAGCCTTTTGTTTGTCAGGAGGATACCCGTTCCGCTATCACTAAGCATATATTCTATTCTTTCCTTAGGGTATAACGGATCAATAGGCAAATATGCACCCCCTGACTTTAGTATTCCTAGTATTCCTACTATCATTTCTATAGATCGTTCGACCATAATGCCTGCTATGCTGTCAGGTCGTACTCCCCTGTCTCTCAGCACCCTTGCAAGCTGGTAGGCTCTTTCGTTCAGTTCCCTGTATGTAAGCTGTTTTTCTTCATATACCACTGCTACGTTGTCTGGTGTCTTTTCTACCTGTTCTTCGAATAGTTCATATATTGTCTTATCTTTCGGATACTTTACTTTAGTGTCATTAAATTTATATAGTATCTTCTCCTTTTCTTCCGCTGTCAGCATTTCTATTTCGGATATCTTCTGATAAGGCTTCTCTGATATTTCTCTTAATATATTTATATAATGTTTTACAAATCTCTCTATTGTCTCCTTCTTAAATAGTTTCGTACAGTATTCAAGGTTGAATGCTATCCTGTCCCCTTCTTCTACTGCATTTAGTGTCATGTCAAATTTTGATATCTTATTTTCAAATTCATAGGGCTTGAGGCTTAATCCAGGCACATTCATTTCTCCTGAATCTTCATTCTGCAGTACAAACATGACATCAAACAGGGGATTTCTGCGTATATCTCTCTTTATTTGAATTTTCTCCACCAGATCTTCAAACTGGTAGTCCTGGTTCTCATACGCTCTGAGTGAGTTCTCTTTTACCTCCTGTAGAAACTCTTTTACTGTTTTGTTTCCTTCAGGATAGTTCCTCATTGCAAGGGTGTTTACAAACATACCTATGATTCCCTGCAGATCAGCATGCGGCCTTCCGGCAATAGGTGTTCCTACCACTACATCCTCCTGATCGGCATATTTACTTAACAGCACATTGTATGCCCCAAGCAATACCATATACATGGTTGCTCCCATATCAGTTGCAGTCTTTTTCAAACCTTTAACCAATTCGCCTTTAGCCTCAAAGCTTATAGTATTACCCTCAAAGCTTTGCACCGCAGGTCTCTGGTAATCAGTGGGCATATTTAAAACCGGTATCTCTTCTGAAAAGACATTTAGCCAGTATTCCTCCTGTTTTTTTATAACTTCTGTCTTCAGCTTTTCTTCCTGCCATACCGAGAAGTCCCTATACTGTACCTTAAGTTTGGGCAGGTTTCTGCCTCCGTATAGGCTCGCTATTTCCTTCAGGAGTATTCCTATTGATACTCCGTCTGAAATTATGTGGTGCATGTCAAACATCAGCAGATGTCTTCCCTCTTCTAGTTTTACCAGTCGCGTCCTTACTAATGGAGCCTTTCCCAAATCGAACGGGCTGACGAAATCCTTCATATATTCCTGTATCCGGATGTCTTCATTCTCTTCGCCATTTTCCACTTCCATATATCCCAGTTCAAGAACTGCATCCTTGTGAACTCGCTGTATTACTTTGCCTTCAAGCATGTCAAAAGATGTTCTCAAACTTTCATGCTTTTCTACAATTTGTCTGAATACTTCAGCTAATTTTTCCCTGTCGAGGTTTCCTTTCATGATTATCACTCCAGGCATGTTGTAGGCTGTATCACCAGCTTCCATCCCACTTAACACGTACAACCTCTTCTGGGCCGATGAAGCAGGATAGTACTCCCTCTCCTCTATAGGCTGTATTGATTTATATATGCTCTCCTCTGTTTCCTTTATGTATTTTGCCTGTTCTTTTACAGTCTGCCTGTTGAATACCTCCTTTAAAGGCATTTCAACATTAAATTCCTTGTGCACCCTTGATATAAGGACTGTTGCCTTCAAGGAATGTCCTCCTAATTCAAAGAAATTATGGTTTACTCCTACCAAATCTATTTTTAATACTTCCTGCCAAAGCTTTACTAGCCTTTCCTCTATCATATTTGAGGGTGCTTCATACTCTACCCCTGTGTTTATACTTCCATCGGGTTCAGGAAGCACTTTTCTGTCTACCTTACCGTTTGGTGTCATCGGCAGCTTGTCAAGCCTCACAAAGAATGAGGGAATCATATAATCAGGTAATTCCTTTGAAAGGTATTCCCTTAGTTCTGCTACCGTTATTTCTCTGTCTGCCACTATGTATGCACACAGATATTTTTCTCCACTCTCATCTTCCCTTGCTATTACTACTGCTTCCTTTATATAACCATGCTTTAGGAGCTGTGCCTCTATCTCGTCTGTTTCTATTCTGAAGCCCCTTATTTTTACCTGATGATCTATTCTTCCTAAATATTCCATATTACCGTCAGCTAGAAACTTTGCTAAGTCTCCTGACCTATAAATTCTCTCACCTGGCTTATATGGGTTATCTATGAATTTCTCTAATGTCAATTCAGGTCTGTTAAGATATCCTCTTGCTACTCCCTCTCCTCCTACACATAACTCTCCCGGTACCCCAACAGGAAGAATTCT
>JAEWAX010000114.1 GCA_023391425.1 Bacillota bacterium | reverse complement strand
AAGTCTTTATTCTGAATTGCATCTTCAAAATATGGAGCCTTCAAAAGTCCATATGCAAAGGTTAACATTCCTGCTACACATAACACTATAGCAAGTAATTTAAACCAAGATGAATATCTATAATTTTTCAATTTTGTATCCAATACCCCACACCACCTTTAAATATTTTGGTTCTTTCGGATTGATTTCTATTTTTTCCCGTATTCTTCTTATATGTACTGAAACGGTATTCTCAGGACTGAAGGACGGTTCATTCCAGACCTGTTCATAAATCTGGTCTATTGAGAATACTTTGCCGGCGTTTTCACATAGTAGTCTCAATATTTTGTACTCAACAGGTGTAAGTTTTACTAATTCATCATCCACTTTGACTTCTTTGGAATCATCGTCAATAATGAGTCCACCTGTTTTGAATACCCCTGTTCTGGCAACAAAGCTGCCTAATGAAACGTACCTTCTAAGCAAGGACTTTACTCTCGCAATTAACTCTAATGGATTAAAGGGTTTCGTAACGTAATCATCAGCACCTAGGTTAAGACCAATGATTTTGTCAGTATCTTCTGATTTTGCGCTAAGCATCAAAACAGGAAGGTTATACTTTTCACGAATTTTCATAGTTGCTCTAATACCATCCATTACAGGCATCATTATATCTATTATAACTAGCTGGATATCAGCCTTATCAAATACTGATAATGCCTCTGCACCGTTATAAGCTTTAAATACTGTATAACCTTCATTTCTGAGATAAATCTCTATAGCATCCACAATCTCTTTTTCATCATCACAAACAAGAATATTCAAAATATAACCCCCAAAACAATTTATAATATTATTCACATGAGAAAATAATTTATCCATAACAGTTTAATTTAACCTTAAACATTATACCACACCCTTTATACGAAGATTATGAGTACAAAAATTATCACAGTAATTGAGCCTATGCTTTAGTCTTAATAGTAGTGCTTATGGCTAAATAATACCAATTGGTTCTTACAAAACAGTGAATAAAATTCTTAAGGTTTTCTTAACTTAGCAAGATTATTAGTTACTAGTTCAAAGGTTAAATGCATATGTATGTAATAGGAAATAGAGCATAACAAACTGAGAGGAGATTTTTTATGGTTGAACAACAAGAAAACGAAAACATTTATACTGCTGAGGATATTGAAAAAAACAAGGTGATTTCTGGACTTGCCTATATTATTTTCTTTTTGCCGCTAATAGTTTGTCCTAGTTCGCCATTTGGTAAATTTCATGCCAATCAAGGACTATTGCTATTAATTACATCTGTTTTAGGAAGTATAATACTTAGCATTATACCATTTATAGGATGGATACTTTTACCGCTATTTTCACTTGCAATATTTGTATTTGTCATAATCGGGCTGGTTAGTGCTATTAATGGGAAAGCTCAACAACTGCCAGTAATTGGGAAATACAGGATATTAAAATGATTTACTAGAAGAACTTATGAAAAATCATTTAGGGGGTAAGTAATGAAAAAAAGACATCTACTGTTTTTACTTGTATCAATATTTATATTAAGCATGTTAAAACCAATTGCCTTCGCAACTAGCTCTAATTTATCTAATAAAACGGAATATAGTGCTGAAAAGCTTTTAAACCATGCAGCAAAGCTTGTAGCCGTTGAATTAAAGAAAGACTGTGCTGGCAAACCATATTTGGATTTCACAGTGGACAAAGCACATGAAGATATACAGTTACTCAACAACATATCTGAGCAGAGGGTCTTTACCGATGTTTGGCTAAAGGTTGATGATGGTGAGTGGGGGGATGCAGGTACATATCTATTTCTAAAAGAAGAGTTTACTATTGATGCTAAAAATTATTTGGAGAATATTGATAACTATGAAGGAGCTGTTTACAAGGCAAAAATTAGATATTACTTTGATAACAAGTATTATCCCGCTGCGGGTAAGACAGGAGATGTATTCTCTCCTTTCTCAAATGTAATATCTCATGGGATATCTGAATATGAAGGTATTAACTCTTGTGATTAGCATGTTTGAACACAATATAAAGTTGCAGGAATAACAAATAACCTGCTACTTTTTATTGTGTGACGAAATAGTACAATTTAAATATAAAATCTTATTCGAAACTCAACGATTATAGGTTTATATATTTCTTCCATCCCATACCTCGCAACTTGTAATGATATCCTCGACTTTAACATTAGGATTACGATATCTTGTACGTCCTATTGTATTTCTGCCATACTCAATAGCTTCGCAAGGACACCATTGAATGCAAGCAAGGCATTGTTCACATGTATGCTGCCAACATGGACGATGATTTTCAATTTTAATATTATTGACAGGGCATACTTTGGCACACAAACTACAACCTACACACTTGTCAGAAACTGTGAATTTTTCATCCAATTTATGTACACTTTTATATAAATAACGATTATTGATTATTTCACTCCATAATTTTGCTTTTTGTTTAGCAGGTTGTAACTCACAATTAGCAATGGCTTTAGCAATTTTTTTTGCTCTAATAGAAGCATCTGTAATTAGTTTTTCCACTCTGGCTGGATTTTGAGAATTATGAGAAATAATATAATTCCCTGGCATTTTAATCTCGTCTGTAAAAGATAAGCGGATACCTTTGCTAATAAGAATATCATCAATCATTCCTAACGAATTTGAGCGTGTCCCCCCAGAATTAGCAATCGCGAAGCAATAGGTATTAGGGGATATATCAAGTTTTTCAATAAAGCGTTTAACTAATCTTGGCAGACCATTAAAGTAAACAGGATATACAAAACCTACAGATTCACCTAACCCACCAACAGGTTTGCTCGGAATATATGTAGCCATTGACTGAATAACACAGTTATCTAATTCTTCTGCTATATTACGAGTGATTTGCAAAGAATTCCCGGTTGAAGAAAAATAAAATATATTAGTTCCCATATGAATCTACTCCTCGCTTGACTTATAGAAAATTTTTTTAAGTTCCTCAAAATATTCATCAAGTCTTGTAATAATAAGACTATAGTCTAATCGGGGAGCTTCTGAATTTCGGATATCATCTAATATTTGATTAGTAAAACCAATATTAGACCAAAAAATAAACTGTTTGCACTTTTCAATATCCAGACTGACTCTAAATTTAGATTCATCTATCATATCAAATATTTGATGGTAACATGACGATTGATTTTTGCCAGCTCTTTCTTTGAGTTCTTTATTTACCTCATTAGAATTGGTCACTATAGAGAGTTTGTTAAACTCAAAAATCCAAGGATACCTTTTTAACAATTCAATTTGGAGAAGATATGATTGACGCAACCTATCAAAAATATCTTTCACGCTAAAATCCATTAACTTAAAGTATTCTTTATCTAGAAGGTCGGTGAAGTAGTCGTATACAAATAGAAAAAGTTCTTGCTTGTTATTTATATAATGAAACATCAGAGCTTTGGAAATTCCAGCTTCTTTTGCAATTACATTTGTAGAAGCATTATCAAATCCTCTTAATGCAAACTCTTTCAAAGCTGCATTCAAAATAGCATCACGTCTTTGCGGCTCTAAATCCAGCAATTTAGTAGACATGTGTGATACCTCCTTATATATATGTTTTATATTTACCTAATAGGTCAACATCATTATACTGCTATTTACCTAAAAGGTCAATTTATATGGTTCAATCCTAAATTTACACTATATAAAGAGTACAAGTAGATGATATTGGCGATGACTTTCAGGAAAACCAAGACATGTGATAAAGATATATCAAAGATCCAGAGGGATGTGGTTATGCTCCCAGCGAGTATTAGATATAGCAATCCAGGAGTTTATCTTCTACTTAAGAAGATAGAGTAATATTGGAGATAAGAATCTGATGAATAAAGAAGAGGACTCTCAACTTAGCTTGAGAATCCTCTTCTTAAATTAAATATATTTCTATAACAATCTTAAATTTTTTGTATCAGTTATATTACTGAAAATAATAATTACTTGATTCCATTATACGTTAAAATCATATTTAAAGAAATTATGTATAGGGTCTGGACTTATTACGCTTGTAACTGTTGTCCCGTTTAAAATTAGTTTATGTCCACAGCTTTCACATCTAAATGTAAGACTATTCAAACGATCAAGTTCCTCTTTAGGAAGATTTAGTAGTACACTATTACACATACAGCACTTAATTGTGTGAAAATTCAATGTTCTTTCCCCCATTTCTAGAATAAGTATATTCTTAGATATATGAAATTTGTACCTGTTTTGAGAACAAAAAGTTCAAAAAAATTAGTTACTAAATAATATTACAATATTTCCCAAAAAAGCGATTTAATATTTTTACAATACTTATGTTTTGTACAAGCTAGTTATATTTTTTTATAAATCTGAATATAGTTTTTATATCAGTTTTGTTCTAATACAGGATATTAAAGCAAGACAAAATGGAGGTTACTATGAGAGAAATTGCAAGAATTCAGAGGAGTACCATATA
Organism: Bacillota bacterium; assembly: GCA_023391425.1. Lineage (GTDB taxonomy): Bacteria > Bacillota > Clostridia > Acetivibrionales > DSM-1351 > Ruminiclostridium. Next base: position 4,328 of record JAEWAX010000114.1, on the reverse strand, counting down.
TAACACTTCAAATATTGGTAGCGCCAAGAGCAATCTGACAAAGCTACCTATAATTTTATGTGCGTTTGCAGGAATTCTATTGGGTGGCTTAGCATTTAAAATATCAAATGAAGTTAGTACTAAAGTGCAATCCCATAATTACGATACTGCCCAGTCAAACACAGTAGTTAAGGCTATAGATTCTAAGCTGTCAGATAATTATGAGGTGTTAGATTCCTTAAATGATTTACTATTCAAGATATTTGGTATGGATAGATATAATCCGATAACCATAGTTAATGCAAACCACCCATATTTTGAAACATTTTATGATAAACAGTATCCAGAATATGTCGCGCAAAAAAAGCAACAGGAGCTATCACAAAAGGCAATTGCAGATCAAAAACTTCAAGAGGTTGAAGACAAATTACAAAAATCCATGATACAGATCAATAATAAAATAAATTCAAATACAAAGAGTAGCACCCTAAAAGAGGTTTCTAGCAGTATAACCTTTGAGGGTGATGTAGAGGATTCAGAAATAAAGAACAATCCTGTTGTTTCCAATGGAAAAATTAACGTTATAAATCAAACAAAATACAGTATAGATATTAATAAGCTACTAAATGAACCTCTAAAACTTACATCGATTAAAAAAGGTCCTCAAATACTTGTATACCATACTCATACTACAGAAAGCTATTTAAAAAATATTAACGAACTGACAATGAGGAGTGTTTTATCAAGGACCTCAGATAATAGATATAACGTAGTTAGAGTAGGGGATGCACTTATAAGTAATCTCAAAAAATATAATATAAATGTACTTCACGATACAACTATACACGATAAAGACTATAACAGTTCATATGTTAGCTCACTTAAAACATTAACAAACTATGTAGATAAATATTCATCGTTAAAGATGACAATAGATTTACATAGAGATGCAGCAGGTGATGATAAGCTAAGAGTTGTTAAAAATATAAATGGTAAAAATGTTGCACAGATAATGTTTGTAATTGGAACTGATTCAAAGCTTAGCAATCCAAAATGGAGAGATAATCTAAAGCTGGCTGTCAAGATTCAAGCCCGGTTAAATGAAATTTGTCCAGGTGTTGCTAAACCTATATACTTAAGTCAGAAAAGGTATAATCAGCATCTGACAAATGGTTCAGTAATTATAGAAATTGGTGGAGATGGCAACGTTATTGATGAATGTGTCAGAAGTACAAACTACTTAGCACAAGCAATTAATGATGTTATTTATAAAAACAAGTAAAGTAGCTTTGCTTGATAATCAGGTCAAGATAATCAACAAAGGGGTTGTTGAAAAATAACCAAATACAATATTTTTAAACACATTTGTATTTGGCGTTAGTTTTTTCAGCAGCCCCATAATGTTCATAGATGCAATAGATTTATTTGTTGACTAAAAAGATTCTGCTATGTCAAAAATATTTATCAAAGGATATATGCATAGGATATATGCATAAACAATGAGGCTAATGTGCTTATGGAGGTTATTTTGACTAGAAAAACCAGATTTAGACAGCAGAGAATATATAAATTAAAGATATTAATAGTTTTAATGTTATTTGTAATAGTACTTTGTTCGGGTTTAATTATAGTAGATTTAAATAAAAGCTATATAATGTATGGTGAGCCTCGTATTGAACTTTTCCAAATTGAAAGTTCTGATACAGATATATATCAGGTTAAGGTATTAAATAGTAGGTTTACTTTAAATTTGAAATATATTATGAGGGATATAAACAATTTAAAGTCTCATTTTAATATAGTAAATTAACATATATATGTTTAAATAACCATCTTGCACCTTTACAATGATATGGTATAATCAAGAATGACAAAATAATAATGTAATGTCGACAATCCTATTTAATTGATTACTTAACAAAGCTTGTGGAGGATACGGATGCCAAGTGAAAGACAAAAATATATAAGAAATTTTTGCATAATTGCTCATATCGACCATGGAAAATCTACTCTCGCTGATAGATTAATAGAAAAGACAGGTGTTCTCACTTCTAGAGAAATGCAAGAGCAGGTTTTAGATAACATGGATATTGAAAGAGAAAGAGGTATAACCATTAAGGCACAAGCAGTAAGAATGGTATACAAAGCTTCTGATGGTAATGAATATATTTATAATTTGATAGATACGCCAGGTCATGTAGACTTTAATTATGAGGTTTCAAGAAGTTTGGCTGCTTGCGAAGGAGCAATACTTGTAGTTGATGCGGCTCAAGGCATAGAGGCACAGACTTTAGCAAATGTTTATTTGGCTCTAGATCACAATCTTGAAGTAATGCCCGTAATAAATAAAATTGACTTACCAAGTGCTCAGCCTGAAGTAGTGAAGCAGGAGATTGAAGATGTTATCGGTCTAGATGCATCTCAAGCACCGATGATATCGGCTAAGAATGGTATAAATATTGACGAAGTATTAGAAAAAATTGTCGATATGATTCCTTGCCCTAATGGAGATGAAAACGCACCACTAAGAGCATTGATTTTTGATTCCTTTTATGATAGCTATAAGGGGGTTATTGTATACATTCAAGTTAAGGAAGGTACTGTGAAAGCAGGAGATACTATACGAATGATGTATACCAAAAAAGAATTTCTGATAAATGAAATTGGTTACATGAAACCAGGTGGACTTACACCTGCCAATGAACTCAGAGCAGGTGATGTTGGGTATATAGCAGCTAGTATTAAAAATGTAAGAGACACTCGTGTTGGTGATACTATAACATTAGTTGATAATCCTGCGAAAGAACCATTGCCAGGCTACAAAAAGGTAAATTCCATGGTTTTTTGCGGAATCTATCCGGCAGATGGCTCAAAATATGGAGACCTCAGAGATGCTCTTGAAAAGCTACAATTAAATGATGCTTCATTAACCTTTGAACCTGAATCTTCAGTTGCACTAGGTTTCGGTTTCAGATGTGGCTTTCTTGGACTTTTGCATATGGAGATTATTCAAGAGAGATTAGAAAGAGAATATAATTTTGACTTGGTAACAACTGCACCTAGTGTTATTTACAAGGTTACTACTACAAATGGTGAAGTATTAATGATAGATAATCCTACAAATCTTCCTCCATTAACAGAGATAGATATGATGGAAGAGCCAATTGTTAAGGCTACTATTATGGTTCCGACTGAGTTTGTTGGTAATATTATGGAACTCTCTCAAGATAGAAGAGGCGTATTTAAGGATATGTCATATCTTGATGCAACAAGAACTATGCTGACTTATGAGATGCCTTTGAATGAGATTATATATGACTTCTTTGATGCACTTAAGTCAAGAACAAAGGGATATGCTTCCTTTGATTATGAGGTTATAGGCTACAGAGAATCAGACCTTGTAAAGCTTGATATAATGCTAAATGGTGAGGTAGTAGATGCATTGTCTTTCATTGTTCATAGAGAAAAGTCTGTTCCTCGTGGAAGAAGAATGACCGAAAAGCTAAAGGAATCAATTCCAAGACAGATGTTTGAAATACCTATTCAGGCATGTATAGGAGGCAAAATAATAGCCCGCGAAACTGTTAAGGCATTTAGAAAAGACGTTTTGGCTAAATGCTACGGTGGAGATATTACCAGAAAGAGAAAGCTACTTGAGAAGCAGAAGGAAGGAAAGAAGAGAATGCGTCAAGTTGGTTCAGTAGAAGTACCACAAGAGGCATTTATGAGTGTATTGAAGTTGGATTAAAATTAGAAATAGTGTGATTAGAATGAGTTAATATAATTTCATAGTGAAATTAGTAACACAAAAATCTAATACAATATAGTTCAAAGATTGTGTTTAAATAGTACTTCCGTACTAACTTATATCAATGGATTGCTCCTAAAGAAAACTTAGCTTGTGCCAAGCCTATAGGCGCAGGCAGAAGCCTAGTTGCACTTATACTTGAAAAGTGCAAAGTAATTGCTGAAATAGTCTTGGTTCATCACAAGCGTTTTCCCCGTCGCAGAACACTCGACATCGTGTCTCGGGTTGCTGCTCAAAGCGACGTCCTATCGCTTTGACGGCGAAAACACTTGTGCTTCACCTACAATTTCAGCAATTACTTTTAACTGAGCTTCCCATTGGTATAAGTTGTACTCACGTACAATTTAAACAATAAGTTTTTCTCATATATTGTATTTAGTTTTGCAACATAACCTTTAAATATTTAGACCCAGGTGTATTTGACTTGTGTTAATAATTCTCATTTATCCTTCTTGCATTAGAACTAACGATATAACTAATAGATAACAATAGTACAAAATAGATAATTAGGATACTCCAATGGATAGTATAATTTGGAGAA
>JAEWAX010000107.1 GCA_023391425.1 Bacillota bacterium | reverse complement strand
CAATATATCGGGATGGTGTAGAAAGGTCAAGAAAATTCGGTAGGTATTAATAACATTGTGTTATGTAAATTCATATAATATAAATTAATACAAGTTTTATGGAGGCATTATATATGGATTACAAATATTCTTATAAGAGAGATAAGATTGATAATAGGGATTTACGTTTTTCTAGTTCAGTATCCCCACATCCTGAAATAATACTACCCAAATTGATAGACTTAAGAGCGACATGTCCACCTGTTTATAACCAAGGGAAATTAGGTTCGTGTACTGCTAATGCTGGTTGCACTTGCAGAGCTATGTTATTGCAAGATAAACAAATTCAGTTATCAAGGATGTTTTTATATTATGAAGAAAGAAAATTAGAAGGAAAAAGCAACGAGGATTATGGGGCAAGTCTTAGGGATACGTGCAAATCAATCTATAAGAAAGGTATTTGTGAAGAAACATATATGCCATATAATCCGGAAAATTATATGTTACCGCCATCAAAACTTGCAAGAATAAATGCACAAAAATACAAGATTATTGCATATAAATCATTAAGTTCCTTAGATGAAATCAAGCAAAACATTGCTTTTAGACAACAACCAGTATTATTAGGAATGAGTGTATTTGAAAGTTTTGAATCAGATGCAGTATCTAAAACTGGAATTATGCCAATGCCACGCAATAGCGAAAAGAAACTAGGAGCTCATGCAGTTTTAGTAGTTGGATATAAAGACCTAGTGAAGCATCATGGTATGTCTGGTAGACACAAACTTCAACAAGGTTATCTTATTGTGAGAAATTCATGGGGTGATAAATGGGGTGATAAAGGATATTTTTATATGCCATTTAATTACGTGATACCTGATTATACTTTTGATTATTGGATAATGGAATAAGATTTAAGTTTATTACAGTGTATAACAAACTTTCTAATACCTATATTAACAGCTAATGTAGATAATGAGGACCAAAATACCATTTGAACTGCAAGGACGAGTATTTTCAGCAAGGAATACTTTACAGTACATGTCAATTCCAATTGGTAACTTGTCAGGCGGTTTTTTAGCTGACAAAGTATTTGAGCCATATATGAAAAAATCAACCATTGTCCAATCATTTTTGAAAAAAATAGTTGGTAATGGTAATGGCAATGGCAGTGGGATTGCTCTGCTATATGTATGTATTGGATTCATAGGTTTTATAGGATGTTGCATGTTCAGATTAAATAGACGTATGAGAATGTTGGACGATTAAGTGTAAGAGCAGACTAAATACGGTATTTATTAACAAATCAGCTACAAACATAGTATTTGTAGTTCACATTAATTATAATCAGGGGCCGTTGCAAAACTAATTAGTTTTTAGTGGCTCCTTTTTATGTCCCCAATTCAGTCGTAATTCAAATAGAATGTAAACATAGATTTCATTTATCTGTCCAAGTATCTATTAGAATTTTTTAATTAACAATTTATTACTCATTTTTCACTGAAGTTATTACCAAGGATTTATTCCTAATAAAGGGTAATCATAATAATAATTCGGTTAATAACGTTTTATGCAAACTAGTATAAATAAAATTTATAGGTGATGAAATGGATAATATAATAAAACGGAAATACTGGCTTCGCGTTCTGCTGATTGGTTTTACGATTTATGTAGCTACAATTTTTACACTGCTGTTGACTAGAAACATAAATTTGTTTCCTAGCATTGTGCTTATTGGAAACTTTTTAGTTCCTGTTGCCTTTGTTTCTTTTTTCTATGAAAGGAGAGAATGGTTCAGCGTTAACATGTCAGCTACAGCTATGTGTTTTTTCTACGGTGGAGCGCTTGGAACCATTGCTGCATCTCTACTGGAACCGGTTTTTATTCGTGAGTTGACATTTATATCAGCATTTACGGTGGGTATTATTGAGGAATTTACAAAACTTATTGGTGTTTTTCTAATTGCAAGGCATAGAAGGTATAACTCCATGCTAGACGGTATTATTCTTGGTTCTGCAGCAGGAATGGGCTTTGCAGCCTTTGAAAGTACTGGATATGCATTTACTGCTTTTCTACAAAGCGGCGGCAGCCTATCTCAAACAGTATTTATCACTTTGCTACGTGGTATAACATCCCCTGTAGGTCATGGAACCTGGACGGCCATACTCTCTAGTATATTATTAAGAGAAAGTGTACAGGGTAGGTTTTTCATTAACAACAAGGTTATTAAATCGTATATTACTGTAGTCGTTTTGCATGGTTTATGGGATGGATTACCCTTGGTCATTAACTATATTATTCCTTCTGTATATTCGGTTCTTATAGGTCATTTAACACTGGGAACTGTGGGCATATTTATACTCTACAGGCGCTGGCGAGAATCGAAATTGGAATTTCGTTAAATGGTTGAAATTAAATATAAATCCAGATATAGTATTAATTGAGCAATTTTCATGAAAATTAAGAATTATTATTTGGTACACATTTAAATATTTTTGGAGGAAAAGAAAATATGTATGTTTTATTATTAAAATATATAAAACCATTGGAGGAAGTAGATAAAGAATTAGATAATCATATTAAATATTTGGACAAGTATTATTCTTTGGGGAGATTTATTTGTTCTGGACGAAGAAATCCAAGAATAGGTGGAGTTATTTTTTGCAAGTCAGAAAACGAGAAAGAAGTAAGAGAAATAATAAATGAAGACCCGTTTTATTGTAAAAACATTGCTGAATACGAAATCGTAGAGTTTTCGCCAACAAAATATGTAGAGGGATTTGAAAAATTTATTAATACATAGTATTTATATCACAGATATTCATCGTTACGTTTATCTAATTAATGGAAAAATAACAGCCCCTACTGTAAATTACACGAAAATCAGTAGAGGCCTTTTATTTTAAGTACTAACTCATATGTATCCGTTAGGTTTGATTCATAACAAACGATATACTTAGGCTTATAATTTATTGCTATGCAATATAATTTACCAAAGAATTATTATCTACCATTTCAAATAACAGATTAACTACATCCCTATCAAGAGCACCAGTTTCTACGTCTTCGTACATTATTTTTCGGACTAGTTCCATCTGCAACCTAGCACGATATGGTCTATCTGATGTCAGGGCATCAAAGATATCTGCCACTGACAAAATCCTTGCATTTATTGAAATTTCGTCCTTGCTTAATCCATCAGGATATCCTTTGCCATTAAGTTTTTCATGATGATGTCTAACTCCATCAAGGCAAGGTGTCAAGCATTTAAGAGGTTTGCATATTGTTTCGCCCACAACAGTATGCTTCTTCATAATATCAAATTCTTCCTCAGTGAGTTTGCCTGGCTTGTTCAATATATTCTCAGGCACTCCAACCTTTCCTATATCATGAATTATTCCGCTAATTTCAAGGTTTACCAAGTCATCTCCAGCCAGACCTAACTTTTGCCCCAAAAGTTTACTGATGGCAGCTACTCTTCTAGTATGTCCATCAGTGTAGCTATCCTTTGCTTCAATAACGTTTGCAAGTGTTACAATTAAGTTTTTAATGTTATCTACTTCTTTTTCGTAATCGATTTTTAGCAAATTGTATAAACGTTCTATTTCATCATTTGAGGTTTTTAACTCATAACACTTGGAATTTAAGTTATCAATTAACTGCTTTTTTTCAATTCCATTTTTTATTATTTTTATCAAATTAGAATTGTCCCAAGGTTTTTCTAAATAATAATATATACCGACTTCATTTATGCTCCTAATAGCATTTTCCTTGTCAGCATATCCAGTTAAAAGAACTGTTACGACATCAGGGCTAATTTTTTTTACATTTGCTAAAAATTCTATACCATTCATACCAGGCATCATAAAATCAGATATAATTAAGTCTACTTTATTTTCAGACAGGACCTCAGAATTTAATGCCTCCAACGGATCATTAAAAACTACAACGGATTGTTTCAATACCATCTTTATTAGTGTAGCTAATGTTGAAGTTATCATTTTTTCATCATCAACAATAAGAATTGTACTATTCATATTTAAATTTCAGTCCTTTCAAGCACTGTCATATAGGAAGCAAAACAACAAATAATATTTATTTGATATTGTACCATATTTTTTGACAATTTAAATTAATAATTTTCTACTACTGTTAAAATATTATAAAAAATGATATAATTTTCCCATAATTCCAATGTGGGAGATACTATAATGATTTTTAATAAAAAGAGAACACTAAAAAAAAGAATAAGAGCAGTTATTAATTACTGCGTTGTTTTTACAATAATTTTATTTTCATGCTTTATATTAGCTATATCAGCCTTTTTTTTAAAGGTACAAACTGGATTCTTCTGTAAATACTATGCCGAGTCTATCTCACAAACAATGAATTCTTCCTATTTTCTAAAACAAATGAATATTGATGAAATCAAAAATCTAGACCCAAATTCTCAAAACTGTAAAGAATGGTTTTCAAATATTGATAAGCTTGCAAATCAAGCAATAGATACAATGCATACAGAAAATATGCAGTCTCCTGAGAATTCTGAAGTACAAGCCTCAAATAGTGTTTCCAACCAAACAGATGATGAGCTAAATGTATTAAGCATGAATAACTTGATAAATTTATCTATTACTCTCGATGGTAAGGTTATTTATAATAAAACTTCTCAGTCATCAAACTTTCTATACTCTTCAGCAGATAATGGTTACTCACAACCTAAAAATAAATTATTTGAATATTTTGAAGCAACAAGTCAGAAGCCGCTTTTTGACTCCTCAAATAATCAAATAGGTACGGTCACTGCAAGCGTTAACAATGATTTTATAGCTAATGTTTTTGTTGCAATATTAGGTGTGATAATTATTTTTTCTTTGATGGTATTAATATTTAATAAAATAATTATTAAAATTATAACTACTCCTATTATTATCCCGCTTAAACGACTTAATGAGACTATAAACTCAATAAGTGAAGGCGATTTTGATAATATTATGAACTCGCGGATAAATGTAAAGAAACCTTTGGAGGAAATAGATGCCTTGGCTTCTTCCACAAATAAAATGATTGATAAGATGAAAGACTATAATGAAATATTGACAGCACAAAATGAGGAATTAGAAGCTCAAAACGAGGAGCTTAATTATTCTAAATCTCAAATCCAAGACCAGCAGGCTATGCTTGTGCAGATAGAAAATATGGCATCAATTGGTCAGCTAACTGCTGCTATAACTCATGAGATAAATACTCCTTTAGGTGCAATTAGTAGTAATTCTCAAATGTTTGAAATGTTTATTAATATGCTTAAAGAAAATCCCCAAGTTTCTGAAAATGAGGAATTGAACCAATTAGTTGCCTCAATGAATGAGATGAATAGTGTAAGCGTTATGGCGTGTAATCGCGTTACAGAAATAATACGGAGTTTAAAAACATTTTCTCGTATTGATCAAGCTGAATTTCAAGAAACTAATATCATAGATAGCCTTAAGAGTGTTCTTGTTCTATCATCAAATCTTTGGAAAAAGAAAATTACTATTCACGAGGATTATGGTGAGTTAACCACAATAAAGTGTTATTCAGGACTGCTAAACCAGGTGTTTATGAATATTTTGGTAAATTCAATCCAAGCTATTGAAAACAAGGGCGATATCTACATAAAAACTTATAATGATACAGAAAATATGTACATTTCTATCAGGGATACTGGAATAGGTATCAGTGAGGAAAATCGAACAAGGATTTTTGATATGGGCTTTACGACTAAGGGAACTGGCATAGGAATGGGTCTTGGCCTTGCTATAAGCTATAATATAGTAAAGAAACACAATGGAGAAATAGTCGTTAATAGTGAGCTTGGAGTTGGTACTGAATTTATCATCTCAATACCTCTATCCTGGTCTAAAAAAACTTAAGGGCCTAGTTTTCTTTATCTAAGCAAGATATCCATATACCAAATACTATAAATATCAAGCTTACGATATGCAAAGGATATATATTTTCTCTTAATATTATGGCTGAAAGTAATATGCTACTTATTGGTACAACGCTAGTAAATACAGCAGCATTGCTAGCTGGTACTTTTTCAATTCCTTTAAACCACAAAATATATGACAGAAATGAAACGAATACTCCATAATAAACCACACAGAAAATGGTTTTGTATTCCATTCCACTAAAATTATACCCTATAGCATCATGAATAGAGAAGGGTATTAGCAAAACAAAAGCATAGCAAACAATGATTGTAGTTCGACATAGCGCCGACAATGGCTTACACTTTGATTTGCTTAAAATTGAAAATAGTGCTTCACATAGCACAGCTGCCATAATCAGCATATTCCCTTTTATTGAACCATAACCAGCGTCTTTAGAAAAGTATGTATATAGATTTATTGCTAATAACCCAATAACCACACAAAAGGTTCCTATGATTTTATGAATAGACATTTTTTCCTTCAATATAAAATATGCCAATATTACAATAATAATTGGAGTTCCACTTGTAATCAAACCACTAGTTGCAGCTGTTGTATATTTTAGACCCACAAAGGTAAATATCCTATATAAAAAAACTCCACATAGTGCCTGTGCAAATAGAACAACATGAGTATTCAAATCTAATTTCCAAGACTCTTTCTTTATTAAAAATGTTAAGGGTAATAGTATTAACATCCCAATAAGTATGCCTAACTCTGTTGCTAAAAAAGTGGGAAGCGACGAAACCATCATTTTACTAACTACAACTGCACTTCCTGAAATAAACATCGCAAGTGCAATATCTATATATGCCCGAATCTTTATTCTCATATTTTAATCCTCTTTTCTTATATAGCACTCAGTGTTATAATCATATAATCTAGCAAGTGGTTATAAAAGTACCACTTTTATATAATTATTCGAGTACCACTTTTACGAGGTGTTTATCAATGTGGATTACATTAGATACGGAAAGTAACCTTCCATTAAAAAGACAACTATACAATAAAATAAAAGAAATGATGCTAGAGGGTTCTTTAATAGCTAATGAAAAACTTCCCTCTACCAGAGTTTTGGCAAGAGAACTTTGTGTCTCTAGAAATACTATATTAGAAGTATATGATCAGCTTATTGCTGAAGGATATTTAGAAGGTCATCATGGTTCCGGAACTGTAGTTGCAGCAGGTGTTCAGCTACGGTTAAAGGTTTCTTATTCAAAAAGTACTTGTGCTCCACTTATCCATAAGGCAGAGAATGAAAATGTGATAGATTTTCGTTCAGGTATTCCGGACTTAGAGTTATTTCCTCGCAAAGAATGGGCAAAACTTTATTATCATGTTTGCAATGACTTACCTGCAGCTACCCTTCGATATTGTCAAGCTGCTGGTGTTTTAGAGCTAAGAAATGCTATTTCTCAATATTTATACCGTACCCGAGGTATCAGCTGTGCACCCAATAATATTATGATTGTATCAGGTTCTACACAAGGTCTCTCTTTAATTTCTAAACTATTATATAGTGATAAGCAAGAAGTAATTGTAGAAGATCCAATTCACCACGGCCTACTTAATGTAATTTCATCTGTGGGTTACAAAATTAAAGGTGTACAGGCGGATGACAACGGCTTAAATACAAGTTTACTTGAACCGTCTAACCATACTTCATTCATTTACACAACGCCATCTCATCAATACCCATTAGGTAGTATTTTGCCAATTCAGAGGAGACTTTCTTTAATTCAATATTCTCTGGAAAATGAGTGTTTCATTGTAGAAGATGACTACGATAGTGAATTTCGTTTCGAGGGTCAACCAATAAATTCACTCTATGAGTTAAACCCGGATAAAGTAATCTATTTAGGTTCTTTTAGTAAAATACTGGCACCAGCTATTCGTCTTGGATTTATTCTATTGCCAAACGAACTATTGGCTAAATATAAAACCTTGAAAAAGTATTCTGACGTACATACAGAGGCTATATCTCAATATGTCTTGGCTGAATTTATTCAAAATGGAGGCTTAGAAAAACATATATGGAAAATGAAAAAGCTTTATAATCAAAAACGTGAGCACCTGCTGCATGAATTGAAATCAAATTTTACAGGTGAGTTCGAAATCAAGGGCCAAGCAGCTGGGCTTCATGTTCTTGTTCATTTTTCTAAAGTGTTTTTTACAGAAAAACTATTGGAACAAATTTACGCTAAAAATATAAAAATATATCCTGTTGAAAATTTCGCACTGCAAAGCTTTGGAAACCATAAAAATGAAATAATTTTGGGTTATGCACATTTGTCTTTTTCCGAGATTACAAAGGGAATTCAAGTATTGAGAGATATTATACCAAAAACACTTGATTAACTGCCTATCTCACCTTTACTTTTGTTATTGAACCCTGGATTTGTGGGGTTTTGAGTTATTGCTTGTTCTGCCTTGTTTTGAGAATTAGGTTTTGATGTTGTTTTGTGTTTTTTACTCTTATTCATAAAAATAATTCCTTTCATTAAAAAATTTAGAGTAACTATATGTCTATATTATAATTTGTAGAATATATATTTTTATACAACTATCATACTGCATCTCTATAGGTAATAATGATCAAGGCTTTTCTAATATTAATTTTTATGGTAAATTTGAGTTGGAAATTCACTATACTATACATCACAGTTTTAATCGAATAAATAGAGTCAAAAAGGGAGAAAGTAAATGAGTTATTTATATACAAAAACAATGTCGGAAACTTCCTTGGGAATTGAAAAATCAGATTTAGTTCTAAAAAATGGATTTGTTATAAATGTTTTTACAAACGAAATAATCAAATGTGATATTGCAATTCAAGACGGTATTATCGTTGGACTTGGCCAGTATAATGGAAAAAATGAAATTGACGTTGAAGGAAAGTATATATGCCCAGGATTAATTGATTCTCATCTCCATATGGAATCTACACTTGTAAATCCAGCACAATTAGTGCATAGCGCAGGCTTATATGGAACAACTACTTTTATTGTTGATCCGCATGAAGCTGCAAATGTATCCGGGAAAGAAGGAATTGATTTTATTCTTGAGCAAACGGAAGGTTTGCAAGCGAATGTATTTGTAATGATTCCTTCTTGTGTTCCAGCAACAGATTTCGAAGATAATGGATATACATTAGATGCTACAGATATGCAAGAATATCTTAATAATCCTAGAGTACTGGGTTTGGGTGAGGTAATGGACTGCAAATCGGTGTTAGCCGCAGATGAAAAAATGATTGAAAAGTTGAAACTATTCCAACATAAGACAATTGACGGACATGCAGGATATTTGAGTGATAAACAAACAGCATGTTATAGTTTAGCTGGAATCAAAACAGATCATGAATGTTGTGATTTCAATACTGCTTTGCTGGAAATGAGAAACGGAATACAAATTCTTATTAGAGAGGGTACTGCAGCAAAAAATTTAGACGCTATTATTAATGGAGTTATTGAAAAGAACATACCTACAAATAAACTATCGTTTTGCACAGATGATAAACATATAGAAGAAATAGATAAAATGGGGCATATTAGTTTCAACGTTAAAAAAGCTATATCTTTGGGACTAAACCCAATTGAGGCTATTAAAATTGCAACAATTAATTCTGCAAGCTGTTATGGATTAAAAAATATAGGAGCAATTGCACCTGGCTATCAAGCTGATATGGTAATTGTACCTGATTTAAATAATTTTACTGTAGAAAAAGTATTTTATATGGGCAACGAAATTAAAAAAGAAGAACCCTGTATTTTGACAAAGCCTATTAATGAAAAGTTATTAAAAACCGTTAATATAGGTCCAATAAGCGCAGAAAGTCTGAAATTGAAGTTACTATCTGATCAAACAACTATTATTAATATAATCGGAGGTCAGATACTAACGCAAAGAAGGATAGAAAAAGTTAAAGTCCTTGATGGACTATTTGTAGCTGATGAGGTTTATAACAAAGTAGCTGTTTTTGAAAGACATCATGCAACGGGAAAAAGAGGAATTGGTATTGTAAAAGGGTTCGCAATAAAAAATGGTGCTATAGCATCAACAGTTTGTCATGATTCTCATAATGTCATTGTTATAGGTGATAATGACCGAGATATGATATTAGCTGTTCAAGAACTGATAGATTGCGGTGGGGGATATACCATCGTTGAAAATGGTAAAAAATTTATGTCATTAGAGCTAGAAATTATGGGTCTCATAAGCTCTGAACCACATGGGATTATTAATGAAAAATTAAAGAAGATGCTTCAGAAGGCACACGAGATGGGTGTTGAAAATGATATTGATCCATTTATAACATTGTCCTTTTTAGCGTTACCAGTAATTCCAGAAGTAAGAATTACCGCAAGAGGTGTGTTTGATGTACTGAAAGAGCAATTCCTATAATACAGAGAAAGTGCTTTTTAATCTTTTTAGTATTAATATAGAAGAATATGGTATAATTAATATTGCTTTTATTCAAATAATACAAACAATAATGTATTATATATTTATTTCACAAAGGAAGGTTTATTTTGACGAATTTATTAATTAAATTTTTTATAAAGGATTGCCAAAATTCAGCAAACCCTCAAGTGCGGGAGAGTTATGGTAAATTCGCAAGTATTGTAGGTATTGCATCAAACTTGCTGCTTTTCCTAATTAAGATTACTGCTGGATTGCTTTTCAACAGCATATCTATCATAGCAGATGCTGTGAATAACCTTTCAGACTCAGCTTCATCTCTGATAACACTTGTTGGCTTTAAAATTTCAGGAAAACCAGCAGATGAAAAGCATCCATACGGACATGCACGCATGGAGTATGTTTCTGGCTTAATTGTATCGTTTATTATCATATTTCTGGGGTTACAACTGATTAAAAGCTCTATTGATAAAATAACACATCCACAAATGGCAGAGTTTAGTATGCTCTCCGTAATAATACTAGTGCTTGCTATTTTTATCAAGCTTTGGCAATGCCTCTTTTATCGTAAAATAGGTAAAGTTATTGATTCTTTGACTCTTATGGCAACTTCGGTTGATAGCAGAAATGATATTCTTGCTACATCAGCTGTATTGCTAGCCGCAGTTATTACGCGTTTAACTAGTTTTAATCTTGATGGATATATGGGTGTATTAGTTGCTCTGTTAATATTAGTAAGTGGGGTAAAGCTGGTTTCAGATACCATCAGCCCGCTACTTGGTATGGCACCTACGAAAGAGTTGGTGGATAGTGTTTATAAAAAAATTCTGAGTTATGACAATATTATCGGATTACACGACCTAACAGTACACAGTTACGGTGCGTATAAATGCTTTGCTTCGGTGCATTGTGAGGTACCTGCTGAGCAGGATATTATGATGAGCCATGACATTATTGACAATATTGAAAGAGACTTTTTAAAGGATCAGGGTATACACATGGTAATTCATCTTGACCCGGTTGTTACTAGCGATGCAAAAACAAATGAGTTGAAAACGGTGGTGGAGAACCTAATTAAACAAATATCACCTAAAATTGGCATGCACGATTTTCGTGTAGTGTGGGGTATGAGCCACTCAAATCTAATTTTTGACATTGTGATTCCATTCGATTTTGAATGGAATGATAACGAGATAATCAAGCTTATATCAGACCAAATACACCAGATTGATAACACATATCACTCTATAGTGACGGTGGATCATAATTATGTACCGAGGGATGAATAAACTTTTTTGTATAGGAATCAACTTTATAATTTAAATCCGAAGATTGTGAGCTTTTTGAGCCTATAGCAATACTTGAATTATATGGAGCAGCAGTAACAATTGTCAGTACAACTACAAGGAGCTGTTCTTTACCTGAATCATTTGGAAACATTACACTTAATAAAGATTGAGAAGATATTAGCGACATTCTCATGTATTTGTATTCTAATTAGAAAAATAACAATTATTTAGTTTATTTTTATTTCATTCTGAATACAATGAAATTTTTTTGTGGAGATGATTTATTGAAAATTTATATAAAAAACATAATGATTGCGCTATTAATGACTCTGATCATTGGGCTACTTACATCATGCAGTAGCGTTAGCTCTAATCTTACAAGAGCTAAAAAGGGACTGGTAAATGAGTTTGGTAATGGAATCAGCGCAATTCTTACAAGTGATAATAAGGGACTGACAAATGCGCTGACTGCCCACAATGAAGACCTCGAGCTTGTAATTGAAGCTGTGGAGGCTGGTGCTGATGTCGACAAAGTCTCGTTTAGATTTGGCCCTAAGGCAAGCCCATTATGGTATTCTATTCGAAATGGGCAGAACTTTATTCCGTCATACCTGCTTTCAAAAGGTGCTGAACCAAATTTTATTGATGATAAAGGGATCTCAATACTCATGTATACAGTAGGTGCTAATGCTGAGTCAGGCATTACATATGGAAATGCTGAAGACAACGACAGCTATAAAACTTTACTTAATGATAAGAGAACAAAAATTAATTTAAAAGGTAAGCTTGGTTTCACAGCGCTTGATTATGCCTGTCGTGACAGTGGAGATTTAGATAAAGTAAACTACCTGATAAGCCATGGAGCAACTATAACGGCTACAACAATGAAATGTGCTATTGAAGGATTTGCAAACGGTCGCTGTGACCCGTCAGTACTCAGACTTGTACTTGACAGCCTCATAACTCAGAGCATACCGTCCGGACTTGACCCCGAAATCGAGGCCGCAATATTGGGCGATTCGAAAGGATTGCTCTCGCTATATCATGCTGGTAAGATAAAACAACAGAACATGCAAGTAGTGCAGTTTCTGACTGCGGCCTTTGGCGATGCAGATACTTTAAAAACACTGACAGCCAATGGTGTAGATTTGAATACATGTTTTTATGGGGACACACTGTTAAGCACCGCCAGTAAATATGGAAAGCTTGAAACCGTAAAATATCTTGTCAGCCAACATGTTAATCTTGAAGCAACTCAATCCGATATTCCATATGATAATACAGCTCTCACAAAGGCTATTTGCTTTAATCGATTAGACATAGCGAAATATTTACTAGAGTGTGGCGCAAAATTTCAGACATTTGAGAACACAACAGCACCAAATGCATTGGAAATTGCTTGTGGGAACGGTAACTTAGATATGGTAAAATGGATTCTCGATAGCGGTTACCCTTTGACGACTATGCAAAAAGTTGGTGCAATGACTCATGCTGCACAAAATGATAGGATAGATGTACTTAAATATTTACTGAATGATAAAAAGTTTGATATAAATTCGCAAAGCTATGACGATACTGTACTTGAAGGTGCTACATATTGTGCAAGTCTTGATACAATTAAATTTTTGGTTGAGTATGGCGCAAATGTCAATGGCGGAAAAACCCAGTATTCACCTCCACTAACCACTGCAGTAATGTTTAACCGTGAAGATGTTGTAAAATATCTAATTAAAAAAGGCGCAGATGTCAATTTGGCTGGCATAAGTAGTGAAGGTTCAAAAAACTCGAGGCCTTTGACTGAAGCCATTCAAAGTGGATACTTTGATATGGTTAAATTGTTGATTGACAATGGAGCGAGCGTCAATTATAAAGAGGGCTGGAGTGATGGAAATGACACCCCACTTGACATAGCAAAGAGAGAGGGCAGTAAGAGAATTTTAGCATATATTGAGGCAGCTCAAAAAAGTAAATAAGTTGAACTTACTAATGACTAAAAGTATTGAATAATAAAAATATTGCGTTGTTGATTTGTAAGCGACGACGTATGATTTTACAGATGTCATAAGAGTATGTTTTTTAGTCTTTATCAAAAAGGAACTTCCACATTAAATGATTAGCCTATGCTTCCACATTAAATGATTAGCCCATGTATGTTTAGAACAATCCAAAAACTATAAATTTGACAAATATGAAATCTATAATTAATACACAAAGAATGTGTAATTATATGGAAGAAGGCTCCTCTGCACAAAACACAGTCGGAGCCTTTGCTTTGCAAACATAACATATTTGTATTGCGCTACTTAACCTTATCAAACTGAGGATTAAAAGCATAAAAATTCTTGGAATCTAAATGATCCTGTACTACTCTGAGTGTTTCACCAAATCTCTGGAAGTGTACAATTTCTCTTTCACGTAGGAATTTTATTGGATCTTTAACATCTGGGTCATCGGCCAAGCGCAGAATATTGTCATAGGTAGTTCTGGCTTTTTGTTCTGCTGCAAGATCTTCGATTAAATCGGTAATAGAATCACCTTTTGATTGAAAATATGTTGCTGTGAATGGCATACCAGATGCAGCGATAGGGTATAATGCTGTTGTATGGTCAACAAAATAGGTGTCAAAGCCACTCTTTTTTATTTCGTCTATAGTTAAGTCTCTTGTAAGCTGATAAACGATAGCTGATATCATTTCCATATGACCTAATTCTTCGGTACCTATATCTGTCAAAGTACCCTTTGCTTCTTTATAAGGCATAGTGTACCTCTGGTTTAGGTAACGTAGTGATGCAGCTAGTTCACCATCCGGCCCGCCCAATTGTGTTATAATTACTTTTGCCAAAGCTGCATTTGGTGTTGATATTTTTACTGGATATTGTAGTTTTTTCTCATAAGCCCACATATTCTACACCTCGCTTTCTCTTTCCCATGGCCATGGATTTTCAATCCACTTCCACGTTGATAGATCGTTATCCACATGATCCATGGTAATAGGACCGTATTTCCTTGTGAAATCAGATTCTGCTTGGTGTTTCATATCACGATATTGTTTAAAATATGATAGTGCCATTTGGTCAGTTGGATGAGTATTCAAAAAAAGTCCTACTTCTACTAATGCAAATTCATATGCTTGTACTTTCCATAATGCCATCTCACGCTCACTCATTATGCCGTGTATATTATTATTACTATTATTGTTCATAATGGCATTTGTGTTTACATTTTCATATGGACTTACTTTTACATTAGGACTGAAATTCATATTGGGATTTACATTCATAGCCTATTGCCCCCTCCCAAGAATGGCTTATCAAGAGCTGGAAAAAGAGTACCCCTATGGATTCCTTCAGTAACTTCATACGGTGTTTCCCATGTCTGATCCAGTACGTATGCCATTGCTAATACCATTTTAGGACAGGGCATAGATGCTTGTTCTTTTTCAGCCATATTCATATTAGGTTTAGTATTTGGAGCATTCATTTCGCTCATATCCTTATATGGTTTAGCATTTGGAGCATTCATTTCGCCCATATTCTTATAAGGTTTAGCATTTGGAGCATTCATTTCGCTCATATTCTTATATGGTTTAGCATTTGGAGCATTCATTTCGCTCATATCCTTATATGGTTTGCCATATGGGGCATTCATTTCGCCATTATACGGTTTAGCATATGGAATATCCATTTCACTCATATCCTTATATGGTTGACCATATGGTATATTCATTTCATTCATTGTCCTTCTCCTTTCAAATTGATAAAAAATTATACTTCTAATCACAAGATATGATTTATATATATATTAGGTTACATAAAACTGAGATATTTACGTTATATTTACGTGCTTTGAAATTCAGTATCAATTTGTTTGTGGCTTATTAATTTTTACAACTTTTCAGGTAAATAGTGATTGACGTACAAAATTATTTAATGATGTTATAGAATATAATACTTATAATATAATACGGATAAAGTTTAGATGTTTTTGTAATTAGACTCTAGAAGTATTAATTTTAAAAATATTTTATTTGGACTGGCAATATTTCGTATATATCCTCATAGACTAGAAAGGTACACCATTTTTTGAAGTATGAATTTTATGATCTTTTTACATAAGTCATACTTCACTATTATAGGAGGTGCCTTGCTTGATAGAAATACTGTTTTCAGTAATCTTTGATGGGCTAAACAACCTATTCCTCATGCTAGGCTACGTTTCAAATGTTAATTCCTTCCCTCAACCTTTAAGTTCGGAGGAGGAAATGTACTACGTGGAGGCATATAAAAATGGCAATGAGGAAGCAAGGAATATTCTGATTGAGAGAAACTTAAGGCTTGTTGCACACATTGTAAAGAAATATGGTTCTTGTGGCAATGATAGCGATGACCTTATTTCTATAGGTACAATTGGATTAATAAAGGCAATATCAACCTTCAACATGGATAAGGGTACGAGACTTGCAACCTATGCTGCGAGGTGTATAGAAAATGCTATACCCTCACTACGGAAACATTTAGGTACTCGCATAACTACCCATTACTTGAGACTGCTTCTGATTTAACAACCGTTGGAGGAAGAATAAAGTATTATCGACTTCTTAATGGTTTGAAACAGAAGGACATATATGAAAAAATCGGAATTGACAAATCTACGTACATTCGTTATGAAAGTAAGTCTACAATAAGTTTTGACCTCGAAATCTGTAGAAAGATATGTGATGTGATAGGCATATCCCCAATGCTGGTTTACGATGATTATCTGACTTTTATTTCGTCTGATTATGGGACAACCTTAAAAGCTTTCAGAAAAAAACATAAACTGACTCATGAAAAATTTGGGAGGCTGATTGATATGCATCCGAAGATTTCATCACGATGGGAAAGGGGAAGAAGTGAACCCTCAAGAGCATCATATGAAAAAATAATGGAATTGTTTAGGGGAATCTAGATGCCAATCTTAACATGGCACCTATTTTATATCTTTTCATTATCATTAAAAATGAAGTAACCCTCAAAACGACATTCCAATGCTTCGGCAATTTTGTGAAGTTCCTGTTCGGAAAAATTGTTTCGAGTAAGTTTATTTGATAAGTTTTGGCTTGATGTTTTCAATTTATCTGCTAAATCCACAACAGTCATTTTTTTACGTTTTAAAATGATTCTAATTTTTTCACTCATAGATAACATTGATTTCACCTCAAAACAAATATACACTTATTTGTTTCAAATATCAATATATAATGTTTCTTGATATTACTGAGTGTATAAAAGCATTGTCAAATGAAACTGTAAAGTGTATAATGAAATAAATAAATTACATACATAATTATTGGAGGCTAATAAATGGGAAAAATCGTAGCAATAACTAATCAAAAAGGTGGAGTCGGGAAGTCGACTACAACATTAAATCTAGGATATGCACTTGCAGAGGAAGGTAAACGTGTTCTTGTTATTGACCTAGATCCGCAATCCAGTTTGACCATTAGCTTTGGAGTGGACAAACCTGATGAGCTGAACACAACAATTTATAATCTTATGACATGTATAATTGAAGAAAAGGATTTACCTGCAAAGGATACATATCTATTGCATTTCGGGAATGTTGACCTAATTCCATGTAGTATTGAATTATCTGCTTTAGAACTAAGCTTGGTTAATGTGATGAGCAGAGAGCATATTTTAAAGATGCTCCTTGAACAGTATAAAGATGATTACGACTACATTCTGATTGACTGCATGCCAGCATTAGGAATGCTAACAATAAATGCACTTGCTGCATGTAATTCAGTACTAATTCCTGCCACTGCGCAGTATTTATCAGCAAAGGGACTGGAACTTCTACTTCATACCATAGCTAGAGTAAAAAAACGTATTAATCCTCATATAGTAATTGATGGAATACTACTTACTATGTTTAATGATAGGACAAGACTTACCAAGGAGATTGTCAATCTCATGGAGGAGGCCTATAAAGGACATCTGAAAATATTTGATACAAGAATTCCAGTTTCAATAAAGGTAGGGGAGTCAAACTTTAGATATAAGAGTGTTATAGAATATGAACCAAAGAGCAAGGTTGCACTGGCTTATAAGGAATTTGGAAGGGAGTACATAGGCTATGGAAAATAGGGGGAAGGTTAGAAGTTTTGCAGATATTTTTGGAGAAGATATTGAACCAGTGAAAAAGATTTATGGTGGAATTACTGAAATAGAGATTGATAAGCTGGATGCTTTTGTTGGGCATCCATTCAAGTTATATGATGGTCAGCGACTGACGGATATGGTGACCAGTATAAAAGAAATGGGAGTCATCTTACCTATTGTAGTTAGACCAAAGGAAGGTGACAGATACGAAATTCTCTCTGGTCATAACAGGGTTAATGCTGCTAAATTAGCTGGACATGCAAAGGTACCTGTAGTTATTAAAGAGGGTTTGATTGAGGAAGAAGCTAGCTTAATTGTGACTGAGACTAATTTGATGCAGAGGTCATTCACTGATTTGAGTTATTCTGAAAGGGCTGTTGCTTTGAAGAGTCATTATGAAGCAATTAAGGCACAGGGTAAGAGAAATGACTTGATTAGTGAGATAGAATTGCTGGTAAATCCTTTTATTTCAAGGCTTGATGATACTTCGTACCAAGTTGGGGCGAAGTTGAGATCTGATGAAAAAATTGGAGAAAAATATAATCTATCAAAGAATACAATAGCAAGATATCTTCGTCTTAACGAATTAATTTCAGAGTTAATTATAAGAGTTGACAAAGAAGAAATTGCCTTTATACCTGCTGTGACGCTTTCATTTATAGGAAAGATTGAGCAACAAGAAATTGAAAGAATACTTTCTGAAAATAAATTTAAAGTAGATATGGCTAAGGCTGATTTGCTAAAATCATATTCGGGAGCTGGAACGCTCACTTCTGATAAGATTTATGGGATCCTGTCTGGGGAAATTAATATAAAGAAGAAATCTAACAAGCCAGCGGCAATTAAGATTAAGCCAAAAGTAATATCAAAGTATTTTAATCTGGAACAAAAGGCTGATGAAATTGAGAGGATTATTGAGAAGGCGCTAGAGATGTATTTTGGGAAGCAGGACAACAGTTAGTGAATAGTTAGCGTATTGAGATTGTAGTAAATAACTGGTAATATAGAAAGAGGCATGTTTTGTGTCTGTTTTATATTACGAAGTAATCCTGCCTTGAAATGGAGTGAAAATATGTCAACAATTGATAAGTTACTTTCTATGAGTGAAGAATGGTTGCAGTATGCTATTCGACTAAACCTTTTGAATGAAAAGAAAGAGGATTTAGTGGAATTAAAATGCAAAGTTTTAGAACATGACAAAATAAAATCCTGCTTATGTGAAATTAAAGATTTTCATAACACATTGGTAAGCAATCATAAAAATCCAGACTTGCCAATACACAAACTACTGTTCTTGTTGGATATTGGATTAGACGATACTGTTCCCGAAATTCAAATCGCTGTTGATGAAATTATGAGGCACAAAGATAGCAATGGTATATACCTTTCCCTTACAAATATTCCAAAACATTTTGGTGGTAGTGGGGAGGATACTTTTGGGTGGTGCTTATGTGATGCCCCGCTATTACTTCTTGCCCTTCTAAAAGCTGGTATAGACTATGAAAAACATATCAAGAAAGGAGTGGATTTCCTTACATCTTTATCTAAAGACAATGGTTTTCCTTGTACAGTTTCAAGAGAACTTGGTAAATTCAGAGGTCCTGGACGAAAAGATGACTGTTGCCCATATGCTACTCTAATAATGTTAAAGTTACTTTTGTGTGTTCCTGAATACCAAAACAGTAAAATTTCAAACAACACGGCTAATTCAATACTTACATTATGGGAAAACAGCAAGGAAAAACATCCATATATGTTTTATATGGGTACTGATTTTCGCAAGTTGAAAGCTCCTGCTATGTGGTATGACATTGTAAGCGTGGTCGATGCTTTGAGTAGATGTGACAGCATAAAGAATGACAAACGTTTTTTAGAAATGGTTTCACTTATACAAAATAAACAGGATGAAGATGGATTTTTTATACCAGAAGCAGTATTTCAAAAGTTTAAAATTTGGGATTTTGGACAAAAGAAAGCACCATCACCATATCTAACATATTTATGTATGAAAATATTTCAACAAGTAGGATTATGAGCATGATGGGTGGTTGTATTAATTCACATCTTTATGATTACCGAATTATTATCAATGAGAAGTCTTCACACCGAGGGCTTCTTTTCTTTTACCCGAAAATATACAAAGGAGAACCAAATATGCCAAAACAAATCTACCAAGAACGCAGATTTACAGATCAGCAGCTCCAGCAGGCCAACAGCATCAACATCCTAGACTACGCGAGAAGCCGTGGCTATCCAGTTGATAAAGTATCAAGTTCAGCATACAAAATCCCAGGACACGGAGGCCTTTACATTAATGCCGATGGGCAAAAGTGGAACTGGTTTTCTCAGAACAAAGGAGGCGGAGTAATTCAGTTTGTTATGGAAATGGAGAAACTAAGTTGGGTTGAGGCTATAAAGCAGCTAATTGGTGACCGTGACAATATTGTTGACAGCAAGCTAAAGAAAATTGATGCAATAATAACACCTGCTGTATCACAATCCCAAACAATACATAAAAGTGAATTTATTTTGCCTGAAAAAAACAATACCTATAATCACATGCTTGCTTATTTGATTAATAGCCGTTGCATTGATAAGGACATTGTCTATCAGTTTATTAAACAAGGAAAGTTGTATGAGAACAAACAGCGAAGTTGTGTATTTGTGGGATTTGATAATACTGGGCAGGCTAGATATGCAAGTGCCAGGAGCACCAATACATATGGGAAGATATATAAGTTTGACGTAGCAAATTCAGATAAAGCATATCCTTTCAATTACAAATGCAAGGATGATACAGTTTGTGTATTTGAATCACCAATTGACCTGATGAGCTATTTAACTATTACGCAAAAATATTTTAATGAAGATTTTACTCATCATTGTATTTCACTTGGAGGTGTAAGTGATAAAGCCTTGGAGAACTATTTAAAACAGAATAATCAAATTAAGAGCATAATGCTCTGTCTCGATAACGATGAGGCAGGGCATTTTGCTTGTCAGCAGATTATTCAAAAGTATAAGGGCGAGTACGATATAACAGAGAACTATCCAGTGGCAAAAGACTTCAATGAGGATCTGATAACATTACAAACTGCACAAAATAGATGTGTTTCAAGAGAGGAGGAAGACGAGTATGAATGCTCTTTGTAAGACTTTATTTATCAGTAACCCAACCCAGGGACATATAAGGAGCCCATGCAAAATGGCATGACGAAATGATGGCAAGCTTCCACTTCGTGATACGAAGTGACAATTCATGGGAGCCAGCTCCCATACCCTCAGTATTAGTTTCCACAGGAGGTGGTGCAGATAGTCAAAGAAAAGCATATTTCATTTAGGGTTACTGATGAAGAATATGAAATCATAAAGAGCAAGGCAAAATCAGCTCATGTAAACGTGAGTAGATTTGTACTTCTATCCGCATTAGATAAGGAAATTATGTTTGTTGATGGTCTTAAGGAATTCGCAAAGCAATTGGGCAAGGTGGGAGGTAATTTGAACCAGGCTGTTGTATTGCTACGTCAGCAGCGTATACAGAATATTGACATTGAAAATACCAAGAAGGTGGTGAACAACATCTGGCAGTTATTGACTTCATTAACAGGCCGAACAGATCATTAAACAGTCTGAATAAAGCATTGAAGTACATTACAAACCCTAAAAAGACGGACGAACATCTTATTACTGCAATAGGTTGTGAAAAAGATAGCGCATTTCATGAAATGATTGCAGTTAAACGGGCTTATGGTAAGGATACTGGCAGGCAGTTTATACATTTTGTTCAATCCTTTGCACCGTATGATAAAGTAACACCTGAAATAGCCCATGAGATTGCAGTAAAGCTTTCTGAGAAGCTCAAAGGATTTCAAGTAGAAATGGCTACACATACAGATACAGAACATATTCATACACACTTTATTGTTAATACAGTAAACTACGAAACTGGTCTGAAGTGGAAAAAGAGTGCTAAGGATTTGCAAGACTTGAAGGATTATTCTGATCAGCTTTGTAGAGAATACGGCCTTATAATTACTAATAAACAAAAGGATGCCTATAAAAAGGGTGGAGAATTCCGTGCGGAGCAGCAGGGCCAGAGCTGGAAGCATGAACTTTATCTTGCTGCCAGTCATTGCCTCAAAAACTCCTCTAGTAAAGATGATTTTACAAAAAACATGGAACTGCTTGGATACAGGGTGCTATGGACTGAAGAACGGAAGTATATTACATTTACTTCTCCTGACGGTAAGAAATGCCGTAATAAAAAGTTGGGAGAAAAATTCACGAAAGAGAACATGGAGAAGACATTTGAATTGAATAAGCGATATTCCCATGAGAGAGTTCTTCAAGGCAGAATGAATCTGCTGCTGGAGTCACTCTCTTTTTTGTGCCAACAAAGCAATAGCAGTAATAGCAGCAGCAAATACCCTTTATCTGTACTTGAGGGCCAGGCATTAAAGGAAAAAGCTATTGAAATGCAGAGCAGGGGCTTGGATTGGGACAAGGCTTATGAAGAGGAGCATTAAGAAATTTGCAAATAATTAACGTTTGGGCTAAATTACAAAAATACAACAAAGGAGCCAAGTATATGGCTGGAATTACATACTTATATAAACCAATTAAATGCTTTCATTGTAATTATCTTCTTACGGTGGTCAATAGTAATCCCGATAGTGGAGAAAGCAAAACAAAGATTTATTGCCAGTTATCAAGTTGCCCCATAATAAATGGAGAATTGGAGATGCATCATGAAGCTGAGCAAAAAACAGTAGAGAAACTAGGAAAGTGTGTGGAGGTGCTGAAAAACTGCATTAAGAATATTTCTACTGTGTAATGTCTTTAAACTCTATGGGAGGTGAATCCTTGAAGGTTAAAAACCTAAGAGTAATTGGAACAACTCTAATATCATTTATTGGCATAGTGGTAAGTATATATTTTTCAACAATTCTTCATTTCAAATTATCAGGCAGCATTACCACTGTTTCATTGATACCAATGTCAGAATGTTTAAAAAGTATTTGGGGTAGTAAAAACCACCAGATGCTTTTTTTATGTATGTGTGGATTTTCAATTCTCATGGGTGTTGCATTTTATTTGTCAAATAGCAGGCCATATCAGAGTAGCCTAATGAAAATTACTCCACAAATAAATACACCTGTAGCAGCTGGACAAAAGCAATTTGGTTCGGCAGAGTGGCTCAGCGAAAAAGATAAAGAAACAGCATTTGAAAGCTGTATTATTAACCCCAATGATGAGATTATTAGTGGGCTGTTGAGGAATGGCGAAGGCAGCGATAATTCATTATTTAAAGATAGCATTGATTTATTAACGCAAAACAGCGGTGACTCAACTTGTGAAACAGCTGAAATCAATTGTCAGCAACAAAATTATTTGGCAAAGGGTGGTGTGGTACTTGGATTAAATAAGACGCTTGATAAAGATAAGATTTATTTCATCGGTGATGATGTACATATGCTATGTATCGGAGCCACGAGGTCAGGAAAATCAAGAACCGTAGTACTGCAATCAATTTGCACTCTTGGTCTTGCAGGAGAAAGCATGGTAATAAGCGATCCAAAAGGCGAGCTTTATCAGTATACTTTTCCATTTCTTAATCGTCTTGGCTATGAAGTGCTAGCTATTGATTTCAAAAATCCTTTGAAAAGTCATAGATATAACTTTCTACAGCCTATTATCGATGCGGTTGATCAGGATGACATGGCAAAGGCAATTGATGCTACATGGGATTTGACTTCTGCACTTGTGGGTGAGCCAAAGGGTGAGAGGATATGGACTGATGGTGAGGCATCAATAATTGCAAGCGCAATAATGAGTGTTGTTTATGACAATAGAAAGCCGCCATATAAAAAGTATCAGAACATGACCAATGTTTATTTCTTTATTGCAGAAATGTGTAAAATAATTAATAACACCATGCCAATTATTGAATATGTCAAAAAGCTGGCTGATGACCACCCAGCAAAGGCACTTCTGGCTATTTCAGAGGTTGCTCCATCTAAAACCAGAGGAAGTTTTTATACAGCTGCACTTACCACACTTCGCCTTTTTACAAGCCCACTTATTAACTCAATGACCTGTACTAGCGACTACTGCCCAAAGAATCTTGGAAAGAGAAAGATGGCACTCTTCATAATTTTACCTGATGAGAAGACAACCTATTACACAATTGCAAGCTTGTTGGTATCACAGCATTACGAGCAATTAGTATATACTGCTGACGAAAGGGGTGGAAGACTTGAAAATAGGGTTAACTTCCTACTAGATGAATTCGGAAATTACGCCACAATTACGGGCTTTGCAAATAAGCTTACTGTTGGGGGTGGCAGAGGTATCAGGTTCAATCTATTTCTGCAGTCGTTTGCCCAGTTAAAGGATAAGTATGGGGAAGATGTTGCAAAGGTGATAAAGGGTAATTGCCATGTGTGGATTTACCTTCAGGCTGAAGACAATGAAACGCTTGAGGAAATTAGCAAAAGGCTGGGCAATTATACTGTAAGTACATATTCATTAAGCTCTTCCCATGGCAAATATTCAAATCCATCAAGCTCACATAGTATTAATCTAACAGGCAGGCAATTGTTAATGATGGATGAAGTGAGAATGATTTCAAGACCGTACAGCTTAATAACTTCAAGAAGCAATCCTGCAATAATGTATTGTCCAGATTTATCAAAATGGATGTTTAATAAAATGCTTGGACTTGGAGATGTTGAGCACAACCGAAAAGTACGAGAGCAAAGGGAAAAAGCTAGGCCTATACGAGAAATTAAAGCAACAAAAATGGAACTATGGAATGTATGGAAAATATTCGTAGCTGCATGTGAGCAGCAACCCAAACAAATAACTGGGACAAATAAAAAGGTTCAGCCTACAGGAAATAGTTCCGTACAAGCTCAAAATAATATGCCATATATTTATGAAATTGGAGAGGTGGAGAAGAAAAATACTTAGCAGGGGGATTACCTTGACAAATATTATGAAAAAACAGGCTAGAAAGGAAAATTGAATGAAGAGATTATTGAATGTTTCAAGAAGAAGGTTAAGAGTATTTTTGTTGATGCTTATTGCTACATTTAACAATATTCCAGTATATGCTGCAACCAATGTTGCAGATAGCAAAATAGCAAAGGGAACAGAAAGACTAATCCAAGACTTAACCACTTGGCTTATGGTATTAGCTCCAGTTGCAGCAGGATTGCTAATAATTTATTTCTTTATTAGACGTTCAGCAGCTGATGAACTTGATCAAAAAAAGTGGAACAACAGAATAGTTGTGTCAATAGTATCATGCGTAGGAGCAGTACTGGGGTCTGCTATATTGAGCTTGATTATTGGATATTATCAGTAACTAGGTTGATGTGATTTGATTGTAAATATGTAAGCAATAAAGTTAAAGTGTTAGCTCTAAAAGTTATTTGAAACATTATATCAAAAATTGGAGGAATTAATTATATGAATAGAATTGTAAATACAACATTTTTAAAGGTTGCTAGTAAGATGAATGATTTTGAAAACAAGATAACGGGATTGTTTCGAGATAATAAGGGAGAAGGATTTGTGGATACAGCTTTAAAAATACTCATAAGTGTTGTAATTGGAGGACTTTTGCTTGGGGGACTATATATGCTGTTTAAGGATACGGTGCTCCCAACCCTGACTCAGAAAATAACAGAGATGTTCAATTTCAAGGGCTAATTAAATAAGTTGACCAAGATGAAAATTAAATTGCATGCACATGGCTTGCTTAAAAAACGAGCCATGTGTGAAAGGAGGAATCTGTTTGGAAGTATTGCTTGTGCTTTTAATTTCGGCAGTTCTTACAGGTTGCCTTGCATACGTAAACAACATATTATCAGGACTTGTGCCAATGACACTGCATGCTGAAAAATATATGACTACCATGCTAGGAAGTAATGGGTTTACAGAAATCTTTAATATTTTCTTTAGATTTGGAGTAAGTCTTATTGTACTTAAATTTCTTAAGAAGGGCTTTGAAACGTACATACTTTGGACTGAAGGTGATGCAGATGCAGATCCGCTATTATTACTGACGAACTTTTTCAAGTCACTTGCTATAGCAGTATCCTTTCCAGTAATGTATGAATGGTTAGCTGAAATAGTTGACGAATTGACTAATAAGCTTCTAACTGCAATAGCAACAGGAATGCAGGCGGATTTTACAGCAATAATCAGTGGAATATCTTCGGCAGGGTTATTTACGGCGATTATTTCACTGATACTCTTTATAGTATTTTTCCTGCTGTATCTACAGTTTTTAATGAGAGGACTTGAGATATTGATTTTGAGGATTGGTTTACCATTAGCTTGCGTAGGCCTTTTAGATAGTGATAAGGGAATGTTTAAGACATATATACAAAAGTTCTTTCAAAGTACAGTTGCTGTAGTTGTTCAAATAGTATTAGCCAAGCTCGGAGTGGGGTTGATGCTAAATACTCATGTGTTCTGGGGATTAGCAGCTGTAATGTTGTCAGTAAAAACACCGAAATTTCTGCAAGAATTCATGATAGTTTCAGGTGGAAGCCCATCAGGAGCAATGGGCACAGTGTATCAGTCGGCGAGGATTGTACAAATGGCAAGAGGAGCATTTAAATAAGGGAGGCATTAGCTAATGGATTTGATAAAACAAATGGCTGATGCCTTTATTATTCTTATCCGTACTGGGGCAGTATTCAGGGTAGTCTACTGCCTTGTACGGATGGGGATAAATGAGGACGAATCAGCTATGTATAAGAAAAGGGCGAGAAATGCTGTAGTATTTTATGTTATTGCGGAGTGCATATGGCAGTTGAAGGAGATGGTTTTGGGGTATTATGGGTAAATTTATAAAAATAGGCACATTAATTGGAGAATTGTGATAAAATGGGTGGAGATGTTGTGAAAAGGATTATGGGTGTAATGGAAAGTTGAAACAATAGTTTATATATAGATTTAAATTGAATTGTTTTGATAAAAATGGATAAAAAAATTTAATGATCACTTTACATGATTCCTACAGGTAAATTGGTGAATGTGGTATAAAATGTAAGCTAAAATATGAAAGAAGGCGTAATATGGAAAAAAGATATCAGGTTTTTATCAGTTCAACATTTAAAGATCTTCAAGATGAAAGACAAGCTGCATTGAAGGCTGTATTAGAATTAAACCATATGCCTGCGGGTATGGAATTATTTCCTGCCACTGATGAAACTGCATGGCAATTAATTAAAGACGTTATTGATGCATCAGATTACTATTCATTAATTATTGCAGGAAGATATGGGTCAGTTGATGAAACTGGCATTGGTTATACCGAGAAAGAATATGATTATGCAGTAAGTACAAATAAGCCAGTTATTCCCTTGCTTTATAAGAGCCCCAATATCCTTCCTCGAGAAAAAACAGAAACTGATGCATCGGTTTGGAATAAGTTGAATAACTTTAGAACAAAAGTTGAAAAAAAGCATACGTGTGTTTATTGGTCGTCAGCTGAAGAACTAAAAGCAAAAATAATAGTTGGGCTAACTACAATAATAAAGAGACACCCTCAGGTTGGTTGGGTAAGAGCAGATTTGGTTCCAAAGGATACTACAATTAGCGAAGTGTTAAAATTAAAAACAAGGGTGTTAGAATTGGAAAAAGAAGCCTCTCAAGTAAACACAAAGCCACTAAATGGGTCAGAGGATTTATTACAGGATGAAGATGCTATTGAAATAAGTTTTAAATTTGATTCAAGAAAGAAAACTCCAGATTCAAATGATTATCAGGATACCCTTTATAATGGGAAAATATCACTCACATGGAATCAGATATTTGCTGCAGTTGCACCGCGCATAATAAATGAAGCATCAGATACTGAATTTAGAAAGTCTATTAACGATTATTTTACTTCTATGGCGAAAAAAGAGTTCGTTCAGGAAGATGACTTAAAGGAAACAAGCCTTAGAAACTTTAGATTTTTAAAATCTGATATAGATACATGTATTATACAATTAAGGGCGATAGGACTAATAAAAGAAAGTTCAAAGCAGCGAAGTGTTAAAGATACATTAACTTATTGGACTCTTACACCTTATGGAGATATTAAGATGGTTCAGCTAAGAGCACTTCGAAAAACACCAATAAATGAAAATGCTATAAAAAGAACGAGTGAGAAAATTAGCAGTTGAAAGTGACCGCAGCTAAACGTACATAGTATTTGAAATAATAAAGGAGTTATATTCAGTTGGAAGGATATAAATGATGATTACGCTAATAATGCTAACCTAAAGGAAATGGTATTTTTATAAACAATATTTAAGACTTATCAGTTTCAATGTTATTTATTACTATAACAGAATGCACTATAAATGTAATAGAGGTTATAGGTTTCCTTTTTTAAACCTAAATATAATATTTAAAGGGACGATTATATGTCAGTAAGTGAGTATTTCCAAACATTTTGCTCTAATTTAAGAATGAGTAGTGATACTGTTTCTACAATTCAGTACAGGTATCACCAAATAACCAAAAGAATTAATTTGGATTATAGGAGTAGCTCTTCAGAAACCTCTTATAGTTTGTATGTAGGCTCTTATGGTAGAGGAACTGAAATTTGGACAAGTGATATTGATATGATAGTCCAATTACCATATGCAACATACGAGAAATACAACAATTATTCTAGTAATGGTCAATCAGCTTTGTTGCAAGAAGTAAAGACAGTTTTACAAAAAACTTACAGTAGCTCTTTTCTCAAAGGAGATGGTCAGGTCATAGGTATAAATTTCACAGATGGAATTAATTTTGAAATAGTACCAGCTTTTATTAATAAGGATAATAGTTACACATATCCAGACTCTAATGATGGTGGTAGTTGGAAGACAACTGATCCAAGAAAAGAAATTGATGCGATGAATACTAGAAATAGTGATACAAACAAAAATCTCAAGAGATTATGTCGTATGGCCCGTTCGTGGAAAGGGAAATGTAATGTTTCCATGAGTGGAATCCTAATTGATACTTTAGCCTATAAATTTATTGCAGATTGGGAGTATAAAGATAAATCATATTTGTATTATGACTATATGAGTAGAGATTTTTTCAAATATCTTAAAGATTTAGATACTAGTCAAAATTATTGGTTAGCTCCAGGTAGTAATCGCCATGTTTATAAAGATGGGGATTTTCAGAATAAAGCATCAACTGCGTACAATAATGCTTTAGATGCCATCTCATATGAATCAAATGACCAATCATACTCATCAAAGCAAAAATGGAGGGAGATTTATGGAACGAAATTCCCAGACTAGTCAAGGATATAAACTAGAATCTCAAATACGAGAAGCTTTTGGGCGTGTTACATATACTCAGACTTGCCATGATAAAAAAATACAACATCTTATATCAAAAAATGAAGCAGTTAAAATTGGACAGATAGTATTATCAGCATTGACAACTGGAAGTTTTTTGGTGACCATATTTTCTAATGAGAAAATTTCAGGTATTATAGGTGCCATTCTCTCGCTAGCATTATTAATACTTAATACATATACTAAAAATTTTAATTTAATTGAAGATGCACAGAAACATCAAAAAGCAGCTGATTTATTGTGGAAAATTAGAGAAGAGTACGTATCACTACTTACAGATTTTGAACTCCTTGATTCAATTGAAATTATGAGTAAACGAGATGAATTGCAAAATAGAACAGCGGAGATATATGCTAATTCACCAAGAACAGATTCTAAAAGCTATGCAGAAGCACAAAAAGCTCTAAAGACAGAAGAGGAACAAACTTTTGTTGAAAAAGAAATAGATGTAATGTTACCAAATTCTATTCGTAGAAACATAAGAGATTTGGATACTTGAAAAAATAAATATTTTGTATGAGTAATGAGCGTGATTTTAAATTATCCATACAACCAAATAATATTTAAATTCAAAATAGCACCTCAAGGTGCTATTTTTTTACCCATTTTTTCGCCAAAGGAGGTGATACCAATAAACGACCGATTCCAAGACAAAGAAACCCTATACATTCCATTAGGACTAAAGCCAAACCCTGAAATATTCGACGGCTTCGGAAAGGAGGAACTATTCAAATCAGCAATAACAAGCATCATAGTAGGAGCAATAGACATAGTATTCTACTTGCTTACAAAAAATGTGGCAGTATGCATAGTTATTATACTCTCAGCCATTGCGGGTAGCGTGATGGCTTTCACTAAGGACAAAACAAATCTATCAGTAGCTGACCAAATATGGAATATGATTCGGTATTCAAAAATGCAAAAGAAGTATACCTACAAATATCTTGACGAATGGGAGGTGAGCAGGAAATGACCGAGTTAGAGTTGCCAATAAATATATTATTAAGTGGGGAGTGTGTATGGTGGGAGCAGAATATATAGTTCTTGCTGCTACGGCAGGAATTGTTACTGACCTTATATTGAAAAAGAAGCTTAGCTTACGGCGAAGTCCCAAAACAATAATTTTAAGCCTTGTCGCAATTGTAATCTTATGTATAGCCTTTGATAATCCATTAGTGATAATCAAGGGCTTTTTATTTGCACATATACTAATATTTGCCGGGGTTTACGATGCTAAGACAAAAGCTATTCCAGATGTAGTACATTTGATGATTGCAGCAGTTTCGGTTATCGGTATCAATCCTAGTAATGCTGTAGTTGGTCTTTTTGCAGGTTTGCTTCCATTCCTGGTAATTGGAGTTGTTTATGGGGGAATTGGTGGTGGTGACATAAAACTTATGGGAACAGCAGGGCTAGTACTTGGTGGAATGGGCATAATTCAGGCTGGAATTATTGGGCTCAGTACTACTCTTATCTTTGCACTTCTAACTGGTATAGGCAAAAACAAATCCATCCCATTGGCACCATTCTTGGGTTTGGGTTGCTTCATGTCATATTGCATGACTTACATGTGATTATGAAATGGAATTTTAACACTGGGCATTCATGCTGACAGAATAGTTGACAATGATGCCCTTTAATATTTTGATGTAGCGAGATAATCCGAGCAAATAAAAGATATTATATGGAGGTTAAAAATGAAGGATTTACTAAAAAACAGAACAGCAGTTGGCATAGCCTGTATTGTTCTAGCATTTATCATTTGCTTTGCAATTACACCACTATTCAATAGTGTGATGAAGGCACAAACAGAAATAGTGAGAGTTACAAAGCCTATTGCAAAGGGCGAAGTCATTTCAGATGGCAAGATTGAAACCGTAAAGGTTGGAGCGTACAATCTCCCCCAAAACATAATTAAAAACAGTAAAGATATAATTGGCAAATATGTAACTGCTGAGCTTTTAAAGGGTGATTATATCCTAAGTGATAAACTGACGGACAAGCCTTACGAAGAAAATGAGTACCTATATAAACTTGATGGTACCAAGGAGGCCATATCTGTTAGTATTAGAAGCTTTGCTTTAGGACTTTCAGGCAAATTGAAATCTGGGGACATTATATCTGTAATAGCTTCAGATTTTGGAGAAATGAGGCAAACGCTTATTCCACCAGAGTTGCAATACATTGAAGTTTTAGCAGTAACAACTTCAAAGGGAGCGGATGAGGAAGTAGTAGAGGATAGCAAAAATTTAGATGAAGAAAAGCAACTGCCAGCTACAATAACCTTGCTAGCAAACCAGACACAGGCAAAGATTCTTGCCGAACTTGAGGCCAAGAGCAAAATTCATGTAGCCCTTGTTTATAGAGGTGATTCAACTAATGCGAAGAAATTCCTTGATGCTCAGGATGAAGTCCTTAGGAAGTCTGATAATGATATAGACGGCGGAACGTTGACCAGCATAGGGTCCTCTATTAATTTACAAACAAATACTGACAATCCAGAAAATCTAGAAAATCCAAATACAACAGGAGGTACCACAAATGCCAAATAAAAAAGTACTTGCCGTATGGGGGAGTCCCAATAGTGGGAAAACTCTGCTCAGTGTTAAGCTGGCAAACATGATATCTCGGACTAAGAAAGATGTAATTTTAGTATTATGCGATTCGTTTATACCTATGATGCCTGTAATATTGCCACAGCAAAATACAGGAGAAAAAAGCTTAGGGAAAATACTTTTTGATCCGGAAATATCACAGGATAATATTCTTTTGAACTGCATTACACTGAAAAAGAACAGTTATCTCACATACCTTGGATACCGTAAGGGCGAGAATGTACTTACTTATCCAGACTACAACAATTCGAAAGCTACTGACTTCATCATCCAACTTCGACACCTTGCGGACTATATTATCTTTGACTGTACCAGTTATTTCACAACAGATATTCTATCGATGGTGGCGCTAGAAATGGCAGACTCAGTAATTAGACTTGGTGGCTGCAGACTAAAGGATTTATCCTGCTTTGCATCACATGTCCCTATAATTGCTGACAGAAGATTTAATTCTGAGAATCATATAAAGGTTCTGTCAAATTTCAAGGCTAATGACTCTATTTCTGAATTCAAAGAAATCTACCAGGATATTAAATTTGAGCTGCCTAATATCCCAGAAATAGAGGAACAATTTGCAACAGCAGCTATTATTGAAAGTCTTACAACGAAAGAGGGTAAGGCCTATGAAAATACTCTTAAACTCATTGCGAAGGAGGCACTCTATGAATAGAGCAAGACTTTTACTTGAAGGTGAGGGTGATAAAAAAGAACTATCCTTTGTTATTAAGGAAGTGCAGGAATTCATTTCATGTAAATATTCTGGTTTAATCTCAGATAATACAGAGAAGCAACGGGATCAAATACTAGCTTATATTTCTAAATTTCTAATTGACTCAGGACTTAGGGTTGAAGGATTTTCATTTGAAGCATTGGTAAATAGGCTTTACT
This sequence comes from Bacillota bacterium, assembly GCA_023391425.1. GTDB lineage: Bacteria > Bacillota > Clostridia > Acetivibrionales > DSM-1351 > Ruminiclostridium. The sequence continues at coordinate 10,299 of JAEWAX010000107.1, read as the reverse complement.
CTGAGATGGCTGAATTCTCATTTCTAACAAATTACCTATTTTCTAAAGAGGTTGAAGAAATCAATATAAACTCATGGAAGGATATAAAGGTTACATATTCTAGTGGAAATATAATTCCGGCAAGCGAGCATTTTCAAAGTCCAGAACATGCAACTGATGTGATTCGCCGTCTACTTCACAAATCAGGAATGATTATAGATTACTCACAACCAATAGTGAGAGGTCATTTGGCAAATAACATTCGTATTACGGTGTTCGGCAATCCAGTTACCGACAAGGACAAAGGCATTACTGCTTCGATAAGAATTGTTAATCCTCAAAAGCTGGAGCGAAATGATTTTATCCAAAATGGCACTGCAACAGCTCAAATGCTCGATTTTCTGGTACTTATGCTTCGGTATGGAGTAAGCATTTGCGTAACAGGAGCAACCTCAAGCGGTAAAACAACTCTGATGAGCTGGATTTTATCAACTATTCCAGCTGATAAGAGAATTTTCACTATAGAAAATGGTTGCCGAGAGTTTGATTTGGTCAAGGAAGATGAAAATGGAAATGTACTTAATAATGTAATTCATACAGTGACTAGGTACAGTGAGGATATCAGGCAGAACATTGATCAAGAGAAGCTTTTGGAGTTTGCCTTAACTGCAAACCCAGATGTAATATGCGTTGGAGAAATGAAATCAGCAGAAGCTTTTGCGGCACAGGAGGCTGCGAGAACTGGGCACGCTGTTATAACTACTACTCATGCAAATTCCTGTGAAGCCACATATGCGAGGATGGTTACCCTGTGTAAGCAAAAATATGATATGAATGATAGCACGCTGCAAAGTCTTGTAGCAGAGGCATTCCCCATAGTAGTATTTGCTAAAAAATTAGAGGATAAATCAAGAAAGATTATGGAGATAACTGAGTGCGAGATTTTACCTGATGGTAACAGGAAAATACGCACTCTTTTTCGTTTCAATGTGAATGAGAACCAAGAAAGTACTGATGGTTTTTTGGTTGTAGGCAAATTCGAAAAGGTTGAGGACATCTCAGAAGGACTCAAAAAAAGACTACTTGAGAATGGCATGCCAAGAAAAACACTATTGGAATATGTTTGTGGGGGTGAGGCTTGATGGGATTACTATTGTTTATAGCCTTTGCTGGATTTGTTGCTGGAGCATTCATACTGCTGGGCATTTCACCTATAGAGGTTGCTGAGAATTTAGTTGGTCTATTTGACAAAAAGGATGCCAGTATAAAAGCAAGAGTTTTAGCAGTTACACAAAAGAAAAAGGTTAAGGGGATAAGGCTACTTATTAAAGAAACAAAAGAAATCCTTCAGGTAACTAATAAGACAAGCAAGTTTTCAATTCTATGCATGCTGTCAATGGGTTTATTTGTTGGTGGTACAGCTTCTGCGCTTGCTATATCAAATATTATACTTGTACCTGTGCTCGCAATTGGAATGGCTCTTTTGCCATTCTGGTATGTAGTTTTTACGGCTTCATTTTATAAAAAACAACTCAATAGTGACTTGGAGACTGCACTTTCTATAATAACAGCTTCTTACCTAAGGACAGAGAGTATTATTTCAGCAGTCGATGAAAATATTACTTACCTAAATCCACCGGTTGTTGAGGTCTTCAAGGGATTCCTAAACAAAACAAGATTGATTAATTCCAATATTAAGTTTGCGATTGAGGGACTCAAAGAAAAGATTGATAATGATGTTTTCAAGGAATGGTGTGAAGCCTTGATTGCCTGCCAGCATGATAAGAATCTCAAAAGTACTTTGCTGCCTATTGTTTCGAAACTTTCAGATATGAGAATTGTGGCATCAGAGCTTGAATACCTTATGTACGAGCCGATGAAGGAATTTATAACAATGGCGCTATTATTGGTAGGAAACATTCCGCTACTGTATTTTCTGAATCGTAGTTGGTTTAACACTTTGATATTTCATCCTGTTGGCAAGTTAATACTTGCAGTAACTGGGGTAGTGATGTTTGTATCGTTAGCTGGAGTGATAAGGCTTAGTAAGCCTGTTGAGTATAGGAGGTAGATAATAGAGCACATAAACGGTAGTAGTTACTAAGTAAAGAAGATCCAGTAGTTTTTTTATACCCCAAAAATCGAAAGGAGCACAAAATGATAAACGAAAAACAAATCAAAAACCCAGACCATTCAAATGCATCAAAGCTTCTTGCCAACCTAATTGACGCTGACATACAAGTGGAACAGCAAATCAACAATTATATTGCGCACTATGGCGTAACTAATTTTTTCTCTAAACTTGATACGCTTGAATTTCCAGCACAAATCATCGAAAAGTTGAATGCAGTAAAAGCTATTTTAGATGTCTCATTTCTAGATGTAGTAAAGGAGGCTGATATTCATGCCAGATTCAAACAAACTGCACGCAGATAGCTTAATTAAAGGGATTACAACCTTAACAGGTATCTCCGAAAGAAGACTACAAAAATATGCAGCAGAGAATAACATTTTCAATATTCTTGAGCATCCTCAAACCATCGAGCCCAATAAGCAACAGCTTGAGAAGATATCCCAGCTTAATGAATTCATTTCTTCTTACAACATACTTAAAATGTATGAGCTGGATAGCAAAATCACCATTAATTCCTCATCCGTAGCAGGACAATATTTTCAGTCAATGCTTGGAGGGATAAAGGACAAAGAGAGGTTTATAGTGGCTTTTCTTGACAATGGAAACAATTTGATTGAATCAAGAGTAATGACTGAAGGGAGCATAGCTGAAGCTGTAGTTTACCCAAGAGAAATTTTGAAAGCGGCTATTGCGTGTGACTGCAAATCCATGATACTAGCGCACAACCACCCCGGAGGTTCCCAAAAACCGTCAGACCAAGACATAGAGCTGACAAAAAAGCTTTGTGCAATTTTTACACCATTGGATATCAAGGTACTGGATCATGTTATTGTTGCTGGTACAAAATTTACTTCTATGGCTGAAATGGGGTATATGCCTGATGGTAGAGGAATTCAACCCAATTATGATCCAATACCACTGCCCAAAGATTCTTCTATAGTTGAGAATGGGGCTACTTTTTCAGAAGAAAATGAAAGTGCTTTAAACGACAAAGAGGAATTTTCTCAATGCTGCCATGAAAGTGAGGCCGAAGAATGGGAGCTGGAATAATATTTGTATTTATAGTATTAACATTTTTACTATCAACTGGTGGATTCTTAATTGCAGCAGACAGGCTTGACTTACCAACAATAAAGTCATCAAGAGCAGTAGTGAACTTTGCTAGACAAGACAAAAAGAAAACCAAAAATCTGCAAGTTATAGTATTGGAGCTATCTACAAGGCTTTCAAAATTAATAAAGCTGGATGAATACAAGAGACGAAAGCTTGCAGCAACACTCAAATCGACTGGAGTTAAGCTCTCACCTGAAGTATATATTGCACAGGCTTGGGTAAAAGCAGGGCTTGTTCTTCTTGGTATAATACCTTCACTTATTGTGTTTCCCATATTTGCTTTTCTAATATTATTTCTTTCAATATTAATTTACTTTAAAGAAATACGATCTGCAGATGAGGCAATGAAGAAAAAACGGGAAGCTATTGAAAGTGAGTTGCCTAGATTTGCAATGACATTACAGCAGGAGCTAAAGGCAAGCAGAGATGTCTTAAGCATTCTTGAAACATATAGAAAACATGCAAGCCCAGCTTTTAGACATGAATTGGAGATAACTACTGCAGATATGAGGTCTGGAAGCTATGAGGCGGCAATCAGCAGATTTGAATCAAGAATTGGAAGCTCTATGCTTTCTGATGTATTAAGAGGACTGCAAAGTGTAATGCGAGGTGACGATGGAAAGGTATATTTTCAAATGCTTGCCCATGACTTTAAACTTTTCGAGGTACAGAAACTAAAACTCATTGCAATGAAACGCCCAAGCAAGGTAAGAAAATACTCATTTTTGATGCTGGGGTGCTTTGTGCTTATGTACATGGGGGTTATGGCAGTAGAGATTGTGAAGACGTTTTCGACGATGTTTTAATAATTAAAAAGAGGTGAATTAATTGCTCAAAAAACTACTAACATCAAAATCGGGGGAGGGATACATTGATGTAATTGTAATAATTATTTCAGCTATGCTGGTAATAGCCTTAGCAATCAAGTTGTTTCCAGTGTTTATAGCAAAACACCAGCTCACAACATTTGCAAGTGAGCTATGCAGAACAGCAGAAATTGAAGGGCAAATTGGGACAGAAACAAACAAGAGAATTGCTGAACTGCAAATCCAAACTGGCATTAAACCTAGTTTGACATGGTCAGGAAACTATATTTCTGGCACTCAAAGAATTCAGCTGAATAATAGTATTGAAGTTACAGTCAGTCACAAAGTGGATATTGGCCTGTTTGGAAACTTTGGCTCATTTCCAATAATGCTAACTTCAAGAGCTAGCGGGAGGAGTGAGGTTTATTGGAAGTAGAAAAGGTTCAGAAGCTTATTAGCAACGATAGAGGGAATGCACTTCCACTTGCTTGTGTCATAGTGGTGGTGCTACTATTGACATCTACAGTAATAATAGAATATCTGAGGCTTAGTATTATTGCTGACAATGTCAGAGATGCACTGCGATCATCTGCTATATCGGTTGCTACTGAAAATTATGATGAAGTGTATAACAGCCTTCGGGAGGGCTATTCTGGAGGTTATATCAAAACTGAGCAGGACGTGTGGCAGCAGGCATTAGATATTGGAGATATTTACTTTGAACTTGATAAAATACTGGATTTAGACGATATACATATTAAGTGGGCTGGTCAAAATCAAGAGTACAAGCTTTCAAATTTGAGAGTCAATGTCATGAATACGCCACTTGCTCCCAACGATGCCAGCACCAGTAAAAAACTCAAGGTGCAGGCTCAAATAATGCTTGAAGTACCCTTAAGCTTTGGCTGGGGAGTACTGCCTCCATTAAAAATCAATATTATTAATACAGCAATATATGTACCCAAGTTCTAGCACACATTATAGAAATTTAAGGAGAATTTTATGGAGAAAAAGACAAAGTGGATAGTAATAATTTCAGGAGTTGTTGGGCTAATGTCTATAACAGCAATGTTAATGCAGTTTGTAGTAAATGAAGTAAAAGCTGATAGTGATGGAATTGCTCTTCAGCCAGCACAAAGTTCAGCTGTGGTGAATGTGCCTAAAATAAAGGAAATTGATCCTATAACTGAAGTAGTTAAGCCTGAAATTAAAGATGAGAATGCTGAGAAAAAAGTTGATCAAGCCAAGACTTCTGTTAATAAAGAAAAAACAGTTAGCATTCAGGAAGGTAACGCGACTGCAAATGTTAAGCCAGCTGCTCCACCAAAGCCTAAGCCACAGGGAGATGTGACGAAAAAGACGATCAAGCCGACATATAAGGAACAGGATGTAAAGCCCACTCAGAGCGAACCTAAAATGGGGGATTCCAATAGCAAGGGTGAGATTTATGTTGAGGGATTCGGATGGATTAAGGATTGCGGAGGTGGAGAAGGAACTGTTGTAGATGATATGAAGGAGAATGGTAATAAGATTGGAATAATGGATTGATAAAATTGTTTATTTTAGACAAGACATATGGTAATATTTTCATAGTAGAATGATAAAAACAGGGGGGGCAAATGGAAAAAGTATTACTAAAGAAAGAATCCATAATTGGAAGAAGAATAGGAGCATTTCTAACTGACCATATACTTATAACAATTATTGCGATGATTCCATTTATGGTGAATTTCAATAAGCTATCTCAAGATTTTAATTATTTTTTTGAATTGTTCCCCATTATGATGCTTATTTGTATAGTTGGATACTTATGCAAGGATGTATTTTTTGGCAGAAGCTTAGGCAAATTGTTATTTGGAATTTATATCAGAGAGTATGAAGACATAGACAAAACACCGAAGTTTTATCAGCTTATTTTTAGAAATATATTAGTTTTTATTTGGTTCGTTGAACTTATAGTATTGCTGGTCGATAGTGAAGGTCGGCGGTTGGGTGATAAAATAGCCAAGACACAAGTAATAGGATACAAAACTAAAATTATACCAAGAATTGTTACAGTTGTAGTATTAGCATTTGCAGTATTTGTTTCATCCTTAGTTTTTGGGATTACTCAAATAATAAAAAATGATTCCTCATATAAAACTGCTGTGCAATATATTGAAAAGCAAAATGAAATCACAGCAAATATTGGGGAAATACAAGGCTTCGGAAACTTTCCTATGGGAAGCGTAAGTTATACAAACGGCTATGGTACTGCAGATTTAAATATAAAAGTAAAGGGAAAAAGAAAGAGTATAAACATTAGTGTTTATTTAGAGAAAAGCCCCGACTCAGACTGGGTTGTAAAAGACATTAGTTATTAGAAAGGTAAATAGTATCCTATCTTTCTTAGATATGAAGAACAAAATGTGGGTTTTCGTAACAATAAGAAAACTAAATAACCTACGAAGGACATCTTGCACGCCTAATAAGGTAAGCAGGATGTTTTTTTATGTCTCAAAACAGAATCAATTATAAAATCATTCTTATTTTTTGGAGGGATAATCATTAAAAAAATAATTGCACTTATTACATATTGTATATTTACAATAAATATCATTCTGCCACACAATGTGTTTGCTGTGGGAGAGGGTAATGTTGATGGTGGTGGTGGAAATCTCAATGACTCAGTAAATGGATACTACTGGAGTGGAGCAGCTGGAGTGAGAGTCACGATTATAAAGGATAGCACTAAGGTGGCTACAACTGTACCTATAGATTTCACAAATTATAAGCCGAATGATATTCGGATTCATTTCGGTAAGATCAGCAAGCTACAATACAAAAATGGATATTCTCTAACTCCATCAATAAAAAAATATATTTACAACAACCCTCAACAGCAGTTGCCGAGGATAGTTAGTACAAATGGAAACATAAATATACCAGCTATCAAGAGCTACTTTACAGATGAACAAATCATCAGAAGTATATGTAATTTGACAGGCTTCAACTATAGCAATCTTATCAGCGGGAATTACAAACTCCTTCTTGAGCCGATTGCATACTTCCAAGTTGGAGGAATAATGGCAGCAATGACTGCTCATGAAGCTGCACTTTACGACCAACATGCAAATGGGTTGTTAAGAAGATATATTCCGAGCTTAACGCACAAAAACCTACCATTATCGCTATTCCTAGAAACATCAGACCTTGGGTTTCCTGCTTGGAATGGTTCAACCACTCAAAAAGTATCCAGTAGTCAAATATTAACTTCACTAGGAGTGGGCATTGTGCGTTTCGGGAAGGCGGATCCTCCTGTTGACTTGGATGTCAGCAATTATGAGTATAGGGTTGATACTGATGTTGTATCAGCTATTATTATTAATGCAGGACAAGACATTACACCTAAAAGCCCAGCCAGAGTTACATTTAACATTAGAGGTAGCAATTACACCGTTACTGACATTGTAATTCCTGAAGGACAAAGTCAGACTGTTTGGGTTAAGTGGCATACCACACGAACGTCTCAAAAGATAAAGATAACTGCCACGGTTATTGGTGCTGGCTTGTCAGTAGGAAACGGCACTAATTCGAAAACATTTACCGCAAATATAGTTGATTTAAAGGAAAAAGCTCCACCAAACCCAACAGCAAATGATGCCAAGCCAAGTAATTATCTGATTCCAACAGTACCAGCGAAAACGCAGAAGACAACAGCATCATGGGGAGTGTGGAGCTGCAATTGGAAGCCTAATTGGCAATGGCAATCAGCATGGAAGTGGCAGTCGAATATGCAATGGGAGCCTAATAAAAAGTATAATGCCAAAACCAAGACCTGGATAGATAATGGCAAGTGGGTTGATAAAGGTAGCTGGATAGACCAAGGGAAATGGGTGGATAAAGGAGATTGGGAATATAAGTGGACCACATATCAAGCAAATTTAAGATCCACAATGAGCGTTACACCAGATGCAAAAGTACCTACTACAAATGGTAAAACAATGAAGTCTGGATATGGCATTAACCTCAAAGTGAACACTACACTATCATCAAATGCCCCATCATCTGCAATTACAGGAGCACAAAATGTGCTGTCCTATTACCCTGAGTTTGGATACAAAACATATTTAAGACTATCAGACTTAATTATCAGCGGGTATAATGCTGAATTTCAACTAAAGGCCAATGAGTATTCTACATATGGCAGAAGAGTGCATTTCACACCGCTATGGTTTCCAGATGGAAGGTATGAGCCAATAGCCACTGCCCTTGATGTATGGACTCCTGATGGAATGCTGACATGCAACATGAGTGTCTATGTAAATATTAGTGGAAATGTGTATGATGACTGGCACATAGCACCACAGATGTAGTTGGGTAAATAATAATTTTAAGGAGTTGATTTGATAATGAAAGTATTAATGGTTGAACCGCAGAAAGAACCGTTTGTCACTGAAATCGAGAATGAATTAGAAGCAATGCAGAAAGCAGTTGATGGACTAATTGAGGTGATTTATTTAGAGGATAATGTACTGATGGTGTGTAACGAGGAAGGCAAGTGCATGGGACTTGAGGGAAACAGGCGTATTGACAATGGAAATATCATAGCAGGCAATTTCTTTATTTGTGGTGGCAATGATGAGGGCGAGATGGTTTCGCTAACAGACAAGCAAATAGAGAAGTATACAGCGCGCTTTAAGGAGCCAGAGATGTATTCTGCTGAGGAGGTTGAAGATTGTATGTACATTGGGGTACATTTTGAAAATGATGATGAGATTGAAATGGAGTGATTAAATGAATCAGGCAGTCCCAATAGTAGCGCTTGTGCTAACCTTGATTGGTGGTGCAGGTGCTTTTATATTTCTAAGGCTGAATAAGAACAAAAAGCCAACAAGTATCCAGACTCAAGCCCAGCAAACTGCCAATGAATTTATCAACGTCAAGGATATTCGAGACAAATACCTGTACACCAGAGACAACAAAATAATCATGTACATTAAAATTAACCCAATATCAATTGACCTGCTAAGTGACCGTGAGAAAAAGGGTCTCACAAAGCAACTGACAGCAGAATTATCTGCAGAACAAAAACCATTCAAATTCCTAGCTGTTTCAAGGCCAGTAGATATTTCACCACTTATATCTGAATATTCACAGCTGATGATAACTACCTCAAACCCAAAACAGAAGGAACTTCTGAAAAATGAGATGTTCGTAATGAGTAATTATGCACTATCTGGAGATGTTGTTGAAAGGCAGTTCCACCTAATGATATGGGAGTGTTATGAAGAAGGCATTGAACATGAAATTTCCAAACGTGCATATGAACTATTATCAAAATTTCAGAGCAGCGGCATTTCCTGTGAATTACTCAATCAACAGGATATTGTCAGGCTGTGCAATCTAGTAAACAATCCAAGTACTGCAGATGCTTTTTATACACATTTTGAGGATGATGGATTTGAGGCAACAATTCCTTTGCTTAATTTTAGTGTTGTTGACTCGTAATTAATACTGCTGATATAGATAAGCATTAACGTAATGGAAGAATGGAGGCTTGAAAATGCTAACAAATACAAAATCACAGAAAAACAGTGAAATTGAAAAAAACAATGCACTTTTAAATGTAATAACCCCCATGGGGTTGGAAATTAAGCGAAACACATTGGTTATCGGAGAGAGCACTGGCAAAATTTACGGAGTGGTGAAATACCCACGAAAGGTAGACTATGGCTGGTTATCAAAAATAACAAATCTTCCTAGTACAATAGTATCGATATACTTTAAGCCAATTGATAATGGTACCTTCATTGAAAGCCTATCACGAAGTGTAATTCAAAATAGAGGCGCTGCCGAAAGTGCCAAAGATCCATTAACACAGAAAAGGGCCGAAAGAGCAGCAATTGATGGTGAGCGAATCATGGTACAGGTGGATCAGCAAGGTGAAACGGTGGGATTACTTAGTATAGCAATTATGCCTGTTTCAAGAGATGAGGCCACTTTTCAAAAGGTATGTAGGAAAACAGAGAGTGCATTTGCAATGCTAAAGTGCAAAGTCAGAAACTTATCTAATCTTCAGCGGGAGAGCTTTAAACAGCTCTCTCCTTTTTATTCTGCTGATGAGCGAGTTGAGGACATTATTCAGAGGATTATGCCACTGTCAACTTTTGTTGGGGGCTTCCCATTTGCAGCAAGTGGCTACAATGATGGCACGGGTTATTATTTTGGACGAGATTCTGCAGGTGGGCTTATAGTTATTGATACATGGAAGCGTGGTGGGGATAG
>JAEWAX010000078.1 GCA_023391425.1 Bacillota bacterium | reverse complement strand
TACCTGACAACCTAAAGGTAGTATTAGTTTTGGATCAGTATGTCCAAAATCCATATCTACAACAATAGGAACTGTTGAATTATTAAATTCATCTTTAACAATACTCAAAATAATATTATCAAGTTCATTCTTTTCTTTGTTAGTATAATCTTTTGGACGGCCAAAAATAATGCCCTTTATTTTTTCAAATACTCCTTGAATACCATAATTTCTAAGCATATAGCCTACTTGACTCGGTAGCGGTTTTTCTTCTGATGTTTCAAAAAAAAGTATTTTGTCTTGCCAGAAATTGTTTTGAGGCCAGTATTGTGTAGACTTCATAAACTCAAGAACATCAATACATCCTCCCCATAGTTTTCCTTGAACAGATTCTTTTCCCTGCAAGAATCTCCAACCAGATTTATTAGTGTAGAATTCTGTACACTCACCAAGTGTCTCTTTATTGTTCCAATCTTTATAACCATTTGTCCAATCTTTGTATGGAGCGTATATATACGGATAATTATCTGAAAATAATATACTTCTAGTATGTTCAATTACCTGCTCTGGTAAGGACTTGAGTTGTGCAAATCCTGCCATTACAGAAGGGCCATAGAAAGTTACCATACCCAAATAATTCAGATATGACAAAAATGTAGTTGCATCAGAAAATCCCATAATAAACTTCGGATTCTTTAATATCATATCAATATCCAAATATTTTAATATGCGTACAGATTCATACCCTCCAATAGATGTAATAATTCCATCAATGTCTGTGTCTGCAAAAGCATTATTAACATCTTCAGCACGGTATTTAGGATTTTTATAGAGTTCATCAGGTGACATCCTCGCTGTAGGCATTTCAAAAATTTCAAGTCCTAATACTTCTTTTATATTTTTAAGCCCCAATTCATATATACCAGGGAACAAATTGGGAAGACCGTTTGAAGGCGATATTATTGCTATTTTTGAGCCCTGTTTCAATTTTTTAGGTTTTATCAATTAACTCACTCCTTCTACTATCAATTTTTAATTTCCAACCAAAATTTCTTATTTTCTTATGTTTCACACTCATGGCCATATCTCGTTTAATGACATTTTGTAATTTGAAACAAATCCAACTCTCTTTATATAACTTTATAATATAAAAACCCCACAAAGGCACTCGTTAGAGTGACTCCGAAGGGTTTTTTCCATCGTGTAGGACTTCCTAAACAATCCCTATGCTGCTCGCTTTTCTGCTTAAGCATACTCACTTTTTAGGTATTATTTCATATATTTTCCATGATGTCAAGAAAGATTAGTTACTAATTCAACGACTTATTCATCAATTGTTAACCGTTTGTTGAGCTCCTGTTAGTTGCCAGTTAATCGCTTGTTAATCTCCTGTTAGTCACTTGTTAATCGCTAGATTTATCATGTATTCACATGAGATAGGTCTCCTTCAGCCAAAATCCTAGCCTCTTTCACATCAACTTCTACAATGCTAAGGCCTGTACCATGAATAAATGGCGGTTCCCACAGTTTTTCAACATTGAGTCCTTTAAAAATAGACATTATTGTCTTAACAACAACTGCATGCGTTACAATAAGAACCCCTCCGCTTTCATTTTCCTTGATAATTTCATTTATAACATCAGAAACTCTGTCTCTTACAGTTTGAAAACTCTCACCTGTTTTTGGTACATATAGGTGTGGATTATCCCAGAAAGCTTTAAGACCTTCTCGATCAATTTCTTCAATTTCAGCCGCGGTTTTCCCCTCCCATTCACCTAAATTAATCTCTCTGAGTCTGTCATCCTGAATAATTTTGATGTTTCTGCTTCCTCTAACGAGTTCTGCAGTTTGCATTGCTCTCCCACTGGGACTAGAATATATGGATTTTATATGTACATCTCCAAGTCTGTTTCCTAAGGCAATAGCATGTGCAACACCTTTAGGAGTAAGATTAGAGTTCTTCCACCCTTGCATTCTCTTTTCAACGTTCCACTCTGTTTCTCCATGTCTGGTAATATATAGCTTAAGCATTCTTCCCCCCGCTTGCCTAGTTTTATAAATTTATTTTATTAAGAAATAACTTACCTTAAAAACAACACCCCTGTAAATCTATGCCTTTCATTTTTAAATTTTTCTTCCTAGAGCATTTGTATTCATTAATTATAAAACGGTCTGCGTCAAAAGCCAATTCTGGTATACTCTTATCTATATCAAACCAGTCAGCTTCAGTTATATCATCTCCTGGAACAATGGTTATCGTTTCTGGTTCTGCTAATAAAACAGTTACAATAGAATTAACTCCATTATCTAAATGATTGGATACAACATTAACGATACTAATTGGATTAATTGAAACTCCAGTTTCTTCCTTAACTTCCCTAATTGCAGCTTCAATATAAGTTTCCTCGTACTCAATATATCCGCAAGGCAGACACCATTTATAAGGGTATATTGATTTCTCACTACGTTTTCCTAATAATACTCTTCCATTGTCATCTATAACCAACACTGATACACAAGGATATGGATTTCTATAGTAAATAAATCCACAATTTGGACAAGCTTCTCTTTTTATATGTCCATCAAGATATACTTCACATTCGCTCCCACAAACTTGGCAATACAAGTTTCCACTCATTTTATCTCCTTCTTAAGCCATGCGTATCTACATCTGCTTTCTTACAGTTTTATATTCATCATTAAGCTGGAAATACGGACAATTATCAAATGATTTCCCTAAAAATTTCATCATTTCATCTTCATCTAAATTAACATCACATATATAATAATCGCAATCTTCATCATAAACATAATTTAGACAACAATCACAATTTGTTTTTCTTGTCATTACAGAACCCTCCTATTAGTAAAAAATATGGTAAACACATCCATATAGCTAAAAGAATATTTCTTACTACTTAATATAAAAATCGTTATGTAAGTACCTACTATAAATACTTTACAGGATTATCTACGATTTCTTGAATTGTATTAAAATATTGCCCCACATGTAGACCATCAACTAAAGCATGATGTACCTGAACAGATAGAGGCAATTTCATTATTCCGTTTTCTTCAAAATATTTACCCCAAGATATTCTTGGAATGCTGTCAACTGGATTCATTTGAATTGGGTGAGTTACATTAGTAAATGAAATCCAAGGTATACTTGTAATGTACAAGAGGTCATCACGCCCTGGTTCATCTTGTATAGTTGCATTTTTTTTGATTTTGTCTATTTCCTTGGAAGTATTAGTTATAAAATCATTAAATTTATCTATAAATTTTACTGTGCAAAAACTAAAGACTTCACCTTCAGTCATTACAGTAAAAGAAGGATTTACAATTTCATGTTCAAGTACCTTATCTTCTCTAATCCTGTAGCGGAATTCTTTTATGCTATTCGCTGTTTTCGTTGCAGCATACAAAAGAGATATAAAAAATGGACTTTCATTTTCTTTAATATACTTATAATATTTTGTAATATCGACGTTTCCACAAATATTAAAATGCGGGTAACTAAGGCCCTTAAAATAATTAAAGTGATCTTTTCTCTTCCAATTATGCATATCTATAAACTTCATAATATATCACTCCAATCAGAATTCAAAATAAATTTTTCTATAATTATATCATATAAAATAGAAAGAAATGGAGAAACCTTATTATGAAAACATATAATGAAAAATATAATAAAAGCATTGTATGGGTATTGATGCAGCCAAACATAGTTGCAAGTTATCTATTTTTTCTTTTTATAAAATAAAGTCCAGCTTATAATTGTAGGTATTATCATTACAGAAATAAAAATTATAGTCATAAACCATAAGAGGAATAAACCGGCAATGCCCCTAAATTGATAAGAAAAATAGATAAAAACACCAATATGATTATGTATGCAAAATAGACTTACTGATACTATCAATAACAAAATGGAAAATATGATTTGAATTATAGGTATACTTCGTCTAATCACCTTTTGAATATCTCTCTGAACCATACGCGTCTCAAAATTATAACCACAATCACATTCTTCTGCTTCACTCGGATTAATTAGACGACACATAGGACATTTCTTCATATCTAAACCTCCCTAACAAATTAATATTGAATAACATTTTCACCTGGGCGATGTATGTCTCATATAGTAACTGTATGAATAGTTAATAACCATTGGTACTATTTTACTATAGTGATACTATAGCCATCCATTCCTAAATTCAAAACTTTTGTGTATTTCAAAAATTCATCATAATCAATGTATCTTGGTGTACTAGACCAGCCATCATACACTTTTATCAGCTTTATTGAGCCAACAACAGTTGTATACTCCATATATCCAATACCAGTAACGGTATGATCTGTATATGTTGGATTATTAGTTACATGTATATTAACGCACTCCGTATTAACATATTTTGCAGAACAATTTAATAAGAATGGCATGTTATTATCTACACTTTTCTGCATAGCTTTGAAGTTTGCATGAATAAGATATTTATTGTCAGCGTCGTATAAAAGAAATCCATACTTATTTAAAGCGTCGTTAACAAGATTATCATTATCAATAGGAAAAGGAACTCCAACTCCATCACTATAGCTATAATTCTTCTTAGCAATACTATCAACGGTATCATAAACTTGCTTATCATTAGGTTTAAGTGATAAATCTCCCATTACACTATGTCTATTAATTAAAGTTTGAATAATTCTTGTTGTTCCAGTTAAAACGCAGTTATTTATACCATAAGCAAAGTCTTCCATTGTAAAGCTTGGTATATCTGAAACTGTTTTATCACTGGTTAAACTACCTATACCATTTTGACATGCTTTTTTATTTGCATATGAAAAAAAGCTCTGACTTTTAAGTTTGTTATTCACTATAGAATAGACATATAACTCTGGAATCACAATCTGCCCATATCCTTTTGAATCAAACTCCTGCCCATTTAACCCTATTTTGATTTCTTCAATTATCTTGGTGCCATCTTTACGTGTAACAGTTTGTGTAAGTAACACATTACCACTTTTATCTATCAAATCTCTATGTACGCCTTTTATTTTATACTTATTTGTATTTTTATCTTCCCACCTTACTAAGTCAGCTGCTTCATGTTGATTATCCCTGCTAAATAGAGCTGCTGATTTCTCCTTCTCGTTCTTTGCATTTTTTGCAAGGTTGTTGTAATAATTCCATTGCTGTCCATAATAAATTAACAATCCTTGAGCTACAGTTGAACAATGATCATCACCCACCATCGTATACCTTGATATGCCTGTATACATTATTGGAGTATAACTTATTGAAGAGAAACATCCTAGTATGTTTGTCATAATGAATATTACTATAAGAATTTTTAAAATTAGTATTCCAGTTTTCTTCATTCAAAGAATCCCCCTTATAGTATTTTGGGAGCTATTAAATCATTAATTTATGTGAAAAAACTAACAGTAAAAGTACTTAAAACCACAAAAATTATCTGCATTGTTAGACCTAACTGTATTCTTAGACCTTACATTTTTGGCTTATAGTTATAATCCATAACAGAATTCGTTAAATCTCAGTTAGTTATATACCATTATATTTATGATGATTTATATTTGTTATTTTTTTGATAGCATATCGCAACAAAATAAATATTGTAGAGAGTTTAATTATGAACCGGTTAAACATCGCGCTTAAATTTTTTTATTTCTATATTGTAAATAGAAATATAGCATGATATAATACTACCAAACGGCAGGTAGTTTTATGGGGGTATTATGAAAAAAAATGAAATATTAGACAAATCATTAGAGTTATTTGCAAACCAAGGATACTTAGGCACTAGTATGGATGATATAGCAAAGGCTGTAGGAATTAAGAAAGCATCCTTGTATTCCCATTATTCAGGTAAAGAAAGTATATTCACAGCTGTTTTTAATAATATTTTAGAAGATTATTGTTCATTTCTTCATGATTTAACAGCTATTGAAGAGACAAACTGTGTAAA
This sequence comes from Bacillota bacterium, assembly GCA_023391425.1. Taxonomy (GTDB): domain Bacteria; phylum Bacillota; class Clostridia; order Acetivibrionales; family DSM-1351; genus Ruminiclostridium. The sequence continues at coordinate 11,520 of JAEWAX010000078.1, read as the reverse complement.
GAAATTAGCAAGCATTTTCTCTGGCTATGTGAAGAACTGTATAAATAATAACAAAATGGTTTTCTGGGATAGATACTATTATTACCCACCAGAATACATGAAAGATTGTATTCAAAATAAAACATATGAAATAGAAATGCTATTTATAGAAAAAATCACAACAATTATTGAACTAGGAATCAAAAATGGGGAAATCAAGAATAAAAATGCTAATGATATAGCCTTATCTTTTTATTATATGATGATAGGCTTTTCAATGACGATTAAGTTTTATGATGATAAAGAAATTGATAAGGATATTGATAAATGTACTACTGTATTTTTAGATGGTATAAAACTATGATTTTTGTAGTTTTAAATAAAGACATTAATTTAAAATAAGGGGGGAGTTTACTATGAATGAAGGATTCAAGAGAAAGCTTGGGCGTTCTGGAATTGAAGTTAGCGCATTAGGATTAGGATGTTGGGCTATCGGAGGACCGTTCATTTTGAACGGAATGTCTGATGGTTGGGGTGATATTGACGATACTGAGTCTATTAGAGCTATTCACAGAGCTCTTGAACTTGGCATAAACTTCTTGGATACAGCTGATTGTTATGGTGTTGGTCATAGTGAAGAAGTAATTGGAAAAGCCCTTGCAGGAAAAAGGAACAGCATGGTGGTTGCTACAAAGTTTGGTTTTTTTGGTAATGAAGCTACTAAGACCTTACATGGAACCAATGTAACACCTGATTACATAATAAGAGCTTGCGATGCATCATTAAAAAGACTCAATACTGATTATATCGATGTGTACCAGCTTCATGAAGGAAACATATTAATATCTGATGTAGAACCGGTATGTACTACCCTTGATAAACTTGTTGAGAAAGGTAAGATTCGCACTTATGGCTGGAGTACAGATTTTGTTGATGGAGCTAAGTTGTTTGCAGAAAGAGCCAATTGTTCTGTCATTCAACACGGTTTAAATATCTTTGCTGATGCTCCGCAATTAGTTAAATTGTGTGAAGACAGCAACCTTGCTAGTATTAACCGCAGTCCTCTAGCTATGGGATTTTTAAGTGGTAAATTTACTACAGAATCAATATTATCAAAAAATGATGTTCGAGGTGCAGGTCATTCTTGGGTTCAATGTTTTAAAGACGGAAAACCTATACCAGAGTTCTTAAAGATGCTTGATTCAGTAAAAGAAATCCTAACCAGTAATGGCCGTACTTTAGTTCAGGGGTCCTTGGCCTGGATTTGGGGCAAAAGTGGCAGCACTATACCTATACCTGGATTTAAAACCATAAAACAAGTTGAAGAAAATGCAAAAGCAATGGATTTTGGTCCTTTATCACAAAATCAAATGGACGAAATAGATCAAATTCTTTATCAAAGAAACAGGTAATTTTAGACTAGTATAACAAAAATACACACAAACGAGAAGTGGTTATGTAAAACAATCAGATATCTTATGATACCTGATTGTTACTATTCAGCCTTGATCAAAACTAATCAATGATATTCTTAACCAGAGAGATTTGTTTTTCATTAAGCACGTCTCTTTTTTTGTGCAAATCAAAGGTAATATATAGCATAAATTGGAGATATAGGCACTGCACAGTTAAAATTAACATACATACTGTTTTCTTTTGAACTGACTAGTATTAAGCTTTTTAGAAAATACCAAGGAAATTTCATTGGTTATCTTAATTTTCGCTCTTATCACTCTTAGCTATCTTTGGCATAAATACTGATATAATTAAAGATAATCCCGCTATAACTATTAGCAGTATAAAAATAATGTGCAAAGAACTATTTAGAGAAAGTCTTATTTGCTCATTTGCGACAGCACTTGTATGTGAGGAGGACTTATATAAGTTACTTGGATCTATCCCTGGCATACCTATCCGAGTAAAGTATTTAACTATATAAAAATTGAAAATGCTTCCAAACACGCTTACACCTATTGTTTGCCCTAGTGTCCTAAGCAGTGAGTTTGTGGCGGTTGCAGCACCTCTTTTACTGTAGCCTACAGACTCTTGAATGACTATTGTCAAAGTAGTAAAAGCCCCGCCAAATCCGAAACCTATAATTGAAACATATATCATTACCAATAATAGTGAAGAATTTATACCTAGTGTTGGCAGCAGTATTACACTCGCAAGTAAAATAACATTAGATATCAGTATTACTGTTTTACCTCCGTATTTCACCATACATCTTCCTAATATAAATGATGCTAAAAGCCAGGATACTGACATTGGAGCCAGAGTTAATCCTGATATTGTGGCATTATAATTCAATACATTTTGTATGTATATTGGCATATAAACATCTAGGCCTATCAATATAGCCGATGCTAGAAAGCTGATTAAATTTACTTTTGTACTTGTACTTGTAAATATGTCAAAAGGAATAGTAGGCTCTTTTGCTTTCCTTTCTATTTTATAGAATGCTATCAATAATATAATCGTAATAACTAGTGCCATTACAACAAATAAATTATGATTGGAGCCCATATTTTCAGGTAATAGAAAAATACTTAGAAATACAATCATTGCCATCGATAATGTAATGATGCCAGCAAAATCTATACTGTGCTTTTTCTTTTCAAAGGTTTCTTTCAAATTTCTTTGAAGTAGTATAATTGATATTATTCCGAAGGGTATGTTTATAAAGAAAACCCAATGCCAAGACAGCATATCAATCAGTATTCCTCCAAGAAACGGACCTATAAGACTTGCAATTCCCCATACGGAACTCAGACTTCCTTGAACCTTTGGTCTTTCCTCCAGAGTAAATTCATCTCCAACAATGGTAAAAGTGACTGTAAAAATTGAGCCTGCTCCCAACCCTTGAATTGCACGGAAAGCAATCAGCATATAGATATTTTGTGATAGTCCGCACATAATACTTCCAACTAAAAATACTATTATCCCAATTGAAAGTACATTTTTTCTTCCATATAAGTCTGATAATTTACCGCTTATAGGCGTCGAAATTGCAGATGTTAATAAATAAACTGAAAATACTAAACTAATAATTTGAAAACCCTGTAAATCCTTAACTATAGTTGGAATTGCTGTTGTTACAACAGTCCCCTCAACTGCTCCCAAAAACATTGCTACCATTAATGCTATAACTATATTTATCTTCTTTGAGTTCATTCTCTATAAAACCTTCCTTATTTAATTCTCTTAAATTATTTATCAATACGTTTTATTATAAATAGATTAATATTTTTCTACAACATAAAATTAACTCAACTTTCGGATAAATAACTAATGCACGAGAGTTGAGTTCATAATATTTTTGCAAATAACCTTCTATTAATTTTTCTATTACCTATCGATACTAAATATATTTATTCCTTTTCATTCAGGGTCTCCACTTTAAGAAACAATTTTCTAAATAATAAATCTTAACCTTCTTACCTTCATAAAATATTAAATTTTGGAAACTGAAATGTCTAACTCTAGATTTTATATACGTAATCGGTATTATATGTTCGTACAAACAAATAGTTACCTTTCTTAACAATATACGATGCAGCAGATTTTATAGGAATCTGTTTTATAGTTTTACCTGTATAAAGGTTCAATTGATACAAATAGTCTTGCTCATCAGTAAAACCATAGCCACACACTATTACGTCATTAATTATAATAAAGTTTTGTACATTACTAACTAAGGGCTTTGATCTCCATAGAATTTCGTAATTATCAAGGCTTATAGCAGTTATATAAGCATTCATATTGCAAGAGCTCTCAGCATATGTATAGTGGCTGTTTGAAACATATAATGTATTGTTCTTTATTGTAGCCCAATCTACAGCTTGTTCAACATAATCATAATCTTTATCAACAAAGTCTCTGGAATATCTATAGTTTGAAAAATCAAAAGAATATAATTGTTTCTTTGTCTTTTTACTATAAACATTTAGTATATATCCTTCGGAATAATCATTTCCGTAGGTGCAATATATATATGACTCATCATAGAATGCTTTAGTAATTAATAAATCATTAAATGTCGCACCAACAAAGTTCGGAACATTACCTTTAATATTTCTTAAGGAATTAGGCACTTCATATGTATTATAAGTCAATTTATTATCTTTAAACCATTTTTCATCATCAATAATATTGTTTGATTTTTTTGACTGCTGCTCAATTTTCAAAGGTTTAACTTCTTTCGGAGTAACCTTCTTTGATAAATAGTAATTTATTGGTGGAGTCTCTAAAATAATTGTATTCTGTCCCCTTTGAGTTTGTGTATCAATATTAGAATAATCATTTATATCAATAGACAACGCTTCCACAAAAGGCTTCTGATTTGTTTCGCCTTCAAAATTATCTGTCCTTTTATAAACTACTATCTTATTTTCCTTAACAGTAACATAGAAACAGTCAACTTCGCCTTCCGAATACAATGAAAATTTACAAGCCCCTAAAGCCTCATTTGGAATATTATTAGACTTATATTCTCTTTCGTCATAAACTGGTACTATCTGATTTCCACTTATAATATCAATAGGATACTTTTTGTTATTGTATATTAATATAGCCTTTGTACCATCATCAACAAATTCCCAATAGAGATTATCATGCATTCTAGCTTCGTAATCATGGTCAATCTGTACCATTTGCATATTCGAGTTGGTAAGATCATTATGTTCTGATATAAATTGTAGATTATAGTTCTTTCTGGGGTATTTTACATAAGACAATCTGTAATTAGGCGTATAATCTATTGTTTCAATAATTCTAGCTTTCCCAAGCTTACTAGAAATTTGTTTATAATTCATTCCTGATTTTGAATTTCCTAAAGATACATTTTTATCAAATTCAATATAAGCTTTCTTTGGGTCTTTATTATCATAATTGCAAAAATATAAACCAAGAGCCTTGAAGTAAATCCAATTTGGAAAATTCTCATCATTTTCTACACTCATAATATATTCATTTCCGAAATAAGATATTATGTCCTTTTGACTTGTAGTAAGTAGCTTTGTTAAGGTTTTCTCGTCTAAGGAATTGTTTGGCTTATAAATTAGTATTTTTAAATCCTTACCTGACTCAAATTTGGAGATAAAATCTATAACATATTCCTTGTAATTATATGTAAGGCTATAAACATTTCCTTCTTCGGAGTATACTTCATGAAGTTGACCATCATTTTTAATTTGATATTTTTCTATATACTTATACCCAAAACTGTCCTCTACAGAGCTAAAACTATTTTCTATCTTTTTATCAAAAAGAACACTTTCACCATTTTTCTGTATATATTGTAGTTTATTTAGCTTATTAAAGTACAAAGAGACACCATATTTCTTATAAAAATATCCTGAGTCTTTATTTGTAATTCCCATTTTTACAAGTTTAGAATCTGTTCCAATTTTTTTTAAAACAATAGCTTTGTCTAATCCAATAAGTGAAATAATATCATTTTGTGATATAGAATTTTGTGTTTTACTATTTGTACTCGAAATAGCTACAGCATTATCATAAATAGTAAGCACTATGCAACATGCAATAATTAAAGCTAATAATTTTTTCATAACTGCCTCCTATGTTAGTGGTTTGTATGAATTTGCCACTTTTATTATATCATAATAATTACTGGAGGACATTATAAAAGAAAGTACTAGCTTGCATCCTCCTCAACCGCAATGGACACGCAAAAATCCTTAAACAGGATTGATTTAAACTGTATCCTACAATTATCAATACTAACAAAATCTTTCGATGTATCAAGCTCCTTAAAATTCAGCTTCATTCCAAGCTTTACAAGCTTGGAAGCTGCTTCTTTTCTTGTCCAGTAAATTATAGTTCTTCGAGCATAATCCTCGGTACCCTTTAAAAGGGTTAGTTGCGCTCTCTCATTACTTGTGAAAAAGTGTTCAAGTACCGACCCCTCGAGTTCTCTTATTTCCTCAATATCAACACCAATCTTTTTTCTCGCGATCATCCCTATACAATAAGGATATGAATGTGTTATGGATGCACATAAATCTGGGTACTGTAAAATATACGGTGCAGAATCCTCTCCCTTTAATACATCTATACAAGAAGGACCTACCATTTTATACTTATATAACGCAGATTTCACCGCATATCTTCCTGCTATCCACTGAATCTTATTCTTTTTTATTCTGAGCTGTTCAAGGTGTTCTATCTCCTTTTCCGATAGGGCGGAAAGAAGGCCCAAATCTCTTTCCTCTAGCCTTCTTTCAACATCACTCATGTTTACTAAACAATACTTAAATTCATGAATACAACTTAATAAATCAAGTGAATCCTTTATCCTATTCTCTGTATTTTCTAATCCTCTGTTATCCCAAATCATTGCGATATACGCTTTACAATAACATTTTTAGCATAATAGTAAACTTCTCCATCATCACTATACAGAATAACATCATATGCTTTTTCCTTTTCATCGCTCCTTAATTTTTTAGCATATGCATTAAATAACCCTGGCTTTCTAGCGACCTTTACAATTCCAAACTCCCCTACTGCCCATGGTAGGTAAATCCCTTCCGTATCAATTGAAGAATAAAGCCCGCAAACCTGCATAAGATGATCTGCAAAAACAGGATTAATAAGTAAATTATCCAAATCATACTTTTTATTTATTAATTGTTCTTCTGACAAAGCAACAGTAAGAATAGCACCCTCGTTATTGTACCTACACTTGTTTATTTTTGCAGCTTTTTCGTCCATAAACAAAGGGCCTAAATTTATTGCATTGCTTAGTTTTTTTGACGTTGCGTCAAGAGAATCCTTTAGTTTAATTTCAATCATATTGTTTGCATCAAGCTTTTTAAGATCACTCAAGTACCCATACTCACCAATGTTTCCAGATACCTTCATACTATTTAGCGGAGCCAGCTTACCTTTACCAACCTTTGGTATAAAATAATTATAAAAAGCCACATCAATAGACTCATTAGAGGATACCTTATTTAGGGTCATTACTATCTCCTGCGGTTTTTCATTAAAAAGTTTTAATGGATTAATTAATTTTAAATCATTAAAGCGATATTGCTCCTTTTTACCATATATCAAACTGTGTGCTTGCGCCCCTATTTCCATAAAACCTACTGCAGGCATCAGAGGAGTTTTTCCAAGCCTATGATTATTTATAATTGGATCTGTCTTTACAGAAAGGACTTTATATATTTTATTTATATCCCCATCCTTTTTACTAATCCAATCAATTAATGGTGTTGAATTTTTTATACCATGCCACTTTTCAAATCCTGTAAAAGGGCTTAGTCCTTTACTTATTACTATCTCATTAAGATTTAAATTACTCAACAAAATGTTTAAGAACTCATTGGTTCCTCTTTCAGGCTCAATCAAATGTAGTCCCATTTCCTCAGAGTTTTCTTTCACAAATTCATTTCTCCATGCCATACCTATATCTTTCCACCCTGACCAGGAAATGCTTACAGCTCTTAAATCTTTGTTACAAGACTTAATCATAGACATAAAGCTTGAAATAAAACTATTTGCGGAGCAATAATCCAACTGCGCTTCATTCCCGAATCTCCCAGATATAGACGAAAACCCTATAATCACTTTTAAATCCTTATTATTTGCCAATCTGTAAATATTGCACAACCCGTTCGCTTTTGCCTCAAATACTTCCCCAAACTCTTCCTTTGTCTTCTGTCCTATAAGCCTGCTTTTTTCTATACCAGCACCATGAATAATTATATTAGTCGGACCATATGTAGCTGTAGCATTTTCAAGTTTTGATTTTAAACCTTGATAATCTGTAACATCACAGCTGAAGTATTGCGCATCGCTACCATTTTTATTTATTTCTTGTAAAAGCTTGTATACCGAAATGGCTTTTGTAATTTTGCTAAACTCCCTTTGTATCTCGTTTGGCGAAGTTTTCTTTCCTTCATTCTTATATTTATCATACATGTTATTCCTTATTTGCTCTAACGCTTTCTCATCAAGTTTCGAAAGTTCATCAATATTATTAGGAAGTTCTGTTCTCCCAAATATCGTAAACTTTGCCTTAATTTTTTTCGAAATTCCTTTAAGAATCTCTGCTGTTATTCCATTTCCTCCACCCGTAATTACAAAATGGCTTGAATCGTAGCTTTCAACGGGTATCATTTTCGAGCGTTCCACATTATCAAGTTTTATTGTTACTCTTTTATTATTGGTATAACCTATCTCATAAGAATTAAATTCTTCTTCCAATTCTTCCGTAAGCCTTGTAAATACCACTTCATTCAATTCCAATTCCTTCGAAGTTCCCAAATCTATAACTTTAACCTTTGACTTGCCGAACTCCTTTCTAAGTCCTTTGTAAAAGCCACATAAAGCACCATAATAAGGATCGACAATAGAATTTTGTTGTTCTACTAACCCAAAGCAGCCATCCATTGCTACAGCGCACAAAATTCTAAGTTTAGGGTTCGTTCTTAACTCTGCTAGCTTTTTATAAAACAAGAATCTAGATGAACTATTTAAATAAAGTATCTCTTTTTCTTTTTCATAGTCTACTTGAGAAAAATCATATGAGTTACCTAAATGGCTGCAATCTAGAATAACATCTGTAGTGATAATTTTGTCTTTTAATCCGTCAATCTGTATTTCCAATTCTTCTGAACCCTTGCCTTCTTCAAACAATACCTCACAAACATTGGATAATTTATTTTTGAAATACTCTTTTACAGTTCTTATCGTGCTTGAGTCATCACCAATTATAATAATATTTTTTTCATTTAAATCGAAATCCTTACAACCTATTTTTTCTTCGACAATTACAGGACACTGAACACACAATTCCATTTCGAAATTATCATCAACATTTTCATCAGCTTCTTTGATAATATCACCCACACTATTTACAACATTACCAACATCATATGCATTATCACCTAAACTATCTGCACCTTCTGTAATATCACCAACCTCACCCACATTATTTGTAATGTCACCAATATCATCATTTGCCTTGCAATGAGCATCCTTTGAGACTTTGCTTTCTATAACTTCTATTATTGATTTAATTGTTTTTAGCTCAGAAAGTTTTAAATCTGCTTGGGAATCAAGAGTAAATCTCTCGCTTAATTCTGATATAATTGTTGCCTGCTTAATAGTATCAATACCCAAATCTGCTTCCAACTCCATATCCTCTTCAAGCATTTCAACAGGGTATTTTGTAATTTGCGAAATTAGCTCTAATACCAAATGGCTGATGTTATTATCCTCTTTTAATCTCAGACCGAATTCACCTATAGTATTATCCACAGATTTTATGCTACTTTGTCCTTCATGGACTGAAGTCACTATTCTTGTTTGGGATTCTTCTATTTTATTACTACTTTGAACCTCATCAATAGGATACAAATTAGCTCTTCTTACTCTTTCCATAATCAGCTCAACGATATGACCAATTGTAGGATAATTTGAAAGGCCATCTCCATTAGATAGTTCTAAATTGAACTTATCGGCTAAAATAGAAAATATGGTAGCTTGTTTCACCGTATCTATGCCCAAATCCGCTTCTATTTCCATTGATAATTCAAGCATTTCTTTGGGGTACTTAGTTATATCGGAATAAACCTCTAATACTTCTTCAGTAATTGCCTCTATACTAAAAGGCACAAAGCCTGCATTATATGTTTTTGTATTAGTATCATTACTTTTATTGGTGTAAGTATCGTTGTACGCAATTATTGTACTAGTATTTGTATCCATATGCGCAGCAATTTCATCCGCATATATATTGGCATTTGAATATGTATTGGTGGTTGGATTCGTATTGGCTTTTGTATTGGCAGTTGTATTGGCAGTTGTATTGGCAGTTGTATTTGTATTGGCACTTGCAAGTGCATTGGTAAATGAATTAGCAATGCTTGTTGTAGAAACCCCATCTATTGCCTTACTTTCAACTACAAGAATTCTGCCATAATTCTTTAATTCCGCATCTTTTGATGATATCGAATCTATCCAAGCTCTATAAACCTTCTTGTTAATTATCCTTTCATCGCCTTTAGCTAACCTTTGGAGTAAATGATAGTTTCCATTTCCCCCCATCGCTGAAACTGTTCTTAAAACAAATTCAAACTCATATTCGCCGCCTTTTGATAAATTAAGACCTTCAAGGTTAGGATCCGGCTCCTTATAGTTTACAACTGGCGGAATCCTTTGATACTGTAAGGCTTTTGCCGATACCGCTTCTTCTAAGGACGCACCCATGGTATGACCTGTCATACCTTTTGTATTGATAACTTTTATTTCTGTAAATTTATCTCCAAATGTATTCTCCAAAGCAGCTTTTTCCATATTGGAACACCCACCTTGCTTATGAGAATAAGTTTCATGTGAGCAATAAACCATTTTTGATGTAATAGCATTTCTATCAAACTTGTGCTCATATTCCATCTTTGACATAAACTTTTCAAGCTCTGCACAATGTTTATCAGTATCAATTCTAAATTGGTGTCCTCCTGCATTAAACAAATGTGAACCTAAAATACGGCATATTCCATTCATCCCTCTTTGAGCTACATCAGCTTCTTTTTCTATAATAAGTCCCACAGCACCTGAACCAACAATCATGCCCTTTCTGCGGTTGTCGAATGGTACAGCTGCATCAAAAAGACTATCTGAATCTGTAAGTGAGCCAATACTTGAAAATGCTGCTCCGAACCATGGGAGCAAATTCTTTCCACTCGCTATATCAGCACCTATCACAATCATTCTGCGAGCATGTCCTGCTCTTATCAAATCCTCTGCAACGGTTACTGCAGTGGTAGTTGATGAACAATTTGTACTAAGAAACATATTAGGTCCTGTAGCACCAATAAACTGTGCCAATCTATTATTTGCCTGAGATGATAAAAGTGTTAAGAAATTATGATTGAACTCATAAATATCTGATTCTGAAGGATTGCCTGCAAGCCTTGAATAATACATTGTAAACCAATCAGAGAGTATCTTTTTGCTATCATAATCGCTTATTTTAGAAATAACTTCCTCATAGAATTTTATTATATCTTTTCTGGTACGCGAACTAAACTTTGCTGCGGTATACTTTGATACCTCGGATATTACAACTTCAACTGGATACAGACCATTTGCAAAGATTATCCCTGTATCGTCCTGCATTTCTTTGGGCAGTACAAATCTTCCCGGTAATATAGAACCCGTTGCTGTCTTTTTATATTCTCTTACCAATGGAATCCCTGCATCCTTTAAAGCTTCATAGCCTGCTGCAACACCAGCACATACTGTCTGTGTCATTTGATTTAGAACATTTTCATCAATATGATAATCATTTACCATATCAATTTTCCCAAACTTACCTATGAAATGTATAACCTCGTTAATAGATGATATTTGTTTATATATAGCCTCTTTTTCAGTTTTTATAAGTCTTGTAATATTTAAGTCCATAATGCTCTGTGCTTCTTCATCGGTAAGCATCTCAATAAAGTTTCTGCCTTCAAATAAATAATCAAAGTTATTATCATCAAAAGCCTTTTTAAAAGTTCC
>JAEWAX010000134.1 GCA_023391425.1 Bacillota bacterium | reverse complement strand
ATCATTAGTTGGAAGTCCCGTATTAACGTTCGAAGGTTTTGGTAAGCTAGTTAAATATGGGTAGGAACTTCCATTATCTATAGTCCAAATACTTGTGAAATCCCATCCAGTATATGTCTCTTGAGCTATCATTGCAGATGTCAGCTTTCCAACATTGCCAGCTGAGTTTGGAACAATACCAGCTGCTACGCTATCGAAATAACAATTTTTAACAGTAGCAGAATTTCCTCCACTAATGAAACCACCTGAATAAGTTCCATTACAGTTTACTTTACCTGCTGCATAACAATTAGTTACAGTATTGTAGTTGTAGGAGGTTAATCCTCCTACATATGAGTCTCCAGTTACATCCCCTAGTGCAAAACAGTTACTTACAGTCCATCCTGTAGTACCGCCACCACTACCTATAAGGCCTCCTACATAGCTTTTTGCCGTTACTTTTCCAATAGCATAGCATTCAGTAACACTAATATTACCTGCTCTTATTCTCCCAACTAAACCACCTGCATATCTTCCACTAGACGTTACATTCCCAGTAGCATAACATTTTGAAACATTAGCCCCATTAGCACCTATTAAACCTCCGAAGTCCTCTCCACCAATACTAGCTGATTCCGATATATTAGCAGATGATGAGCATTTTTCTACTGTTCCTGACGATACATTACCTATAAGTCCTCCTGCATTTTTTACAGCCGACACACTACTTGTCCCAGTTATTGAGCAGTTTTGTATGACTGATGTGCCTGCTGCATAACCTACTAAACCACCTGTATAATAATATTGGCCTGAGGATTGTGTTGAAGTTACATTTATATTATTTAAATTTATATTTTTTATTGTTGCATTTTTTGTATCGCTGAAAAATCCGATATCATTTACAGTAATAGTTTTATTTATTAGTATATTGCTTATTGTATAATTGTTTCCATCGAAATTACCTGTAAAAGGTGCAGCGTTAGTTCCAATAGGAGTCCATTCTGCATTAGTAAGGTCAATACTGTTTCCTAATTTATAATAAGATGCTAAACTATTTCTTACTTCTTCTAGTTGTGCTTTTGTAGTTATTACATATGGACTATTTGAAGTCCCTGCTCCTGTTCCAGAAAATGCAAAAACCTCCATGGTTCCAACTTTACTGAATGTACAGAAAATAAGCATGCCTAAAAAAGCAAGTAAAAATATATATTTCTTTACTGATAAAATTTTTTTGTTCATAAAAATATTCCCCACAATTAAATTATTTTATAGATTTTATCAATTAAATTTGTATGTAAAAAAGCCTATAACATTACATAATTCTAACACCTCCTTGTTTAAAATATTTACATAAAACCTATAATTCTATTATTTTACCATTTTATAGAAGAGTTTTTTGTCGAACTTGGTACTTATGCATATTGTTTAAATTGTATGTATTGAATTTATATAAAAAAATAAGACTCTGTAATAAATATGAGTCTTATCTCTTTTGACTATAAAATTTTTATACTCTATATATACTTCTTCATATGCATAAGTGCAGTTTTTTCAAGTCTCGATACCTGTGCTTGCGAAATGCCAATTTCGTCTGCAACCTCCATCTGCGTACGTCCATCAAAAAATCTAAGGTTTAAAATAAGCTTTTCCCTATCATTGAGCTTTCTCATTGCTTCCTTTAAAGTTATTGTTTCTAACCAATTTTCATCAATATTCTTTTCATCCTTAACTTGATCCATTACGAAAATCGCATCGCCACCATCATGGTAGACTGACTCAAAAAGAGATATAGGGTCTTGAATGGCATCTAGGGCGAAAACTACATCCTCTTTTGGTAATTGGAGTTCTTCCGCTAATTGTGCTATTGTAGGCTCTTTTGAATTCTTTGTAGTAAGCCTCTCCTTGGCCTGCAAAGCTTTATATGCAATATCCCTTAACGAACGACTAACTCTAATAGAATTATTATCTCTTAAATATCTTCGAATTTCACCTATTATCATTGGTACCGCATAGGTAGAAAACTTTACATTGTGCGATACATCAAAATTATCTATAGCTTTTATTAATCCAATGCATCCCACTTGGAACAAATCATCTACATACTCTCCTCTGTTGTTAAACCTTTGGATTACACTTAATACTAGTCGAAGATTGCCTTTTATAAACTCGTCCCTTGCTGAAATATCGCCCTTATGCATTCTATCAAACAGCACTTTTTTTTGTTCATTTGTCAAAACAGGAAGTTTTGAAGTATTAACACCACAGATTTCAACTTTATTGATAAGCATATAAAAACCTCCCGAGCTATAATAACATTGTCAATATCATTATTGCCTTGGAGGTATATTTTATACTGATAATTCAACCAAAATATTTTTATCAAAGACCTTGACAAACCTGTATTTTAAGGCATTTACACGTATTTCAAGTCATCCTACTTATTTCCTTCTTTAATCTACTTATTATTCTTTTTTCCAATCTCGATATGTAGGATTGTGAGATTCCAAGCATATCTGCAACCTCTTTTTGGGTCTTTTCAACTCCATTTGAAAGGCCAAATCTCAGTTCCATTATTCGTTTTTCTCTTAAGGATAACTTTTTCATTGCCGTATTAAGTAGTTCTTTATCTACTTCTTCTTCTATACTTCTATGAATTAGGTCGTTTTCAGTACCTAAAATATCTGATAAAAGTAATTCATTTCCGTCCCAATCAATATTTAATGGCTCATCAATAGAGATTTCAGCCTTAACTCGATTATTTCTTCTCAAGTACATTAGTATTTCATTTTCTATACATCTTGATGCATAGGTTGCAAGTTTAATATTTTTTGAAGGGTTAAAAGTGTTTATAGCCTTAATCAAGCCAATAGTCCCTATAGATACTAAATCCTCAACTCCAACACCTGTATTCTCAAATTTTCTTGCTATGTACACTACTAGCCTTAAATTTCTTTCAATTAGGATGCTTTTAACCGCATAGTCACTCTGTTCAAGCTTATGCAACAAATAGGTTTCTTCGTCCAAACTAAGCGGTGGTGGCAAAGCTTCGCTGCCGCCTATGTAGTGAACTGGGAATAAACCTCCTAGTTTGAATTTTCTCAAAATGTTTTCATACTTAATAAGTAAGAACATCTTTATCCTAATTTTAAATTTCATTTAGTTTAACCCCTTTCAAATATAGATATGTTCTGAAACTAAGAACTCTGTTTAAGCAACAAGCTCCGGACCAAGCAATGCTTTATACTTTTCATTTCTTGACAAAGACCTATTATATATTCCCACAATAACATTTTTAATATCCCTTTTCTCTTCCTCTTCACCTATTTCAATATAATCTGGTTTAAAACCGATTAACATACCATTTTCTTTTCCCAATGAGCAAAAAGGTATTAATCTAAACCTTGAAAACCATTTCGACTTAGAAATTATTGCGGAAACATAATTCAGATCTTCTTCTTGTGATTTCTCAAATATACTCTTTATTTCTAGCGGTAGGAGCTCTTGTAATGCTTTAAACTCAACAACCATAACTGGTATATTAGTAAGGGGATCCTTTAATGAGTTGCCAGTATCTAATAATGCAGATAAATCTATTACTCTATTATCAAACGATATTTTAACTGGTATTACCATTCTCTCCTTTGTAAGTTTACTCTGGATAACTTCCCAGAATATCTTTAGAATAATCCCGACTGTTAGAAAAGAAAATACCATTAGGCTCCATTTAGATTGTCCAAAAACATAAACTATTCCATTCCTCACAAACCCACCTTGCTGATTAAAGAACAGGAATGCTAGTGCTGCTCCGGCAAAAATAAACGTCGCTATGTAAAACATGACCAAAGTTTTTATGAAAGGTAATACTTTTCGTGGTGAAAAGGTTATGGCAACTATAAAAATAGAAAGCAGTATTTTTGCTAATGTTGTATAGTAGATCTTTATACCAGGCTGTAAAATTATAAAAACTACATAAAGTGCTCCTATAATAGCCCCTGCAAATAGCCTTAAAGTACTGACTCTTAATCGAGAAAATTTAGCAGTAACAGATAGTATAAGGTAATTTATAACCAAATTTTCAAGCACTAAAATATCCAAATATATCTCCACTATGTATACCTCTCTAATAGTAATAAATAAGACTGTACAATAACCTACTCGTCTATACTTTACTATTATTCCTGCTCTTACGTTTTTATGCTTAGGAATGGCTAAACAATAACACTATTTCAATACTCCTTACTTATTATACATAGTAGAATTACAGAAGTTTGTCAAAACGAAATGTAGAAAAAGAAATATCGTATGACAAAATATACTAATTCGCATTAAAAACAATAATAATTACGCAGTATTGAACAACGTTTGCACATCTAACAATGTTATGCCACATACATCTACACGGTTAATACACGTTTATATGCAAACTAGTAAGTTTGAAATATGACTTAAAGAATAAAATAAAGCAGGGACTATAACAGAATTCTATTTTCTGTTTCAGTCCCTGTTTTTAGAGAATTATTAAAATTGTTCTACTTTACTGATTTTATTACCTGCTATTTAAATCTATTACGTCTTAAAAATGTAGGTATATCAAGCTCATTATCACTAGATACTACATTTGAATTAGTTCTTTCGGTAGTTGCTGCTGCATAGCTATGGGTATCAGAATTTACAGACACTGAAGCCTGCTTTGTCTTTTCAACAGGCTTGTCAAACTTCTTTAACACTGGCCCATTTTCAAATCCAGTTGCAATAACAGTTATCATTAATTCATCTTTCATAGTGTCATCTATAACAGCACCAAAAATAATATTTGCTTCTGGATCTGCTGACCTTTGAACTAATTCTGCAGCTGTATTTACTTCAAATAAACCCATGTCAGGTCCACCTGTTATATTAACTAAAACTCTACGTGCACCTTCTATTGAAGTCTCCAATAGAGGACTAGAAATTGCCAACTTAGCAGCATCTTCAGCTCTATTTTCTCCTGAAGCTTTACCTACACCCATATGAGCCAATCCAGAACTTAGCATAATAGTTTTAACATCTGCAAAGTCCAAATTTACTAAACCTGGAACAGCTATCAAGTCAGATATACCTTGAACACCCTGACGTAATACATCATCAGCCATTTTAAATGCCTCAACCATAGTAGTACGCTTCTCAACAACTTGCAAAAGTCTATCATTTGGGATAGTAACAAGGGAATCAACTGTATTCTTTAGGTTCTCAATACCTCTCTCAGCGTGCTGCATACGAGTTCTACTTTCAAATATAAAGGGTTTAGTAACAACAGCCACAGTCAAAATACCCATTTCTCTAGCAAGCTGTGCTACAACAGGAGCAGCACCAGTTCCTGTTCCACCACCCATTCCTGCTGTAACAAATACCATATCTGCACCTTTTATAGCTTGAGCGATTTCATCCTTGCTTTCATTTGCAGCTTTCTCTCCAATATCAGGATTAGCACCAGCACCAAGACCTTTTGTTAGCTTATCACCTATTTGTATCTTAGTATTAGCTTTTGATAAAAACAAAGCCTGTTTATCAGTATTTATTGCAATAAAATCAACACCTCTTAGCCCTGCATCAATCATCCTGTTAACGGCATTGTTTCCTCCACCACCACAGCCAACCACCTTTATCTGGGCAAAATGATCCATATCAATCTCAAAATCTAGCAAAGTAAATCCCCCTTTAGCATTGGTAATTAGACTTTAATCGATAACACTCTATTTTATCACTTTCATAACTATCATAAAAAGTATATAAAAACACACAATAATAATATATATTATAAAACTAATTTAGGCAAGTTGAGATTTTATTGCCTAATAAAAAAATTCTTTAAGAACACCTAATACTCTTTTTAAAAACGTTTTTTCCTTAACCTTCTTAATAGGTTTTGAAATGCTTTTTATACTTATAGTGCTTGCTTCTTTATCTTGATTAGAAATATACTTAACCATCCCTACAGCAGTACAATATTCTAGGGAAGATATATTTTTAACCTTTGATGTAGCAATTCTAACAGGTATTTCAAAAACCTCGTTTGCAAGCTGTGTAGCACCATCTAACGTAGAAATTCCATTACCAGATAATACAACCCCAGCCCCATAATTTCCAGGACAATTTTTTATAATCAAATCATGACAAAGACTAAATATCTCATAAACCCTGGCCTCTATAACTTCAACTGCATCTGAAACCTTAATATTCTTTTTAAAACTTTCGCTTATGTCATTTACAGAAATTTCTTGATCATTTTTGATGAGAGCTGTTGATGCTAATTGAAATTGCCTTTTAATTTTTTCAGACTCAGCATAAGTTATTTTTAAGGCTATAGATAAATCGTTTGTAATATGGTCCCCTCCAACAGGAAGGCATTTATTCATAACCAACATTTCATCCTTAAATACACTAACTTCTGTAGATCCACCACCAGTATCAATGAGAATAACTCCCATATCTTTTTCATCAGGCATCAAAATACATTCTCCGGCAGCGAAGCCTTCGGATATAATCCCATCAACTTTCAACCCTGCTTTTTCCATGCTCCTGATAATGTTTTGGACTGAAATAATCTTTCCAATGACTACGTCAAATTCACCTTCAAGTCTAGCTCCCTTCATACCAACTGGATCTGTAATTCCATCATAACCATCAACTATATACTGTCTTGGTACAACATCAATGATTTCACAATCCTCTGCAATTGGTATTGTTCCAGCAGAATAAATTAGCTTCTGAACATCACTTTTTATTATCTCTTTATTTTCACTTGCTATGTTTGTAAAAGTTTTATGATTAATTATATTAACATGTAATCCAGATATATTTACATATGCTGAAACAACCTTCATTTCAGATTGAGCTTCAGCAATTCGGACAGATTTTTGTATAGAAGTAGCGGTAGCATCAATATCAACAATAATTCCCTTTTTTACTCCAGAACAGGAATCGGTACCCTTACCTAAAATTTCAATTTCACCTGCACTGCTTGTCTTACCTATTACTGTACTTACTTTTGAAGTACCTATATCAATTCCTACAATAATATCAGACACAAAACTGACCCCCTAATTTATGTACCATGGATACATGAATGCCCTTCAAAAGTACTTATATATCCTCTTTTACTATATTATCTTTTTTAAGAAATTTATTCAATACAAATCTTCTAATTAAAGCAAAGTTTAAGAATAATCTATTACCAAAAGCAAATATTGCCGCAAGGTAAATCTGAATTCCCAATTTATCTCCTATATATGCCAATCCTGCAGCTAAAAGAGCATTACCAAAAAACCCAGATAGAAAAATTCTCATCTCAAATTTTTTATTTATTGTTGCAACCAAACCACCAAACACTGAGTCTAACGCTGCAAGTATTGCAACAGCAACGTATGTAAAATACTGTGATGGGATGGTTATTGGAATAAACATACCTATCAATATTCCAAAAATTAAACCTAAAATTGGTATCATAAAATCAACCCTTTCATGCATTACTTTATACTTTATATAAACAGACCTTTATATAAACGGATTTCAAATCATTCTTTAGGCGCAAAGTATGGATTATCACCTGTCGTAAAATCTAATGTACCTTTTTGTTTTGCAGTAATATTATTAACAAATAATTGCTTAAAAAATCTTATATTGTATCTAGCATCTTCCAAATCCCCAAATTTCACAGTTATTCTATTGTCAAAATCAACAACCAACTTATTTAGCTCTGATACATTAACTGAAGTTATTTTTCCAAATAGCTTTACTTTTGAAGTCTTGTCATCTTTTAAAAGTATGTCACAAAAGCTTGTGAGTTGCTCTAATGGAGATCTATTCTTAAATTTTACCGCTTGTCCCAAATTAAAACTATCCAACGATGTACCTATTATTTTAAAATACTTATTTTTTAGCTCAGCATCTTTTACAATTTCCAAAACATATCCATCTCTATCTATAAGTAAGCTTGTCCCTTTTGTTTCAAGAATTGCAAAAGGAGTTCTCTCTTGAATTTTAATACTTATTGATTTAGGTAAGGCGGGTCTTATGCGAACAGATTTAATATATGGCATTGTTTTATAAATACTCTGCTCACTATCATTAAATCTAAAAGATATTAAATTCTTTGGTTTCTCTCCTAACATTTTAAATACATTTTGGCCTGTTACAAGCCCTGTTCGTTCAATTACATCTTTTGATTGATACTTATTGTTGCCTACTACTTTTATCTCACCAACAATAAAAAAGGATGAACGTGCAAAAATAATAATACCAGTCACAAGAAGAATAAACAACAGTAATTTTTTTATTCTTCTTACTCTAGCCCGTGATTTCTTTGTATCCTTCTTTTTCCTATAAACAGTTTGTTTCGAAGTCTTTTTCATTAGTGTCCTTTATTTCCTTATAATATCTGCCCCGATTTCAGACAGTTTTTCTTCCACTTTGTAATAACCTCTATCAATATGTTCTAGACCCGTAATTACGGTCTCACCATTTGCTGCTAATCCCGCTAAAATTAATGCAGCTCCACCACGTAGATCCTTTGCAACCACCTGCGCACCATTTAAATGACTGACACCTTTAATCACAGCCATACGTCCATCAATACGGATATTGGCTCCCATCTTTAAAAGTTCATCAACATGCTTATATCTGCTCTCAAAAATTGTTTCAATGATGATGCTTGTGCCTTTACACAAAGTTAATAGTGCCATTATCTGTGCCTGCATATCAGTGGGAAATCCAGGGTACGGCAATGTCCTGATTACTTCAATTGCATCTAGCTTGGGCCCAGCAACTACTTGGATATCATTCCTCTTTATATTTATCTGACAGCCCATATCTCTTAAGACTGATGCAATTGAAATGATATGCTCAGGTATAATGTTTTTAATTATTACATTACCTCCTGATATTGCTGCTGCTACCATATATGTACCAGTAATTATTCTATCTGGAATTACTGTATGTTCAACCTTTGTAAGTTTTTTTTCATATCCTTTAATTCTGATAACACTTGAGCCTGCCCCAGTAACCTTTGCCCCTAATTTTTGAAGAAAACTTTGCAAGTCTGATATTTCAGGCTCTTTGGCTGCATTTCTGATTATAGTATCACCTTGAGCATATACTGCAGCTATCATTGCATTTTCAGTAGCTCCGACACTCGGATAGTCAAGATATATCTCGCAACCCTTAAGTCCATCTGTTTCGCAGCTTATGTACCCCCCATTGGTATCATTTATTTTAGCACCAAGACTTCTGAGTGCCTTCAAATGTAAATCAATAGGCCTTGGGCCAATTTCACAACCACCTGAATGTGTTATCCTATTGGCACACTTGATAAACAGAGTTCTTGTCTTCAGGTGGAGTTTTTACTCAAGATGAAGCTCAGATATCGGAATGAATTAATTATATCACAATATTATATTGCCCATCAATTGTGATAATTTAGAAAGTTATGTCAATAATTATAAACAGAATTCTAGCTTAGGATGACACTTTTTTCTCACTTAGTCTTAGACATCGGATGAGAATATACAATATTAAATAATTTAAATTATACTACAACATTTTTTATAAAATTTTTTATAATAAATATGTTAGAAATGATATAATGTAAAATAAATTAATTTATTTTACATTATCTTAGGAGTACTTATGAAATTTAGACAAATTATTGCAATTACTATATCAAAGTTAACTATCTTTTCATTGCACCTTTTAAAAAGAGGTGGTACTACCCTCCCTGGAAAGGTGGCTTTTAAGTTATATCCAGGAATTCTTAAAACTATTGCAAAAGATTTTGAAATTATTATGGTTACTGGAACAAATGGTAAAACTACTACAACAAGAATTATTGAAGAAATACTAAAAAACAATAACATTGATTACATAACTAACAAGTCAGGTGCCAATCTATTAAGTGGAGTAACAACTATATTTATTCAAGCAGTTTCACTTAGTGGCAAACCTAAACATAAAGTTGCTCTAA
>JAEWAX010000077.1 GCA_023391425.1 Bacillota bacterium | reverse complement strand
TGCACTACCCTGTGTAAAGGTTGAAGTTTCAGGGCTAATTGCTGGAGTTCCTATTACAGGTGTAACTGCTATTGTTAATACAGGATTGTTTGCTACACCAAACTCAAAAGTAAGTACTTTTGTTCCTACAGCGAGACTGTTGAGATAGCTCTTGAGTAATGTTACAGTGTTTCCTGATACTGTATAGTCAGTACCCAAGGTCAATCCTGTGATACCTACAAAGGTATTTCCATTTGGTGTAAGAGTTACTACCAAGTCATTTGCATTACCCTGTACGAAGGTTGAAGTTTCAGGATTTATGGTTGGAGCTATATTATTAATTTTTATGGTAACACTACCATCCGTTTTGTTAACTGTTGCTATCTTAACCATATTACCATCACCAAATGATCCACCTGTCTTGAATGCTACAGGTGTTGTCACTTGTGTTGAAGTATTCTTTAGCTTGAAGGTAATATTTGCAAACACTCCATCATTCTTAATCAACTCATTGCCTATTGTGTCGTCGAGGAACAGGAAGCTGATAGTACCAGTACTACTATTGATACTACTTGAGAGGTTAACGCCTGCATTTGTAATTATAGGACCTCCTGTTACTGATACTGCTTCTAGCAGGTTAGTATCATAACCTACATAGAAGTTACAAGTTCCTACATTACCTACTTTTGCTACATTTGTAAAAGTTATAGGTACTGTAACTGTTTCACCTGTATAACCTGTTACTGTTCCTATTGTTATACCAAGATCATAATCTGGGGTAACTATCAATGTTAATACAGGATTATTTGTTACACCAAAATCAAAGGTAAGTGCCTTTGTTGTTCCTGCAACAAGACTGTTAAGATAGCTCTTGAGCAATGTTACAGTGTTTCCTGATACTGTGTAATCAGTACCCAATCTCAAACCTGTGATACCAGCAAAGGTATTTCCGTTTGGTGTAAGAGTTACTGCCAAATCAGTTGCTTTACCCTGTACGAAGGTTGAAGTTGTAGGATTTATTGTTGGATCTATATTTTTAATCTTTATGGTAACACTACCATCCGTTTTGATAACTGTTGGTATCTTAGTCATATTGCCATCACCAAAAGATCCGCCTGTCTTGAATGTTACAGGTGTTGTCACTTGTGCTGAGATACTCTTTAGCTTGAAGGTAATATTTGCAAACACTCCGTCACTCTTAATCAACTCATTCCCTATTGTTTCGTCGAGGAACAGGAAGCTGATTGTACTAGTACTACTATTGATACTACTTGAGAGGTTTACGCCTGCATTTGTAATTATAGGACCTGCTGTTACTGATACTGCTTCTAGTAGGTTAGTATCATAACCTACATAGAAGTTACAAGTTCCTACATTACCTACTTTTGCTACATTTGCAAAAGTTATAGGTACTGTAACTGTTTCACCTGTATAACCTGTTACTGTTCCTATTGTTACACCAAGATAATTATCTGGGGTAACTATCAATGTTAATACAGGATTATTTGTTACACCAAAATCAAAGGTAAGTGCTTTTGTTGTTCCTGCAACAAGACTGTTGAGATAGTTCTTGAGCAATGTTACAGTGTTTCCTGATACTGTGTAATCAGTACCTAAGGTCAAACCTGTGATACCTGCAAAGGTATTTCCGTTTGGTGTAAGAGTTACTGCCAAATCAGTTGCTTTACCCTGTACGAAGGTTGAAGTTGTAGGATTTATTGTTGGATTCTGAATATCTATAACTTTCACATTTAATACAGGTTTAACCGATACTCCAAAATCAAATGTAAGTGGTACTGTCCCTGCTGCAAGAGTTGAAAGATATCTCTCCAAAATTATTACGCTATTACCTGATATCGTGTAGTCTGTATCCCTAGTCAAACCAGTAATACCTACAAATGTATTTCCATTAGGAGTCAAAGTAACTGAAATAGGTGCAGGGCTTGTCTTATCAAATATGGCAGATGTAGGGTTTATTGAAGGATTATTTCCAATAGGAGGCTCTTTACCGAATACTAGGTTACCACCTATATAAGCTGTTATTTGATCCCAATCAACATATGTATTTGAAGATTTATAAGAGTAGTCATTAGACTGGTTATAATTGCTCCAATCATTTTTTGCTATC
Organism: Bacillota bacterium; assembly: GCA_023391425.1. Classification (GTDB taxonomy): domain Bacteria; phylum Bacillota; class Clostridia; order Acetivibrionales; family DSM-1351; genus Ruminiclostridium. The sequence continues at coordinate 13,026 of JAEWAX010000077.1, read as the reverse complement.
CTAGTCTGAACTTCTATAGAACCTCCTGATGGGATACTCCCTGCATTGCTTGCAAAACCAACCTCAAGATAATAATCCGCAGTCGATGTAGTTGTGCTCATTTTAACTAATGTACCTGTTACTTTATTTGTAACATCTACATAAGTATTTCCATTCATCATACCCGAATGGTCACACCAGAAACTCTGTTGTTGTTCAGCATCTATAGTGTAGAAGTACTTTAATTTCAAGTCTGCTAGATTTACAGACGAACTACCTGTATTAATTACTTTAAACCTTGCATATATGGTATTAGATGTTGTAGATGTGCTTCCGTTATTGAACTGAACTTTTATACCCGGATCTGCTGCAAAAGTACTGAGTTGAGAACAAAATAAGGTTATTAACATGATTAACGCCATAATAAGAGAAATTGATTTTTTACCCATAAGTAAAACCTCCTGTTTTTTATTATGTACATGAAAACCATTTTTGCCATTTGTCCCTTTAGATATAAACCCACATTCAGTTGTTCATCAATTTATCTGTGTAGATTGCAATATTATTCATGCTCTACATGGATATACTTTATAGCTTTCTTAGTTAAGCTCAATTAACTGAATAATATTTTCACCTCCCCTAATATTTATTGGCTAAGCGGTTTTCATAAACTCACTAGAATTCAGCCGAAATTATTGTTACTATATACCAAAAAATCATATTAAAAAATAAATATTTTTGTAGTTATTTCCCAATATATACATGCGTTTACATTGTACTACTTTAAGTTGGTCAAAAATAAAAATAAGCTGTCCCATTAAAAATGGTTAGCTTATTTTTATTTTATAGATATATATTTCTAAATTAATCGTTCCTATTCCCAAATTATTAGCTATCAGCCCTCATCTTTATTTAGTAAAGAACCCCTTAATTTCTTCAAGATTACTTCTTAAAATTAGAGTTACTGCAATAATATATTTTCTGTTTCTTTCTATTGTCCTTTTATGAACATTAACAAGTTTCATCAAATCTGCTAAAGGTAACATTTTTTTCTTTAGCATTTTATTGAATAGAATTTCATTTTTGTCAATTATCTTGGCAATTTGCATACATAGATTTCGTGAATCCTTATGTTTGGGAGAACATTTAACTAATTCGTCCAATGTAATCCCAAATTCTTTTATCTGCTGCTCAAATAGTAATATTTCCTCCTTAACCTCTATTTTCTCGTACTGATTTTGGGAGTCACTTATTAAATACCTTTCCTCAAATACTTCGTCATCTTCAAAATATGAGAACGGAACATCATTTAAAAACTTTTTTCTCACCCTTATAAAATCTATTATCCTATGCCTTATAACCATTTCTGCATATTTAAAGAAGTTAGAATTTACATTTATATCATAAAAATCAATAGCTTCATTAAATGCTAATAAACCAATACTATACTCCTCATTGCTATCATCTATATATTTGCCAAGCAAATTAGATATTGTCTTCAAGATATATGGCTTATAGTCGTTGATGAATTTTTCTCTAAGAACACTGTCGCCATTTTTAATCTTTTCAAAAATATCATTAATAGAATAGTTTATACTTTGATTGGGATATTCAAGCTTCAAATTATAGTCCCCCCTTCCTAATATTTTAAAAAGTAAACTAATATTTAATTGTTTATATGGATAGAAATTTAATTGAAATATTCTACGAGACAGGATTTATATTTATCGATACTTACACTATTATTTGCATGATGCTAATAGAGATTTCATTTGTATTCCTCATTTAATATCAAATAAACTTAGTATATAATTATACAAGTCGTCTATTTGTTGAGCATTTAAATATGTAAAAGTTTTAGTTACATTAGTTCCATCTTCATCATTTCCACTCATTACCTTTACGTTTAGATTTTCATATATATGAATTTTGATATCAACCTCTAAATGGCTTTCTATCTCTTTCCAATGTGCTTCTTGACTAACATTCGTCATTTCTATTTGCATAATGATAATGTCTGGGTCATATATATTGAATATCCTTTGTATACTCTCATTGAAAGAGTTATTTTTACAATTTAAATAGCTTTTGATGGAAACTCGCCCATTACATAAATCTTCTTGAGATCCTTCCGAAATAGATATTGCATTATAGCCATTTATTCTAAAACTTTCAGTAAGATTTCTAACAACATCTATCTTTTTACAGCAATAATTATATGTTGCAACAATAGGTACATCTATATTTTTATTCATGAAATTGCAAAGTTTTTGTTTTCTATTACTTTGTTCACTTCCTATATTGTGTTTATTGCTTTTTATTTGTTGATTACTGATTTTCATATATTGTTTCAAACTTTTTGTATAACTTTGAGATTTCTTCTTTAATAATTCTTTTAATTCATTTAAACAAATACTAGGATTATTTTTGATAATATAATAAGCTTGAGATGTAATATAGGGTGTCGCGAAACTATTGCAGGCAGAAGTAATCTTACTTTCACCATTGTATTTCTCTAGTTTATGGACTCCACATGCTGTTATATCTATTCCGTCTGGTGAAAATGAATTGTAGAGATACTCCCTTTCTTTTATTATTCCACTTATATCACACTTCACCCCAATTACATATGGCAGAGATGCTGGGCACGTAAAAATATTGCGATTATTGCAAGCAGCTATTATTATTACATCATTTTCGCAAGCATATTTTACAGCTTTTTCAACTTCAACAAAATCTTTAAAGTCAATAGTCCCAAGACTTAAGTTTACAAGACGTATCTTATTTTGGACACACCATTCCAAAGCTCTAATCAGCTGAGACTTCATTCCCATATGTGAGTCTTCATTCAAAATTTTCACACTGGATAGATTAGCATCAGGAGCATATTTTTTTATTATTGCAGCGCAGATTGTTCCATGGGATGGCAAATAAGGGTTGTAGCTTGCCCTTTCCTGTATATTCAGTTCAGGTGTTATTTGTAGGTTATGCTCCAGCTCACCTATTTTATATAGTTTTTCATTTATACCATCGTCTATGATTGCTATATTATTGATTGTGAGTTTATCCATATACTAATCGACCTTTATTCATTAGGGTTCTTCTTTCATTCATTAAGGTATAACGTTACCTTTTGCTTAATAGCTTTAGCAGCTTTTCCGGCTCATTTCTATACTCATTTATACCTCCACCCTCCATCATCCAAACTTTATCTACCTTCGTTAGAATATCTTGTTTATGACTTATCACTAAAACAGTTTTATCTTTAAAACCAATAGCTAGTAGCTTATTTAAATATGCCTCGGACTCAACATCATAATTTGCAGTAGCCTCATCAAGGATAAGTATTTTCGATTCTCTTGCAAAAGCTCTAGCCACTGCTATCTTCTGCTTTTGTCCACCTGAAAGCTTAGCTCCGTTTCTCCCAATCTCAGATTTATATTTCATTGGCATCTCTTGAATAAAATCATGTGCGCAACTCTTCATTGCTGCTTTACTAATTTTAAAGCTATTAGCTTTTGTACCGACAGATATGTTTTCTTCAATAGTTGTATTAAAAAGGTATAAATCCTGACTAACAACAGAAATTAAGCTTCTATAATCTTTTAATTTAATATCGTTTATATCAATTCCGTCTACCAATATCTTTCCTTTTTGTGGCTTATAAAATCTTAACAGCAAATTGATAAGCGTACTCTTTCCAGATCCATTTGCTCCGATAATAGCAACCTTTTCTCCCGGATGTATTTCTAAATTAATATTATGTAAGATTTGTTCGTCATCGCTATATGAGAAACTCACATTTTCAAACTTAATTCTTCCTTTAATCTGATTATTGGTCAGTTTTACAACTTTCCCCTGTCCTTTGTCAGTTTCCGTTTCCATATCAAGAAATTCAAAAAATCTTTTTGCAGAAGGAAGTATATTCGAAAAATTATAGCCTATATTTAATATTGCAGATATAGGTCCTATAACAAAAGAGCTATATGTTAAAAATGCAAATAACCCTCCAATAGTTAATCCATCGTTAAAAACCATATATGCTCCTAGTATATACAACGTGCTTGTAATTCCTTGAAATACTGTACTTTCTGAGTATTCATTGAACTTATCCAAAAAAGCCATTTTTATATTCATCTTAACAATACTTCTTTGCTTTTTTATAAATTCTCCAATTTTTATTCTGTCGATTCCCCAAAGCTTAATTTCTTTCATTCCGCTTATAGTATCCCCGTACCACGATGAGAAGTCGCGATTAAATTCTAGATACTTTTGAAACATAGTTTTTCTCTTTTTCGCAAGAAATTTTACTGTAAAATATCTAATAGGTGCAATAAATATTACAACTATGGTAAGCTTCCAATCAATTATTAGTAGTCCAATTAAGCCTCCAATTATTCGGAACACCTGAGATATTATTATAAAAGTACCCTTATCGCATATCCTTGATATATTTCCTACATCCATTCCAATGTTGCTCATAATTTCAGAAAAGTTTGTGTTGTTAAAATATTGTAGTTTAAGTTTTAGAAGGTGCTTAAAAGCCGTCTTGAGTAAGGAATACTGAAATATAGAATTAACATAAGAAAAATATTTTGTTTCCAGCAAGCCAATTGCTTGATCAATTAAAACTAAAGTAAAAGTACAAAGAGAAAATTTAACTACAATACTAAAATCCTTTGCAATTAATCCCTTATCCATAATCTGCTTGCTGAGTAGAGGAAAAAGCATGCTAATCCCCGCTGAAGCAAAGATACATATAAAAATTACACTGATTTTTTTAATATAGGGTTTCAAAAGTTTAAGAAGCTTTCTTAAAATGCTTTTGGTTTCATTAGTTAATGACATATTTCCTCTCTTCCATAAGATAGTCGTCCGATAAAAGAGCCTACTTGGTAAACCAGCATAAGGAGCATATTTATTGATAATTGCAGCATACGTTAGACCGCAGCCTCTTCTTTTTTATTTATCTGGTGATAAACCATCTCAATTATATTATTTATAGTACTCAGTCCACCCATTGCTACATCTTCATCAGGTATTGATATACCAAAATACTTTTCTATATCAAGGTAAAGGTATACCAGATCCCTTGGTGCCAACCTGAACTCGCTGCCTAATAAGTGCTTATCAAAATCTTCTCTAGCTACTAATCCTAAATCTAGCTCAAACCTAGTAGAAAAAATATTTTTTAGTCTCTCATAAATATTTTCCTCATTGACAATATTATTCATAATCATATCCTCCTATCCGCTTTTCTCAATTACAAGTATGCTAAACCGATTCTACCTCTCCGTAATAGGACAATATATCAATTAAATAATTTGCCATATTCGTTCTATCCTCATTATTTAATGTATTGAAAACAGGGGTCTTTAACATATTAAATTTGATTTTCTTTTTTTCTATAAAGCTTGAATCAAGTAAAAGATATGATTCCCTAGAAGACTGTTCGGCTACAGCCCAATCAAATTTTATATTGCTTAAGTTAAAGCAGCTAATATTAAAGCCTAATTTATACTTTATCAAGGTAGCTATTTTCTTGAAATATTCAGGCTCGAAATCCTCATAAAGTGTACTCATAATCGATGCATCGGGAGTAACAGCTTGAGATACCTCATATGCCATAGTTCCAAACCTGCCAGTAAATGTATCATTTAACCTCATAATATTTCCAGGTATCCCCACTATAATTACATCAGGCTTCTCTTTATTCTCCATATCTTTAAGAAAGTGGTTAAAGGAAAGTATCTTTTTGTCCTCAGCTTTAGAAGGACTATACATAAATTTAGGAAATGAATGGAAGCCCAACAATTCACAATAATTTCTTGAGCCTACTTGACTTACTTTATACCCCAAGCTAATGAAAGCTTCCCTTAATGATAGCTGAATTTCAAACTTCTGTGTTCTTTCATATAATCCTGCTATAAAAATGACAGGAGTATCGATTTTCTGCAGATTAAAATCATCTAAATCATGCTCATAATATGTATTCTCAAAATCATCACAGGATGTAAAGCTAACGTTATATTTTTTACAAAGCTCCTTTAATCTATCTCTTTTTTCTTCCTCAATTTTTCTTAAATATAGAATATCTTTACCCTGTTCTGCTGCTTTAACAATCTTTGGAAGAATAAACTTGTCGAAATCCAGTGACCGTTCTGACTCTGAAAATAGTACAGCATCGCATAAAGGCAATAAGCCTTCAAAATCATTATTTATATTAATGTTTAGCTTGTCCCCTCCATCTGCAGCTGCAGCATCTTTTCCATTTATGCCCCATCCGATGGGTGATACTAATGCAACTATATTATACATTGTCATCATTTCTGAATGTCTTAATACAGGGCTAAACTCACCATCATAGGGATATACTAATATTTTCTTTTTATACATCCTATTACCCCCTCATCTATGTTGCAATAAACCATTCACTAAAACCAAAATCAAAATTATTTTCTTTTAATGTACATATATCCTTAAGGTTAGATTCTGCTGTATTACGAACGCTGTTGCATTTGCTTGTCTTTTTATCACCAGACAATCCATCGCCACTATCTGCATTTGCACAACATAAAGTGCAAAATCTGAAGGCCCAACAGTTTTTACATTTGTTCTCGCTAAGCTTTCCTACATTTAGTAAAGTTCTAATCTTATCCAAATTAAAACCTGTACTTATACTTCCAATTTTCATAATATCTGAACACTCATTTACTCTTTCACAAGGAAACAAATCTCCTTCCACGTTAACAAATAGTCTTTGAGCCCCAGGAATACACGGGCCTCCAGGATGTATCTTCTTAGGCAATCCTTCAGTCGCTTTTAAATGCTTGTATGTCCTTTTTAAATTATCATAATCATATGCAACAACTTTTGATATATACTTATCATCAAAAGAGGTAACCTTTGATAAAAGAACTTTAAAGTGCTCATAACCAATTTTGCATTGAAAGTCTTCTGTCTCATCCACGCTATTCTTCGCATAGTTATCAACAATTTGAGCCGCAAAAAGGCTAACATTTTTTACTGTATCATAATCAGTAAAGAATTGACTTATACAAGTTAAATCATTTTTCTGATCCAAAACAGTACTAAATGCAAGCTTTTTATAAAATTCAGGAAATTTATCTTTGATCATATTTACATTTTCTATAACTTTGTCAAAAGTACCGCAATTATTAAAAGCAAACTTTCTACTGCTATCATGGACTTCCTTCGGACCATCCAAACTAATCCTTATTGAAACCCCATGTTCTTCTAAGAACTGTACAATTTCTTCCTTTAAAAGTGTTCCATTAGTCGTCATAGTAAATAAAAGCGTTTTACCCTCTGATATGCTTTCAATATATGATATACACTTTTTGATAAGTTCAAATTCAATAAGTGGTTCTCCACCATAGAACCCAATATTAATGAATTCACTATCAGCAGAATGTTCAATATAGAAATCTATACTTCTCTTAGCAATATCAAAATCCATTCTTTTTTTTGAATGAGCCCTATTTTCATATCCACCTGAATATACACAATAATCGCATCGCAAATTACACTGCTGTGTAACCTGAAGCGTAATCATATTTATCTTTCTATCTAAATAATACAATAAGGTATCATCTGCAGGATGAACCATTTCGGTTATTCTATTAGATGATAGGAATCCATCCTCTAGCATTTTAGTTATTAGATTGTTTCCATTTTCAAAATTACATGTACCAGATTGTACATCTCTTATAAAATTCCAATCCTTACGTTGTGTTTTTATTATTACATTCTTAGTTACATCATAAATATAATAACCTCCAGCTGTCCTGAATAAATGAGCAAAAGGCCTATTTTCTTTCATAGAGGTCTCCTTTTACTGTTGTAGAGCATACATAATTCATATTAGGTATGCTCTACAGCAAGATTTAAATTATATTTTTATTTCTAAAAAGTAGTATTAATAATGAGAATATGTACCACCTGAACTACTATTACTGCTACTAGCTTGTGCCTTAGCCTGGCCATCCCAAGAATACTGACAACTGCCACCGCATGAACAAGAGCAATACATTTGACAATATGCTTCTATTGATTCAGCTGATGTTTGAATTTTTCTCCCAAGTTTCTTCATAATTTCACCCCCTTTTTGTATTTTGCTGAACTAAAGGCTCGCGATTTCTTTAAGTTCAGTTTTATTTATGAACCCCATATCCTCTAGAAAAATAGTGGGAATCAATACAGTTTTAATTGCTTAGAACCAATTTAATATATACTTTCCTTTTCTATGCTGATATAATAAAAATGGCAATAGAAAATAAACATTGCCTCTTGCCCATAAGATAGTCGTCCGACCAAAGAAGCCTATCTTGTGGGTATTGTTATTGTTATGGTAAATATAACTCTTCTCGCAAAATTTGTCAACCATTTTTTACCATTTATATTATATATTGTCATTTAGTGGTATTATAGATATATTTTCTTTATAATATGTTTTCACTATTGCAGTCTATGTGTAAGTTATATGCTTGACCCTATTGGTGGGTTAGGAAAGGAAAATGAAGGTTTATTTCATGAATTACCTGATGAAAAAATTATGAACATGAGTAAAAGGCTTTTGAAAAACAGTTAAATTAATAGAGAAGCCAAAAATAGCTTCTCTAAAAAATTCCTTTTTATCTATTACTGCCTTTGGCGTTTGCATTATTCTTTACTTTCTGACCTGGAGTAGGGATTTTTCCGTTATTTGGTTCAGCTCTCGCTTTTCTTTGGTCAGGTTGTTGCTTATTCTTTTCCATAAATAGTTCCTCCATTTTATTCGATGTTTACCACCGCTAATACCCCCACCTCTGTAAGTATAGGATAAGCGGTGCTACTGTTACTCAGTCCCAATTAATTCTTATACTAATTTGTATTTAAAATGTGGAATCACATTTTAAATAGCCGCGTCTGCGGCGTTAGGGTGTTCAATACTATGAGCCGCTGCTTATGCAGCACACTGTGTAAGCAGTGATTTAAAATATGTCTTTTTTATATTTTAAATGCGAAATAGTATTATTAATTGTTCAGGATTATTTTGAGCAATTATTTGAAAAAAATACGGAGCAGTACCCGAATACAAGTTAAATAAGATTCCTTTCCTTAAAACTCATATACTTATCGCCTGCTACAATAATATGATCAACAACTTTTACTGATATTGGCTCAAGTGCCGCTTTGATCTTTTTTGTTAACTCAATATCATCATTAGAAGGATTCAGGCTCCCACCAGGATGATTATGTGATAAAATTACACTGTTTGCTTGGTGCCTAAGTAGCGTCTCTACAACTAATCTCGGGTATACTGAAACCTCATTTAATGTGCCTTCATGTAGTAACGCAGCATAATTTACTCTGTTCTGCGAGTCCAAACAAATAACAAAAAATGCCTCATAGGTTCTACCTGCGAAAAAAGACATAGCATATTCTCCAGCTTTTGTTGAGCTGTTTAGCACAGGCTTATCTCCCCATTTTCCTTTAAAATATCGCCTTGATAATGAAGGTATTAGCGATACAAGGATGGCTGTATTTTCACTGACCCCACACCGATTACGAATATCCTTTGGGTCAGCCTCAAATAAACCTGCTAAAGAGCCAAACTCACTAATCATTTTATGAGCCAACTCATTTGTATCCTTCATTGGGATACAGAAGAAGAGCAGCATTTCCAACACCTGATGATCCTCAAACGCGTCTAAGCCTTCTGATAAATATCTAGCTTTAACTCTCTGCCTATGCCCCTCATGTAGTTTTTTTTCCATAAGAACCTCATTTCAATTTGTTATGTATTCAAACATTCTTTCGTCAACTGGAGGTACCATTTTATACTGAATATTTACTATTGGTAAGTCAACACCATCATCATTTTTCTTAGTTGTTGGAGTAAAGTCAAATGGTTGCATATCTCCCATATAGTAAAAGTCTGATCCCTCACTATCACTCTTTTTAATGAATAAAAGTATTCTTAAACCCGATTTCTGGTAATCCTGGAGTTCAGTTATTTCTTTTGAATCCATTCTTACCTTATTTCTAGTCATCCAACTAAACTGCTGACAGCTTACAAGCTCATCCTTATATTTGGTACTTTCACTTATATGTTCACTTTTATTGTAGGTAACGAAAATGGGACAGGTATTATTTTTAATTCGATAGCCATATACAGTTGATGCCTCATCCTTTTCCCAATTAAGAATACGGCAAACATCTTTCCTACTATATTTTTGATAAAGTAAAAAACCCCCAATATAGTTTTCTTTAGAATATGCTAAAGTAAATATAGCTTTGGAATAGCTAACGATATCTGCTAAGTAGGTTTTAAATATTGGTTTTAAAAGTGCCTTATGAAGCTTGTCGTTTAGACTAATTTTGCTATTCTCTTGGTTAATACTCTTAGGATTAAAATATTTATTTATCTCCTGTGATTTATTAAATTCGCAATTAAGGTTACGTATCGCTGATTTCATTGTTTCATCTGATGGCTTAAAGGAAAATTGCTCCTTTATTTTGTGCTTAACACTTTCTATTGAAATATTAGTATTATTTATAGCTTCTTCCAAAATAAATATATCTTCTATACGTTTACCTTTTCCTACTTCTTTTGAATAAAACTCTAAAAATCCTTTCTCATTAACAGATAAATTCCCATTAAAATTTTCGTCATAGTTGCTTACAAAACTATAATATGAATTTGAATATTCAACAAACCCATAGGGATCACGACTTCCATACTCCAAAAAATCCATCATAAGTGGAATTCTTCCCAATTTATATTTTAATAGATTGTACTCTTGTAGAAGGTCTTTTTTTGTATTCACTTTGGCCATATCTATTGATTCAAATATTCTTTGTTTAGTAATATAATCAAAATTTACAGTAGAAGCACCCGGAATCGTACTATTTCCACTATTAATCAATTTCCTTAGTGTATCTTTATTGTAGGAATTATCTCCATATAGTGCAATTGGAATTAAGTAGTTGTTTGAATAATTACCTATGAAATCAATAACTACTAGATATTCCTTATGTTCCTTTTTCCTTAACCCACGCCCTAATTGCTGAACAAAAATTATAGAAGATTGAGTCGGTCTAAGCATAATTATCTGATTTACTGAAGGAATATCAACGCCTTCATTAAATATATCTACAGTGAAAATATAATCTAAAGAATGGTCTAAATTAATATCTTCTTCTAGCTGGTTTATTGCTCTTTCTCTCTGTTCTTCACTACTACAACCATCTAGTGCAACAGTTTTGTATCCACGAAGATTAAATTGCTTAGATAGTTCTCTTGACTCTTCTACTCTGCTGCAAAAAACGAGGCCTTTTACTCTGCCATGATCACATCCATAAAGTTTAGATTTTTCTATAATTCTATCTACTCGCTCGACTGATATTAGTGAATTAAAGCTAGCTGTTTCACTAATTGGCTCTCCATTCACCTCAATATCACTAATACCATAGTAGTGAAATGTACACAGCATATTTTCCTCTAATGCTCTATTAAGACGAATTTCGTATGCGATATTATGGTCAAAGGCTTCAAATATATCAAAACCATCCATTCTTTCAGGTGTTGCTGTCATTCCCAATAAAAAATTAGGTTTAAAATAGCCCAATATATTTTGATATGAATTTGCACCCGAACGATGTGCTTCGTCAATAACAATATAGTCAAAATAATTAGGTGCAAAACTTTTCATTACAGAGTCTTTTGATAATGTTTGAATAGTACAAAATAAAAAATCCGACTCATAATCCTTGTTATTTCCACTTAATATCCCCATAGAAACAGTATTACCAAATATTTTTTGGAAACTTTTCATTGCGTTACATGTAATATTTTCTCTGTGTACTATAAACAGAAGTTTTTTAGGTTGATAAATTTTAGCATCAAATGCAGACAAATACGTCTTTCCTGTACCAGTTGCAGATATTAATAAAGCCTTATTCTTACTATCGTTTCTTAGATTATTAATAGATGTCAAAGCTTCTATCTGCATTTTATTTGGAGATATTCTAAAGAGTGTAGTTGGCTCAAACTTATTTTGATTCGCTACAAAATAAGATGGTTGGACTTGTGCAGCACGAGTTTTTGTGTATATGGAGGTATTATTATCATATGTATTGTCTGAATAATCTATTGTATTCTCTTGATTTGAGTAATCATTACTTCTTCCTTGATTTGAGTAATCCGGACTTCTTTCTTTGTATATTTTCTGATATTCATTTATCCACTCATCAGTTATGGTTACTGCATTATCAAAAGTATAGTTAAATTCATCCATGGTTTGTTTTAGAAGAGAACCTTCACTCATTGATGAAACCTTTATATTCCATTCTTTGTTATAGCTCAACGCATCTTGTGTTAGGTTACTACTACCTACAATCAATGTATATTTATCATCTTTCCTAAATATATAACCCTTGGTATGATAATTATTTTCTACTACTATTTTGACTTCAACATTTCTTAACTGTATCAGACGTTGCAGTGCCTTGGGTTCAGTAAAATTTTGATACTGAGAAGCAATTATTTTACCTTTGACTCCTTTTTCTTCAAGCTCCTTCAGTGTACTGATTAAAGAAGCTACACCACTATTCGTAATGAAGGCGGTTGAAAAGAAAAATTCATCACACCTGTTTAATTCATTCACAATACTAGTTAATACTTTTTGACCGGTTTTACTATTATTTACGAGGAGTTTCGGTCGATATTCCTCTAGGGAGATTTCGCGATAGTCAATAAATCCTGTATATAAGCTTTTAGCTAAATTATCTTGAATACTCAAGGCATTACCTCCTTAAGCTTTTCAACAATTGGTAAATCGGCAGCCGCCCAATCTAAGGTATCTAAACTATCAACCTTTAACCAAGTATGAGAAATATGCTCTTTTCTAGTAAACGTTCTATTATCAACATAACAAATAAAGCTGTGCATTGTGATTGAAAAATCAGGATAGGTATGCTCCACTGTCATGAAGAAGTCATTCCGAGAAATTTTTATATTCAAATCCATCTCTTCATATAATT
>JAEWAX010000064.1 GCA_023391425.1 Bacillota bacterium | reverse complement strand
AATCCTGAATATCTTGAAAATTTTGAAGATGATGTGGATATTGAAGATATAGAAGATGAAAGTATGCAAGCTAATAATGATAACGAAAATGATGAAAATATCTTAGATAATCAAGATATCTAAATTTATTTTGTCTGCAGAGCAGTAATCTATTATACTAAGTATAAATATAGATTTACATGTATTCAGAAGTAAAATCAAAGTATTAACGAATTACAACAATACTTTGATATATAAAGTTTAAATTTTGAGAGGGTTAGGTTAATTAAATGAATCGAGAGATTTACTTGGACAATAGTGCTACAACAAAACCTTATGACGAGGTTGTTCAGTATATATATGAAGTAAGTAAAGATTTTTATGGCAATCCTTCATCTTTGCATACAAAGGGGATTGAGGCTGAAAATCTTGTTAAACGTGCAAGAATTCAAATCGCTAAAGCACTAAAAGTTGACTCAAAGGAGATTTGCTTTACATCAGGTGGTACAGAATCAAACAATTTAGCTATCCTTGGTTTTTTGAAGGCAAATCCTAGAGCAGGCAAGCATATTATTACAAGTGAAATTGAGCATCCATCAGTCTTAGAAGTATATAAGCAACTAGCGAATGATGGCTACAAAGTAGACTATATTCCGGTAGATAAAGAAGGAATAATTAATCTTGATATACTGAAAAATGTTTTGGATAGTGATACAGCGCTACTAAGCTTCATTCATACAAATAATGAAACTGGTTCAATTCAGCCTATTGAGGAAATTAATAAAATAAGAAAAGCTATATGTCCAACTGCAGCTCTTCACGTAGATGCAGTTCAAGCCTTTGGAAAAACACGTATTCATCCAACAAGCTACGGAATAGACCTCTTGTCCTTTAGCTCACATAAAATTCATGGTCCAAAGGGAATGGGTGCACTTTATATAAGAAAAGGTGTAAAAGTAAAACCTATTTTGCTAGGTGGCGGACAAGAAACATCACTGCGTTCAGGAACTGAGAACGTCCCTGGTATTTGTGGCTTTGGCTTGGCAACTGAAAAGATATTTACAAACATAGAGGAAAGCTACTCTCATGTTAGTGCACTAAAAGAACGTTTTACGTTAAAAATAAAAGAATGCTTTGAGAATGCAATGATAAATTCTCCAGAGCAAGCTTCGCCATATATTATTAATGTTTCATTTCCAAATTTAAAATCTGAGGTTTTACTACATCATCTTGAACAGAAGAACATATTTGTATCCACTGGATCGGCATGCTCCTCGCACAAGAGTAATCATAGTCATGTTTTACAAGCTATGGGTGTTAGCTCAAAATATATTGATGGTGCTATACGGTTTAGTTTATCATCCTCAAATTCTATTTGTGATATGGATGAAACTATTAATGCATTAAAAGAAATTATACCTGTAATTAGTATTAAACGTGGAGGAAAATAATGAAAAAGATAATATTAGTACGTTATGGAGAGATTATACTCAAAGGCTTGAATAGACCAGTTTTTGAAGAAAAACTCATAGGGAATATAAAGAGTGCAATATATAAATTTGGTAAAGCAAAGGTTTCAAAATCTCAAGGTAGAATTTATATTGAGCCTGAAGATGAAAGCTATGATATCAATTTAGTACTACAAAAGGTAACAAAAGTATTTGGCGTTGTTTCTGCTAGTCCAGTATGGAAAATTGACACTGATTATGAACAAATTAAGTCCTATTCTTTACAAATGGCAAGTGAATTAGTTAATCAATATGGATACAAGACCTTTAAGGTAGAAACCAAAAGAGGAAATAAAAGATTTCCAATGAACTCTCCAGAGATTTGTAACGATGTTGGTGGCTTCATTTTAGAAAATATTTCAAGCTTATCTGTAGATGTTCATAACCCTGATTTTATTTTATTTATAGAGGTAAGGGAGAGTTCCTATGTTTATTCTGAGACAATAAAAGCATTTGGTGGTATGCCTTTAGGTTCAAATGGAAAAGCCATGCTTTTGTTATCAGGTGGGATAGATAGTCCTGTCGCTGGTTGGATGATGGGAAAACGAGGCGTAGAACTAGACGCAATACATTTTTATAGCTACCCCTACACAAGTGAGAGAGCAAAACAAAAGGTAATTGATTTAGCGCAAATTATGGCTCAAAGCTGTGGGAAAATTCACCTCCATATAGTTCCATTTACTGAAATACAATTGGCGATAAATGAAAATTGTCCTGAGGAACAGCTCACAGTTATTATGAGACGTATTATGATGCAAATTGCTGAGCAAATAGCACGTAATACAAATTGCATGGCTCTTATAACCGGTGAAAGTATGGGGCAGGTTGCTAGTCAAACTATGCATGCCTTGTATTGCACTAATGCTGCAGTTAATATGCCTGTATTTAGACCATTAATTGGTATGGACAAGGTAGAGGTTGTCGATATCGCAAGGAAAATTGATACCTTTGAAACCTCAATTTTGCCTTATGAAGATTGTTGTACTGTATTTGTTGCAAAGCATCCACAAACAAAACCAAAACTAGATAGGATAATGCAATCTGAATCTGCTGTTGATTTTGATCCATTAATCAAAACAGCTGTAGAGAACACTGAAGTTATTGTGATTAAGCCGTAAAAGAACATTTTCATGATTATTTCTAATTCTATAAGTATCATCGTAAAACAATAAATTTCAAATTGTTTAAATAGTATTTAGGCACCCATTTTGATAAGCATCCTTTTCTGTAAATAGTTAAAAAATAAAACTATCACTAAGAAGGGAACATATCAGAAAGAGTGCCTATTCGTTATCTAACCTTCTGAATCAAAATAAATGCATTAACATTAGCTTGAGCTCCGTTCTGCGAAGCCAGCAGTGTAACAGCAGCCACATTAGAATGATTTTTTAAAGTCAGAAAATCACCTGCACAAGCTGTAATAATTACCGTACCCTGACTTAATTTAGTACCATCCACAGAACCACAAGTGCTTCCTAAAACAGGATTACCATTTTGATACAGAGTGATTTGATTTGTTTCCATCCCTGCAACATAGTAATTTATTATATAGTCACCAGCATTGCCAAGAGTAATTAAATCTGTACCTGGAGTATGTGAAATTCCTGCTGTAATGACTCCATTATTGCTAAAGAGTATGGTTTCCTCAAACGCAATGGTTTGATCAATCAAATTAAAAAT
>JAEWAX010000046.1 GCA_023391425.1 Bacillota bacterium | reverse complement strand
ATGATGAAACTATATATAAATATGAACACAGTAGTGGATTGAAATGTATTGTAGTTCCTAAAAAAGGTTATTACAAGAAGCATGCAACCTTTTCAACACAATATGGTTCAGTAGATAATGAGTTTATTATTCCCGGTGAGAATACTAAAACAAGAGTGCCAGATGGCATTGCACACTTTTTAGAGCACAAGCTTTTTGAACAAAAGGATGGAAGTGTAATGGATAAATTTGCCGCCTTAGGTTCAAAGCCAAATGCTTTCACAAGCTTTAATCAGACGGTTTATTTATTTTCTTGTACAGATATGTTTAGAGAGAATTTTGATTTGCTTTTGAACTTTGTTCAGAATCCGTACATTACCAAGGAAAGTGTTGAGAGGGAAAAGGGCATTATCGGACAAGAAATTAATATGTATCGTGATGACCCTGGGTGGAGAGTTTCCTTAAACCTGTTAGATGCTTTGTATGAAAAGCATCCAGTTAAATATGATATTGCCGGAACAATAGAGAGTATTAGCAAAATAACAAAAGAAATGTTGTACAAATGCTATGAGACGTTTTATAATCCATCAAATATGGTTGTAACAGTAGTCGGTGATGTAGACCACAAGCAAGTATTTGAACAGATTGAAAAGAATATAAAGACAACAACAAAGACTGCTGAAATAAAAAGAATATTTCCAGAAGAAAGTGAGAGTATAAACAAAAAATATGTAGAACAAAAGATGCCTGTTTCAACGCCTCTTTTCTATACCGGATTTAAGGACAATAACTTTAATCTTCAAGGCATAGAAATATTAAAATATGATTTGGCTGTTAAACTCTTACTATCTATGCTTGTTGGGAAAAGTTCTGAACTATATACAACACTATATGATAAAGGGCTTATTAATTCCACCTTTGAAATGGATTTTTCTATTGAAAAGAGCTATGCATATTCAATTTTGGGTGGAGAGTCGATAAATCCAGAGGCTGTTAGAGAGAGTATAGTAAAAGAAATAAAAAAATTAAGAGATAACGGACTTGATCCACAAATTTTTGACAGATTGGTTAAAGCATCAAAGGGCAGATACTTGAGACAAATGAATTCTGTGGAGAGTATATCTCGGTCATTTATAAATTTATATTTCAAAGGTGTCACAATGTTTGATTATTTAGATGTTTATGATACAATAAGTTTTGATTATATTACTGATGTATTCGATAAGCATTTTGATATTGAACGTATGGCATTATCTGTTATTAAAGGACATTCAAAATAAATCAAATTTTTAGTAAAAAGTTATTATTTGTTTGTTCAAAAGATAAGGCAAAATTAAGACGAAATTTTGCGGAGGTTTTATGGATGAAAGAATAGCTGTAAGTTTCCCTAACCTTGGGATAGATTTGAATATTTCACGAGTAGCTTTTAAAGTATTTAATACTCCAATATATTGGTATGGGATTATAATTGCATTTGCTTTTTTAGTTTGTGTACTTTGGGCAATGAAGGATTCAAAGAAGTTTGGTTTTGTGCCTGATACAGTAATTGACTTGTTGTTGTTTGCTGTTCCAATTGGAATAATAGGCGCTAGATTATATTTTGTAATATTTAACTGGCAAGATTATAGATATGATTTAACTAAGATTTTTGCAACTAGAGAAGGCGGACTTGCGATATATGGTGGTATAATTTTCGGAGTTATTACAGCTTATTTTGTAGCTAAGTATAAAAAAATACCAACTTTTAAGTTCTTTGATTTTTTAATACCCTATTTAGTACTTGGACAGGCTATAGGCCGCTGGGGGAATTTCTTTAATCAAGAGGCTTTTGGTACAAATACGTCACTTCCTTGGGGTATGACAAGTCCAGCAACAAAGGCCTATTTAGCTGGAGTAGCTGCACAATTAAAAGAATTGAATGGGATAACAGTTTATCCAGATTTGCCCGTACATCCTACATTTTTATATGAATCCATTTTAAATTTTGCAATATTTGCATTATTGTTATGGATGAGAAAGAAGAAGAAGTTTGATGGAGAGGTTTTTTGTCTATACTTTGTAACTTACTGCATTGGCAGGGCATTCATTGAGGGAATGAGAACGGACAGCTTGATGATTGGAAATTTAAGAGTATCTCAGCTCTTGTCAATTATACTCGCGATTGCTTTTGGTATATTTATTATTTATAAGAGAAGCAAGATTAAAAATGGGAGTACTCAAGAGGATGAAGTTGTACCGAGTGGTTATGGTGATATCCTTAAAATTATGGAAGAAGAAAATCACCTTGAAGTAGAGCAACTGCAGCATAATGAGGCTACAAAGGAACATCTTAGTGTAGATCAGCAATTGGAAAGTCCTGTTGTAGAAGATAGCAGCGGAGACAACAAACAGCCAGAAGTTCAAGCTGAAAAAGGCTTAAAAACTCAAGAAACTGAGGGGAATTCTGATGTCGATGAGCATAAGGATTAAGATATATCAGGGGTGAACATACCTAGAACTACAGCTGATGTTGTTTTAATGTGAAAGTTGAAATATAAATGATATTAGGAAGCGGTGTAAAATGTATTCTGTTGAGAAATTAAAAACCCCAAATCTATACAAAAGATTTGATTACATTTTGTTTATAGCAGTTCTTGTTTTATCTGCAATTGGTCTTATTGTTTTTAGTAGTGCTGTTAGGAATAGACCGAATCTGTTTAAACCTCAAGTTATGGCTCTTATTATGGGTATTGCCTTATGTTTAATTCTTAGTGCAATCGATTATAAAGATTTGAAGGTACTTAGCTTGTTCATTTTTTTTGGTGCAATGGGGTTAATGGCTATTGTTTTGATTTTTGGTACAGAACAGTCTGGTAATAAGAACTGGATTAACGTAGCAGGAGTGAGTGTTCAGCCATCTGAATTTGCTAAAATTGCATATATAATTTTGGCTTCAGTTTTCTTAGAGAGAATAAAAGACAGTCAGGAAAAAAACAAGTCGGATATAATAAAGTTTATTGTATATTCTTGTGTAGCTATTGGTTTTGTACTCTTACAAAAAGATTTAGGTACAGCTCTAGTATTTGGATTCATTTTTTTAACTTTTATTTATATTGCCGGAGTACCATATAGATATATATTTATTCTATGTGGAGGCTTGACGCTGTCCTTGCCATTTATATGGGTTTATGCGCTAAATGATAGAAGAAGAGAGAGGATATTAACATTTATTTCCCCGGAGAGAGATCCACAGGGTGGAGGTTACCATGTTATGAGATCAAAATTAGCTATCGGGTCAGGTCAGCTGTTTGGACAAGGTTATGGTAGTGGTCTTCTAACTCAAAATGGTGGAGTTCCTGTTAATGAATCAGACTTTATATTTTCAGTTGTAGGTGAGGAGTTTGGCTTTATTGGTGGGATAGTAATAATTATAATAGGATTGATTATCATACTTAGGTGTATCCATATCGCAAAAAATGCCAATGACTCATACGGATCTTTTTTGGTAATTGGTATTACTGCAATGCTTGCATTCAATTTTATAGAAAACATTGGTATGGGTATAGGACTTCTACCGGTAACTGGATTGCCTTTGCCTTTTATAAGTCAAGGAGGTACGGCAATGCTAGCATATTATATTGCAATTGGTATAGTGCTAAGTGTATCTATCAGAAGAAAAAGAAATAGTTTTAATTCAACACAATAAATATAATAGTGAGCATTATTGTGCAGATAAAGGTACTAGTGCTTAAGAACTATAAAAGACGGGATATTAATCCTATCTTTTATTTTTTTTGTTTTATTTATTAAATAAATTATTAAAAACTATTGTAAAATTCTTTATTTTGAAATAAAATATCCGTATAAGTGGTGCAAAGTGGTGGAAAGTGGAGATGATTTCTTAAAATGCGAGGTGTACAATTTGTTTTATGGTGAGTACCAACATACAGTTGACCCAAAAGGACGAGCAATAGTACCCTCAAAGTTTAGAGAGGGTTTGGGCGAAAAGTTCATAATAACAAAAGGACTTGATAGCTGTTTGTTTGCGTATTCATCTGAAGAGTGGACAAGCCTAGAAAACAAACTAAAGACACTTCCATTTACTGATAAGGATGTTCGTGCTTTCATTAGATTTTTCTTTTCTGGTGCAACTGAATGTGAAGTTGATAAACAGGGAAGAATTCTTATACCACAAAATTTACGTGAATATGCAGCGCTTGAAAAGGACATATCTATAATTGGTGTTTCCTCAAGAGTTGAGATATGGGATAAGACTACTTGGGAAAATTATAGTAGCGATGATAATATCAGCGCAGATAAGATAGCAGAAAAAATGGCGTTGCTTGGAATATAGAAAAGATAATTATTAAAAGACGCTTTGAGGTGAAAGATGGAATTTAAACATAAATCTGTATTGCTTGATGAGTGTATTGAACATCTTAATATAAATCCAGAAGGAATTTATATTGATGGCACTATTGGTGGGGCGGGGCACTCGTCAGAAATATACAGAAGATTAAATTCAAAAGGCTGTCTGATTGGATTAGACCAGGATAGTTTTGCTATAGAGACTTCTATGAAACGCCTTGAAGAAATAAAAACAGAAGCTAATTTTAAAGTAGTTAATACAAATTTTAAAAATATAAGTAATACATGTATAGAATTAGGAATTACAGAAGTTGATGGAATACTGCTAGACTTAGGGGTATCATCACATCAGCTTGATGAGGCATCAAGAGGTTTTAGTTATCAAAATGATGCACCACTGGATATGAGAATGGATAGAAGTTCTGAACTATCAGCATATCAGATTGTAAATGATTATTCAGAGCAAGAGATATTTCGTATTATTCGGGATTTTGGAGAAGAAAATTGGGCATCAAGAATTGCAAAATTTATAGTTGAAGCTAGAGTTACACAACCAATAAAAACAACTTTTGAATTGGTTGATATTATCAAAAAGGCAGTACCAAGTGGTGCAAGACGTGATGGACCACACCCAGCTAAGAGAACTTTTCAGGCAATTAGAATTGCTGTAAACCATGAGCTGGATATTTTGAGTAGTACTATAGAAGATTGTGTGTCATTGCTAAAAAGTGGAGGAAGGCTCTGTATAATAACATTCCATTCACTTGAGGACAGAATTGTAAAAGTACAATTTAATAAACAGGTAAATCCATGTACGTGTCCACCTTCTTTCCCGGTTTGTATATGTGGTAAAAAACCTCAGGCAATATTGATGAATAGAAAGCCAATCGTTTCAACTAAGAAAGAGTTGGAGTATAATCCAAGGGCTAAAAGCGCAAAACTTAGAGTGTTACAGAAAATTTAATTTCTGTTAATATAAAATCTTATTAAGAGAAAACACAACGAAGAAAAGCAAGTGTAAACACAAACGAAGAAAAGCAAGTAAAACACAAACGAAGAAAAGCAAGTAAAACACTAAAGAAGAAAAGCAAGTAAAAAACACTAAAGAAGAAAAGCAAGTAAAACACTAAAGAAGAAAAGCAAGTAAAAAACACTAAAG
>JAEWAX010000044.1 GCA_023391425.1 Bacillota bacterium | reverse complement strand
GCTAAATTGTTTGATTCTGTACCACCTGATGTAAAGCAAATCTCCTTTGGATCAACTTTTAGTGCTTCAGCAATCTGAGTTCTTGCACGTTTAACAAGATTTTCAGCCTCAATCCCCTTTGTATGCAAAGATGAAGGATTGCCATAAAAATCTTTACTTACTTCATATATATACTGAACAACTTCGTCATAAGGTTTTGTTGTAGCACTATTGTCCAAGTAAATCTCTCGATTCATTTAATTAACCTAACCCTCTCAAAATTTAAACTTTGTACATCAAAGTATTATTGTAATTCGATAATACTTTGATTTTACTTCTTAATACATGCCAATCTATATTTATACTTAGCATAATAAATTACTGCTCTGCAGACGAAATAAATTTAGATATCTTGATTATCTAAGATATTTTCATCATTTTTGTTATCATTATTACTTTGGATACTTTCATCTTCTATATCTTCAATATCCACATCATCTTCAAAATTTTCAAGATATTCAGGATTCATTTCATTAAGCTTCTTACTCATTTTTTCAATCTCTTCTTTGGTTATATTTTGTTTAATAAAATCATCTATTGTGATGCTTCTATACTCATCAACCTCGTCAATACAACGTCCACAATTATCACAATGCTTTTTTGGATCTAAATCGCAAAGATCACATTCACCACAATTAGTACATTCTCTGTCATAAAGCTCACACTGTTTTTTCATACTAAAACTAACCTCCATGGCCGTAATGAGCCAAAATGAATTGAATTTATCCGAGTTCTAAGAATTTGATGAAAAATCAACTTCGGAATCTTAGAGTTCTGTTTAAATCTTCCCAATTGCCTTTAGTATACCATAAATTAATGCTTGCGGCCTAGGGGGACATCCTGGAATATATACATCTACAGGCAATACTGAATCAACACCATTTTTACCAGCATAGCTGTTTTTAAAAATTCCTCCACTGCAGGCGCATGCTCCAACTGCAACTACTAGCTTGTGTGATGGTGCTGCATTATACGTCTTAATAAGTGCTTCTTCCATATTTCTTGTTACACAACCAGTAACCAACAACATATCAGCATGTCTAGGAGAGGCAACGAAGTGGATACCAAAGCGCTCTATATCATTATATGGACCATTTAATGCATTTATTTCGCTATCACAGCCATTACAAGAGCCGGCATCTACCTCCCTAATACTCAAACTTCTACCATAGATTTTGTTAACCTTTTCCTTAAGCTGTTCGCCAAGAAGCTCATATTCTAAGCCCTTCACATTATCTTCTTGTACAATTAGCGGCGTAGCTCTTAAGGTATCTCTGCTTTTCTGAGCAAGTTCGAATTTGCTTGTCAGGCGTACAGCTTCATTTGGACATGCCTCCTCACAAAATTTACAAAAGATACATTCATCAATATTAACAGCAGGTGACTTTTCCTTTTGTTCATCATTGTCAACGAATACGATTGCACCTGTAGGACAGGAATTAAGACATTTCATGCACCTAGTACATTTATTATAATCAAATTCAGGTACACCAGTAATGCATGAATTTTTAATACTTTTTTTAGGATAATCAACGGTAACAGTACCATGTTGAATAAGTTTTTTAATTATATTAGGCATCGTGTACCCCCTCTATAAATCATTACCTGCATATGATAAATTGAAACTTTTATTTATCAATGGAAAATCAGTTAATGTATTTGAATTAACTGCATGGCAAAGTGCTGGCCAATTGCAAAATGATGGTGTTCTGACCTTATATCTCAAAATGGTATTGTTTTCACCTGTCATAACAAAATGAATATTTTCACCTCTAGGTGATTCAGTCATACCAAAAGCATAAGAATATGGTTTTAAATCTCCAATATTAATATTTATTGGACCTTCTTCAGGCATCTTTTCAAGTGATTGTTTAATAATATTTATTGACTCTATAACTTCCTCTATTTTTACATTCATTCTACAATTAACGTCACAATTGCCATGTTCAGGAACATTAAATTTAAGTTTTGAATAAGCAGCATATGGAAATTCTTTTCTAACATCTGTATTTATGCCACTCGCTCTACCAGCCGGGCCAACAGCATTTAAATCAATTGCTATAGAGTTTTTTAAAATTCCAGTATGCTCGACTCTATCAATAAACATACCATTGTTTTTAATTACAGCTACAGTTTCTTTAAACTCTTTATCTAGCTTGTTTATGCACTCCAATAAAATTTTTTCATTATCTCTTATAAAATCACGTCTCAAGCCACCTGGTTTATTAGCATTTCTTAAGAATCTACTTCCAGTGAGCTGTTCACATAGTTGCTGAATCCAACGCCTCATCATTGCAAACTGTCCATTGGCAAAAATATATCCAGTGTCAACACATAAACCGGATATATCACAAATATGACTACAAATTCGCTCTAGTTCAGCAAATATTACTCTTGAATAAAGTGCTCGCTCAGGGAGATATGTTATACCATTTATTTTTTCTATTGCTTGACAATATGCCAAAGAGTTTGAATATGTCTCGTCTCCAGATATTCTTTCGGATATCAAAAGTACCTTCATAAAGTTTTCGTTTTCAGATAACTTCTCTAAACCACGATGTGTATAATATAGCTTTGCCTCAATATTAATTATTGGCTCACCTGCAACACTAAATCTAAAGTGTCCAGGCTCAATGATACCAGCATGAACAGGACCAACAGCAACCTCAAATACTCCAGTACCTGTGATACTTGTAAATTTCTGTTCACGTTTTTCAAAATCTAATCGTGTATTTACTTTAAAATCTTTAACTAATGGATGTACATTCACTGGGAAATTTCCATGATGCACTAACTCCCTACTATCTAGAATGTCATTAAATACGATACCAAACATATCTTGTATTTCTCTTTCATACAAGCTTGCAGCAGGAATTTCTTTTGAAATTGAATTAATTTGCATAGAACTACTATTATCAAGCTTTACATAAATGGTGATTAATGTATTCGAGGATCTAACAGCAAAGGTATAATATACAGTTATGCTGTTATCAATTTCAGTTGTATCATTACCAAATAAGTCTAAAAGTACGCAGTCAATATTGTTATAAAGGTTAATACAGTCATCTTTAACAGTTGATATAGTAACCTCTGAATATATCTCGTTTTCATTTAGTAGTTTACTGTCAATTGCATGAGTAGATAATAATCTGTTTATAGTATCAAAAATAGCTTCAGAAACCATGTTACTTCCCTCCTATTCCCAAAATAATATTAGTTGAAGCGTCTAACAATGATTTAAAGGGACTAGGAATATATATACCAACACATATTGTTATTAAAAGTAAAACAACAAGGACTGTAGGCCCAATAAAATCTAGCTCACCTTTTTTTACCTCAGGATTAATATTTTTACCATAAAACATCTTACTCATTTGCTTAGCGAACCCAGCAAATACTATTGCCAAAAAAATTAAAAACAATACAGCAGTTATGTAATGCTTTGAAAAAATAGAGCCTACAACTGTATTGAATTCACTCATAAAAATACCAAAAGGTGGCATTCCTGTTATGGCAAAAACACCCAAAACAAAAACCACACCAGTTACAGGCATTGTTTTAATCAAGCCGCGTATACTAGCTATTTTTTTTGAATGGTATTTTAAATATACATTACCTGTAGCTAAGAAAAGCATTGACTTAGTCATGGCATGATTAAAAATATGATATAGTGCTGCGAAAATGCTTATTGGTGTGCATATACCTAAGCCCAAAGCAATAATTCCCATATGTTCAATGCTGGAGTATGCCAGAATTCTTTTATAGTCTTGCTGTACTAAGATAAATACAGCTGCAGTTCCAATTGATAATAAGCCAAGTATTATAAGCAGGTTACCTGTATAACTGCTGCTTCCCAAATTTTTGTTTACAATTGATAAAACCCTTATAATACCGTACATTGCAGTATTTAGAAGTACCCCGGACAGCAGAGCGCTAACGGGTGATGGCGCTTGACTATGCGCATCTGGCAACCATGTGTGCATAGGAGAAAAACCAACCTTTGTTCCAAAACCTATTAAAATAAATATAAATGCAATTTTCAAAATACTAGGGTCAAGCGCCGATGCGTTCTGAAGTAAGAAATTCCAATTTAGTCCTGAAATCTTTGTACCTATCCGGGTTACTGTAGATGAATAATAAAGAAGTACAATCCCCAACATTGCAAATGCAATACCAACTGAACAAATAATTAGATATTTCCATGCAGCTTCAATTGCTCTTTTATTATTATAAAAACCAACTAAGAAAGCCGATGCCAGAGTTGTTGCCTCAATCGCTATCCACATAACGCCCATATTCTGGGTAGTTAAAGCCAAAATCATAGCTAAAACAAATGCATTTGAAAGTGAATAATAAAGTTTTAATTTCTTTATTGTAATTACTTTTCTTCTGAGCTCTTCTCCAAAATAACTAATAGAATATAAAGAAACTAAAAAGAATGCTAAAGTAGTTATAAATATAATAAATCCACTTAATGAATCAATAAAAAACAAGTCCTTATACACTCCACTGCTAGTAATCGATTTGGACTTATTAATGTTGATTAGAGATATTATTGAAAAGACTAGAAGTAAAATTGAGCCAATTAAATTGGTTATTTGTATTAATGCTTTATTTTTAGTAGTCCATACTAAACCACCTGCAATTACAGGAATAGCTAAAAATGCTAAAATCATATGCCCTCCAAAATAGTTTAAAAGTTAACCTTTTAAATTTTTCAGTTTGTTAATATCTATTGATTCAAATGTATCATTAATTTTAAATACGAATATACCCATTATTAGGAATGCAGTAAGTAAGTCAAAGAACAGTCCTAATTCAACAAACATAGGCATTCCTTCAGTTGTCAACATTGCTGCTAAAAACATTCCATTCTCTATAACCAAAAACCCAACTATTTGACCTATTGCCTTCTTACGGCTTATCATAAAAAATAATCCTATCATTACAACTGACATAGAATATATTAAAAAATTCTTAGTAGATGAATTAGTGATACCCTCAATACTATATACAACATACCAGCTTAGAACTACAAGTCCACAACAAATAAGCATTGAAAAAGGAATACTTACAAAGAAGTCCTTTTCAACAGTATATTCAACTTTATCTGATGTTCTTTTTAAAACTATTGGTATTAAAATTACTTTAAATAAAACAATTAAAGCAAAAATAATAATTACTTCATCGAACTTCTTATTAAAAATCATACTTCTCACTGACACTAACAATGATACCAAAGCAAGAAGTAAAGACTGAATCCTAAAAGTAGTTATATAAGCGTTTTGTCGCTTATCTGCAATTAGAGCAAATGAAGAAATCAGTATTAAAATAGACAAAAGGTTTAAAGCATTGTTGTACATAACAGCCTCCATGAAAATATAACTCATATTTATTCGATATCCACGGTTGTAACGCTGATTATCTCATACTTATAAAATGAGTATGAGCGAACGGTAGATGTCGGAAAAACTACTGAGAATCGAAAACTAATGTTTCTATTAAATTTGCTTCTATTTCAGAATGAAGCAAGTTAAAAATCCTAAAACTGATATTATAAAAGCAACGGCTGCAAAATTAGGTATACTATACAAGCGAAGTTTTACTGTATTTATTTCCACCAAACTAACAAGGATGGTAATAACAAATATTTTAAGTACATAGATTCCTAAGCCTAGAAAAATATTTTCGATATTAAAACCTATTGGTATTAGTATGTTAGCCATAAATGTCATGAAAACAAGCTGTTTAATATGTGTACCCAACTCAATAAATGCAAGTTGTCTTCCTGAATACTCCAATACCATTGCTTCATGTACCATTGTAAGTTCAAGGTGAGTCGCAGGATCATCAATTGGGATTCGCGAAGATTCTGCAATTAAAATCATCAACATGCTAGCGAATAGTAATATATTCATAGGAGTAAATACAATTCCAGTGTTATTTATTGTATACTTATATATTGATGAAACATTTGTAGATGCTACTCCTGCTCTTGCACTTACAGTAATAATTGTGAGAAATAGTGCGGGTTCTACTAAAGCAGAAACAAGCATCTCCCTACTACTCCCCATTCCTCCAAAAGTACTGCCAGTATCAAGTCCTGCTAAGGCCATAAAGATACGACCGGCTACAAGTAAATATACAATAATTAATAAATCTGTATAAAACGTAAATCCTAATAGCTGATGAATCACGGGTAAGCAACTAACAGCTAACAACGATGTAATAAAATATACATATGGAGCAACATTGTATATCCATGATGAAGTTGATGATACTACCAAATCTTTTTTAAACAACTTCATCAAGTCATAGTAGGGTTGAAATACTGAAGCACCTATCTTGTGTTGTACCTTGGACTTCAACTTTTTAATCACACCTGTAAAAAACGGTGCAATCAGCAATATAAATATAACTTGAAAAAATAATTTTAAAACTGATTCAATCATAAATTCAATCCTTTTCAATAGTGTTAGCATCAAACTTTGAAAGCAATGCTATAAGTCTTTTAATAATTATCAGACATTAACCATAAAATACTAAAAATGTATTATTAAAATATAAACACTAAGCCATAAATGAGTAATATATCAACATTAAAATCAAAATACTAAAGAAATATAGCAAATATGTATGAATACTTCCTGTTTGTATTTTGAATCTAATTTTTCTAGAAAAATTGATAATGACCTTTATAAATGGGACATATAAATATTTTTCAATTACCTTTTCTGTAGATAATGTATATGTTCCCTTCCTTATATGGTAAGGTCCATACCCTTCTGTTATAACCAAATCCCTATTGGGCTTAAATATTCCTCGGAGAATTATACGAATTGATTTTGAAAATCCTGTAGCTGAGTATTGTATTTTCGGGGTAATCTTTGTATACCCACAATCCCAAGTATTATATCTTTGAACAGAAGTTCGTTTTCTTATTGAAATTACAATTAGTGCTACAATACCGACTAATACTAAAATAATAACTGCTAATAAACTAACTGATATTTTTAGGTTATTAGCACTAAGAGGATAATAGTTAAATTTAGTAAGCGACCAATCGGTTGACAAAAGCTTAAATTTGATAAGTTCATTGCTTACATTATCTATTAAACCAATAGAATATTTTGCAAAAATACCTAGAGCAAGGCAAAGACCTGCGGAAATACCAAGAGCAACTAACATAGGTTTTCCTGGCTCCTTTACATTTTCTGCATCGCTACTTCGTGGCATACCTAAAAATGAAATGCCATATAGTTTCACAAAACAAAATGCTACCAAAGCACCAGTCAATGACAGAGCTGCTGCAACAATCATAAACAATATAACAAGCGGAAATTCCCCTAGTGGTGCAAACCAAACAATGCTATTTATTATAGTCTGGAATATTATATATTCACTAAGAAATCCATTAAAAGGCGGTACTGCTGAAATAGTTAAACAACCTATAAATATAAAAACTGATGCAATAGGCATCTTCTTAATTAATCCACCCAACTTCTCCATATTTTTTGTATGTGCAGAATATTGAATTGCACCAGCACTCATAAATAGTAGAGATTTGAAAACGGCATGGTTTAAAGTGTGTAGGAGTGTTGCTGTTAATGCCAATGTTAGCAGGAATGAATTGTCTGTTGCTCTAGCGATGAGTACCATACCAAGTCCACAAAATATGAGCCCCATATTTTCAATACTTGAATAAGCAAGTAATCTCTTAATATTTACGGTAGAAGCAAGTGAATATGCAATTCCGAATATTGCTGAAATAGTTCCTACTATTAAGGTTAATACTCCCCACCACATAGGATTCATTGGTAGGATATCAAAGACTACCCTCAATAGTCCATAAATAGACATCTTAATCATGACACCTGACATTAATGCAGAGATGTTACTTGGCGCAACAGGATGAGCATATGGTAGCCAAACATGCATTGGTATTATTCCAGCCTTGGTGCCAAAGCCTATAAGCAAAAATACATATATCAAGTTAGCATAATTACTTGGAATAGATGATGTAGCAATTGCAGAAAGATCAAAACTCTTTGCCCAATATGCTATTAACGCAAATGCAGCAGTTATAAAAGTAGTACCAGCATATGTCATTATAATATAAATTCTGCTTGCCTTTTGGACTTCTTTCTTATCATGCTCATAATTAACTAAGAAATATGAAATTAAAGACATCAGTTCCCAAAACAATAAAAACAGAACTAAATTACTACTTGCCACCAAAAGAATCATTGATAATATAAATAGGTTATAAAAGCAACCAAAGACAGAAACATTACGTATAAAAAAGTAATGAGACATATATGTATATGAAAACAACGAAACAACTAAAGAAACAATACTAATAATCAAAATGAAAAATGCAGAAAGGTTGTCAATATTAAAACTTAGGGAGATAAACGGAATGTTAGTGTTAAATTTAAAAACTAATGGAATATCCTTTAATAATAGCAATTTGTATATCATTAGCATACTTAAAAATCCACTTGAGATCATAGCACATGTATTAGATAAACGATTCGATATCTTCGGAACAGAGAATGTAAATAATGAAGATAGTGCTCCTATCGAATATATTACTATACATACTATAAAGCAGATTATTATATTGTTCGCTGTCATGAATAAAAAACCTCCAATTAAAGCCGTTAAGTTCTTGTCAAGCACAGCATATATAATACTACCGCATTCTATAATTGTCAAATAATCAGATTTTTAAGGATGAAAATGTATAGAATACAAAGAATTAGTCAAATTAATGTAAGGAATTATAATCTATAATTATTTTACTGCTTTTTCAAGTAAATTATTAAGTTGATTTTTTGATATCCACTTTCCTCTTATCATAACACCTGATATCTTTTTTGTATTTTCAATATCCTTTAATGGATTACCATCTACTAGTAACAAGTCAGCCCTTTTCCCTATAGAGACTGACCCCAAAACATCTATAGCTTTAAGAAATTTAGCAGCGTTTATCGTGCCAGTTTTTATAGCTTCAAAAGGCGTTAATCCAGAATCAACCAAGAGTTTCAATTCCTCATGGGCAGAAAATCCTGGTATTACATAAGCATCCATTGAGTCTGTACCAAGAAGTAAATTTGCACCTTCATCATGGAGCTTTTTTACAATATTTTTTCGTAGGTGTACTGTCTCAGATAAATAAGTCCAGCTGTTTTTTCTGAATAACTTATTGAGTTTTTTACGTTCAATTCTCCAAAAACATTTAACAATCCATGGTATGTATTGCATATTAAAGCTATTCTCAAGATTTATAAGTCCTTCGGTGGGGATATATTTAGTAAATACAACTAGTGTTGGACAGTTCCAGATATTATTTTGTTTTGTCTTTTCTATATAGTAACTTAATTTTTCTTCATTTGTAGTATTTTGTTCATACATAAACTTATCATATCCGGTTAGGTGTTCTATGGAATTTTGTCCTAATTTTAACGCTAAATCTATTCCTACTGAATCAGGGACATGACCAACCACCGGTATATCAAATTCAGCAGAAACCTTTATTATTTCTTCATATATCTCCTTTGATAAGTGGTTGTATATTTTAATAAAGTCATATCCATTTTTCTTTTCATGCTTTATCAATTTGTAGACCTTTGCCTTTTTATTTACTTTTACTGTTCCCTTTTTAAATGGAGGATTAGATATGATTGGTGTATCATCATAAATTAAACCAGTAGAATATATAGTCGGACCGATTAACTTACCTTTATTAATTTTATTACGTATATTTGTGATGTATGGGAATAATCTGAATAGTTTATATTCCCTCATATTTCTTACAGTTGTCACTCCATTAGCAATGTATAAAACTAGCTCATTTTTGAAATTTATATGGACATGCATATCAATTAGGCCTGGCATAAGGAATTTACCGTTAGCATCTATCACTAGTGCTCCTGATGGTATTTCATATTCACGCCCTATATAATCAATAATTCCATTATTGATTATAACCTTCTGATTTTCTAGAATTTCTTCAGAATCCATTGTCACCACATTAACATTTATGAATGCAGTTATTTTTGGATACTTGCAGAAATTCTGTATACTATTATCAGGCTTCATTGTAATCAACCACCCTATTATATAAATGTGATGTTACAAAATCAATAACACCTTTGTAATATACATATTAGAAAACAAATCTCTAATTAGCATTGAACATATTATAATTAATAGTATACTCAGTGTTAACTATTGTCAATTTTTTGTCTAAAAATAGGGTTTAAATTTCTATATTTTGAATATCAAAGTATAAGATAAGATATAATACATTCAAAACAAACACACTTTATTAGTAAATTAAGATGTAATAAACTCTTTGAAAATTTAAGATTAAATTATTCTTTAACAGGAACTAAAATAGCAGTGTTATCATATAACACACTTGAATCTAAGTTATTAATTTTTTTAATAATATGTATATATTCTCGAATATCGCTGTCGTTTCCATACCTCTCTGCTATAGACCAAAGAGTATCTCCAGAGTTAACTACAATAGACTGATACTGTGGCTCTTCATAACCAGCTACAGAATTCGTATAAATTATAAAAAATGCAAAAAGAGAGATAATAAATATAAAACTAAAAAATTTTTTTTTGCTCTTCAAAACGTATTTTTTATTTCTCATATCATCCACCCCAAACGTATGTTCTTTATAAATACATAATATAGAACGTACGTTCTTTTGTCAATAGATATTAGAAATATTTTCGAACATTAGTTTGATTATTGCATTCTAGTGTGTTATACTTACTTTGAAATCTACATATTTGGAAAGTTAGCGTTCATAAATTTTTACTATGTACCATGTGTGCATATACAATTAACCTCCTTTATTCACATTATAGTGAATTAGAAGGTAGAGAAATTTCATAATATTATATCGCCCTAAGCGGCTCGTGGAGGTTAAAATGGCCAAAAAAAATTCAACTAAACAACAGGAAATTCTTGAATATGTTTATAAATGTGTAAATGAAAATGGATATCCACCATCAGTTAGAGAGATATGTTCTGCGGTTGGTTTTAAGTCTACTTCTACTGTACACGCGTATTTACAAAAGCTTACTGATAGTGGGGTCCTTCAGAAAGATGCTACTAAGCCAAGGGCAATAAAAATTTTAGACAATTCTAATTTAAATACAAATACCAATCATTCAAGTAACAATTCTAAGGAAGGGTATTATACTTCTCGTGAAATGGTAGATGTTCCTGTTGTTGGAAAAGTCGCTGCAGGTCAGCCAATTTTAGCAGTTGAAAATATTACGGATACCTTTCCACTCCCTGTGGAATTTGTCCAAAATGGTGATGCATTTATGCTAAAGGTTCAAGGTGATAGCATGATTGAAGTAGGCAT
Source organism: Bacillota bacterium (assembly GCA_023391425.1). Lineage (GTDB taxonomy): Bacteria > Bacillota > Clostridia > Acetivibrionales > DSM-1351 > Ruminiclostridium. The sequence goes on along the minus strand of JAEWAX010000044.1, from coordinate 40,321 downwards.
TATGGATAGAGATTTTGTCTTAGTAAAGCAACAGACTACTGCAAATAATGGAGATATTGTAGTTGCCCTTATTGGAGACGAAGCCACTTGTAAAACTTTTTTTAAGGAAAAGGATCATATCAGATTACAACCTGAGAATAGCAGATTGGATCCCATTATAGTAAAGGATAATGTATCTATTTTAGGTAAAGTAATAGGCGTATTTAGGCGTATGTGATTTATCATATATGATTTAGAATTGCATATTATTAAGCAATTTATTTTGCTCAAAAACAAATCTCAAAAACAAATTTGTTAGTCAATAAAAGCCGACTTTGATATTATCTCTCCAAAGTAGTTTTGTATATTTAAACTGTCTACTTTAGAGGGATAATATCACTTATGTCGGCTTTTTTCTATTCCTTAATTTGTTCGTTAAATATTAAATTTACTATCCTCATAGGGCTAATAGTAGAAATTGCGTGTTTATAAACTAACTGTTGCTTTCCATCACTATCAAGGACAACAGTAAAATTATCAAAGCCTTTAACCATTCCCTTTAGTTGAAATCCATTAGTTAAGTATATAGTAACAGCGATATGCTCTTTCCTAACCTGATTCAAAAAAATGTCTTGCAAATTAATTGTATTCTTTACCAAAGTAATCCACTCCTTTGTTTTATATATTTCTTCCTAAGTTAGCCTCCATATTAAGGATTCAACTTTATAAGTCCTCAAATATTGAATATGAAGACATTGGATACAACTATTTTACTAGATAATGCCAATACATGCAATATAAATATCCGACCGCTTAACTTAAGTGCTAAGTAAAATAGCTGCTTAAACGATGTCTACCACCGCTAATATCCTGCGTCAATAAGCGGTAATACTAGGGCAATATATGGTCTATGACATCTTCAACAATATTATGAGTATTTCCATAATTATCAATACTAAACCATTTTATTTCTTTAATTCTTTTAAACCAAGTAATTTGTCTCTTGGCGTATCTTCGAGAATCTCGTTTAATAATCTCAACAGCTTCTTCCAAGGTAGTTTCATTATTTATATATGATAATATTTCTTTATAACCAATTCCCTGCATAGAAATTATCGAATCAGCAAAACCAAGTTTTATAAGGTTTTTCACTTCTTCAATCAGCCCATTTTGAAGCATTATATCCACTCTTTTGTCTATTCTTTCATATAAAAGCTGCCTATCCATTGTCAAACCAATAAGTAAAAAGTTATATTTAGAAGGCTCTTGGCGAGACATCTCATTGTGATAAGATATTGGCTTTTGTGTCTGATAGTATACCTCTAAAGCACGTATTACGCGCTTTACATTATTGGGATGAATGTTATTGGCTGCCTGCTCATCAACTAGCTTTAGTTTATCATGGATATACTGTGGGCCATGCTCTTCAGCCTCCTTTTTCAAAGCTTCACGAAGTTCCCAATCACACTCACTTTCACTAAAATTTATATTGTCTATTAATGAACTGATATAAAGTCCTGTACCACCAACTATAATTGGCTGCTTGCCTTTTGCAATAATTTCTTCAATATATTTATTGGCAAGCTCTTGGAATCTAACAACATTAAATTCCTCACTAGGTAATACCTCATTAATCAAATAGTGTTTTATTCCCTGCATCTCTTCTATAGTTGGCTTCGCAGTCCCAATATCCATATATTTATATATTTGCATTGAGTCTGCTGAAATTATTTCGCCGTTCAAGCTCTTGGCAAGCTCAATTGATAATTTAGTCTTACCAGAGGCAGTAGGTCCAACTATTACAATTACCTTGTTCATTAATTTTTCCATTCGTTTATACTATCCTTTTAAACATCTTTTCAATTTCGTATTTTGTTAATCGAACAACTGTAGGTCTGCCATGTGGACAGGTATACCTTCTTCCAGTTTTAGCGAGCTCCTTCAAAAGTTGATGGACTTCCCTATCATCAAGCTTTTTATTTGCTTTAATAGCTGCCTTACAGGCTATAGTGTGAATTATATCGTCTGCGAGCGGCGTATTTATAGGTTTGACGGATTCTTGCATCTTGTCTGCCAACTCTAAAAATATGTCTCTAGGCGAATAACCATCTAACATATATGGAATTCCTCTTATTATTATTGAATTGTTTCCAAAATCCTCAAACACAAATCCAATCTTATTAAATAATTCTTCCTTAGATTTAATCCCATTTAATTCATAGGTTTGTAGCTGAATTACAACTGGCTCAAGAAGCAATTGTGTAGTATTTTCTTGTGACTCATATTTTATTTTTAATTTTTCATACAATATTCTTTCATGTGCAGCATGTTGATCCACTAGAACTAGCTCATCTCCATTTTGAAGAATAATGTAGGTTGAAAAAGCTTGACCAATGTATTTCATATCTTCTAGTTCAGGAGTAGCTTTTTCATTCTTAGTCTCTAAAATAGTAGATACTTGTTTGTGGTCTAAGTTATCACTAGAATTAGCTTCTATAGCACCATATGATAAATCCTTCTGGAGTAAATAATCATCATTTGAGCTATTAACGTTTTCGATGGTTATATTTAAACTATCGTTGTCTATAGTACTAGCACTATTAAAACTATTATCGTTATTCTCAGCACATTTCAAATTATTCCGTAAATCTGTGCGTGCTAATGGTTCTAGTGCCTTAGTAAACATCTTAATTTCTTCAGAATTATTATCAGAGGTTTTTTCTATGCCATATTTTCCTTTTGAAACACCATGATCTTGATAATTAGTTGGATTGGCAAAATCCTGTACTTGATATTGCTGCATATATGGTGGTTGTACATTTGTTTGCTGCGTATGTGATTGCTGCACTTGCGATTGCTGTACTTGTAATTGATTATTACTAATTTCTTTAGCTGAATAAGCAGTTTTATTATCATCACTATTTGTTTGATGTACAAGCTGCTCCTGCACATAATCCTTCGGCCCGACATCCTTAAACTTGAATAACTCTCTATCTTTATTTGAAACAGATACAGGATTAAACAGACTACCAGAGCTTAGAGCCTTTGAAACTGCCATGTATAAAGCTCTAGACAAGTAGCTTTCGTCAGCAAAACGTACATCCATTTTAGCTGGATGTACGTTAGCATCAACTAAAGTTGGATTTAACTCAATATTAAGAACATAAAAAGGAAACTTATTTTTCATAAGAATACTTGAATAGGCCTGTTCAACGGCATATGAAACCAATTTACTTTTTACATATCTTTTATTTATATAAAGTGACTGATAACTTCTGTTTGCTCGAGCAGCTTCAGGCTTTCCAACATATCCAGTAATCTTAAACCTTTCATCCTGATACTCAACCTGCATAAGTTCTTTTATAATTTCTTTACCATATATGCTATAAATAGCGCTTTTCAAATCATTATTTCCCGGGGTATGTATTTGAACAACCTTGTTACTTATCAATTTGAAGGCAATATCAGGATTTCCCAAAGCTATTCTAGATATAGTGTCTGAAATATATCCAGCCTCTGTGGAATCCTTTTTCAAAAACTTATATCTAGCAGGTGTATTATAAAATAAATCCTTAATAATAAAGGTCGTGCCGACAGGACATCCTGTCTGCCTTACCTCTTTGAATACTCCCCCACTTATATGAACATACATACCGTAGGTATTACTTGCAGTCTTGGTTTGAAGCTCTACAGAAGAAACAGCGGCTATACTTGCCAAAGCCTCACCTCTAAAACCCATTGTAATAATGGAATCTAAGTCTTCAGCTCTTTTTATTTTACTGGTGGCATGTCGTTCAAAAGCTATTTCAACATCGTCCTCATCCATACCACTACCATTGTCAGTGACCTTAATGTATGAAATACCGCCGTTTCTTATTTCAACTGAGATGCTTGTTGCACCGGCGTCAATAGAATTTTCTACAAGCTCTTTAATAACAGAAGCCGGCCTTTCAACCACTTCTCCAGCAGCTATTTTGTTTGAAGTATTTTCATCCAGTACAATAATGCGTCCCAATTAGTTCACTCCTTCATCTTCCGTTGTAATTCATATAAAATATTCATCGCGTCAATAGGCGTAACCCTAGACAAGTCTATTTTTTTGATGTCTTCTAGAACTTCATTATTCTGAGCTGCTGTGGTGGCAGCTGCAAATAGATCCATTTGACCTTCTAGCTGTTTTTTCACTTTGTGTGATTTGCCGTTTTTGTTGATATCTGCATCATCCAAATCTAGAAGTATTTCCTTTGCTCTATCAATTACAGGCAAGGGCACACCTGCAAGTTTAGCAACCTGAATACCATAGCTGCCATCTGCTCCACCTCTGATGATTTTACGAAGGAATATGACATCGTCACCCTTTTCCTTGACAGTTATACAATAATTCTTTATGCCAGACACTTTGCCCTCTAGCTCAGTCAATTCGTGATAATGTGTTGCAAAAAGTGTTCTACAGCCCAAGTTTTCTTTATTTACTATGTACTCTATAACAGCCCAAGCAATACTTAGACCGTCAAAGGTACTCGTACCTCTTCCTATTTCATCAAGAATTAATAAGCTTTTCTTGGTAGCATTTATTAGAATATTTGCCACCTCAGACATTTCAACCATAAAGGTACTTTGTCCAGATGCTAAATCATCTGAAGCTCCAACCCTTGTAAATATTCTATCTACCAAACCTATTTTTGCAGAAGTTGCAGGAACAAAGCTGCCTATTTGTGCCATCAGTACAATTAGAGCAGTTTGCCTCATATATGTAGACTTGCCGGCCATGTTTGGTCCAGTAATAACGGCAAGTCTATCTTCATCCATATCAAGAACTGTGTCATTTGGCACAAAGCTACTTTTATCTATCATTTTTTCAACTACAGGATGTCTGCCGTCAACTATTTGTATTTCATCTGTAGAGGTAACCTCTGGCATACAATAATCTTCTCTATCAGCTACATCAGCCAAGGATGCAAGTGCATCCAGTTCCGCAAGGGACTTAGCAGTTTTCTTAATCCTAGTTAACTGCATAGCTATAGCATCCTTTATTTCCACGAATAAACTATACTCTAAATCTATTATTTTTTCTTCCGCACCTAAAATTGTATCTTCTATTTCTTTTAACTCAGGAGTTATATATCTTTCACAGTTTGCAAGAGTTTGCTTTCTAATATATTCTGCTGGAACAAGTGAAAAATATGATTTGGTAACCTCTATGTAATATCCAAAAACTCTGTTAAATCCAACCTTAAGGTTCTTGATACCTGTCTTTTCCCTTTCAGAGGCTTCTATTGCAGCTATCCAGTTCTTACCCTCAGTAGAAGCTTGCCTAAGCTTGTCCACCTCTGCATTATAACCAGCTTTAATTATTCCGCCCTCTTTTATTGTGATAGGAGGATCATCAATTATTGAAGCTTCAATTAGTTGACATACATCTTCAAGGCAATCCAATTGCTCATAGCAATATTTATTATATTGAGCTTCAAAGTCAATCAATAAGTTTTTAATATATGGAATCTGTCCAATGGAATTTTTGAGAGCTATCAAGTCTCGGCAATTAACGCTGCCAAGCACTACCTTGCCCATTAGACGTTCAATATCATATACCCTCTTAAGAAGCTCTCTCACCTCAACACGAGCCATAAACTTATTTTTAAATTCGTCAACTGAGTTCAAACGCTGTTGGATATCACCTAGGTTTACAAGCGGTTGTTCAATCCATTTTCTTAGAAGCCTACCACCCATAGAAGTCATAGTTTTATCCAGAACCCACAGCAAGGAACCACGCTTAGATTTTTCCCTCATAGTTTCAGTAAGCTCTAGGTTTCTGCGCGTTGCCGCATCTAGAACCATATATTCATCTATATTATAGGAATTAAAGTTCTGTATATGATTAAGGCTAACCTTTTGAGTCATATCTAAATATTTTAAAAGTGCACCTGAAGCATTAACTGAAATATCATAATCAGATAAATCTAACTTTATATTTTCAAAATGTGTTTTCAAGGTATCTAATGCAATTCCATACTCAAAAGAACTGTCGTCAAAGGTTGATATATATGTATTAAATCGCCTGTTCAATACAGCAAGAAACTCTTTATCACTATTAAATTCACTGTTTACAACAAGTTCAGAAGGCAAGTACTTGGCGATTTCGTCTAATAACTTTCCTTTTGTATTTCCCCATGTAATTCTGGTTGTATAAAAATCGCCAGTAGTAATATCGACAGCAGCAATTCCGTAGAAATTTCCATTTCTACAAACCGACATAAGGTAATTGTTTTTTCTATCGTCTAACATTGCAATATCTGTAACAGTTCCAGGCGTTACAACCTTAATTACATCCCGTTTAACAATACCTTTTGCAAGTGCTGGATCCTCTACTTGTTCACAAATAGCAACCTTGTAGCCCTTTGCAATAAGACGTGCAACATATCCGTCGGCAGCATGAAAAGGAACGCCACACATTGGCGCTCTTTCATCCATACCACAATCTTTTCCAGTAAGCGTTATTTCTAATTCTTTTGACGCTATTTCAGCATCAGAGAAAAACATTTCATAAAAATCCCCAAGACGAAAGAACAAAATGCAATCTTTATATTGTTCTTTTATATTGAGATATTGTTGCATCATAGGAGTTGCAGTAGCCATATAACCCCACCTATCTAGTTTTGTTTATTAACCTCTGCAGCCACCACCGCAGGAACTGCATTTTTCATCTGAACAAGTTGGTTCACCTGTTATTGAGAAAACGATTATATCATTTACTTTCTTCATTAAAGCCTCTAAATTAGACTTTGATACTAGGTAGTTATAAGTTATATCATATTCATTAATTTCTTTCTGCTTTGCTAATAATTTTTGCTTAGTTTCTTCAATTACAGTTGCTTCAGCGCCTTCTCTAGTACACTTAACCATTTCTATTTGAAGCTGCTTATATTCACTCATTAACTTTGTAGATTTTTCGTCTGATTGCATCGCTGCTTCAGAATTCTTATATGTTTTCATTTCTTCTGAGCTTGCTAACATTAAACCAAGCTCTCTTGCCTTTTCTGTAATATCCATTTTTATCACCTTTCTGTTTTCATAAATTAATTTAGTTTTTATTTTTTGCATAGCATAATTTTTATAACTATTAATAAATAATTAAACTAGCTTTCCTGCCAACGACCATGTTTGTATAGTATCAATTTTAATTTTTACCATTTTGCCAACCAAATCGGAATTTCCTTTAAAATTAACAATCTTATTTTCTCTGGTCCTACCTGTATAAGTTGTTTTACTGTTTTTACTTAGCCCCTCAACAAGTACTTCAACCTCTTTTCCAAGAAGCTTATCATTAAGTTGACGGCTAATGGAATTTTGTAGTTCAAGTAATCTGTCAAATCTAGCTTTCATTACTTCTTCAGAAATTTGGTTTGGGCTTTTTGCAGCTGGTGTACCTGTTCTCTTTGAATATAGAAAGGTATAGGCCATATCAAATTTTACTTTGGAAACAACATCAAGAGTTTCTTCAAAATCCTGCTCTGTTTCTCCAGGATAGCCTACTATAATGTCAGTAGACAAGGCAATACCAGGTATATGCTGCTTAATTTTTTCTATTAAACCCAAATACTGCTCTTTGGAATATTTTCTGTTCATATCTTCAAGAATTCTTGAGCTGCCAGCTTGAACTGGCAAATGTAAATGCTCACAAACCTTATCACAATCACGAATTGCAAATATCAAATCATATGATAAGTCCTTTGGATGTGAAGTCATAAATCTAATACGTTCAATTCCTTTAATTGTATTCAGCTCTCTTAATAGGCTTGCAAAAGTAAAGTTCCCTTCAAGATCCTTGCCATAGGAATTAACATTTTGACCTAATAAGGTTATTTCCTTACATCCATCTTTTGCTAGTACTTCAACTTCATTTCGAATTTCTTCAAGGCTTCTGCTTCGCTCTCTACCTCTGACATACGGTACAATACAATAGGAACAGAAATTGTTACATCCGTACATAACTGTAACCCAGGCCTTTAGGGTATCCTTCCTAATAATAGGCATATTTTCAGCTATCGAGCCTGTAGAATCCCATACATCTATAACTGTTTTTTTTGTATTAATTGCAGTATTCAGTAGCTCCGGAAATTTATACAAATTATGTGTTCCAAATATTATGCCTACATGCTTGTAGGTCTTTTTGATATACTCAACTATCTGTGGTTGCTGCATCATACAACCACAAATGGCAATTATCAGATTTGGATTTATTTCTTTTAACTTTTTAAGGGCTCCAAGATGTCCATACACTTTTTGTTCAGCATTCTCTCGGACACAACAAGTGTTAAATATAATCAAATCACTTTCAGCTCTAGCTGTGCATTCTGAATACCCCATCTCTGAGAGCATACCACAAAGGCGTTCTGAATCGTTTTCATTCATAGCACAGCCAAAAGTTTCAATGCTGTATCTCAAGGGTTTACCAGTGCTTGTAATTATATCTTGATTATATTGCTTTATTGAGTCTATATATTTGTACTGCTGAGCAATTTCCTCTTCAGATACTTTCTTTGTAATTCTGTTTCCTTCACTCAAAACAATTCCTCCAAAAATAAACGTCAGACTAAAATAAAATTATATACAGATGCTATTATAACATAAAATTATCAAATTTAAAGGAAAATAACCTTTACATAATAGTGAAATTAACGAAATTATTGTATAAATTGGAGATGAAAAATTAAGGCTTCTTTAAAGAACTTATTACTTTTTTAAATGGTGTTAAATGATGAAAGGGCATTTTAGGATTTTTACAAGGGAGGAATTTTGAATATATTTGATACATTTTGATATTGTTATCAAAGGTATTTTATATGTACAAGTACCAAAATGGTACTTGTACATATAAGAATTTTTAAAATCAAGATCTACTTCTTTTCAATGGAATCTTTTTTCTGATTATCGTATTCGTTTAGATTATGCTGTTTCCATTGTAAATTCTCGTTGTTATAATTTACGTTACTAACAGTTGTACTCCCCCAGATGCTTTTTACTTTCTGCAAGTTTGTCTCAGACGTATTAGCAACTGGTAATGTTATATCTTGGATATATACATCCTTTCCAATTTTTACGATATACTTATACTCATTGGTTAATGCTTCAAAGTTATAGCTCTTTGATTTATCTTCATTTACAAATTTCTTAATGGCTGAAGTATCGTACTCTTTGGATATACGGTATATAACAGCTCCATTTTTTTCTGAAGAATCAATATTAACTTTTGCAAGTTGTAAACGAATTTCATCATCTTTTAAATAGCTTTCAGCAAATTGAGCAACTACTTCATCTATTGTATTTGAGTTTAGGCCAGCGGTCATACTCAAGTTTATATTGCTTGTAGGCTCAAATGCACTTAAAAATTCATTGTTGCTCATACCTTGGCCATATAGCGTACCCATACCATACTTTAGATACATTTCATTATACATACCATTATACATACTACTGTACATGTAATTCATATCCGATGAGTTGCTAATTGTATTCCAATTTCTTGTTATTTGTGTAGCAAAATTGTAATTTTTCATTTTTAGTTCTTTTGTTGTTTTCATATCAATTAAATCTTCAGCTTGAACGATTTTGCCAAGATATTTACTTAAGCATGACTTATCTAACTCAAAGGTTTTGAGCATATTGTTGATACTATCTTTCTTTGTTTTGTCTAGATATTTATCTTCTACTGTAACTGCAGATATAAGATACTTATACCCATTTCCTACGACATACAAATTATTCATAATATATGGATTTTTTGTCATAGTCTTAAATCTAACTGTTACATTATATACATTTAGTCCACCTTGCATATATTCCTTTGTATTTGTAATTTCAAATAATTCTTTATTATAATTTGTCTTAATTCTATCAATATCTTGTAGAGCCCATGTTTTAGCGCTATCTCCACTCTGGGAAGACCCAATCAGACTAACAGTGACACCTTCTGCTAACTTTGAGTTATTATCTGTGTCTTCATTTGGAGTAGCAGCAGTGGTATTAGTTTGCTTCATTTCTTCATCACTATATACAGGTCGGAAAATCTGATTACGTGCATTTGGTGTACCTTCAACCTTCCAATATGGACTTAGTGTCATTTTCCAACCATAACTAGTATTTTTGTATTCTCTTGCTGTACTTACTGAGTCTGATAATTCCTTTATATTTGGATTCTTTTCATCAAATGACAGTTTAAAAGATGAAGACAACATATCGAACAATTCTTCATGCTGTTTGTAGAACTCTCCAGTCATATGTACTGTTAGATTATATACATAATTATTTTCAATATAAATTCTGTTTTCTACATATTCTCTAAATTCCTCGGCAGCTTTGTCTACTAAATAATAATCATAATATCCACCAGCTTTTATTATTCTGATATATCTTTGCCCCCATTGGTCTTTAGCAATGTCAACCTGAAATTCCTTGTCACCCCAATAATACCCTTGGTTAGACTGATTCTGTACGGTATAGAGAATGTCCTCTAAGGTCTTATTATCTATGTTCTTATAGACCTCAAGTTCAGCACCTGCTTGATAGCTTGTTGTTGACATACTAAAGTAATTAGCACGATCAGACTTATATATAATTGCATCATCAGGTAAATACATTGACCACTTATAAATACGGCTTCCTACTTCAGTTTTTGCCTGGTCATCTTTGTTTGAAAATGCTTGATATAAATCTATCTTGCCTTCTTCCGCATATGATATAGGTGCAATGGCACTAAACAACAAAACTGTACATATTAAAAATGTAAAAAACTTTCTCATGTTTTTCCTCCGGTTCCTATTATTTTTTAACTACAGGCTCTTCCTTCAAAGTTATAGTAATCTCATACTTCTTCTCGCCCCTAGAAAATGCTAATTTCACCTTGTCACCAGGTAAATAATCTTTTAATATTTCATTGTATTGGGCAATTGACGTAGTAACTTTTCCATCAATTGACTCAAGCAAGTCTCCTTTTTTAACTTTATCGGAGGTAACTGCAGCATTCTTTTGAATGGTAACCACTTTTAGTCCTTGAGTTGTTGGGAGTCCAAGAAGTGCAGCCCATGTTTCCTCAAAGTCAACACCTATAAAACATCTCTTAATTTTTCCATATTTATTGTAATGATCCAAAAAATATTTGATATTTGCTGTTGGTATAGAAAAATTCATTCCTTGATAATACTCATACCCGAGAGTATTTATTCCAACAAGCTCACAGTTCATATTAACTAGAGGTCCTCCACTATTTCCAGGATTGATAGAAGCATCAGTTTGAAGATATGTATATATTCCATCTACAGGCCTGTTTAATCCACTTATAATTCCTTTGCTGGCACTATTTCTGTAGCCAAAAAACAATGGTGTACCAATAGCAACTACATCATCTCCAACTTTTGATGTATCTTCAGATGCCAATTTTATAGGTTTAAGGTCTTTTCTATCAATCTTTAATATAGCCAAATCAATTTCTTTGTCAGCATATAATAGTTTTGCTTTATATACATTTCCATCATAGGTAACAACATAAATTGTTTCAATACCATCAACGACATGGTTATTAGTTAGTATCTTACCCTCTTTATCGATAACAACTCCTGAACCATGTTGTAAGTTCTGCGGAAACTTTGAATAAACATCATCCTGATTGCGATATTGGGTATTATTTCCAATTACAGCCACTACACATTGATTTACTTCATCAATTACATCAGACACTTTTTTATTTTCTTTTTCAAGCGCCGCCTCAGACTTCTGAATATCCTTTGCAGCGTCTAAAACTTCCTTCTCCTCAGCTGTCGCTGCAAATGAGGGAATGGTGACTTGGAACAGCATAATTATACTAACAATTAAACATACAATTTTCTTCACGTATTATCCTCCTCGTATTATGATATCTTTCATTTTTGCTAAATATTTCATTAAATAAATACTAACATATAAAATGGAAAAAAATGATTACAATATTGTAAATTATTATTCTAATGTGTTATAAATATAGTCTATACTTTTCCTCAACGACTGCTTTCCCAGCAAGCATAACTGTTGTAAACTCTTTTGCGCTTCTAAATCCAAATTTTTTATAGAAAGTTACCGCTCTATCATTCTCTTTTATTACCCATAAATAGCAGCTTTTATAGCCTTGACTTTTAAGCCTATCAGTAACAAATTTAGTTAATTGATATCCTTGTTTTGTTGACCAGTACTGAGGAAGTACATACAGTGAAATAATTTCACCTTCGTCGCCTAAACTAGCACCACAAATAATGTCACGTTGTATGTTCTCATCTTTGATTGAAGAGGCACAATTGTCCTCCTGCCCATTCATACTTTCTATGTAGCAGGCACAATTGTCCTCTTGTTTGTTCATATTTTCTCTCGTGCGGGTACTGTCCAACTCACTAGTAGTACATGTAGTACATGTACTTAATTGTCGTCCACTTCCAAACGTTACTGTGCCTGTGATTATACCATCTAGTTCAAATACAGCTGCTTCATGTAGATTTTGAACAAAAGCCCTTGTAAATAAAGGTACCCAACCATCATCTGTAATATTATCCAAATACTCAGCTGAAATATATTTAACATATGCTTTTTTCCACGTTTGGGCATGTATAAAACTCATAGACTTTACATCCTCAATATTCGCTAATCGTACACCCATCTAATTATTACCTCCCACCAATTGACAATATAATAATAATCATTAAAATCATAATTAATCCAAAAATGAAATCAGAACTACTTCTAAGCCAAAATCATCTTTACTAAAATTATATACATTCTAGAGTGATTTACAAATAAATTCTAAGGCGTTGGAAAATTCAAATTAATACTAATTCAATAACTTATTATTTAAATCAAATAAAGTATTGATAAATCCGGTAAATATATATGACAAAGTATATATTTATTTATATATTCAGGTAAATATGTATGATATTGAATTATAATAACAGTTTGATATAATTAAAAAAACAAAAATTACTTTTTATAGCATAAATACTAGGAGGATTAATAATGGAAAAGGGTTTAATCAAATTTTTTGAAAATGATAGGTTTGCTCATTATGTTGGAATTGAGCTTAAAGAAGTTGAATCAGGCTATGCAGTTACTAGTTTAAATATCTCAGAAAAACATTTAAATGGTCTGGATGTAGTTCAAGGTGGTGCTATTTATACTTTAGCGGATTTTGCTTTCGCCGCAGCAATTAATTCAAATGGACTCGCAACTGTCGGCATTAACACAAATATAACGTTTTTTAAAGCCCCAAAAGGAAGAGTCATTACTGCAAAAGCAAGAGAAACTTCTGCCGAAAAGAAAATATGCGGATGCGATGTAGAGGTTATTGATGAGGATGGATCATTGATAGCGAAGTTCAGTGGAACAGGCTATAGAATAAACAAAACTATTGATTTTAACACTGGTACTGTTAAATAAATATGATATTTTAATATTTTTTGTAAGATAATACATACTAATGGAATATGAGATAATAATTATAATTTAATCCTTGTTATGTACCTAAAGTAATATATTTACATTATTTAGCCCTTATAGTATAATATTTTTGACTTACAGTAGAATTAAGACTTTTATAATATTTTATAAAAAATTATTCTACAATATGTCATTATATTATATTTTAAGGAGCGTGAAATGTAGTGAAAAAAAGAGTATTTTCATTTTTTATGGTAGTGATGTTCTTACTGTCAGCAGTTTTTATTCCACTTAGTACCACTTATGCAAGTGATTTTGAAGAAAAAAAGCCAGATTCAATTGTTCTTGACTTCTCATTTTTTGATTTAGATCCTGTAGCAGATAACGAAAAGTTTTCAGCAGGTGCAATCCAGTTTTTAAATGATACTTGTGATTTGATTGATGTTTTACAAAATACCAATATTACTGATATGAATGAATATGTTAAATGTGCTAAAGCAATTAGATTTGATGAAATTTGCAAGTATTTAAATGATGACAAGTATTGGAATAAAATTGCGGACTATATAAAGAATGATGATAGAGGATCAAATTTCTCATCTGAATTCGAAACAATCATAAATTTTGGAGATGATTATCAAAAGACATATAATAATCATATTTCAAGCTCTATTGATGATATGTTCAATGCTGCTGCTAAATTGAATAAGAGTGAATTTATGCAAGCAATTGACTTATATAACCAGGCAATTCAATTATGCGATTCCGTTATTACAGTTCTAGGTGATTTCAAGCCTGCAGCAGATAAAAAAGCTGAAGCACAAAAGGCTATCGAAAAGCTTAATGGAAATTTAGATCCTAAGATTTTCTCTAGTGATGTACATAAGAAAAACGTAGGAAAGATACTATTTTCTAGTAATAATATTGTTGCTGGGAAGGAAACTGATAGTTCTTTCTCTGCAAATTACACAGCAAGTAGTAACATTTATGCAGTAGCTTACTTAGCAACAGGAGTAAAGACTCTTCAGCCCTCAGCATCTTATGATGGAACATATAATGCCTATGAAACAGCAACAGCATCTGCTTCAGTTACTATAGATGGAGAAATCCTTCAATACGGTGGTATAGCTGTTCCAATTAATATTCAAGACTACCAAGCTAACAAAGGATATATAAAGTTTGAATTACTTCCAAATGAAAAAAGTACTATAGGTTATAACTTTACAGAATGGTATGATTTTGTATTTTCAAAGCTAAAACCAGGTAAACATGTAATTGGTATTTCACTAGTATTAAATCATGGTAAGGTTGCTGAAGGACAATTTGAAATTGACTGGACAAATGCTGACTTAGCTAAAATTTCAAAAAACATCAAAAAATGTGACAAAATAGCAACTGACTATAGAGCAAACCTCAGAAAGGTACCTCAACAATTTACTGTGAAACACAAGAAATATGATGATGCATCACTTTCAGACAAAAACATAAAAGATCTATTTTTGAAAGCAAATAAGGATGCAACAAAAATATTGAAGTTTGTGAACATAGGAGATCTTACAGATGGATGGTCTGTTGAGAAGGACGATTGGGATATCCCAGTAGCGAAGTATTCAACTATGGAAACATGGGTAATTTATAAAGCCAAAGACGGATGGTGCTATATTACTGAATTTAAATTAAAGAGCACATATACGGGAGGCGGCACCTGGGGAAAACCATACTTATACGCTCAAATGGCCCCAGCAAAGATTGCTGCTAAGAATGTAAAATAAATCTTTGCAGATCTTTACATTATAAATAATGATTTAAAAAAGATGTAGGACAAGATTATCTGTCTTACATCTTTTTTTGATGGTCTTCCCTGTTTTAAAAAGCTTTAATTGTACTACCTGGTTGCAACCTAGGATTAAGATAATCTGCTGGATTTGTACTGATTACCCTCTCTATGCAAAAATCATTATTATTACACTTAGAAACCTGTACCATAATTCCATCAACATTCATTTCACAATAAGTTGTATAAGCTTGCGTATCATTAATGTTCTGGTTTTTGAAAATTACATTTGGGTCATATATTGTATATAAAATCATTGTAATGTATCACCTACTTTAGCTTATTCTTTTTATTAATTTCTATAAGCTCGTTTAGCTTTGAAATTGCATCAGATAGTCCACCAACTTCATCAATTAAACCTGTTTTTGTAGCCTCCTCACCAAATAAAACGGTTCCAACATCATTTGCTAGTTCACCGGTGTTAAGCATAAGCTCTCTAAATTTATCTTTTGTAATCTTTGAATGACTACAAACAAAATTAACTACTCTTTCCTGCATTTTATCGAAGTATTCATAGGTTTGTGGTACACCGATAACCATTCCGTTAAGCCTGATAGGATGTATTGTCATCGTTGCTGAGCTGGCTATAAAAGAGTAATTAGCTGAAACGGCCATAGGAACGCCAATGCTATGTCCGCCGCCTAAAACGAGTGAAACGGTAGGTTTTGATAGACTTGATATCAATTCAGATATCGCAAGCCCTGCCTCAACGTCTCCCCCAACAGTATTTAAGATAAGGAGCAAGCCCTCTATCTGTTTACTTTCTTCAATAGCTACTAGTTGAGGTATAACATGTTCGTACTTTGTAGTCTTATTGTGAGGAGGAAGAAGAATATGTCCTTCAATTTGACCAATTACTGAAAGACAATGTATATTACTTAATTCTTCTGGTAAATTTGTTGTACCCAACTCCTTAATTTGCTGAATTTCACTACTTTGTTTATCCTGTTCTGAATGATTTTCCTCAGTAGAAGTTGTTTGATTGTTTTTGTTAGCCACCGTTTTATATACCTCATGTCTTTTATTTATAATCGTACATATTAATTGATTTTTTTGCTCGCTTAAGTGATGATAAAAATAATCATCAAATTTTTAATTTTATAAGTATTATTATTTAATTATTTATTAAAATAAATACACCAAAAATAATAAGAAATTTAGTCTTATGATAGAAAACAAAAATAATTTATTACTAAAGTAATTTAATTCAAAAATAATTTAATAATTGTAAATACTAACTAACCTAAAATCTTAAAAAGCTTATATCTTCAATTAAAAAAGATATAAGCTTTATTTTATAGATAGAATAATATATATATAGATTATATTAGACCACAAAAAATTCATTACTTATTAATCAGGATTGGCTGCAATTGGCTGTTCTGCAAAGCACTTAAAACTGCTGGTAGTAGCTGATCAAAATCTGCAACAAGTGAAGTACATTTTTTAATAGGATCGTCCTGACCGAAGGGCACCATATATATGTTTTTCATATTAAGTAATGTTCCTATATTTTTAGCATTTGCACTCAAACCATCATTTGTAGAAACCGCTATAACAACAGGCCTCATATTCCTTAGATGTGCTTTACATGCCATTGTAACAGGCCCATCAGTAATGGCATTTGCTATTTTTGAAATGGTATTACCTGTACAAGGGGCTATTACCAATATATCCAATAATGCTTTTGGTCCTATTGGTTCAGCATCAACAATTGTATTAATTGGTTTCTTACCTGTTATAGATTGTAAGTTATTTTTTAAATCCTCTGCCATTCCAAATCTTGTATCAAATTCATTTACAGATTCAGAAATAATTGGGAAAATCTCAGCACCTTCATTTACTAAGATTTGAACCTGTGGTATTGTTTTGGCAAAGGTACAAAATGAACCTGTCATTGCAAACCCAACTCTAACTCCCTTAAGTAACATTCTTATACCCCCAACTCTTCAATGATATTGTAAGTGGTGTCCTTTATAAATGCTGCAGCTGTAACAGGGGCAACCTTGCCTGGAAGTGAGAGTGCCCATATTGCTTTTAGACCAATTTCTTTAGCTTTTTCAAAATCAACTCCACCTGGTTTTGATGCTAGGTCTATAATAAGGCAATCATGATTTATAGCTTTTAAGACCTCACTATTTAATATAATAGATGGGATAGTATTGAATAATACATTTGTAGTTTTCACAGTATGCGTTAATTCACTTAATAGGACAGGTTTATAGCCACAGCTTTTAATCCATGCCAAATCAGCATATTTTCGCGCTTCTACATAAACATTGGCACCTATTCCTTGTAACATTTTTGCCAGAGTTTTGCCTACTCTACCATAACCAAGGATTAATGCATTACTATTATGTAACGTAGTAGGCATTTCCTCCATTGCTATTTGAATAGCACCTTCTGCTGTTGGAATCGCATTTAATATTGCCATTTCTTCTCTTTCTAACATATCAACAGTATAAACATTAAATACCTGTGCTAGGTGAAGGATTTTTTCATTTATTCTACCCGCGATAAACAATTGGTTTTTGTTTATGCATCTAAATACTTCATGAATATGTATTTTATCTTTATGAAATGGTGCATTTATTAATTCGTTGTCATTTGAACAAGGTATTGGGCCGATTACCACATCAGAATCGTTAATTGCATCTGCTAAAGTATCACTTTGCTTGAATTTTATTTCAAAACCCGCATTACTAAAGCCATATATATTAACAGAATTGCCATCAGCAGCAATTAACTCAGCCAATTTTAGATTTCTTAGATCTCCACCAATAATGCTAAATTTTTTGCCTCCCACACATAATTCCTCCTATTCTTAAGATTGAAGAATATACTAATTATGACGACTAGTATATCTTATGTATTGTGTAAATACCTAGTGCCTGTACCAATTCTATTAAACCAAAAAAAGCACCTGAATTTTAATTCAGGTGCTTCGCATAAGATTTTTATATAATAATATCTTTTTTGATGTTTCCAACTGCTGATATGCTCATCTTTTCATACTTGAAAATCATTTCAATTATTTCATATATATCATCGATTTTTACATTTTCCATTTTTTCTAAAACTTCTTCTGGAGTATGGATCATGCCAAGCATTAGCTCAGATTTACCAATGCTGTTCATTCTACTATTAATACTCTCCAAACCCAATATATAGTTTCCTTTTAACTGATCTTTTGACTTGTTTAGTTCGTCTTGTGTTATACCTGCCTTTAACAATAAATCAATTTCTGATTTAGTAAGGTCAATGACATTTTGCAGATACTCTGGATTCATCCCAGCATAAATCATAAATAGGCCAGCACCCATATAAGTTGATGGATAGGAATAAATAGAATATACTAGTCCTCTTTTCTCTCTAATATTTTGGAATAATCTGGAACTCATTCCCCCACCAAATATATTATTTAGAGCAAGCAAGGAATATATCTTGTCATTACCATGTTCAACTCCCTCAAAACCCATACATAAATGCACTTGCTCAGTATCTTTTTGACGGATATCTTTATCAATTTTAAATTCTACAGGTGAATAATCTAAATTAAACTCACCGTTAAATTCCCAATTTTCAAAATATTTTTTAACGTAATTTATTAATTCTTCCTCATCAAAATTTCCAGCCACTGAAATGACTGTATTATGTGGGGTGTAATATTCATTCATATACTGTTTAATCATTTTTTTACTAAATTTACTTATACATTTTTGAGTTCCAAGTATAGGGTATCCTAATGAATTACCGCTCCAAACCATTTCAGAAAAAATATCATGTACTAGTTCCTCTGGAGTATCCTCATACATACTAATTTCTTCAACAACTACTTTTTTTTCAACATTAATGTCTGAGGTTGCAAATTTTGAATTAAAATACATATCAGCCAATACATCTAGAGCAATATTAAGATGAGTATCAAGTGTTTTAGTATAGTAGCAGGTACATTCTTTACCAGTAAAAGCATTAATTTGTCCACCAATAGCATCTATAGTTTCTGCAATTTCCTTTGCAGAACGTTTTGTAGTTCCTTTAAAAAGCATATGCTCTATAAAGTGAGAAATTCCATTATTGCTTGTGTTTTCATTTCTTGAACCAGTACCAACCCAAATTCCTACTGATACAGACCTAACATACGGAATATTTTCGTATACAAGTCGTACACCATTATCTAATACTATCTTTTTAAACATTTCTGCCCTCCGTGTTGTATCTTATATCAAACAATATCTCTCGTTATAAAGAATAAAGATATGTGAATTGGGCGTAAACAACAACGTCTACGCCCTAATATTTATAAATATATATTTGACTATTTCACTGCTTCAGCGTCTGATAAAGCATCTTTATGTGAGAGGTTTATTCTGCCTTGTTTATCTATTTCCATAACTTTTACTAGAATTTCATCACCTATGTTTACAACATCTTCAACCTTATCAACTCTCTTGGTATCAAGCTTTGAAATATGGACAAGTCCATCTTTTCCAGGTAATATTTCAACAAAGGCACCAAATGTAGTAATTCTTACAACTTTGCCCATATATATCTCACCAGGTTCAATATCTTTTGCAATACCATGAATTATTTTGAGAGCCTTTTGAGCTGCTGCTGCATCAGAGGTTAAAATATATACTCTTCCATCTTCTTCAATATCAATCTTAACACCAGTTTCTGAAATGATTTTGTTAATCATTTTTCCACCAGGTCCGATAACATCTCTAATTTTATCAGGGTTAATATATGTTGTAATTATCTTTGGAGCATATAAGGAAAGCTCTTTTTTGGGAGCAGGTATAGCCTTGAGAATGACTTCATTGATTATCTGTATGCGTCCTGCTCTCGTAAGTTCAAAAGCCTGACGGATAATCTCGTAGCTTAAACCATCAACCTTTATATCCATCTGAATTGAAGTAATACCCTCAGTTGTTCCAGCAACCTTAAAGTCCATATCTCCGAAGAAATCCTCTATACCTTGAATATCCATGAAGGTAACAAAGTTATCTGGGTTTTCATCATCAGTAACCAAACCTGCAGAAATACCCGCAACAGGTGCTTTTATTGGAACACCAGCATCCATTAATGCCAACGTACTTCCGCAAACACTTCCCTGAGAAGTAGAGCCATTTGACATCAATACTTCAGAAACAAGTCTGAAAGCATATGGAAATTCCTTCTCATCAGGAATTACTGGTACAAGTGATCTTTCAGCAAGTGCACCATGTCCTATTTCTCTACGTCCAGGTCCTCTTGAAGTTTTAGCTTCTCCTACA
The DNA here is from genome assembly GCA_023391425.1 of Bacillota bacterium. Taxonomy (GTDB): domain Bacteria; phylum Bacillota; class Clostridia; order Acetivibrionales; family DSM-1351; genus Ruminiclostridium. Next base: position 19,777 of record JAEWAX010000044.1, on the reverse strand, counting down.
CTATAACCAGGGAAATTGTAATGATGCATATATCTCTTAGTCTCTTCGGTATCAATACCATCCATTTTCTGAACATCACCCATTGCACCAAGTGTACAAGTAGTCAATACCTGTGTTTGACCTCTCTGGAATAGACCTGATCCATGAGTTCTTGGAAGTATACCAACTTCAGCGCTAAGCGGTCTGATTTCATCTAAACGTCTTCCATCAACACGCTTGCCTTCCTTCAGAATATATTCACGAACTACCTTCTTTTCTAGTTTGTACATACATTCGTTTATTTTACTCTGCATTTCAGGGAACTGTTCAGCAAGAGCAGTTTGAATTTCATCTGTTAAATCAGCTACTTTTTGATCTCTATCCTGCTTGTCTGTAGCAAGAACAGCCTCGCGCATTTTTTCATATCCCAAGGCCTTTACAGCAGCAAACAAATCAGCTGGCACTTCTGCTGATTGATAAGCGAATTTTTGCTTACCTACTTCCTTAACTACGCTATCAATAAATTCACAAATTTCCTTTATTACTTCATGTCCTTTTTTAACTGCATCTAACATAACATCATCAGGAACTATATTTGCCCCTGCTTCTATCATAACAATCTTTTGTTTTGTTGCAGCAAGTGTAACATACATCTTGCTCTTTGCACGCTGCTCTTCATTTGGATTTATTATTACTTCATCATCAATCAATCCAAGTACAATACCACCTGTTGGTCCATTAAATGGGATATCAGATATACTTAATGCTATTGAAGAACCAATCATAGCAGCTACTTCTGGTGAATTGTCTTGATCAACTGACATTACAGTGTTAATAACTGTTACGTCATTTCTCAAATCTTTTGGAAATAATGGTCTGATTTGTCTGTCAATTACTCTTGAGGTCAAAATAGCTTTTTCTGAAGGTTTTGATTCCCTCTTAATAAAACCACCAGGAATCTTTCCTACTGAATATAAACGCTCTTCATAATCAACACTGAGTGGGAAAAAATCAATTCCATCTCTTGGTGATACTGAGGCTGTCGCTGTAGACATAATTACGGTGTCGCCATATCTTACCATTACTGATCCGTTTGCTAACTGAGCTAACTTTCCTGTATCAACAGTAAGAGTTCTGCCAGCTAATTCCATACTAAATGATTTAAACATGTTATTCCTCCTATGTTTTTTAATAGTTGTCATATGCTATTATAAAAACTATAGACATGTAGCATGTAGATTCTACGTCAAAATTTCTTTAGGCGCACAATCTACCTTCTACCGTCCATAGTCATATGCCTTTTTTAGTCGTTCTTTAGTATTATTTCATATTTTGTTCAACTTATTATCTAAACCTATGTATTAAATATTTCCACAAATAAAAATACAATCTAAATCACATTTTAATTAATGATATAGAACAGGCAGGCCGTAAGCCTGCCTGTTCTATAAATTATTTTCTAAGACCGAGCTTTTCTACAATTGTACGATATCTTTCAATATCATTCTTTTGAAGATAGTTTAGTAAACCTCTTCTAGCACCAACCATTTTTAGAAGACCTCTTCTAGAATGGTGATCCTTCTTATGAGTTTTTAAATGGTCATTTAGGTGATTAATTCTTTCTGTAAGAATTGCAATCTGAACCTCTGATGAACCTGTATCGCCTTCATGAAGCTGATACTTTGTAATAATCTCTTGCTTAACTTCCTTAAACATGTTAAATAACCTCCAAATAATAATAAATTAATCGCCATCAACCAGGTAATTGGACGGAGAACCCAAAAACGTAGTTCATGGTTTCTAGCATTTTCGAAATATCGTATAAAAAATACTTTATTAAGATAATGCAATTTGTACTCAAGTATTTTAGCATATTCTCTGATTATTGTAAATAAATAGTTTATAGGTTTGGTTGAGTTAATTTACATCAACTTAATGTTTTAAAATCCATGTGAGACATAATTTATGTATGGATAAGATATTTTAATCAAACAGCAAGATATTTTATGAAAAACAGCAAAATTTTATATTGAAAAACAGCAAAATTGTTTATTGAAATATGTGGAACATTATGTAATTATATAATAAACTTGTAATGTATTCTGTCTAAGGTAAATTTGATATCTCAGACTCCTGATTATTATAGAACCCAAACTAAAGGAGATGGTGTTATGAATGGTAATTCTGCTCTATTAAAGAAAATTGTTGATAATGTTGAAAAAGTTATTGTTGGAAAAAGAAATGCGATTGAACTAACTCTTGTTGCACTTATTTGTGATGGGCATGTACTGTTGGAAGATGTCCCCGGAGTAGGAAAAACAAGTTTAGTATCAGCTTTAGCAAAGTCTGTTTCTGCTTCTTTCAAAAGGATTCAATTTACTCCAGACGTTCTCCCCTCTGATATCACAGGCTTTTCAATATACAATCAAAAAACCTGTGAGTTTGAATTTAGAGCCGGTAACGCTATGTGTCAGATATTACTGGCTGACGAAATAAACAGAACTTCACCAAAAACCCAATCAAGTTTGCTAGAAATTATGGAAGAGAAGCAAGTTACTGTAGATGGTACTACATATAAGCTGCCAAAGCCATTTATGGTTTTAGCAACACAAAATCCAATAGAGTATATAGGTACATATCCCCTTCCAGAGGCGCAAATGGATCGTTTCTTTTTGAAGATTTCTCTTGGCTATCCTCAGCCAGGTGAAGAGGTATTTATACTTTCCAGATTTCTTCAGGATAATCCTTTAGAAACTCTAGAACCAGTCGTTGATAGTGCTGATATTATTATTATGCAAAATGAAGTTAAACAGGTTCACATTGATAAAACTCTTAAAAACTATGTTGTGGATATAGTAAATTTAACTAGAAAAAATGAATACATAGCATTAGGTTCAAGCCCTAGGGGTTCTCTTGCCGTTTGTCGTGCAGCACAAGCTTGGGCATACTACTCTGGGAGAAATTACGTTATACCAGAGGACATTAAGAAAATGCTCATTCCCACTCTTTCTCATCGAATTTTATTAAAACAGGAAGCAAAGTTGAAGAAAATGTCCACTCTAGACATTTTAGGTTCTATTATTGACAAGGTATTTATACCATTGGTAGATAACTATGAGAAGAAATAGGATTACATTTATATTTTTATTTATATTATCAATAATATTTCGATATAATTTTGGTGGGTTTGTATCCTCCTTCTTATTTAATACTCTTTTATCCTTACTCCTTATATCAATAGGGTATACACTGTATGTTTACCTTAGATTTAAGTTTGTTCAGGATATAGATAAGAGAGTTGTAATTAAGGGAGATAGAGTTAAATTGATTGTTAAACTCTGCAATGAAGATTTTTTAATATTCCCTTATGTATACGTTTCATTTTTTGGCTCACATACAATATTTAATGCAGATAGCTATTCGCAAAGCCTTTCTATTGCACCATTTTCAAAAAAAGAATTTGTTTTTGATATGGAATGCAAGTTCAGAGGTCAATATGAAGTAGGCATTAGCGATATATATATCGAAGATTTTCTAGGCTTGATTAGGTTAACTTATAAAATTCCAGAAACAAAGAAAGTCATTGTATACCCGAAGATTGAGCATTTGAATAAATTTTCTGTATTTACTTCAAACTGTTATGACTCTCAAAGCCTTTCGCAAGGTACAGTTGAAGATGTAAATAATATAAAAGATTTAAGAGATTATTACTATGGAGATAGTTTTAAAAAAATACATTGGAAACTTACAGCTAGAAATAATAAATTAATGATTAAAAATTTCCAGAGTACTACAGATATGAACGTAAATCTCCTTTTAGATTTAAGACGTAACAGCTATAGTGATGAAATTAATATTATTATTGAAGACAAGCTAATTGAGGCTGTCATTTCAGTATTGCATTATTATTTATTTAAAAATATAACAGTTAACTACATGTATTTCAATCAAAAACTTGAAGTTTTAAAAGCCACGAACAAAATTGAATTTGATTTTATTTATAAGACATTATCTTCTATAACCTTTAACCAGCAGGTTTCGTTGGCTGATATTGTGAAGCTGCATTACGAAAGCAGTAATACTTCAACCGATATGGTTATTTTCACCAGTATATTAGATATTGATTTATACAATGAAATGTATAATTCACAAAAGTCAAATCATACTATCTGCCTTATTTATGTTTCTCCTAGCTCGATAGTCCCTAAAAATAATGAGATAGTTGATGAAATTCTTAACAATTTACCTGAAATCGGCGTGAAAGCATATACTATTAACCCCGACGATGATATTAAAATGATACTTGGAGGTTAGAGCTAATGTTACGTGAAAATAAACTCAGCATATTTGCAAACTTAATACTTGTTATGCTTATGTCTTCAAGCATTTGTCAGGCCTTGTATACTTCGTTGTTTATGACCCACAAGCTAAGCCTGGCAATATTTATAGCAGTTATACCTCTTACTTTGTTATTCTTTGTTATGTTTAGAAGCAAAGTGTCTACCATCGTATCAGCTATAGTTACATGTATAATGCTTATTATAGGGCTAGTTTTTATATTTTATAAAATAGGAATCACAAATGTAGTAAATTGGTTATCCACCTATTCAACTTGGTTTATTGATGTTACAAATGGCTTTAATGATACTTCTTACCTACTTTATACTAATTTAACTCTAATAACACTTGCTTTTATTATTTCACTATTTGTTTTTATTTTTTCTATAAAGTTTTACAATTTTTATGTAATATCAATTATGTTTTTTAGTGTATTTTTCGTTCAATTACAGTTTAAAATTTTTTTAAGTAAGATTTCTTTTGTACTTTTCATGTTTTCATTTTTGCTTTATTACTTTTTTGATATATTAAAAAGAAGAAGCAAAGAATTAACCTATGATATAGGCAATAGGTTTAAGTATCTGATTTGTATTATTCCAGTTTGTATCGTAATCATCGCTAACAGCTTTTTATTTCCAATTAAAAGTACCCGAATTGCAGTGCCCTGGTTGGATACTAAGTTTGATAGTGTAATTAATAACATAATTGATTATTTTTCTAATAATGACTTATCAAATTTTGACTATTTTTCACTTAATGCAACGGGATTTGGAAATGAGGATAGATTGGGTGGAAATTTAAAACTGAGTAAAACTCATGTTATGAATGTAAAATCTGATTATACAAACTTGTATCTTAAGGCATCCTCAAAAGCCTTTTACAACGGGCATAATTGGTATGAAGCAAATGAACAATTAATACCTCTTGGCAAGAGTTTTACTTCCTATTCTGAAAAAATTAAATTTGACTCCCACGAATTTTTTAGTGGGTTAAATAGGACAGGAGTTACAAAAAGTGATAGTATTTTTAAGCAGGCCAAGGCAGAAATCGAATATACAAATCTTAAAACAAAATCTATATTTATTCCTACTAAAGCTAATTTATTAACCTTTAAGAATTCAATCAATTTGTTTTTTGATAATGAGCAAATGTTCTCTACTAATGAAATTCAAAAAAACGGTTTTAAATACACTGTAGAATATTATAATATAATACTTAATAGTGAAGATTTTAAGACAAACATAAGAAAAAGCTACAAGGGGTATTATAATGATAGCTTTACAGACAATGTAAAAAGTAAATCTAAAAATATTGTACCCCAAATAGTGACATCTAAAGATACTATAATTAACGCCATTGCTGATAGTTGGCCTCGAAGTGGACTATTTGTAAATACAGCAGAAAAAGAAGCTTTAAAAGAAAAAGCTGAAATTATTAACAGAAGATACACTCAGTTACCTGATACTGTTACTATGCGAGTAAGAAAGTTAGCAAAGGATATAACAAAAGATAAATACAATAATTATGATAAGGCAAAAGCTATTGAAACATATCTTTCAGACAATTATCCATATACCTTGACACCAGGTAATGCGCCTAGAAAAAAAGATTTTGTTGATTACTTTCTTTTTGATGGTAAAAAAGGCTACTGTACATATTATGCGTCAGCAATGACGGTATTGCTGAGATGTATTGACATTCCAGCGAGATATGTTGAAGGATATATTCTACCACCTGAAACAGACAAGAAAGGAATTTATAATGTTACAAACCAACAGGCACATGCTTGGGTAGAAGTATACTTTGAAGGATTTGGATGGATACCCTTTGAACCTACCTCCCCTTTTGTTTCCAACATGTATAATGATGAAACAACCACTGCAAAAGTAAGCAACGATATGTTAAACTCAGAATTTACTGATTATATGGACATGATAGAGAAATACAAAAATAAATATGGAAATGGAAGTTCGGGGTTTGAGTACACTGATTTAGATACCACCCAAGACTCAAAAAATGATATTCCTTTGATAGTCCTAATAGTATTATCATCAGTTATTGGTTCAATTCTATTGGGTTTTGCAATATTAGTTCTTATAAATATATTAAAGCTTTATAGCTATATTAGAAGAATACGCAAAGGTGATCCCAATAGTTCTGTCTTAATGTCATATTCCTATATATTAAAGGTATTAGGTACTCAAGATATAGTATTTAAGCCTGGAGAAACACCTTCTGAATTTGGAATAAGAATAGATAAAACTATTGATTTTAAGAGCTATTCCTTAAATAAAACAAGTTTTACAAAAATAACAAATCATTATATAAAGGCAAGATACAGTAAAGCTATTTTAAGTAAAAATGACAAACAGGATATGCTAGATTTAATAGAAATTCTTATATGCTTAACAATGGAAAAAACTGGTAGATTGAAATTCTTTATAGCAAGATACGTTCTCGGTAAAATTTAAGTTATCTGAGCCCTCTACCATCGCCTGTACCGAGCCACAGGCGATGATAGAGGCTTAGTTGTACTTATATTTAAAAGGTGTAAAGAAAACTTTCAAAGTAGGTTTCATCCATTATAATTTCCTCCACAAGGTAATTTAACATTTAAAACACCATTCTATATTTTTCTATTTATAGTTTACAGATTTTATCACTTAACTGTCTTTTTCAAAAATGAGAGCTTAGTTTCTGAAGTGATTACAGCTACAAAAATTAATATAAAACCTGTTATTAAACGTAAAGTTAACTGTTCTCCGTAGAATATTACAGAGAATAACACCCCAAATACTGATTCCAAGCTTAAAATAATTGCCGCCGCTGATGGATGGGTATGCTTCTGTCCAATATTTTGAAAAAGCATCGCTATTGCAGATGCAAAGACTGCCAAATACAGCAAGCCACTAATACTTTCAATACTCCATTGAGCTGGAGTTGGAAATGATTCGATTGAAAGACCTACAATCCAAGATAATATTGCAGCAAAGCCAAACTGTAATATTGTAACAATTATTGGGTCTTTACCTTTGCTAAGCTTGGCAATAGCAACCATATGTGCTGCATATAAAAATCCTCCTACTAATGTAAAAGCATCACCATATCCTATGGTGAAATTCCCAGTTATTGATACTAAACCAATACCTGTAATACAGATAATAGCTGACAAAAAGTTAAAAATATCAGGTTTAGACTTATCTACTATCCAAAACAAAAACGGTACAATTACACAGTATATTGCTGTTAGAAAAGCATTTTTGCCAGGTGTTGTTTCAGTAATTCCTATAGTTTGAGTGCTATAACCCAAAAATAAAAATGAACCAATAACAGCACTTTTCCATATATAATCAAAGTTTATCTCTTTAATTTTCTTCCAAAATACAATGCTTAATAAAACACATGCGATTGTAAAGCGAAAACCCAATAATATGTAAGGTGAAAATACATCTACTGTATTTTTCATTATAAAAAATGAACTTCCCCAGATAAATGCAGAACCGAATAATGCCAGCTTTGGCATTATACTATTTGTATGTAGAGCTTTAATTATAACCATTCCTTTCAGTGTGTTAAAATACAAAAATATGCTAAAACAGATGTAAAATCCATTATAGCATATTTCAAAACCAAATAAATATAAAACTGAAATAAATCTTTTTACTGATTAAATATGTAGCTTTATAAAGTGATAGGTTGAAGTAATTGATTCAAGTTTTCTTCGTTAAGTGGTTTTCCCCATAAAAAACCTTGTATACAATCACACGACTGACTTCTGAGATAATCTAGCTGTATGTCTTTTTCAACACCTTCAGCAACAACTGCAATATCCATCTGATGAACCAATGAAATAATAGGTCCTACAATTTGCTTATCAGCCTCCCTGCTGATAATACCATCAATAAAAATCTTATCAATTTTCAAGGTATCAATTGGAAGCAACTGAAGATAACTTAAAGAAGAATACCCTGTCCCGAAATCATCTAACGCTATATGAATTCCTATCTTTTTTAACTCATTAAGAACTCCTATTACATATTCCATAGATGAAATAAATACTGATTCTGTAATTTCAAACTCTAGATATCGTGGGTTAATGCCTGTTTCCTCAATAATGCTTTTTACCATCTGCAAAAATGATGGTTCCATTATTTGTACAGCAGATATATTGACAGATATCGTTCCTGTAAAATTATATTTATCCTGAATTTTTTTATATATTTCGCATGATGTCTTGAGAATCCACTTGCCCATCGGAATAATGAATCTTGTTTCTTCTGATATGGGTATAAACTCTACAGGGCTAACTAATCCCAACTCCGGAGAGTTCCATCTAATTAAGGCTTCGAACCCTCTCAATTTTTTTTCAACAGAACTGTACTGTGGTTGGAAAACAAGAAAAAGTTCATTATTTTGAATTGACGATAGTAGCCTCTTCTCAAACTCCATTCTTTTAAAAATCTTATCTTTCATCTCTTTATTAAAAAACTGGACACCGTTTTTCCCATCATCTTTAACCTTATACATTGCTGTGTCTGAACATTTTAGAAGATCTGTAGAATTATCACCATCCTGAGGAAAAACTGAAATTCCGAAGCTAGCACTTATACATAACTCAGTTTTTTCAATATAAAATTTATCCAAAAGTACATTCCTAAGGCCTTCTACATATATTAAAATTTCTTCTTCATTTAATTGACGCTGAATTATTAATGCAAACTCATCTCCACCTAACCGTCCTAGCATATCGTCTTGATGAATTACTGTTTTTAGTCTTACTGCAACCTCCTGTAATAGCAAATCGCCTGCATGATGCCCCATTGAATCATTAATTCTTTTAAAATTATCTAAATCAATGAAAGCCATTGCAAATCTCATTTGTTTTTTCATAGATAAACTAATTAAAACATCTAATCTATTGATAATCATTTTACGGTTTGGGAGTTCTGTTAACACATCAAAAAAAGCCAAGTAGTTTAGTTTCTCCTCATTTTCTTTCATACTTCTGTTATATATTAATAGCTGTTTGTTCTGATGAGATAATTCTTCTTCAGTGGCAGCAAGCTCTTCATAGAGTGTAATAAGGTCTTCCTTCTGATCGTTTATCTCTTCAAACTTTTGGTTTAAGCGCCTACTAAAAAGAAAGATTATAGTAATGGTAATTATTGCACCTACTGGTACTACAATACCTGGTGCTGTATCTGTATATCCGTTAATAAAAACATTTCTTGTTACCAAAAAAATTTGAATAATATTGAGCATAATAGCTATTACATAGCCTTTTTTAACAACGTTTACAACTAAATATACAGAAATCATAACTTGAATTTGAGCAATAATACCTTTAACACTCTCTGCTGATTGATTATGTGCCTGAATAAATATTATTGATCCATATAATAATAAACAGACTATAATCTTAATAACTGAGATATACGTTTTCTCGTAAACATGTTCCTTATTATAAAAAAAACGATTGAAGTAATTCATATCATTACTATTAGGCATTATAATATCCCCCAAAGAAATATATAAAACACCACCTAATTATATCATAATAAACCATAATATGGAATAATTTACGTAAAATATATTTTTAGTCGTTTATATTATTCTTCTCTGCCACTAATTACTTTTTTGTCTCTTTGTCTACGCTTTTTCTTGTTTTTTAGTTCATTTTCTTGCACTCTAGTTTTGGGGTTAATAACCCAGCTCCTTCTTATTTCCTGCATTAAATCAAGCATGTTTTTTTTCTTTGCCATAATTAATTACTCCTTATTAGCATTAAAATAACAAATAAGTTGTGTTAAAATTATTAAAAATATGAGACCATAAGTTCATATTTAATTTTATAATAGGTTTCCCATATTTCATAATTAGTGATACTATACTAATTAATTTATATTGCCACAAATACCTGTTTACAATCATTTAACCATTATATACTAATTCTTGTAAACCCTCAATAGTATACAATGCGGCTGTTTTACCTAATTTCTAATTTATTAAACGTCATGAAATTACACCAAAACATTAACTAAAATATAGTAACTAAAGAAATATCTCAGGTATATAACATTTATGTTAAGTACAATACTAAGATATTATGTTAGTGCTACTTTTATAAAATTCAATAACATATATTTACTTATTGATGAATGTACAGTATATTGAATATATGTACATTAGCATAGATACTTTTAAATACTAAATATTTCTTTTTTATTGTACAATATGTATACATACATAATGATAAGGAGTATTAATGAATGAAATCAGCAAAATTAGTTTATTTATGTAGTTTTTTTAGTGGAATAGTTTTATTTATTCTTGGCATTTTCTTTTTGATTGATATAAAATCTACTCCACCTATATCTCAAAACATTCCTACTCCTTCAAGCGAGTCTAAGTCATTTAACATCGTTGAAGACTATACTGGAAACCAAAACCCAATAAATTTTTTAGTTTTAGTAAAGGAAGCCTCTGGGCTTAATACAGATACTATTATTATTGCAAATTATGAACCAAGTACAAAACAAATTAGCTTATTAACTGTTCCTAGGGATACTAAACCCAGTAATAATTCCAATTATAAAATTAATGCCAATTATGATATTGGTATAAGAAAATACGAGCGTTCCAAAGATCTTTCAACTACAGAAATAAAGCATAAAGCAGCTGAGTACACTACTCAAACAATTAGTGACTTAACTAATATACCAATCGATTATTATATATATCTTGAAATTGATACCATAAAAGAAATAGTAGATAAATTAGGTGGGGTATATTTTGATGTTCCTGCTGATTTAAAGTATTCTGACCCAACCCAAGACTTGTATATTAACCTTAAAAAGGGATATCAGCTACTAGATGGTGATAAGACTGAACAGTTGCTCCGTTTTAGAAAATCGTATTCTCATTCTTCAACAGAATGGAGAAAATATTATGATGGCTCAGATTTAAAAAGAACTGAGATGCAAATTAAATTTGTAAATGAATTAATTAAGCAGAAAGTCAATTTACTTGATCTTCCCAAGCTTATTCCTGTAATTAATTATGCCTTTGAAAACGTTATAACAAACGTTTCCCTTTCAGATACTCTTTCATTGGTAAGCGCCTTTACAAAAGCATCTAGGCCTGATATGAATACATTTAAATTATGTGGCTTAGACAGAAGAATTGATAGTATAGATTACTTCATTTATATAAATAAAATAGAAGATACAAAAACAAGGGATAGATTTGATTCACAAGAAATAATTGATAAGTACTTTACATCAAAATCAAATTCAAATTCAAATTCATTTATACCTGATATAAACAAGAAGTACGACTTTGAGTCTATTTTAAAAAATAATCCTTCAAACTCAGATACAGATTCTCAAGGGGATGGCGAGGATAAACCTTAGAAAGTAATATTATTTACGATAGGCACTTTGTGTATTTCTGCAATCAGTGATATTTGCATTTTAAGCTTATATCACTGATTGCAAAAATTAATTTTACAGTCTTTTTATATTTTTTCTAGCTTACAATAATTTCATCTGCATAACCAATTCTTGATATTCAGCTTCAAGTTTTTCATTATCTCCATTGTCTTGTGATAGTTTTGATAACACCTCAGTCATACGCATTTGTAATACCATCTTTTGCGTTTGAATATTCTCTTGGGTTTTTGTAGTATTATATTTGTATTTGTAAGCTTCCAAACTACCTTCAAAAGCTAAGATTTGGCTGTCCTTAACAACTAGTAACCTTTGAGCTACTCCATTAATGAAAGTTTTATCGTGAGAAACAAACATTACGGTACCTTCATATTCACTGAGAATGTTTTGTAAAGCTTCGATTGAGGCCATATCGAGATAATTTGTTGGTTCATCAAGCAATAGAACATTTGCACTCGAAACAAATAATTTTGCAAAGCTGACCTTAATTCTCTCTCCTCCACTTAAAATCCCCACTTTTTTATAAACATCATCACCACTAATTAAAAGCCTAGCAAGAATTGTTCTTACAGTAGTTTCATTCTGAACGCTTCCCAGCATAACATTTTCCAGTACAGTCTTTTGAAGGTCTAGATTTTCAAATCCTTGGCAAAAGTAGCCGAGTACAGCCTTTGGAACAATATTGATATTATTCTCAGAACTATCTAAATCGTTTAATTGTTTACTTAGAAAGCTATTATAAATTTGATTTAACAGTGTAGTTTTTCCTGCCCCATTATCACCGATAATCGCCTGCTTCATACCGTTATAAATTTGGAATTTTGCATTTGCAAATATTTCTCTATCACCATAACCAAAACTAAAGTCATCACTCGAAATAACTATTCTATTATACGGTGGATTGGTAAGTGAGAAGTCAAGCTTTATGTTAGGAAGCTCCTTAGGCTTGCTTTTTACCTCCAATTTCTCTAGTCTGGTTTTAAGACTATTGGCTGCATCATGTATCTTTTCTTCCATTTCATGAGCTGCGCGCGTGTGTAATCTAGCCTCAGAATTACCCATTCGAGCTGGAGCTTTCTTAATGGTTTTTGCTCGTGCTTTACGGTTTTTGATGGCTTCCTCAAGATGCTTTTTTTCATCAATGTAATTTTCATACTCAAACCATTCTCTATCAACAATTTTTTGTTTTTGCTGCTGGTAAAATGAAAAGTTTCCTTGAAAAAATGTTATCCTTCCATCAGAAACCTCAATTATTTTATTACATATACTATCAAGCAATTCCCTGTCATGACTTATCAGTACAAGTGATTCGGCCTTTGAGAGCTTATTCTTTAATGTTTGAATACCTTTAAAGTCAAGATTTGCAGTAGGTTCATCTGCAAAAAGTAATAAACTATTTTTGCTCAATGCTCCTGCTATTTTTAATCTTGTCTGCTCTCCTCCACTCACTTTATTGCTTTTGATGATATACTGAACGCCAAATTCACTCAATGCTTTAGCATCTGCTTCGATTTCTTCATCAGAAAACTGTTTTATATATGCTACATCACAAAACCTTTTTACAATGCCCTCATCAGGTAATAGCTCACCTGAAAGAATATTTAAAAGTGTAGTTTTTCCGGCTCCATTTCGGCCAACCACACCTATTTTATCTCCACTTCTGATTTGCAGTTGATCAAATGATATAATTTCTCTTTCACCAAAGTTCTTTTTAACATTTATAGCATCTAAAATAAGCATAAAAAAATCTCTCCTTTGCTTGGTTAGCTGGAAAGACTCAATTAAAACAGTTATTTAAGGGAACATTTAATTAAATATTCCACATAAACTATTTAACCCTCACTTACTAATGAAAATAAATAGTCTGGTAAACGATAAAAATAAGCTACCAGGTATGTTTTATTGAACTAATCCAGCACAAATAAGGGCATCTCGCCCATTCAAAATCTTAAATGATTTTAAAAGCTGAATTAGCAAATTCTCATTAACCCAATACCTTACCCTTTCGTAGAATTATTTTACTTAAACATTATATTACATAAAGAAAAAGTACGCAATATACAATAATAGTAAAATATATATTTTACTATTGTGCTTATTATCTTTTATAACATACATATCTTGTCCCATACTAGCTTTAGGAATTTAAAATAAACGTACAAAATTCCTTAATACAAAATATACTGAGAATACAATAATTGTAATTGTCCAAAACTTGCGACCTCTTGGTACAAACTTTATTTTCTTTCCAAAAACATATGAGATCAGTTCCAAATAAGCAAGTACGCCTATTATAATGCCAAATAAAGGAGCAGGATTGAATTTAAGTGAACCTATAACATCTCCCTTTAAAAGGTGCTGAACGCTTCTGGTATTGCCACAGCCTGGACAATAAATATCAAAAAAGGTGTAACTTGGACATACTGGAAAAAGTGTGCCTAATTCATACAATACATCTTTAAATATGTAAATGAAACTCATTGCAACAAATGGAAAAACACATACAATAATTTTTATCCAACACGATCTGTTTTTCAAATTTAACCTCCAAAGTTCATAATCTTGATGTATATTTTAGAATAACACAATATACAGAGTTGTTACCATCGAAACAAATTCTGGATAATTCATTCGGCGAATTGAATAAATGAATATATTTCAGCTTTCTATTGATTTAAATACTGGTATTTGTTCACGGACGCTATCTACCATATCTAAATCAATATTGGTAAAAACTAACTGCTCCTTATAATCTGCTCTAGCCAATATGTTTCCCCATGGATCACAAAGCATTGAGTTTCCATAGGCTACATAGTTAGCATTGGTGTCTCTTGCAGGAGACACTGCGGCATGGAATACTTGATTATCTAGTGCTCTAGCTCTTATAAGTAGTTCCCAATGTGCAGGTCCAGTTGTCATATTAAATGCACCTGGAGTAAATATGATTTTGACTCCAGCTTTGCTCATCTCTTGATAAAGCTCACTAAAGCGCATATCAAAGCAAATTGCAATACCTATCTTACAATATTCTGTATCTATAACAGTTATTTTATTACCGCTTGATAAAACTTGAGATTCTTTAAAACGAATTCCATTCTTAATGTCTATATCAAATAAATGAACTTTCCTATGCTTTCCGATGATTGCACCATTTCTGTCAAAAACCAGGCAAGTATTGTAAATTCGCTGATCACAAAGTTCAGGAATTGAACCAGCAACTACATACATATCATTATACTTTGCAGCAGCTGAAATTACTGATACTGTTTCACTATTTTCAAAATTTTCAGCGTACAATGGAAAACTTTGAGTACTATAAGGGCAATTGAACATCTCTGGCAAAACAGCTATGTCAACATTGCGCTGCTTACAAGTTTCAAGCATCTGTACAGCTTTTTTTATGTTATCCTGCTTACTGTCAGTGACCTTCATTTGACATAAACCAAGCATTAAACTGTTCATGTTGTACCTCATTCCAACACTTTATTCTAGTTGCGAATATACTTATTACAATAAATATATTATCAAACCATAATAAACATAGCAATTGTTATAAGTGCCAAATGTCTTTACGTTACGTAGTTTTCATTAGTTAGCTTATTTGTAAGCTTATTTGTTAGCATATTCTTGATTGCAACCTTGTCTAACTTGAACTAATATCTCATTTGTAAGATATTCATAAGCGCAACCCCACTTTAGCTGAACATACTTTTCATTTGTTTATCATATCCTTAAGTGTTACCTCTTTATGATGATAGCGCTTTCTTTTTTGAGTTTTATTGTAAAAATTTATACTGCTATTCGGACACCATTGAATGCATGCTGTACACTGCTGGCATTTATGCTCCCACACAGGATGACCACTCTCTAAGTGAATATTCTGCACTGGACATACCTTAACACAAGTTCCACAGCTATTGCAATTCTGATTGTAATTAAAGCCAGAGTCATATTCAAGAAATTTTTGTCTTATGTTCATAACTTTTTCTCTCAGCTTCTCATTTTTTAATACTAACCTTTCAAACAAGCCTGGACCTAATGCTTCAGTACTCTGTTTTGTTTGGACAATGTTAACAATATTTTTAATAGTCTTTTCAGATTTCCTATATAGTATATTATGATATGCAGGAACATCACCATACTCTGTAATAGAATTTCCTGGCAAAAAAACTGAAAATTCTCCATCGAGTATAAAGCCCAATGTGTTAATTTGGTTTCTTATATTTTCTAAAGCTATTCCCCTACAAGGGCCATGAGCTACCACCGCAAATTTATATTGCTCTTTCTTGAATATTAGCTTCTTCACAAAATTCTCAACAAACAAAGGCGGTTGATAATAGTACACTGGGAAAACAATTCCCACCCTTTCATATGGAGTGGTATCAATCGCCTCTTGGCTTAATCCAATTTTCAAAAGCTTTGTATCGCCTAATTGTTCTGCTATTTTTCTGGCTACTACAAGGTTATTTCCAGTTGCACTAAAATAATATATTACATTACTCATATTCATTCTCCTTATTGTTTTGAAATTCCATACGTCATATTTCAAAACTAATCATACATTCATCTCCAGTAAATGTCAATATGTTTTGTAATAACGTTTACTATATTTCAAAACATGGTATAATAATTATATTATTATATAGGAGCTAACTAATGAACAAATATGAGATTCGTACAAATATAAAAAAAGGAGCTATTTTAAAAGCTTCACTTGAATTATTTAGAAAGAATGGTTTTGTAAATACCGGCATTAAGGAAATCGCTGCAATTGCAAAGGTCTCTCAAGTTTCTATTTATAACTATTTCGGGAGTAAAAACCTTTTAGTAAAGGAAGCAATTTCTTCTCTTATGGATGATATTATTACAATGGCAGAGGAAATATTATCGCTTGATTTATCCTTCCCACAAAAGTTTGATAAAGCTCTATCTCTTTGTTCTGAGGAAATCAATCGTTCAATTGAGGAATTTTTTACAGTTACTGCACTTGAAGATCCACAAATGGTACAAGCTATAATAAACACCTTATCCGATAAACAAATGCTGCTTTATGAAAAATATATTGAGGCTGGAAAGGCCGATGGCTTTATCGATGTTACAGTTCCCACATCAACAATTCTTGACTATGTCAAAGCCTTCAATGACATCGGGAATACTCCGAAATATCATGAGCAAGGCGACAAGTATAAAGAGGATTTGTTTAAATTATTTCTGAATGGATTATTGATTAAACATTAAATATGAAAAATTGATTATTACTTTACATTATATAATCAAAGTTGTATATTTGAACTATCAAATATTTTGAATACCCAAATAATATGTGAGGTGCTTTATGAATTCTAAACCAACAAATGATCTCTTAATTGTTGAGCAACTTTTTAGCAAATTAATTGAAAAATATAACAGGATAGAAAGTAAGAAATACTTTAGTGAAGAGCTTATTGACCTTACTGTAATAGAAATAAAAACATTATTGGTTATTGGTCATGGAGAACAAAATAAAAAGATGTCTGATATAGCAAATACACTTGGAGTAACCTTTGGTACCCCTACTGTAACAATAGATAGGCTTATTAAAAAGGGATATGTAATAAGAATGCGTGACGATTTTGATAGAAGACAGGTTTTCGTTTCACTTTCAGAAAAAGGTAAAGAAATCTTTGCATCAATAGTGGTTTTAAAGAACATCTTAGCTGAAAAGGTATTTGGAATACTTAGTATTGAAGAGAGAAAGTTACTAATAGGAGTTCTTTCTTCTCTAAATTCACATTTTGACGATATTTTTTGTCTGGATAAATAAAGTTTTTGCATTAATAATTCTTTATCTCTTCTTTTAATTCCAATATGCAATTTATACTAAAAATAGCTGCCAACATCACGAAAATACTATGTTAGCAGCTATAAGTGTTTTTTGTTTCTTGTTATTTTATCATTAATCTCATAATAAATTGCTATATTTTAGTTTTTCAAGCTATGCAAAGGTGCAGGAATTCTTCCGCCTCTTTTGATGAAATCTGAACTTCCATAAGAATTTACTTTCATTACTGGTCCAGAGCCAAGTAGACCGCCAAATTCTACTATATCGCCAACTTTTTTACCTGGAGCAGGAATTATTCTAACTGCCGTAGTTTTTGTGTTTACAACGCCTATTGCTGCTTCATCCGCAATGATTGCTGAGATAGTATCAGCTGATGTTTCACCTGGAATTACAATCATATCAAGTCCAACTGAGCATACACAGGTCATAGCTTCAAGTTTTTCCAATGATAAAGAGCCACATTCAACAGCAGAAATCATTCCGGCATCCTCACTTACAGGTATAAATGCGCCACTTAGACCTCCAACAGAGGAAGAAGCCATAACTCCACCCTTCTTAACCGCATCATTCAAAAGTGCTAAGGCTGCTGTTGTACCATGCGTTCCACACTTTTCTAAACCCATCTCTTCAAGAATATAAGCAACACTATCTCCAATTGCAGGAGTAGGTGCAAGAGATAAATCAACTATTCCAAAAGGAACATTCAGCCTACGTGAAGCTTCTCTTGCAACCAATTCACCCATTCTGGTTATCTTAAAGGCAGTCTTTTTAATAGTTTCTGCAACTGTACCAAAATCTGCGCCCTTTACCTTCTCAAGAGCACATTTCACAACACCAGGGCCGCTAACCCCAACATTAACAACACATTCAGGCTCTCCTACGCCATGGAAAGCACCTGCCATAAATGGGTTATCTTCAACTGCATTTGCAAATACAACTAATTTTGCACATGCCAACGCTCCATTATCTGCAGTAAGCTCAGCACATTTTTTAATTACCTTACCCATTTCTGCAACGGCATCCATGTTTATACCTGCTTTTGTGGAAGCAACATTTACAGATGAGCAAACCAATTTTGTAGTACTTAATGCCTCTGGTATTGAGGAAATCAGTTTTTTATCACCGTTTGTATAACCTTTTTGTACTAAAGCTGAAAATCCTCCAATAAAGTTTACACCAACAGTCTGAGCAGCTCTGTCCATCGCTTGAGCAAACTTTACGTAATCTGCACTCTCACAGCTTTCAGCTATTAATGCAATTGGAGTTACAGAAATTCTCTTATTAATAATTGGTATACCATATTCTTTCTCAATGTTCTCTCCAGTAATAACAAGCTTTTCAGCATACCTGGTTATTTTGTCGTATATCTTATTGCAAGAAATATTTATGTCAGAATGGCAACAATCTCTTAAAGATATACCCATGGTTATTGTTCTTATATCTAAATTTTCTTTTTGAATCATATCCAATGTTTCAATTATTTCAAAAGCTCCTAACATTAGCCCTCACCTCATATCCTATGCATGGTATTAAAAATGTCTTCATGTTGTATCTGGATTTTTAAACCCATCTCAACTCCCTTGTTTTCGAGTTTTTCAGAAAGATTATCAAATGGGATATTACATTTCGATATATCTACAAGTGTAATCATAGTAAATACATCTTGCATAATAGTTTGAGTTATATCTAATATATTAACATTACTTTCCGCTAAAATATTGCTTACTCCAGCAATAATTCCTACTCTATCTTTCCCTATAACTGTAATAACTGCTCTCACGTCAAATACCTCCTAAATATGTTCTAACACATCTCAAAAATTGTATAAAACATTTTAATTTTATTCGATAAAAAATTGCTTAATAAAATGTATTATATATCTTTGCTAAATAAATATCAATTGTAATTGCTAATGTTCAAAAATTTATACGTTTTTTTGTATTGAAAATATTTCGTAATATAAAAGTTGTTTCATTCTTTTGAGTAGTTTCTTTCAAAACCTCAATTTTTTTAGCTATATCAAAATTATCCATATTTTTAGTTAAATATCTAAATAATTTTGAATTTTATCAATTTTATTTATTACACATATTGATAAAATAGTTAGAACATATGTTTGATTTTTGAATCATATATGGTATAATATTTCCAGATGAGAACCCTGTTATATAGAAAAAAATGACTTATCTAT
>JAEWAX010000040.1 GCA_023391425.1 Bacillota bacterium | reverse complement strand
ATGATGAAATGTCCTTAAATGATGCCAGATATAATATATCAGCTTATACTGGAGGTGCTAAGACCTTTGAGTGTAAGCCAGAAATCTTGAGAGATGGCAGTGTAATTCAACTTGGAAAGTTAGAGTTTAAAATAATTCATACACCTGGTCATACGCCGGGATCTATATGTATTGTAGTTAATAATAATTTGTTTTCGGGTGACACTTTATTTAAGTTTGGTTATGGAAGAGTTGATTTTCCGAATGGCAGCTTTGAAGATATTTACAAATCAATAGTTGAGAAGCTTTTTGTTTTACCAGGCGATATTACTGTTTACCCAGGACATGGAAGTAGTACGACAATAGAAAATGAAAAGAGCTCTAACCCTATAAAAAGTGCTATTGAATGGTAATAAGTCAATCGCCATCGACTAAAAGCTGATATTTCGAAATTTAGGCTAACTTACTTTCTGAAGAAGAGGAAATAATGATATTTTATAAAAATGATTGTAATTATTTTGATTATGAGTTTGAAGATATAATTAAATTATTCTTTTTACCTGATGAAATTAAAAAACTGGATGAGCCTTGGGATGAGTGTTCCGAGGCATTTGTTTTGTGTTATAGAGAAGTATCTGAAGGACAGGAATATCTTAGTATACAACTGAGAGACCAGAATTTTGATGAGCTGGTTAGAATTCCTTGTGATAATATTTTTGATTCTGAGAACAAACAAAGTATTAAGGACTTTAAAAGAGTTATTAAGAGAAAATTATTCTTACTTCTAAGTAAATATACAGGAAAAATAATACCTTGGGGAATTTTAACCGGAATTAGACCTACCAAATTGGTAAATGAATTTCTAGATAAAGGTATATGCAAAGAAGATATTATTTCTACGTTAAAAAAGGACTATTTTGTTACAAATAATAAAGCAAGCCTTCTTTATGAGGTTGCAGAAAATCAGAGAGATATGTTTTTGAATTCTAACAAAAACAGTATTTCACTATATATAGGAATTCCATTTTGTCCAACACGTTGTCTTTATTGCTCTTTTAGCTCAAGTACCATTGAACAGTATAAAAAAGTAATTGATTCCTATGTTGATACTTTGTTAAAAGAAATAAAGCATTGTGCACAGCTTATAAATGACAATAATTTTAAAATTGAGAGTATTTATATTGGAGGGGGGACGCCAACCTCTCTGAAAGCACACCAATTGTTAAGGCTTCTAGAAGGTATTGAAGAATATTTAGATTTAAGTAATCTAAAGGAATATACGGTTGAAGCTGGACGCCCAGATACAATAGATATTGATAAATTGAAAGTAATCAAGAATAGCAGAGTATCCAGAATAAGCATTAATCCTCAGACTATGAATGCAATTACCCTAGAGAAAATAGGAAGAAAACATTCCCCAGAGGATATTGAGAAAGCATTTTACATGGCAAGAGATATGGGTTTTGACAATATTAATATGGACCTGATATGTGGACTTCCAGGTGAAGATGTTGATATGTTCATAAACACGCTTGAAAAAATAAAGACTATGGAACCTGACAGTTTAACAGTCCATACTATGGCTATAAAAAGAGCATCTAGGCTTACCGAAGAAAAAGAAAACTACCATTTAGAAACACAATACCAACAAGTTTCGAAAATGGTAGATGTTGCTCGTGAATATGCTGAAAGAATGGGACTTAATCCATATTACCTCTATAGGCAAAAAAATATTTTGGGAAATCTCGAGAATGTAGGCTACAGTAAGAAAAGTAAGGAATGCCTTTACAACATACAAATAATGGAGGAGAGACAATCTATTCTTGCCTGCGGAGCAGGGGCTGCTTCAAAATTTGTTTTCCCAAACAATAGGATAGAAAGGGCTTTCAATGTAAAAACTGTAGAGGAGTATCTGCTCAGAATAGACGAAATGATTGAAAGGAAAATAAAGTTAATTAATCAGTGAAAAATAATAAATATTGACAATAGTTAAAGTGAATTTTAAAATATATAGTAGGTTAATACTATATAGGCCTTAAAAGGGAAGAGTAATCTGTAATACTATTTCAGGGAAAAGTTGCCTTGGACTGTGAGCAGCTTATAGTTAAATTGATGAAAGACACCCTCTGGGAGCATATGTTCCTTGGCTGATGAGGAAAAACTCATCCGTTTTCTGCGTTAAAGAGTTTAAGTAGGTTCTATATAATATTAGAATCATTAGGGTGGTACCACGGGAAATTCCTCTCGTCCCTTGTTGGGATTAGGGGACTTTTTTATTGTTTAGGGATTATTACATCAAATACTAACAACTCGAGGCTTAGCCACAAAAATTTATCAGTGGTGATAAAGGAGACTTGCTTGTGCCGAGACGCAGTAAATGACAGAAGACCAGTTGCCCTTATACTTTTAAAGTATTAAAAAAGTATGAAATATATTTACTAATATTTTTAATACAAATTCGAATTATACATTTTACGATAGGAGTTGTTTAAATGGCAAAACAAATAATTACGCCTTCTATACTACCAGGCTTTATGGAACTTCTACCTGCAGATCAGATAGTGTTCAACAATATGCTTGATACCATCAAGAAAACATATGAAAAATATGGGTTTATACCTTTAGACACACCAATGATTGAAAAGTCTGAGGTATTACTGGCAAAAAGCGGCGGAGAAACTGAAAAACAGGTGTATAGGTTTAATAAAGGTGACAATGATTTATCATTAAGATTTGATTTAACAGTACCTTTGGCTAGGTATGTTTCTCAACATTTTGGAGAACTAACCTTTCCTTTTAAGAGATACCATATTGGTAAGGTGTTCAGAGGTGAAAAGCCACAGAAGGGTAGGTTTAGAGAGTTTTATCAATGTGATATAGATATCATTGGAAATGAAAATCTCAGTGTAATTAATGATGCAGAGATATTAAGTGTCATCTATTCAACCTTTAAGGCGCTTGGCTTTGATGATTTTACTATAAGGATGAACAACAGAAAGATATTAAATGGTTTTTTTGAGAATTTAAAGGTGGCTGATAAAGCTGAGGTGTTGAGAACAATTGATAAGCTTGAAAAGATAGGCGAGAAGGCAGTTATTTCTGAGCTTAAGGCAATTGGACTTTCAAGTGATGATGCAGACAGTGTTTTGAGATTTGTTAACATAAAGGGAAGCTGTAGCGAAATAATTGCAAATTTAAGAGAATTGGAAATAGACAATGAGATGTTTAATGAAGGTATAGATGAATTGGAATCGGTAGTTAACTATATAGATTCTTTTAAAGTCCCTTCAGCTAATTACACAGTAGATTTGACTATAGCTAGAGGCTTGGACTATTATACAGGCACAATCTATGAAACTATATTAAATCAATATCCTTCAATTGGAAGTGTTTGTTCAGGTGGAAGGTACGACAATTTAGCACAGACTTATACAAACAAGAAGCTGCCTGGAGTAGGTATTTCAATTGGACTGACAAGACTGTTTTATCAACTTAGAGAAGCAGGAGTCCTTGGGGAGATGAAGAAAGCAACACCTTCTCAAATCCTTGTAATTCCAATGGTAGAAACAATGACACAGGCACTGGAAATAGCAACAGGGTTAAGAAATGCTGATATTGCAACAGAAGTTTATTTCAATGAAGGCAAAATGGGTAAAAAGTTCTCTTATGCTGACAAACTAGGTATTCCATACGTATTGGTGGTAGGTGAAGATGAAATAAATTCTGGAAAGTTCAAGCTGAAAAATATGACGACAGGCGAGCAGAATGAGCTTGACATAGCTCAAATTATTGAGAGTCTGAAAGTTAATAATTAACTTTAATCTGAGATGAGCTATTACAAATTTGTAAAGAAAACTTGGCTTGTGCCAAGCGATAGCGAAGGAAGAAGCCTAGTTGCACTTATACTTTCCTAAAGTGCAAATAATTTCGCTAAGCACTCTAATGGGATATTAACACCAGCCCTGCGACAAGTATTAATTGTAACTGATAAAGTTGAATTACAAAGTTAATGTGAAAAACTATATTAATAAAGAGCTTTAGGCTCAGGAGGATTACAAAAATGGGTGAATCAATTTATGGAATGAAAAGAAGTCACAAATGTACTGAACTCAGTACAGCAAATATTGGAGAAACCGTGACAGTAATGGGTTGGGTTCAGAAACAGAGAAATTTAGGTAGTCTTGTTTTTGTTGATTTAAGAGACAGGTCCGGGATATTGCAGCTTGTATTTACAGATAAAGATGGTGAAATGTTTGAAAAAGCAAAGACTATTAGAAGTGAATTTGTCCTTGCTGTCATTGGTACAGTTGCTCCAAGGGCTCCAGAAGCTATTAATAAGAGAATGGCAACTGGTGAAATAGAAATCAATGCGACAGAGTTAAGAATACTTAGTACAGCTGAAACTCCACCAATGTATATTGAAGAGAATTCTGACGTTAATGAAATGACAAGACTCAAGTATAGATACCTTGATTTAAGAAGACCTGACATGCAAAGGAATTTTATTCTCAGACATAGAGTGGCAAAAGTTGCACGTGATTATTATGATGAAAATGGCTTCTTAGAGGTAGAAACACCGATTCTTATTAAGAGTACACCTGAAGGTGCTAGAGATTATCTTGTTCCAAGCAGGGTACATCCAGGTAAGTTCTTCGCACTGCCACAATCACCTCAGCTTTACAAACAGCTGCTAATGGTTTCAGGCTTTGATAGGTACTTCCAGATAGCAAAATGTTTTAGAGATGAAGACCTTCGAGCAGATAGACAACCGGAATTTACTCAGATAGATATCGAAATGTCCTTTGTAAACGTTGATGATGTAATTACTTGTAATGAGGGATTTATTAAAAGGGTATTCAAAGAAGCGTTGAATGTAGAACTCGAGACTCCATTTATAAGAATGAAATATGCTGAGGCTATGGAGAGATTTGGATCGGATAAGCCAGACATACGTTTTGGAATGGAACTTGTGAATATGTCTGATTTAGTTGCAGACTGTGGATTTAAGGTCTTTACAGATGCTGTTGCGTCCGGCGGAAGTGTTAGAGCTATTAATGCAAAAGGCTGCTCTAAGTTTAGCAGGAAAGAAATCGATGCATTAGTTGAGGTTGTTAAAACCTATAAAGCAAAGGGTATGGCTTGGATTTCAGTAGGTACCGATAACGAAATTAAGTCATCGTTTGCTAAGTTTATGACAGAGGAAGAGATGAAGGCGCTTCTTGAGAGAGCTGAAGCAGAGGCTGGGGATTTAATATGTTTTGTTGCTGACAAGAATAATGTTGTTTGTAATG
Organism: Bacillota bacterium; assembly: GCA_023391425.1. Classification (GTDB taxonomy): domain Bacteria; phylum Bacillota; class Clostridia; order Acetivibrionales; family DSM-1351; genus Ruminiclostridium. The sequence goes on along the minus strand of JAEWAX010000040.1, from coordinate 4,804 downwards.
CACTCGGACAGCTGAGACTTGAGATTGCAAGAAAACTGGATATATTGAACCCAGATGAATTTAAATTCCTGTGGGTAACTGAATTCCCATTCTTTGAATATAATGAAGAGGAGCAACGTTTTCAAGCTATGCATCATCCATTTACTTGTCCTATGGATGAGGATTTAGAATTACTTGATACTGACCCTGGTAAAGTTCGTGCAAAGGCATATGACATCGTATTAAATGGTGTTGAACTTGGTGGAGGTAGTATTAGAATTCATATACAGGAATTGCAATCAAAAATGTTAAAGCTGCTTGGATTCACTGAGGAAGATGCAAACAGAAAGTTTGGGTTCCTACTAAATGCATTTAAATACGGAACTCCTCCTCATGGTGGAATGGCTTTCGGCTTGGATAGAATGATTATGCTTATGGCAAAGACAGATAGTATTAGGGACGTAATAGCATTTCCTAAGGTTCAGAATGCATCTTCTCCAATGGATAATGCACCAGATATAGTTGACGACATACAGTTGCAAGAATTGCACATTGGGATTGCAAAGGACTAATTTGAAGCTATTATTTGTAATATGAGATTTACAAATAATAAGAAATCCATTCAATATTTAAAATTTAGTTTGGAGAATAATCAATAAAATGAAAAAGAATTATCATGTAGGGTTAGATGTAGGTTCAACTACTGTTAAAATTGTGGTTCTTGATAAATACAATAATATTCTATATTCAAAATATCAAAGACATTATTCAGATATTAGAAAAACAATCTTTGAACTAATGGATGAGACCTGCGACCGCTTTTATCAAGAGGAATGCAATGTAATGATAACTGGTTCTGGTGGATTGCTAGTTTCTCAGTGGCTTGACCTTGATTTTATTCAAGAAGTTATCGCAGGCTCTGAAGCTGTTCAATCACTTATTCCAGAAACAGACGTTGCTATTGAATTAGGCGGAGAAGATGCTAAGATTACTTATTTTAAAGGTGGGCTTGAACAGAGGATGAATGGAACCTGTGCAGGTGGTACAGGCTCCTTCATTGATCAAATGGCATCTTTATTACAAACGGATGCAACAGGTCTAAATGAGCTCGCAAAAAACAGCAGAGTCATATATCCAATTGCTGCAAGATGCGGCGTTTTTGCAAAAACTGATATCCAACCATTATTGAATGAGGGTGCGGCAAAGGAAGATGTTGCTGCTTCTGTTTTCCAGTCAGTTGTAAATCAAACAATAAGTGGCTTGGCTTGTGGTAAACCAATAAAAGGCAATATTGCATTTCTAGGAGGGCCACTGTTTTTTCTATCCGAGCTCAGAAAAAGATTTGAGATAACCCTAAATTTAAAACCAGAAGAAGTAATTTTTCCTGATAATTCTCAGCTTTTTGTTGCAATTGGTGCTGCACTCTCTGCTAAAGATTGTAGGCTTACATCATTTAAAGCATTGAAAGAGAAGCTCCCAAATTTAAACACTATCACAGTTCATGAAGTAGAGAGACTAAGACCTCTATTTAATGATCAGAAGGAGCTTGATGAATTTAGAGCAAGACACGCAAAAGATTCTATAAGTACAAAGTCACTTAAAGATTATAAGGGTGATTGCTTTTTTGGAATTGATGCTGGTTCAACCACCACAAAAGCAGTTTTAATAAATACAGAGGGAGAATTATTATACTCATATTATGGGGGTAATGAGGGGAGTCCACTTAATTCCTCTATTAAAATTCTCAAAGATATATACTCTCAATTACCTTCTCAAGCTAGGATAGTAAATTCTACTGTTACAGGGTACGGTGAAGGTTTAATAAAAGCTGCACTTAGAGTTGATATTGGAGAAATAGAAACAATAGCGCACTATAAGGCTGCTGATTTTTTCCTGCCAGGAGTAGATTTTATCCTTGATATAGGTGGGCAGGACATGAAATGCCTGAAAATCAAGGACGGTATCATTGACAGCATAATGTTAAATGAGGCTTGCTCATCTGGTTGTGGTTCATTTATTGAAACCTTTGCAAAATCATTAAATTCCACTGTGGAGGAATTTGCTGCTCAAGCATTGTTGGCAGAAAAACCTGTTGATCTTGGTTCTCGTTGTACTGTTTTCATGAATTCAAGGGTAAAGCAGGCTCAAAAAGAAGGCGCGCAGGTAGGCGATATTTCAGCAGGATTATCCTATTCTGTTATAAAAAATGCCTTACTTAAGGTTATTAAAATTCGTGACCCAAAAGATATGGGTGAAAAAATCATTGTTCAAGGTGGTACTTTCTTGAATGATGCTGTATTGAGAAGCTTTGAAATGATTTCTGAAAGAGAAGCAATAAGGCCAAATATCGCGGGATTAATGGGTGCTTTTGGTGCAGCACTGATTGCTAAGGAACGGTATGAGGGAAAAGAGTCTACCTTATTAACTAAAGAGAACATAGGTGACTTTGACTATACTACAGAACTTCAAAGATGTAAGTTTTGCAACAATAGTTGCTTGCTAACAATAAATCAATTCAATGATGGTAGTAAGTATGTTTCTGGTAATCGATGTGAAAGAGGCGCTGGAATAGAGAACTCTTATGAAGACGTACCTAATTTGTATGATTATAAGTATAAGAGAATTGTAGGTTATAAGCAACCAAATAATGTCGAATATACAAGAGGGACTGTGGGTATACCACGAGTTCTTAACATGTATGAAAACTATCCTTTCTGGTTTACTTTCTTTGATCAGTTAAAGTTTAGAGTTGAGCTATCACCTCGTTCTTCAAAGAAAATTTACGAGCTAGGTATAGAGACAATGCCATCTGAATCAGTTTGCTATCCAGCAAAGCTAGTGCACGGGCATATAATGAGTTTAGTAAACAAGAAAGTAAACTTCATATTTTACCCATGCTTGCCTTATGAGATGGTAGAAGATGAGAAAGCAGACAATCACTATAATTGCCCTATCGTAACCTCATATCCAGAAGTTATTAAAAATAACATGGATGTATTAAAGGCAAATGAAATTAAATTTTTCAGACCATTTTTGCCATATGATAACAAGGAAAAGCTGAAAAATAGGCTTTATGAGGTTTTAGGCAAAGAGTTTAATATATTAAAAAATGAGATAGAGAATGCAGTTGATAAGGCATGGGCTGAGGACGAAGATGTAAAAAGAGATATAAGGCAAAAGGGAGAGGAGACTTTAAAATATCTTAGGGACAATGGTAAAAAGGGTATCGTATTGGCGGGTAGACCATACCATATTGATCCTGAGATTAACCATGGTATTCCTCAGATAATTGCTTCGCACGGCTTTGCAGTTCTTACAGAGGATTCAATAGCACATTTAGGCAAAATTGAGAGACCTCTTCGAGTTGTTGATCAATGGAAATATCATTCGAGACTATACGCTGCTGCTCATGTTGTAAATGAATACCCAGAACTTGAAATGATACAGCTAAATTCTTTTGGTTGCGGACTAGATGCAGTTACCACCGATCAAGTTCAAGAGATACTACATTCGAATGAAAATATATATACTGTTTTGAAGATAGATGAAGGAAATAATTTAGGTGCTGCAAGAATTAGGATTAGGTCCTTGGTTGCTGCAATTGAGGAAAGAGACAGGAAAGTAGTAAAGCATCAAAAACAACACAGTAAATTTGAAAAAGTAGTATTTACCAAAGAGATGAAGGAGAAACATACGATATTAGCGCCACAGATGTCTCCAATACATTTCCAGTTTGTTGAAGAGGCATTTAGAGTGGCGGGTTACAATATTGTAGTTTTGCCAGAAGTTGATAGTGCTGCAGTAGAGGACGGACTCAAGTATGTTAATAATGATGCTTGTTATCCCTCTATTATTGTTGTGGGGCAGGTAATACATGCATTAAAATCCGGGCAATATGATTTAAATAACACTTCTGTTTTGATTACACAGACAGGAGGAGGTTGCCGTGCAACCAATTATATAGGATTTTTAAGAAAAGCCTTGCATGAAGCAGGTATGGAGCAAATTCCTGTTATTTCACTAAATGCTATGGGAATGGAAAGTCAGCCAGGCTTTAAGATTACATTTAAGCTTCTTGATTTAGCCTTTAAGGGCCTAGTTTATGGTGACTTGTTCATGAGAGTACTATATAGGGTAAGGCCATACGAAAAAGTGCCAGGCTCAGCAAATGAACTCTATAATAAATGGGCAAGTATATGCAAGGATTCTATCCGTAAAAACAAAAAAGGTAGCTTTAAGAAAAATATAAAAGGTATTATTAAGGAATTTGATGCACTGGAATTAAATGATATTATCAAACCAAGAGTAGGACTTGTGGGTGAAATATTGGTAAAATTCCATCCAGATGCAAATAATAATGTAGTTCAGGTAGTTGAAAATGAAGGAGCAGAGGCAGTAATGCCAGACCTTATTGACTTTTTCCTATACTGTGCATATGATGCAAACTTCAAGTACAAAAACCTATCGGGTACTTTCAAAAAGTTAATAGTAAATAATGTAGTTATTTTTGGTATTGAGTGGTATAGGCGTCACATGAGGAAATACTTGACTCGGAGCAAGAGGTTTGAAGCCCCACATTCAATATATCATCTAGCTAATAGTGCCTCTGAAATCCTTTCGCTCGGAAACCAAACAGGAGAAGGTTGGTTCTTAACTGCTGAAATGATTGAACTGATAAAGAGTGGCGCTAGAAATATAGTTTGTATGCAGCCCTTCGCTTGTTTGCCAAACCATGTAACAGGAAAGGGTATGATAAAAGAGCTTCGGAGAAGGTATCCAGAAACAAATATAGTTGCTGTTGACTATGATCCTGGTGCAAGCGAAG
>JAEWAX010000017.1 GCA_023391425.1 Bacillota bacterium | reverse complement strand
ACTGCTGTACCTTTAGCCCTAATCCGAACTTTATGTAGAGTTCCTGGATTTAGACTTTCCATTGTATAGCTCGTTTTTATTCCGTTATTAACCATGCTACCATCTATTTCAAGGTCATAGCCTATAGCACCTTCTACTGAGTCCCACGACATATCTATTTGTGTTTCAGTCACTTTCTTGATTACATTTGAAGGTTTATCCAATAGGGTTATTCCTTTAATATAAGTACTCCATGGACTCAGCATTATCTGATTCTTTGCTCTGACGCGGTAGCTATGCTCTGTTCCCGGAATCAAGTCTGCATGAGTATAAGTTGTACACGCTCCATTATCAATAATAATTCCATCAGCCTCTACGTCATAAGAAGTTGCACATGGTACGTCATTCCAGTCTAATGTAATGGATTTTAATTCAGAATTGATATTAATATTTTCAGGTGCTGCAATAGGTTCGGTGCCCCAGACCAAATTCCCGTTTACATATCCAGTCACTTTATTCCAATCAGTATAACTAGTTGCTGCAGCATTAAAAGAATAGTCGTCTGACTGTTTATAGTTTGTCCAGCTTTGCTTTGCTATCCTACATTGAAGCTCTGCACTTTTCCCTGGTTCTAAAATTCCTGCTCCACTTTTAAAGCTTATCTCTAAGCAGTAATCTACACCTTCTAATATCACAGGCATCTTTATAAAATTTCCAACGACATTAGAACTGCCTATACTGGACCAATCACACCAAAAATTCTGCTGTTCCTCTCCATTTATAGTGTAATAGTATCTAAGCTTTACATTTTCAAGATTAATCGGTACGTTACCACTATTAAATATTTTGTACCATGGGAAAATTGTATTATTTGGATCGCCCTTATTTGCATTGTATAGTTGGACGGTTAGACTTGAATTTATATTTTCACCAGTCTTAGTACTAACTGACTGACTGACTTTTCTCAGAAATATTATTTGAATAGTCATATGCAGCTACTTCATATGTATATAAAGTGGTTGGTAACAAACCTGTATCTGTATATGTTGTTCCTTCACCTACTCTTGCAATTTCTATGTTGTTTCTATAAATTATGTAACCTGAAACCCCAGTGTCATCAGCTGATGCTGACCAGTTAAGCCCAATTTCACCATTTGAGATACTGTAGCTTATCAAATTCATTGGAACTGTAGGCGGAGTAATATCAGCAGGTGTTTCAGTACCTGGTTCATTACCCCATATCAAATTACCTGTATTATATGCAGTAAACTTCGTCCAATCAGCATATTTTGTCTCATTGCTATCGAAGGAATAATCATCTGATTGATCATAGTTTGTCCAATCGGTTTTAGCAATCCTACATTGCAGCTCTATGCTTTCACCTGGTTTGAGAGTTCCTGCTTCATTCTTAAAGCCAACCTCAAGATAGGTATCGGCTCCATTCTTTTTCTCAGGCATCTTTACGAAAGTCCCTAAAACATTTGAGCTTCCTACATTTGACCAATCACACCAAAAGTTTTGTCCTTTTTCGCCATCTATCGTGTAATAGTACCTAATTGTTATATCTGATAAACTAACCGAAGCGATACCAGTGTTGTAAATTTTATACCAAGGGAAAATTGTATTATTTGTTGTACTTTTATTGGCATTATACATTTGAACTTTTATTGAAGTATCAGAAATATCATTCTTGATTTTATCATATGTTTTCGTTACTACAGTCAAAGTATCGCTCTTTGATGAATAGTTGTTGGAGCCATCAAAAGCTGAAACCTGATACTTATAAGTTGTATTTGGTTCTAGTCCCGAATCTAGATAAATTGCACTACTTGTCACTGTTGCAATCATAGAATCGTCCCTATATACTGCATAGCTTGCAGTACCACTATCATCAGCAGATGCTGTCCAATTAAGTTCGATACTGTTTTGTGATAGGACTTGATAAGAGAGATTCTGCGGAACTGTTGGAGGAGTGGTGTCTTTAGTCTGAAGTGGTTGTGATATGTTATCCGTCGTTAAGCCATTAGGTGAAATCTCAGAGACAGCACTTGATGGTGTCTGAATTATAGGCTCAGTAGCTGCCAGCTTGGTAACTAATGATTTAGTATTTCGTTTTGGAGATATCGGTACCTTAGCTTTGATATTGTTTTTATTTAATACTTTAGTACCTTGAGTAACCGTTGTTCTGACCTTTTGAGCGTATCCAATATCCGAAAGCATAAATTGGAATATTAGTAATGCACTTAAAATTATTGAAACTGATTTAACAAACTTCCTCATAATAATGCATATTCCTTTCATTATAGCCAAATATTTATTTTTTAAACATAAAAAAATTATCGGACGCACTACTAACTTCATACCTCTCAAGTAATCGAATAAGAGTTGTATTTGGTTGTCTTAATTTCATATTTATATATTTAAAGTTATTTTTACGGTATTATTACATTTATTAAAATTATTTTCATATTTTAACATATTGTTAGATATTATGTCAATTTATATTTCCATCATATTACATTATTAGCATATACTAAGCTTTTTTCTAGCACTTATGCAGTTCCACCCAATAAATGATATAGTATTTAATCCAAACTTAATTTACTACTCAAAATTTTTTTCATAAATAAAAAACCCATACTCAACATCAGTATAGGTTTTTTATTTAAATTAATATTCATACAGTATAGGTTTTGCCTTAACGAAATTATACTCTATTGCTATTTATACTTACTCATAGCATCTTTATAAACGCATTTTAGCACTTCGATTTAATTTGTTTCTCCGTTTTCTCCTGCCTCTCTTAATTGCCCTAACAACTTCTGAAAATATTCTGGTACAGCGGTCTCAAATAACATCTCTTCACCTGTAATTGGATGTTCAAATTTAAGCCTTATGGCATGCAGGACCTGTCCATGTGTTTTATATTTTTGTTTTTTTCTACCGTACACCACATCACCTATTATTGGATGATATATATAGGATAAGTGCACCCTAATCTGATGGGTTCTACCTGTCTCAAGCTTGAGTTCCAAATAAGTTGCAGTAGGAAACCTTTCAAGCACTGTAAAATGAGTGATAGCATCTCTACCATTTTTTAAATTCACACTCATCTTTTTTCTATCTACAGGGTGCCTACCAATAGGTGCGTCAATCTTGCCATTGTTTTCATAAATAATACCTTCTGCTAACGCAATATACTCTCTTTTAATTTCATGAGTTTTAAGCTTTTCAGAAAGAATTTCATGTGCTTTATTACTCTTGGCAACTACAAGAAGTCCAGATGTATCTTTATCAATTCTATGAACAATACCTGGTCTTATTATTCCATTTATGTCTGACAAACTATCTCCGCAGTGTTTCATTAGTGCATTAACCAAGGTTCCTGTATAGTTACCTACTGCAGGGTGTACTACCATACCCTTTGGTTTATTTATTACAATAATATGTTCATCCTCATAAACGATATCTAAAGGAATATCTTCTGCTAAAACATTAAGCATCTCAGCTTCAGGAACATTAATAATTACCTTGTCCCCGTTTTTTAATTTATAATTTTGTTTTACCTTCTCCCCATTTACAGTTACGTTCCCATCCTGACAAAGTTTCTGAATATAAGATCTAGAATAATCCTCTAGAGTTGAGGAAAGCCAAGCATCAATCCTAGCTTCATCTATATCACATTCTAATATAATTTCTTTCACCGTTACCTCCAAAAATTATTATCAATATTTACTCATCTGAACTGATAAAAAGATTTCTTAGATTAATGGGAGCATAGCTTCCTATAAATCTGAGAAATCAGATAAGAGTATCTGCTAATTACTTCGTATCTTCTTCAACTGACTCTACTACAGGAGTTTCAACTGGCTTATATTCTTTGTAAATAAAGAGAATATATATCGCAAGCATTATTGTTCCTATTACTACTAATGTATCTGCTATGTTAAATGTTGGAAATACATATGAACCGAAGTGAAATTCAAGAAAGTCTATAACACTACCTTTATTAAATATTCTGTCAAATAAGTTTCCCATTGCACCTCCGAGTATTAAGGATAGCGTAGCACGCAAAAATTTATCTTTATACTTTATAAGGGCATAAACCAAGGCTAATGCTACTATCGAGGTCAATACAATCAGAAATATGGTTTTCCCTTGTAATATGCCAAATGATGCGCCTTCATTTCCAAGATGTCTTATATAGAAAAAATCTTTTACTACAGTAATTGGGTTGCCTACAATTGAATCCATAACCCAAGCCTTAGAAAGTCTATCTAGAATAAATCCACCAATAATTATTAATACCCAAATCATAAATGTAACCTCCGTTTGCCAAATGGCGTTTAATATTTTTGAACTCACTTATCCCGATTTAGTGCCGCTATACTCCTTTATCGTTAAGCGGCATTACAATCCCGATTGCGGTTTCTAAGATTCAAGGGAGAAAAACACTCCCTGAATCTAAGAACTCGCTTATGGTATATACCACCGTGAAATATTGCTATATTTGTCCCACACATAAGGGTTTACAGCACCTCTTATATTTTTACTATACATTACACTCTCATTTAGGAAAAATAAGCCTATGTATGGCCTATCCTCAGTAATTATATTTAGAAGACTGACATACATGCTTTTTTGAGTTTCAGAATTATTTTGGGTTAGTATACCTTGAAGAAATCCATCCACAGTAGGATTACTATATCCAGCAACATTCAATCCACTCTGTATTTCAGTTGTAGAATATGCAAAAGACAAATCAGGTATTGCAGATATGTTGTAACCCATAATAGCCATATCGTAAGTACCTGCTTTTATATTCTTCTGAACGTCGGCCCAAGGCATTCTAGCTATCTCTACAGTTATACCTTTTTTACTCAGCTGAGAAGCTATCTCCTTCGCAACAGTAAACCTTAGAGAATTATCATCATTAAAAATCAATTTCAATGTAAGTGGTTTTTTTGTATTCTTCTTCACATATTTATTTTTGCTAGAATCAAATACATAACCGCTCTGTTCCAATAGCTCCTTTGACTTCACCAAATCCTTATTCTGCTCAAGATTCACAAGCTGGTAAATCCAAGAGCTTGGGATAACTGGTATCTCAGCAGCCACTGCTATACCCGATGCAGCAGTATCTACAAGTTGTTTTTTATCTATCATAATATTGAGTGCATTTCTGATACGTTTATCGGCTAAGGGACCCTTTTTCAAATTCAATGATAGAAACTCATAATTTTCGCCAGTATATCGTTTCATTGTGATATCTGCCCGGCCGATATACTTTCGAAACTCACCATATTCAGCAGGTAATACATCTATATCTCTAGCTTGAAAAGCAGCATTTGCAGCATTGGAATTCTTAAAAATTTTAATCTCCACAGTCGAAATATATGGCAATAAAATATCAGACTTATTTTTCTTATTATTCTGAGTACCGTTGGTATCAGTCTCAGTATTTTCTCCTGAAGCATCCCACCATTGCTGATTTAGCTTGAGTTTTATTCCAGACTCTGGATCATAAGAAGTAAAACTATATGGCCCTGTTCCAATAGGTAAAAGGTTCACTTTTGACATCTTATCACTAATCTTTTCATTAACAAAGTGATGTGCTGGAATTATTGGAAAGGTCAATTCATTTTTAATAAATGAATACGGCTGTTTTAGTTTAATAACAACTGAATTATCGTTTCCAACAGCAACAGACGATATGTTTTTGACATTTTTCATATAAATACTGTTATTCTTTGCATCCATAATTGTATTTATAGTAAAAACAACATCCTCTGGTGTTAAAGGCATTTTATCCTGCCACTTGATATCATTTTTAATGTAAACCGTCAAGGTCAGTCCATCTGTCGACATTAACGAGCTCTTTGCTAATACAGGTACGAGCTGCTGACTACTATCCAATTTGTATAACCCTTCAAATACTAATCCAAGGAAATCTTGAACATAGATATTATTAGTAATTATAGGATTCAGTGTATCAATTGGCGTAGTAAAAAGACGAACTGACCCTCCCTTTACAGGCCCTTTGTCAATAACGTCATACTTATCTTCATATTCATCTTCAGTAACATCTGTTTTACTCTTCAAGTTTACTGTACATGCGCTAAGCAATATACTAATCGTTACTAATAATGAAATCATCCTAAATACTTTTCTCATTAATTTTTTCTCCGTACTTGTCAATAATCTCTAAGTAAAAATCATTTCTTTAGTACATATATTTTTCAGTATATATTCGGTTTTGTAAACGAATATTATTTTAACATCATAAATGCAGCAAGGCTTCCCGTTTTCCCGTTATCACCTCTAAATGAAAAGAAAACATCTTTGTTGCACTTGGTGCACACGTTACTATTTAAAATGTTTCCATTTGGAACACCAGCATCAACCAAAACCTGTCTGATTATCTGCTGTAAATCAATATGGTACTTACCATTTCTATAGTCCGTGTACTTTATACACCAACTGAACTTTTCAACAAAACAATTATATACATCCGCGTCTACCTCAAAACAATCACTGCAAAGTGATGGGCCTATGGCTACTTGAATATCTTTAAAATCACTGCCATATCTCTCCTTCATAACCATTAAAGCATTGTATGAAATATTTTTCACAGTACTTCTCCAACCTGAATGTACAGCAGTAATTGCTTTTTTTACAGGATCCAAAAATAGCACCGGAACGCAATCAGCATAAAATGTCACTAGTGGAATACCCAGCTGATTGGTAGTAAGCCCATCAAAACCAATTATATCACTTTCCCTGGCTAAACCCTTTCCAGCATCTTCAGCTTGCACAAATCTAATTTTATCATCATGTATCTGATTTGATAAAACCATTTTGTCAAAATCAACACCGATTGCATCAGCAATAATTCTATAGTTTTCAATCACATTTTCTTTACTATCATTTCTATTAAAGCTTAAGTTTAACGAACTACATTCTCCTTCACTCACTCCACCAAGTCTTGTAGTAAAACAATGAGTCAACATATTATCATATTTTTTCAAGTTTTTAAATTCAAGAAGCAGTAAATCTTGCTTTTGCTTTAGAATGATATTATCATTATTTTGTATCAAAATGTTGCCTCCATTATTAAATCTCATCAAACACTTTTGAAATACGTTCAATCTTTGTGCTCTTACCAGTTTTATCATCAACTTCAAGATAAATAGCATTAAACTGTATTCTGCCCTTTGCTACTTCAAATTTCTGTGGCATCCTAGTAATAAATCTTTCAATAATTAGTTCCTTGTCTACACCAATTATACCATCATATGGGCCAGTCATTCCAACATCAGATATTATAGCTGTTCCAAATGGTAGGATTCTCTCGTCTGCTGTTTGTACATGTGTATGTGTACCTGCCAGACAACATATTCTGCCATCTAAATACCACGCAAGTGCAATCTTTTCGGAGGTTGCTTCCGCATGCATATCTACAAAAACTACTTTGGTCTTGGATTTGATTTCTTGTAGTTCTCTATCTGCAACAATAAATGGACATTCAATACTATCCATGTATACTCTACCCATAAGATTTAGAACAGCTAATTCCATACCATTTGACTTTAGGATGGTATACCCTCGTCCTGGTACTTTATCAGGGTAATTAGCAGGTCTAATAATTTTGTCATCAGAATCAATAAAGTTCAATATTTCTTTCTTTGACCAGGTATGATTTCCCATTGTAATGCAATCTACACCTGATTTGTAAAGTTCTTGTGCAATTATATATGTTATACCGCTTCCAGCAGCACAGTTTTCTCCATTAGCAATACAAAAATCAATTTTTAGTTCCTTTTTTAATTGTGGCACACATTCTTTTACGGCTTTTCTCCCAGGGTTTCCATAGATATCCCCAATAAAAAGTATATTCAATTCATTTCCTCCAAAATTCAAATAATAATCTTAATACTATTTTGTCATTTATTTTTGAGATATATTATACTAGTTGTATATAAGCTATTCGTAACAGTCTATATGATTACAGTATGCTTTCATAACACCGCAAGATGCACTAATATTTTTCAATGAGAAGTAGTATTTAATAGTATCTTCTCTAGTAATTATAATACATATAACTGTAAAAATGCATAAAAACTTTATTTATGTATTGTGTCTATATAACTCTTTTTTATGAAACAAACAAAAAAGCGTGATTTCCCACGCTTTTTTGTTTTATTTAAATAATTACTTAGCATATTCAATAGTTCTTGTTTCCCTAAGCATAGTAACCTTAATCTGTCCAGGGTACTCTAGCTCGTCTTCAATCTTCTTTACTATTTCTCTAGCCTTTAGAACCATGTCAGCATCATTTACAACCTCAGGCTTAACCATAATTCTTATCTCTCTACCAGCCTGAATTGCAAAGCACTTTTCAACTCCCTCAAAGGAATTTGCAATCTCTTCGAGTTTTTCTAAACGCTTGATATATGACTCCAAGGTTTCTCTTCTTGCACCTGGTCTAGCAGCAGAAATTGAATCTGCAGCTTGAACTAATACAGAAACCACGCTTGTAGCCTCAACATCACCATGATGAGATAGTATAGCATTAATAATTTCAGAGCCTTCTTTGTATTTCTTTACAACGTCAGCACCGATTGTAACATGAGAGCCTTCAACTTCATGGTCAATAGCTTTTCCTATGTCATGAAGCAAACCTGCTCTTTTTGCAAGAGGGACATCTACTCCTAGCTCAGCAGCCATTACACCTGCCAAGTAAGACACTTCTATTGAATGGTTAAGTACATTTTGTCCATAACTAGTTCTAAACTTTAATTTTCCTAGCAATCTTATAAGCTCAGGATGTAATCCATGCACACCTGTTTCAAATGCTGCATTATCTCCGGCTTCACGGATTGTATTTTCAACTTCCTTCTTTGACTTTTCAACCATTTCTTCTATTCTAGCTGGATGGATTCTGCCATCAAGAATTAACTTTTCAAGCGTCAATCTTGCAACTTCCCTACGAATAGGATCAAATCCTGATAGAATAACTGCTTCTGGTGTATCATCAATAATTAAATCAATTCCTGTTAAGGTCTCAAGAGTTCTAATATTTCTTCCCTCACGACCAATAATTCTTCCCTTCATCTCATCATTAGGCAAAGGTACTACAGAAACTGTAGCTTCAGACACATGATCAGCAGCACATTTTTGAATGGCAGTAGCTAAAATGTCTTTAGCTCTTCTATCTGCCTCTTGTTTTGTATTAGTCTCAATTTCTTTAATAAGCGCAGCGGCTTCATGCTTTACTTCATTTTCAACATTTCTTAATAGATATTGCTTTGCATCTTCTACAGATAAACCAGAAATTCTTTCTAGCTCTTCTGTCTGCTTTTGAAGAAGTTCCTCAGTATGTTCTTGTACAAGCTCAAGATCCTTGGTTTTCTTGTTCAAAATCTCATCCTTTTGTTCAAGTGTTTCCATCTTCTTGTCAAGGGATTCTTCTTTTTGAACAAGCCTTCTTTCCTGCCTCTGAAATTCATTTCGTCTATCCTTAATATCTCTATCAAGTTCTACTCTACTCTTATGAATCTCTTCTTTAGCTTCTAGAAGTGCTTCTCTCTTTTTGCTCTCACCTTGCTTTATTGCTTCTCCAACGATCTTTTGGGCTTCCTGCTCAGCACTACCGATTTGGGCCTCGGCTTGTTTTTTCCTAGCCTCAAATCCTTTATTGTAATATCTACGTGAAGTTATAGCTGTAACGCCTAATCCAATGGCTAAGCCAATGATTACACAAAAAATATAACCTAGTATGTTGCACACCTCCTCCTTATTCAGTTTTCAAAGCTCAAATTTCATAATTCATATTCATGATAATTAATATTTGGAATTTAAGTCGGGAAGAAATGTGGCAATTTCTTACTGTATCGTAATAAAATTACAATTATGATTTAGACTAAGCATCAGTGCAATGGCTATTTTTGTACACATAAGATGTACTCTATTCGATATGAGATGTAAAAAACAAACTGCATATATAAATTAGCCTAAAAACAAGCTTAACATTTCATAATAACTTTTACAATACAAACCAACTTACAAACCTTAACCAGTTTAATTTTAATCGTTTTTAATTTTTATGTCAAGAATTAAAAATTCAACGCCTTATTACCCTAGTTTTTTGTGACATTTTACCTAAAAATTTGCTTTTCCCATTCTAGAATAACCTTATCCAAAAATGTGAATATTAGTAAGCTATTATAATTTTATTGTAATTTATTTTGAATTAGTGTAGCTTTAACAGTATTTTTCATTAGCATTGCTCTCGTCATAGGTCCAACCCCACCAGTAACCTTTGTAATAGCTGAAGCAATCTCAGAAACTGTCCCAAACTGTACATCTCCTATGAGTTTACCATCTGTACCACGTGAAACTCCAACATCAATTACTACTGCACCAGGCTTAACATAATCTGGTTTTATAAACTCAGCCTTACCTATTGCAACTACCAATATGTCAGCATTTTTGCAAAACTCCTGAATATTTGCAGTTCTAGAATGACATATTGTCACTGTTGCATTCTTTGCTAATAATAAAATAGCCTGTGGCTTACCAACAATGTTGCTTCTGCCCACTACAACACAATTTTTACCTGCAATCTCAATACCGTTTGCCTCTAATAGCTCAACTACTCCAGCTGGCGTACAAGGTAAAAATACAGGCTTTCCTATCATAAGATTACCTACGTTTACAGGATGAAAGCAATCAGCGTCCTTTAATGGATTTATTGCTGCTATAACTCTATCCTCATTAATGTGTTTTGGAATTGGTAGCTGAACCAATATACCATTCACACTATCATCATTGTTCAAGGTTTCTATCAGACCTAGTAACTCTTCTTCAGAGGTAGTTGCTGGTAGGGCATATTCAAATGACTTAATTCCTATTTCTTCACAATCCTTTTTTTTATGATTTACATATACTCTCGATGCAGGATCATCACCGACAATTATAACTGCAAGACCAGCATTTATGCCCTTTTGCTTTAATGCCTCAACGTGTTCCTTTAACTTAGCTTTAACTTCTCCAGCAAGTTCTGTTCCATTTAAAATTTTAGCAGACATATATTTTTCCTTTCGAATGAGGGAATACCTAAATATTAAAAGATTTCTTAGGTTCAGAGAATTCTTAGGTTTAGAAATCAAAAAACTTTACTTATTTAGTTACTCCTAAGTATTTATTAGTATAATTTTCTATTATATTTTATTTTATCGCTTTCCCCTTGTCAAATTATTTGGCTTTTTACCCTGTGATACGTTAGTGCCACCTTTACTTTTTGGGTTATTCTGAATTCTTTCATTATTACGACCTTTTGAGCTTCTTTGATCATCTTGAGTTCTCTCATTACTGCGACCTTTTGGACTTCTTTGGTCGTTTCGAGTTTTCTCATTATTGCGACCTTTTGGACTTCTTTGGTCATCTTGAGTTCTCTCATTATTACGTCCTTTTGGACTTCTTTGGTCGTTTAGAGTTTTCTCATTATTGCGACCCTTTGGACTTCTTTGGTCGTTTTGAGTCCCCTCATTATTGCGGCCTTTTGGACTTCTTTGGTCGTTTCGAGTTTTCTCATTACTGCGGCCTTTTGGACTTCTTTGGTTGTTTCGAGTTTTCTCATTACTGTGGTCTTTAGAGCCTTTTGCTTTCTGCTTATTGTCACCCTCTCTAGAACTTGAACTTGCACCGTCCTGCCACTTTCCTCTCATTGGCTTTACAAGGCAATTTGGTCCAAAACCAATTAAATCCTCTCTATGAGCCTCCTTCAAGGCCTCTATTACAAGATGATAGTTTTCTTTTTTTCTGTATTGCAGGAGAGCCCTCTGCATGGCTTTTTCTTTTGGCAATTTAGGTACGTATACCTTTTTCATATTCCTTATGTCATAGCCTGTGTAAAACATGCAGGTTGAAAGTGTACCTGGCGTGGGATAGAAATCCTGCACCTGTTCAGGCATAATGTGATGCTCCTTCAGGTATTCTGCCAATTCCACAGCAGCATTTAAGTCGCTTCCTGGGTGGCTTGAAATTAGATATGGAACAAGATACTGCTCTTTATTTATTTTTTTGTTGATATCATAAAATTTCTTTACAAACCTATCGTAAAGCTGACGCTTTGGTTTTCCCATCTTTTCTAAAACTCTGTCTACTACATGCTCTGGTGCAACCTTTAGCTGTCCGCTTACATGATGTTCGCAAAGTTCTGTGAAAAATTCATCATTCTTATCCAGCATTAGATAATCAAATCGAATTCCCGAACGGATAAAAACCTTTTTTACCTCCGGCAGAGCTCTCAACTTTCTTAATAAATCCAGATACTCAGAGTGATCTACATTAAGATTTTTACAAGGTTCAGGATACAAACATTGCCTGTCCTTGCACACGCCATGTTTGACCTGTTTTTCGCATGCTACATTTCTAAAATTGGCGGTAGGTCCTCCAACGTCGTGAATATATCCCTTGAAACCATCAGTCCATATGATTTTTTTAGCTTCATTGATTATAGAAGCTTGACTTCTTTTTTGAATTGCTCTGCCTTGATGAAAATTCAGAGCACAAAAAGAACACCCCCCATAACAACCCCTGTGGCTGGTAATACTGAATTCAATCTCAGTAATTGCTGGTATCCCACCAAACTTTTCATAAACAGGATGATAAGTTCTTTCATATGGTAAAGCGTATACCTTGTCCAATTCTGAAACAGACATAGGTAACGTAGGTTGATTTTGAACCAAATATCTATCTCCATGCTGTTGTACAAGAATTTTTCCAGTTATGGCATCCTGCTCGTTATATTGAATTTTAAAAGCTTCGGCATAGGATTTCTTATTTTCAGATACCTCTTCATAGGATGGTAATATAGCTATATTTTTTGAACCCTTGGACTCAATAGCTTTTTTTATATCTGCAGGAAGCTCATCATAGGTTGCTAAATATGCACAGCCACGTATATTCTTAATGCTAGCGATAGGAACATCCTTTTTCAATAGCTTGGCTATCTCAACAATAGGTTTTTCACCCATTCCATATAGCAGTATATCTGCTTTTGAGTCAACAAGAATTGATCTTCTTACCTTGTCATCCCAATAGTCATAATGAGCAAACCTTCTAAGACTAGCTTCTATCCCACCTATAATAATGGGTGTATCCTTAAAGATTTCTTTAATTTTGTTAGCATACACAATTACAGCTCGGTCAGGTCTATGTCCACCTTGCCCGCCAGGAGAATAAAGGTCCTTAGATCTTTTCTTTTTGCTTGCTGTATAGTGATTTACCATTGAATCAATTACACCAGAGGCAATTAGTACACCGTATTTAGGTCGTCCTAATTTTTTGAAGTCCTCACTGTTTTTCCAGTTGGGCTGTGCAATAATTCCAACCTTGAAGCCCTCACTCTCAAGCACTCTAGTTATTATTGCATGGCCGAAGCTAGGATGGTCTACATATGCATCCCCACTAATATATAAAAAATCAAGCTGCTCCCAACCTCTTTCGTTCATGTCTTCAAAGCTAATGGGTAAAAAACTCATTTTAATATTTTCCTTTGCATTAGTTTTTTTATAATATTCTAGTTTAGATCACAAGTTATTCTATTTACTATTCTAAACTGCATTCAAACATTTTGTATCAGATGTTAAAAAAGCAAATATTATTATTCTTAATTCGAATAGTATTATTTTAACACAAATTCTTTGGTAATAAACAGTTAAGAAAATTAATAGCCTTTTTAACAACTTTGTAATAACTCTATGATATTTTTAATGCAAATTAGTATTATAATAAATTGAATAGGAGGAAAGAATATGGCGAATATCCTAATTGTTGAAGATGAACTGCCGATTAATGAGCTAATTAAAAGAAATATGAACCTTGTCGGCCACAGATGTTTTTCCGCTTTTGATGGAAAACAGGCTCTTGCTTTTGTTGAACAATACTCCTTCGATCTGATTTTGTTGGATATAATGCTGCCAGAGCTTGATGGTTTTGATGTTTTTGATAGAATACATGGAATTCCTACTATCTTTCTAACTGCCAAAAATAGCTTATCCGATCGTGTGAAAGGCTTAAATATGGGTGCGGATGATTATTTAACAAAACCCTTTGAAATGTTAGAGCTTTTAGCACGTGTAGATGCAGTACTACGACGAACAAGAAAAGAAACTGAAATATTTAAGATAGATAATTTAAAAATTCAATTCGACAGCCGTCAAATATTTATAAATGAAGAAGTTATTGAATGTACTCCAAAAGAATATGAATTGCTAGAAGTTCTTGTTAGAAACAGAAATATTGCATTATCCAGAGAAAAGCTTTTAGAGCTTGCGTGGGGGTACGACTACGAGGGTGACACTAGGACAGTCGATGTACATATTCAAAAGTTACGTAAAAAGTTGGGGTTAGATAACCGTATTAAAACCGTTTATAAGCTAGGCTATCGGTTGGAGGTACAGTCATGAAACTAAAAACATACTTTATGACTTTACTGCTATTTCTCTTGTTTTTTAATGGTAGCATTCTGTTGATTTCTTTCGTTAATTTAAACAACAATCTAGATAGCATTAGAGAGCGCTGTCTTGGAGAACATTATTTTATTGCTACTGCTTATGCAAAAGACTTAAAGGCGGTTGAAGCTAGAGGAACCACAACAATTGACGCAATGGAACCTCTTTTTCAGTCCTATGTTAGCTATTATGGAGATAAAAACGTATTCTTGAAATTATCCAAAGACGGCAAGACGCTTTACTCCAGCATTCCTTTAGAAAAAGATTCTTCTACTAAAGAGGAAAACCTAAAGGCGGGAAATAGAATTATGTCAACAATTAAATTGAAGGAAAAAGAATATGTCAGTATAAGTGGATTACTTCCTGCCCCTTATACCTCTTACAGGCTTACCTATCTGTATGATTTATCAGAAAGCATCACTTCTTGGAACAAGGTAACAGGCTTTCTGTATACTGTTGGAATTGTTATATCCTTTTTACTTGCAATATGTTTGATTTTACTGCTTAACCATATTTTTAAGCCACTAAAACAGATTTCTCTGGCTTCACAAAACATCGCTAAAGGAGATTATGAAAACAAGATACCAGTAACAGGTAAGGATGAGCTTTCAGAAATGGCTCAGAGTTTTAACTATATGGCAGAAGAAATTCAAAACCAAATGGTTCAGCTTACAAAATCAGCACAGCAGAAGCAGTGTTTTGTTGATAATTTTGCTCATGAACTTCGTACTCCTCTGACGACGATTTATGGTTATGCAGAATATATTCAGAAAGCGGCTATTACTGAGGAAGAAAAGCTGTCTGCAACCAATTATATCATGTCTGAAAGTAAACGACTTCAAAATATGGCATATCGTTTATTAGATCTTGCTATGCTTCGTAATGACGAAATTATATTTAGTGATGTCAGCGTCTCAGAACTTTTTAGAAGTACTTTGGAAGAACTGAATCAAAAGGCAGCACAAAAGGACGTAAATTTAGATTACAACTGTCAAATTGATAGTATATTTGGAGATTTTGAATTATTAAAATGTATGCTGACTAATTTGGTGGACAATGGCTTAAAAGCTTGTAATTCAGACGGCAGTGTAAAATTGGATGCATATTATGAAGACGACAAAAAGGTAGTTACAGTATTCGATAACGGCAGAGGAATGTCAGAGGACGATATGAACCATATAACAGAGGCTTTTTATCGCGTGGATAAATCACGTAGCCGGGCTGAGGGTGGTGTCGGCTTGGGGCTTTCTCTGTGCGAACAGATAGCCGTTAGGCATGGTGCTACCATTTCTTTTTCTTCTCAACCTAACCAAGGCACCAAGGTGAAAATAACTTTTACAACTTCTTAATATGTTGATGATAGTTTGGTAACTATACTGAATTATTATAACAATGTGATCACGAATATAAGTTATAAAAGGAGAATTCAATATGAACATTAAAAAATTTAACATCAATAATCTCAGCAGAGTAGTAATTGGAACAGTTGTAGCAATTGGACTTTGTACACTGACTTTCAGCGGTTTGACAAATTCAGTAAAGGCAGCAGCAGTCAACAAAACAGAAGTTATTGCTACCACGTATAGCGCAGCAGCCACCAATGTAAAAGAATCAGATGTTCCGAAGGGCTATGTGAAAGCAGATTATAATGTAAAACTTTCATCAACTGATAAACCTACTACAGAAGATATATCTGCGGAGGCTGCTGCTGAACTTGGAGTACAAGAGCTTTGGAGACTTTTTGGTGCTGATATGAGCGGTAAAACAATCGATATGTGCTACTGCCAAAAAACATCTTTTCACCCCCGTGCTGAATGGATAGGT
>JAEWAX010000053.1 GCA_023391425.1 Bacillota bacterium | reverse complement strand
GAATCACTAATGTAGAAGACGATATTAAAATGTTTTTGAAATAAGAGATCTTCTACAAAAAATAAATAATTATAAAATAGCTGTGGCTCTACTGTCACAGCTATTTTAATAAAATTAAAAATATTTGGAAATAGATAATAAGAGAAGCATTAGTAATACGGCTATTATTTAACAGTTTATATGTAAACTTGTATAAAAAATAAAGTAAAATATAGGAGGTAAGCTATGAGTGCATTTTTAGGACCAATACATTTTTGGTTGTATAATAAAATTAAGCTACAACAAGAATTAGTTGAGGATATTATTAAACTAAGTCAAAAACATAATATTCTTGAAATAGACCTAAAGCATGAATTAGATACTAGATATGGAGTATCTGAAACAAGACCTTTAGAGGAAGTAATAGACCAAGGAAATATTCATGGTTGGCTACAGTCATGTGTGTCTCAAGTAGAATATAAATTGGCTTATGCTGCTACTCTGCTCTTAAATAAAAATCCTGAACTGTATACAGAAATAGAAGTACTTTTCCAAAATAAAGGCAAAGAGAAGTCACAAGCTATAGAAACAAATAATGCTTCGGAAATATATAAAGCAATTGGTGATACTCTTTTAGATGGAATGCCTTGTGACCATGCAAACAGTGTGCTACAAGAAGATAAAGATAAGGTTGTATGGAAAAGAAACACTTGTGTTCACAAAAATTATTGGGATGAAGTGGGTGGAGATATCAATAATTATTATAAATTTAGGGAAGCATTTATTAGAGGTTTCTTAAGCGGTACATCATTTGTTTTCGAAAAAATCGATGAGGTTACTAATGTAATCAGAAGACAGGAGGTTGAGTAACTCAGTTACCTGCTTAAAGAGAATGGAGGAATTTATGAATAGTATTGATTTAATGGTTGAAGAGCATAAAAATATTCTTATAATGTTAAAGATTATGAGAAAAGCATGCTATAAAATATTACAGGGTGAAAACATTTGTTACGAAGATTTTGAAAAAATGATAGACTTTATTAGGAACTATGCAGATTCCCACCACCATGGGAAAGAAGAGCAGTTTCTTTTTAAAGAAATGGTAGCAAATCTAGGTAGCATAGGTAATACCTTAATCAATCAAGGAATGCTTGTAGAACATAATCTGGGCAGACTATTTATAAGCCAATTAAGTGATGCACTTGAACATGTAAAAGCTGGTGATGAAGAGAGTAAATTAGACGTGATAGGCAATGCAATAGGCTATGTTGATCTCTTAACTAGACATATTGGCAAGGAAGACGAGGTTGTATATACCTTCGCAGCTAGAAAACTCCCTGCAGACGTTTTGAATAATGTAAATAAACAGACAGAAGACTTCGAACAAAAGGCGGTAAAAGTAGGTACACAGAACTTTTATATCGAACTTCTAAAAAAATTGGAAAATAAATATTTAGCTTGAAATATGGATTTATCCCCTTAAAAAGACCGTTGTAAACGAGATTCGCTTTGCAACGGTCTTTTGTATGGGTGTATTCTTAAAATAACAAAAAATCTGATAACAAATTGCGATAATTCATGCCTTAGTATACAATATATTTCAAGTGATATTTTGCATTTTAATGCGTATATGTGAAATATCTATTAATATGCATTTTAACATTACTAGGAAAACTGTGCATACCTAACTGCAAAATTTAGCTTGCATTGTTTACAGAAAAGAGCACAAAATGATTAAAATATATAATAGAAAGACAAAGCAATATGATATTGAGAAGGTAGCTGGTGGCAAATTACTTGATGCCTTGTATTCAACAAAGGTTGGTAATATTGGTCTTGAACTGCTGGTAAAACGGAAAATATATTCTGCTATAACAGGATTTTTTTGTGATTTAAGACTTAGCAAAAAGAGTATTACGAAGTTTGCTGAAAATTTCTCAATTGATATGAAAGAGTGTGTAAATAATTTTGAAGATTTCAGTAGCTTTAATGATTTTTTTGCTAGAAAGCTAAAAACTGATGCTAGAAGCTTTGATAAGCCAGCGGATAAACTGCTTTCGCCAGGTGATGGGCGTTTACAGGCGTGGAATGATATAAACTACAAAGACATTATACAAATAAAGGGCATGAACTATAGCCTTTCCGAGTTATTACAAAGTGAAGAGCTAGCCAAAGAGTATCAGGGTGGGACATATCTGATTTTGAGGCTATGTCCTGTAGATTATCACAGATTCCACTTTTTTGACAGTGGTAGTTGCGACGCACCAAAAAAGGTTAAAGGGGAATACTACTCGGTGAATCCTGTAGCATTAAGAAAGATTCCAGAGGTTTTTTGTAGGAACAAGAGAGAATACAGCATATTCAAAACAGATAATTTCGGAGACGTTTTGTATGTTGAGGTAGGAGCAACCTCTGTTGGTTCAATTGTACAGACCTTTGCTCCTGGTCATAGAATTCAAAGGGGAGACGAGAAAGGTTACTTTAAGTTTGGCGGCTCAACAGTTTTGCTTTTTTTTAAGAAGAATAGTGTAATAATAGATACGGACATAATAGAACAAACTTATGACGGTTTTGAAACTAAAGTTATAGCGGGGGAAACGGTAGGTAGTAGAGTGTTATTAACTTAGATAGCTCAACTTTTGCAGCATTAAAAACATTTTTAAAAACTAACTATTATATTGTTTATAATTTTATATTGGTTTATAATAAATTCAATTGGATTTTTTTTAATACAAATTAGATTTGTATTTGGGGCTTCAAAGGAGAAGACCAGCAATTAGATAAGTTATATACAATATTTGCAATTAAAGTTTAACATGGTCTTAAGGAGGCTTAATTTTATGGGCGAAATAAAAACAATTGGAGTTTTGACAAGTGGTGGAGATGCACCAGGTATGAATGCTGCTATCCGTGCTGTTGTTAGGACTGGAATATACTATGGATTTACAATGCTTGGAATAAGAAGAGGCTATAATGGATTAATTGCTGGCGATATTTCTGAAATGAATGCTAGAAGTGTTTCTGACATAATTCATCGTGGAGGGACAATACTGCGAACTGCTAGATGTAAGGAATTTACGACTGAGGAAGGAATGAAGAAGGCAATGTCAATATCAAGAGCGTTTGGAATGGATGCTCTTGTTGTTATTGGTGGAGATGGTTCATATAGAGGCGCTAGAGATTTTAGTAAATTTGGCATGAAGGTTATGGGTCTACCAGGAACTATTGACAATGATATTGCAAGCTCAGAATATACAATTGGTTACGATACAGCAATGAATACTGTTCAAGACGCATTGGATAAAATAAGGGATACTGCATATTCTCATGAGAGATGTAGCGTACTTGAGGTTATGGGGCGTCGTGCAGGACATATAGCACTGAATATAGGTATTGCAGGAGGTGCGGAAGTAGTATTATTGCCAGAAAAGGATTTTGATTTTGACAAGGATATTATTAGAAAGATAGTTGAAGGTCGAAATAAAGGTAAGAAAAACTATACTATTATTCTTGCAGAGGGAGTTGCAGAGAAGATAGGTGGAGCACTTGAACTAGCAAAGAAGATAGAAGACCTTACTGGAATTGAAACAAGGGGAACAGTACTAGGCTATATCCAAAGAGGTGGTAGCCCATCTGTTCAAGATAGAGTAATGGCAAGTGCTATGGGGGCAAAGGCAATTGAACTGCTTAAGAACGGAGTTTCCAATAGGATTATATCTGTACAGAATGCCAAAATTGTAGATTTAGACATTGATGAAGCTCTTTCAATGAAAAAAGATATTGATCAAGATTTACTTAAATTGAGTAATATTTTGTCCATTTAGTCAATATCTGCATTGCTAACACTAGACTTCAGATATGGACTAAATAGATTTTAAGATTAAGGTAAGGAGTGCTGTAAAACTAATTTTTAATTAGATACGGCGCTCCTTTTTAAAGTTGCTCTTAAAAATTATATCTTGATATTTGAATTTTACTGGTATATCACAATCTATCCCAGATAAATATGAATTGTTCCCAAATGATTCCAATACATATGGAATGCTAGAATTATCACTATAAATAGAGGTATAGAGAACATCACAAAATCTTCGTGTCCTATGGTAAGCTTGGTTAAAAAGGTCAACGAACGAAAGAGTGCTTTTTTGATTTTTATCAAAGGGCATACACCACTCACTATTCTTAAGATTTAAATAATCAAGTCCATCGGTAATTTTCAGTGGAAAGATAATACTTGAATAAAGTGGAAATCCATAGATCACGTGATCTATACCAGCTACTATTTTTTTCTTTATTCCATGAGGGTCCTTGAGTAACCTTTCTACTAGAATCATTTCCTTGATCGCCTGACTTATTTTTTTCTTTGGAACATTAGAATTAAACACAGATTTGATAGTGCTCTCATACATTTCACTAATCATGTTTTGCTCCGTATTACTTATCTCTATAAGCTTATTAGGACATATTTCATGTACCTTTTTATTTAAAAGCATCTTACAAAGGAGTACATCTATAGCGGTCTCAAACTGCCGATGATAGTATATATAAAGATTTTCATTAGAATCAGCGTCTGTCTTGAAACCAGATCTATAAAAGACATATGGGTGACCTATACTATCCATACAGTTATGGCATAAATATCCCATTAGATACACCGTTAAGATATTCTTGACATTATCATTCTGTCTAATAATATAATCAATAAAACCCTTGAATACTAGATTTACTTTGGACGAATGCATATCCTGACCAATAGTTTGATACTCTACTTTTCCTGACCAAGGCCATACTCCATAATAAAATAAAATATCTGGCCCTTGAACACCTAAATTAAACACATTCTGATGTTCCTCTATGAGTTTTCTGCAATTTTCGTTTTCTAAATTTTTAATAGCCTCTAACCCACAAAGGTAATGAGTGACTAGGTTTGGCATGTTATCCTCCTTAACCGCATAGCGAGTACAACTCACGAGGCGGCTAAAATGTCTTATTTAAAAGTATTATACGATTTAATTATTCGAAAGTATGCTTCTTATATCCGAGGGCATTAGACTCATGCTATGTATTTAAAATGTGGAATCACATTTAAAATAGTCACATCTGCAGCACTAGGGTAAAATCCGCAATAGTATTTATTAATAATCTTTCTTATTATATGAAAATAAATGTAAATAATCCATTGACATTATCCTTAGTTAGTTGTATAGTTAGTTACATGAGTAATTAACTATTGAACCAATTGAGGAAGGTGATGTTTTGAAACTAGACTTTAACACTGATAAACCTATTTATATGCAGTTGGCTGAGGAAATTGAGGACGCAATTCTTTCAGGCGCATATGAAGAGGAAACACAGATTCCTTCTACAACAGA
This sequence comes from Bacillota bacterium, assembly GCA_023391425.1. Lineage (GTDB taxonomy): Bacteria > Bacillota > Clostridia > Acetivibrionales > DSM-1351 > Ruminiclostridium. The sequence continues at coordinate 2,502 of JAEWAX010000053.1, read as the reverse complement.
GATTTCTGTCAACTACAAGATTAATCCGGCAACCGCATTAAAAGGTATAAATATGTTGGTAGATAATTGTATTGTATATAAGAAAAGGGGGCTAGGTATGTTTGTTTCAACAGGGGCTAAGGAAAAAATATTGGATAATCGAAAGGAGGCTTTCTTTGAAACTTATATTACTTCGCTTGTTTCTGAGGCAAAAAAGCTTTCAATATCCAAGGAAGATATATTAAAAATGTTAGAAAGAGGGTTTGATAAATGAGTTATATTGAGATAAAAAATATTACTAAGTCATTTGGAAATACAGTTGCACTTGATAATGTATCGTTGAGCTTAGAGAAAAATAAAATATATGGACTATTAGGACGAAATGGTGCAGGAAAAACAACACTTTTGAAGCTTATAACAAACAAGCTCTTTCCGACAGAGGGAGAGATAATGATAGAAGGTGATAATGTTATAGAAAACGATAAGCCTTTATCAAAAATATACTTTATGTCAGAAAAGAACTTCTATCCAGATAGTATGACAGTCAAAGGCGCTTTCAAATGGAGTAAGGAATTCTACCCCAATTTTGATGAAAACTATGCATTAGGTCTTTGTGAAAAGTTTTCACTTAAAATCAGCAAGAAGATAAAGTCACTTTCAACAGGATATCAATCAATTTTCAAGATAATCGTAGCATTATCCTGCAATACGCCGGTGATTCTTCTTGATGAGCCAGTACTTGGATTAGATGCAAATCATAGAGATTTGTTTTATAAAGAATTACTTCAGAATTACAGTGAGAAACCTAGGACGATAGTCATTTCAACACATTTGATTGAAGAAGCAGCTGATATTATCGAGGATGTAATTGTTATAAAGAACGGCAAGGTTATTATGCAGGATTCAGTAGAAAAGGTTCTATCAAAAGGTTACTCGGTATCTGGTACTGCAACAGCAATTGATAAATTTATAGCAGGAAAAAATGTTTTGGGATTAGATACTCTGGGGGGACTTAAAACAGCCTACCTCATGGAGAAAATTGACCAAAGTACTATACCAGATGGACTAGAAGTTTCAAAACTAGATTTGCAAAAGCTATTTATTCATATGACTAATTCTTAGGAGGGTTAAAATGAGATTAAAATCGGTTGTAAAATATAATATTTCTGAAATGAAATATAGTATTCTAATTTTTTATGGGATTATGGCTGCTTTATTCATTATTCTTGGTGTTTCAATCGTGAGTATATCAAGTAACGGTAATGTAGTTGATTTTGGTGGTGGTGGTGCTGAAATAGCTTCTGCAATTTTCTTGTTCGTCTGTGGGCTCAATTCGTTTAAACAAAACTACCTGTTTTTATTAACAAATGGAATTACTAGAAAAGGTCAATTTTATGGATTTTTGGTTAGTTCACTCTTGATTGCTTCAATCATGGGGGCTATAGACACAGCCTACGGGAACATATTACGAGTTATTATGGATTATGAGACTATCTTTAGACTAATATATAGTGGATTTGCATCAGATACATCTACGCCACTTGTTCTATTAATGGGTTTTGTATGGAGTGCAGCACTAAACTTATTTGCGATGGTTTTAGGATATTTTATCACTACCCTGTATTACAGAATGTCAAAGATGTTAAAAATAATTGTATCTGTTGGTTTTGTTGCTTTGATTCTAAATATTCTACCTGCAATAGATCAAATGTTCAATGATGGAAAAATAATTAGATGGATTGGAAGGCTATTTTTTACATTAGCAGGAGTAAACCACAATCCATTTATTGCTGAAATATCTCTTGTGGTAGGTATTGCATTACTCTCAGGCTTAGCATATTTCCTGGTGAGAAGAGCTCCTGTCAAGGAGTAAGGTAGTAGGAAAGTGCGAAAGTTAAAATATTAAAAAACTGTATGGATGACTAATACTATCCATACAGTTTTTATAAATAAATAACTAAAATCAATCCAGTAATAAAAATGTGCTATCTCGAGCCCATAAAAAGGTGTTTATTAAAGTGAATTATACACTTGTTATCTTTACCTATTCCCTTACAAGTATAAGTGCAACTAAGCTTCTGTTTTAGCCTGCGGCTCACCACGAGCCAAGTTTACTTTATAACTTACAAGTATAAGTGCAACTAAGCTTATGCCTTCGCCTACAGCTCGTAATAAGTGATACTAAGCTTCTGCCTTCTCCAGAGGCTCGCCACAAGCCAAGTTTACTTGATTTTATCTATGTAACTCTGCAATTCTGGCGAAACCTTATCAAAGTCTACTGAAAAACTGAACCCATTTGAGCTACGTTGTTGAACAAATTCAATCATATAGTCAGGTTCATTAGGATTGTATCGATTTGTTGCATCCATTGTTAAAATTAAAAGCTCATTAATTATCGCTTTATCTGTAATTTCAACTTCTTTTGGTTCGATATAGCCATGATTATTTTTATTTCTTATTCCGTGATTTGTTAATTTAATAGAGTCCAAATCCTCTGCCTTTACAACAACTTCATCGTAGATA
>JAEWAX010000157.1 GCA_023391425.1 Bacillota bacterium | reverse complement strand
AAGGCTTTGATCAAGTGTTGGAGGTATATTTTAACTCGATTTCCTTCACAAAAATATCAGAGTTTTATGATGAAAGATATGTGACCTTTATAGATGCTAAATCAAACGAAGTACGAGTAAAGCTTTTTTGTATTGATCCATCTTACTTATTAGCAGATGCTATCAAGAGAGGTAAGACAGCGATATTTTTTTCTGCAACACTAACACCAATTAATTACTTTATGGATATTTTAGGTGGCGACAAAGAGGACTACAACATAAATCTGATGTCACCCTTTGAGAATAAAAACCTCTGTTTGCTTATCGAGGACAATATATCTACTAAATATAAAAATCGTGAGAATAGCTATGATAAAATTGTAGAAATTATTAAGGTTGCCATTGAAAAAAAGCTTGGAAACTATATGGTGTATTTTCCGTCGTATAAATATATGAACGAAGTATACACAAGATTTATAGAGAAATACCCCAATATTGAGACAATGCTTCAACAAAGCACAATGTCGGAAGAGGAAAGAGAAAACTTCCTCAACAAATTCAAACCAAACACAACAGAAAACCTTGTATGTTTTAGTGTGTTGGGAGGTATATTTTCAGAAGGAATTGATTTAAAAGGTGATAGACTTATTGGAGCGATTATTGTAGGTGTTGGACTTCCACAAGTGAGTGCTGAGCAGGATATAATTATGAATTATTTTCAACAGAAGAATGGTATGGGTTATGAAAATGCATATATGTATCCTGGTATGAACAAGGTACTACAAGCATCTGGAAGGGTAATTCGTTCAGAAAATGATATTGGTATGGTATTATTAGTGGATGAGAGATTTTCTAATTATGATTATAAATGTCTATTTCCAAAGCATTGGGAACATAATTTGAGAGTAAGAAATGTACAGGATTTAGAAATAAAACTGGAGCAGTTTTGGGGACAAGGAACACTGAAATAATGTAAAATGTACTTTATCCCATTAGGTTTGCAATACTCGCAGGCTTCTAAATACATTAAACTAGGCTAGGACGGATAATTCGTGGATTTTTTTGATACACTTAAAAATAATAATATAAATTTGAATGCTCAACAGAAGAAAGCGGTAGCTCATGTCAATGGACCTGCACTGATACTTGCAGGCCCGGGTTCTGGTAAAACTACAGTAATAACCGCAAGAGCTGCGTACTTGATCTTTAAAGTTGGCGTTAAACCTCAGAACATTCTCACTTTAACCTTTAATAAGGCTGCACAGCTTGAAATGGAAAGCCGGTTTTATAGGCTATATGGCAGTGAAATGAATATAAAGGTGCATTTTGCAACACTACATAGCTTTTGTAATAGGGTAGTCAGAGACTATGAAAATATGAAGGGTCAGAGGCTGAGACGTATTGAGGGTAACGATGAAGAGGTTAACAAAAAGCATTTACTAAAGGAAATATATTTTGATATAAATAACACTAAAATAAATGATGATGAGCTGGAAAACTTAATAAACGAAATAGGCTATGTAAAGAATAAAATGATTAAGAATTTTGATGCAATTACATTCAGCTCTAAAAAATTTACACAGGTTTATAAGGCATACGAAGATTATAAGAAGAATAACCTAATGATAGATTTTGATGATATGCTGACCTATGCCTATACTATATTGACAAGGTGCCCTGATATTTTAAATTATTATAGGAATAATTATAAATATATACAAGTAGATGAGGGACAGGATTTATCGAAAATCCAGTTTGAAATTTTAAAGCTTTTGATAAACGAAAATAACAACTTCTTTATCGTAGCTGATGATGATCAGTCAATTTACGGGTTTAGGGGCGCAGAACCTCAATATATATTGGACATTGAGAAACAATTTAAAAATTGTAATATATTTCGTTTAGAGAATAATTATCGATCTTCTAGTAATTTAGTTGAGCTAAGTAGTACGTTCATTAAAAAGAATAAAAATAGATTTGATAAGAATCACACAACTATAAATAAAACTAAGTCTGATCCTGTTATTCTTAGTCCAGAGGATGAGCATGCTCAATTAGAATTTATTTTAGACAGGATAAAAAAGAACCTATCTGAGAATAAATGTCAAGATATTGCAATACTTTACCGAAATAATTTATCATCAATTCTCATTGCGGATATTTTGGATAGAAACGAAATCCCATTCAAGATAAAGCAGAACAAGTTATTTTTCTTTAAGCATTGGTTGGTACAGGAGGTAGTAGCTTTCTTGATGTTTGCTCTTGATCAGCATGATATTGAAGCCTTTTCGAAGATTTATTACAGGATGAATCGGTATATATCAAAATCAATGCTGGAAGCAGCAGTAGGTAGCACTAATGAATCAGTAATTGATTCAATTATGAAAAATGTTGATTTGAAGCAATTTCAGATTGATACGTTATCAGAGCTAAAACTAGAATTCATTTCATTATCAAAAAAGAGACCCTTGTCTGCACTGGAATATATAAAGAATAATTTTAATTACTTAGATAGTATTAAAGAATATTGCGAGTTTGTTGGCTTGTCCTTTGAATATTTGATAAAGCTATTTGACATTTTACAGGAAATATCTACTTGCTGTGAGACAATATCATCCTTCTTAGTTAGGCTGCAAGAGTTGGATAAATTATTTGAAGGGACAACAAGTGAAAAGCCAATGCAAAAATCAATGCAAAAGCCGGTACAGCCAATGCAAAAGCCAAGATATATAACACTTAGCACCTTTCACTCCTCTAAGGGTTTGGAGTTTGATTGTGTATTCATGATTGATCTGACTAATAGTGAAATTCCTGGAGATAAGGCTTTAGAAAAGGCTTCCGAAAATAAGGATAAGTATATGTTGGAGGAGGAAAGAAGGCTTTTCTACGTTGGTATGACTAGAGCAAGATATGAACTATACTTGTTATTCCCTAAATTAATAAATAACCAAAAAGTACTTCGTTCTGTTTTCGTAAATGAGGTTGTACAACTTATTCAAAAGGACATAATAGATGGTATAGGAGAGGGTTTTATTGTACGGCATACAAAATTCGGAAAGGGTATAGTTGTTGCGATTAATGAGAATACCAAAGAGAGACACACTATAGAAATCAAATTCATTAATGGACAGCAAAAAACTCTTGATTTACAATTATGCCTAGATAATAAGTTGTTGAGCTTTGAATAGCTTTACCATTCAATACGTTATCTGATATCTACCGCTGCTTATCAACTCAATTCTATAAGTTTGGGAAAAGCGGCGTTACGTCACTAGTACATTAAAAAGTATTGTGAAGAAGTTTGCTCCAAAAGGTTGTATAAAAACACTACATTTGTTATCATATGAGAGATTAAGGTGGAGGATTTTAGTAAAATGATTGAAAAATATTATCCCGATTTGTATTGTGACAGTATAAGGCATATTGACCTTGAAATGCTTAAAAATAGAGGCATACAAGGCTTAATTTTAGATATTGATAATACACTTGTTCCTATGCATAGTAAGGATGCTGATGAAAATGCAATTTCTTGGATAGCAGAACTAAAGAGCAAGGGTTTTAAAGTATGTATATTATCAAATGCAGCTAAAAAGCGTGTACTTAGGTTTAATAAAAAGATTGATGTCACTGCAATTCACAGGGCATATAAGCCTGCAGGCAAGGCTTTCTTGAAGGCAGCAAATGAGATGAAACTTGAACCTGAAAACATAGCTGTAGTTGGGGATCAAATTTTTACAGATATTCATGGTGGTAACAAAGCCAACATGTTTACTATTCTTGTAAAGCCTATAGATAAAAAAGAGATTTTGTATGTTAGGTTAAAAAGATGGCCTGAAAAGTTAGTTCTTAGTAGTTTTAATAGAAAGCTAGAGGATAGAATAAATAGAAGAGCAGAGTGGAAGAAAAATAGATTGCAGATTGAGAAAAATAGGTTTAAGCAGTAATACTTGAACTATATATAAATATGTATATTTTTCAGGAAGCTAAAGAGGAGGCTTGCAATGGATGTCGTTAGTGTAGTTAATGGTAAAACAGAACTTTTTGGATTGTTAGGAGACCCGGTAGAACATACTAAATCTCCATTTATTCATAATACGCTTTTCAACCAGTTTAATATAAATGCTATTTACGTTCCTATACTTGTGAATAAGGGTTGTTTAGAAAATGCAGTAAATGGATTAAAGGCTCAGAATTTTGTTGGCTTCAATGTAACGGTTCCATATAAGAAAGATATTATTAAATATTTAGATGATATTTCAAACGATGCATTACTTATGGGCGCAGTTAATACAGTTAAAAATATTAGTGGTAAGTTAAAAGGTTATAATACTGATGCTGAAGGCTTTGTAAGGGATTTCAAAGATGGGTTTAATACAAACTTCAAAGGTAAAAGAGTATTGTTACTAGGTGCTGGTGGAACGGCAAGGGCTTTGGCGATAAAGTTGGCTGCAGAAGGTATACAGCATTTGACTATAGCAAACCGGACGCAGCAGCATGCACAGAACATTGTTGATCTGGTAAAGAATAATTATGGTAATGTTGTTAGCTACACTGATCCCAGCTCATCACAGTTTTCAGTTGAAATTCAAAGTAGCAAGATTGTTATAAATACAACACCAGCTGGAATGAGTACATATCTTAACTCTACACCTTTTGATTTTAAATTCGTTTTTGACAAGAATCAGTTGGTATATGATGTAATTTATAGCCCTAAAAAGACAAAATTTTTAGAACAAGCGGAGAACTATGGTTGTAAAACAAGAAATGGCTTTGGCATGCTAATAAACCAAGGTGTTTCAGCTTTTGAAATCTGGACAGGGAAAACGGTAAATAAGCAGCAATCATTAGAATTATTAAATCTTATAAATAATTTAGAGGATTTATAAGATTTATAACGAATACATACGTTGGTATTATTCTGGATTAACTGATATCAATTCAATATGAATTTATTGATATCAGGATGTAAAATCATGGTGAATGATTTTGAATAGGGGGATTGAGATGGTAACGATAAAAAATTACATGGAAGAAGTAGTTCTCAACTTAATGGATGATGTTCTTGACGATATTAATATGTGCAAATGTGATTCATGTGTTATGGATATAGCCGCTATTGCTCTGAATGATTTGCCACCAAAGTATATTGCTACTGAAAAAGGTGAATTATACTCCAAAGTGAATTCTCTTAAAAATCAGTTTGAAGTTGACGTTATAGCAGCAATTACGAAAGCAGCTGTACTAGTAAAAAGATCACCTAGACATAAATAGAGTTCTTAGATTGTGAGGGATGTTAATCCCTCAGAATCTTAGAAATCATTATCCAGGGTCATAGCGCCACTTATACTCGCAAGTAGTAGGCGAGGATTAGTGGCGCTAGACATCGGGCAAATAGAGTTCTTAGATTGTGAGGGATGTTAATCCCTCAGAATCTTAGAAATCATTATCCAGGGTCATATACGGAAAACAACAGGAGAGGCATTATCTTGTAAGGATAGTGTCTCTTGTTACATGTTGATATGGCCTGAGTCGGTAGATATCGTAACAAATGGGTGGCGAGTTCAAATCCCGTCTTATGCTTAACTTATTTCCTCAGAATCTTGAAAAATCAAGGTCTCTGAGGATTTTTCGTATATCCTCGACTAGGCTTTTCTATCTGGTGAATATGTATTTTAATAGATTTTTACATTCATTCTTGTTATAATAATTTTGCCATTGATTCACCATAGGTGGCATACAAAAGAAGTCATTATAACTCAAGGAGCCAAGTGGCATCGCCATAGCTAGGATACTCAAGGACAAGTAGTAATGAACCGAGACTATTGAGATTTGAAGGAGCAGAATATGGTTACAGTTGATAAAGAAAAAACTAAAGTTATACAGGTATGCGTTTATAAAAACAGAGATGATTTTGAGTGTAATGAAAAGAAATATCACATTCTTTTCATAGAACAAGGGTCTGGTAGCATTACATATAATGGACATAAAGAGCTATTTATGGGTCCTTTGCTATTTTGCTTTCATGAGGGTGAAATTCCACAGATTACAAAAGGATCAAATATAGAATCGCGATCAATCTACTTTAGCCCTGAATACATCAATAACAAATTTACTTATGATAACTTGCGACATGATTCAGAACAATTTACGCTAACAGACAGACGTGATCGTAATTGGTTCAGAATATTTTTTGAAAGAAACAAGTATCGTAATGGAAGAACCAATCTATCTATGGCAACAGCAAAAAGAATGACTCAATTATTTGATCAATTATCGGAACAACTTGAGAGCCAGCCTGACTATTACTGGCCTTGCAGAAGTCGCTCTTTTCTCATGGAAATCCTTTTTTTAGTTGAGCAATGTCAATTTATGAAAGAACAGAACCAGAGTATATTCGATTCAGGTTACTCCGAGGAGGTGGAGAGGGTTATACTTTATCTTTATAGTAACTACAGCAAAAAGATAACAGTCCCAGAATTGGTAAAGGGATTCAACATTGACAGAACAACCCTGACCAAAAAATTTAATGAGGAGGTTGGGGACTCTGTAATTCAATGCCTGATTAAATTAAGAGTTAATCTAGCCTCTGGTATGTTGAGAGATACCTCAATTCCTATCTCAGAAGTCATGTATCGAGTTGGGTTTACGGATGTAGCCCATTTTAACCGAACATTTAAGAAGTATACAAATTTTAATCCTTCGGAGTATAGAAATAACTATAATATCCTTCTACATTAATAAAGATGTCTCCTTTAAGAGAGAAAGTTCGTGGAAGTTATTTCGATAAACTGATAATAGTCGAGGTTTAACTGATAATTTGCAATTCATAAGATAGCATAAAAATACTATTATTAGTTTATCAAATGATTGGAGGAGACAAAAAAATGAAAAAAAAATTATCATTTTTACTGGCATTTTTAATGCTATGCACCGTATTTTTTTCTAGTATTGCACCAACACAGGTAAACGCTGCTGAAAAAAATAAAACTTCAAAGGATTACTTGGAGGGCGTAAGTTGTATGAAACAATCCACCGTACGAATTGAGGGGGAAAAGACAATTTATTTTGATCCATATGCAATTGAAGGTAATCCACAGGATGGAGATATTGTATTCATAACACATACGCATGGAGATCATTTTGCTATCAGTGAAATCCAAAAGGTTATGAAGAAGGGCGGAACCTTAGTAATTACAGCAGACGGAGAAAAACAGGCAAAGGAAGCAGGATTAAAGAATATCGTTACTGTAGCGCCAGGCAAAGAATATACAGTAAACGGAATCAAGTTCCAAACTATAGCTTCTTATAATACAAACAAAGAATTTCATAAAAAAGATAGTCAATGGGTTGGTTACAATGTAATGATGAATTCAACGAATTACTATATTGCCGGTGACACCGATGTCATACCAGAAATGAAGACAATTAAAGCCGATGTAGCATTTCTACCTGTTGGCGGCACCTATACTATGGATGCAAAGGAAGCTGCAAACGCAGCAAATATAATAAAACCTAAGGTTGCAGTTCCAGTTCATTTTGGTGATGTTGTTGGTACAACACAAGATGCAAGAACATTTATTTCCTTGCTCGACAAGAAAATCACAGGAGTTCAATTAAAGAGTTTATTGAATAATGTTAGTGCTATAAAAAACTCAGCAATTAAGATTGTAGCTGATAAGACAATATACGCAGATCCATATGGTATCACCGGAGAACCAAAAGATGCAGATATCATATTTATTACACATACTCACGGAGACCATTTTTCTGTTGCAGACATAAAAAAGATTGCTAAAGCTTCTACGAAGTTTGTTATTACTACAGATGGAGTGGAGAGTTTAGTAAAGGAAGGTTTCCAAAATATTATTACAGTAGCACCTAACGAGAGTTACACAATGAATGGATTACAATTTAGAACTGTTCCAGCCTATAATACAAACAAGGATTTCCACAAGAAAGATTCTAATTGGGTTGGCTATATTCTTAATATTAATAACACAAGCTACTATTTAGCAGGAGATACCGATATTTTACCTGAAATGAAAGATTTGAATGTAGATGTTGCATTTTTGCCAGTAGGTGGTACTTATACCATGGATGCATTAGAAGCTGCCAAGGCTGCAAATATTATAAAACCTCTTGTAGTAGTTCCAATTCATTATGGAGATGTTGTGGGTAGTGATAAGGATGCAAAGACATTTATTGATAACATTGATGCTTCTATTAAAGGGGTTATATTAAAGAAATAAGTTATGAGAACAGTAAGCGCTCAATATATTAGTGCCTTTTCTCAAGTCAATCCACAAGAGATACTAAACCAATTATGTTAAAACTTATTCACAATAAGCAGTAAGGAAGTAATCGAGTTTTGGTGGTACTTGTTACCACAAAGGGACAGCTCGTTATTGTAATCTAACTCAAAGTAATCTTTGTGTGCAAGTATGTGTGCAGATGAATAACGGAAGTCGCAACCCTCCTATTTGCAGTACTTTTGTATGTTAGGATTTGTTCGAATATCCCGTCTTGCACTTACGAAACCCCTTGATTTTCAAGGGGTTTTTTTTGCACTAATATATGCATCTTATGAGCACTACTTTTTCCTATCATTTCATCACCCTTTTCCATATTTTAATAAAATGTTATTGACATAGACATATTTTAGTGTTATTTTAAAAGTGAATAAAGTATTCACTTTTAAAATAGGAGATGTCTAAAATGCCACAAATACAAAAAGAATCTGTAAGAAATGAAATAATAGACAAGGCCCTATTACTTTTTGCTAAGAAGGGATATGACGAGGCTTCGATAGCTGATGTTGCTAAGGCAGCAGGTGTGTCAGTTGGTAATGTGTATAGATATTTTAAAGGTAAGGAAGATATATTAAACGAAATTATTACGAGCTCATTTATTGCAAATATTCGAACTGAGATATTCACTAAGCTTACAGCAGGTAAGTCAGACACTATACGTGAACAGAGTCAAAATAAAGAATACTTAAATTATTCAGAACAGTTTTTAAAAGCAATTATAGAAAACAAACTTAAGTTTATAGTTTTAATCAAATGTACAAAGAGTGAAAAGAGTAACCTGTTCAGAAAAGAATTTTTTGAATTCTGGGTACAGACATTTTTAAATCATTTTGTAAAAGAAGAAGAAAAAAAAGAAGCCTTAAGACCAACAATTGCTCTTTTGTTTAAAGGTTTGATTGGACTTTATTTAGATATTTTAAATATGGATGCTAATGAAGAAACTTACCTTCGCGAATTAAAGCAGGTTACAAAATATCATATATTTGGTTTGGCTTCTATAGTAGAAAACGATTAGGAGGAAATGTATATGAAACATGTTGTTTATTATTTTAGTGGAACAGGAAATTCTATGAGTGTTCCAAAGAAATTAGAGGCGCAAGGTGCAACAGTATATGCTATAACTAATAAATTGGTAGAGCAGAATGAGATTGTATGCGATGCTGATAAGATAGGGTTTGCATTTCCATTGTATTATATTGGACTTCCAAAAATTGTTCATGAGTTTATTGATAAGTTAACAATAAAGAATCCATCATATATTTATATGATTTGTACAATGGGATGGAATATAAAAGGTGGAGCAATAAAGCAAGTTAAGAAGCATCTTGCAAAGAAAAATCTCTCCTTGAATATGGGCTGCTATATTCAGATGCCGATGAACGATTTTATACTTGCAAGTGTGTGTCCCAAAGAAAAACAGGGACCATTATTAGAAAAAGCTAAAATTAAACTTGAGAAGATATTAGATAAGGTTCAGCTATCAGAGAAATATTTTGATAGAGAACTAATTAAGTTTATGGTAGAAATAAGAAATAATCCATTCGTAAATTCTACGAATAGCGATGATAAATTCTTTACAGTATCGGATGATTGTACAGGTTGCGGTTTGTGCAAGAGAATATGTCCAGTATCTAATATTGAAATAGTAGACAAAAAGCCTTCATGGCAGCATCATTGTGAAAGCTGTATGGCATGCTTTCACTATTGTTCGAAGCAGGTTATTTCATATAAGAATATGGGAAAAGAGATTACTAGATATCATCATCCAGATGTGTCTGTAAAGATTAGTGAAGACTATAGATTGTCAAAGAGTATATAGGCTTTAAAAGCATAATTTGAGTAGATAATTGAGTATGGAAAAACTGGATGCGCTGTAAATCAAGTTCTATCAGGTTTTTTCGAGGGGGATAAGAGAAATATAGGGTATTTTGAAAAGTCGTGTGGTTTTATCTGTAGTAAATCAGAAATGGCTAATGCAATATGTGCCCTCATTATTCTGCGAGCACAAGATTTATCGTGAAAAATATTCTGTACTTTTTCAGTGCCATTCTTTGTTACGTGTATTAGGAGTCTTTATGGCTTATCTTTTCCATTAGGTTTTATATCTGTTTGAGAGTTTGAAGGATTTTTCTTTTTAGTTATGGGCTTCTTGGGAATAGTTGAAGGTTCAGAATCCTCAGAATCTTCGTCCGGTACAAAAAGTTCTCCTGAAGGAGTAGCAATTCCATTAGCAGAATAAAAATATTGATTAACCACTTCTTCTGAAGGCAATGCCTCTTTTGAGTCGATATTAATCATTTTACCATTGTAAACATAGTACCAGCCACCACTTATAACCTTATCCTCGCCATCTAATCTAAAAGAGTTAAAATTATCAGTTGAAATTTTTAAAACACCACTTGTAAGCTTAAGTGCATCAGTTAAAGTCATATTTGTAACAATATTTTGAAAAGCATAGTTTATTACAGAATTAAAATCTTGTAGATACTGAATTTTAAGCTTTTGACTCATAAATTCTTTAATAAACTTAACTTGCATTTCAGTTCTTTTGATATCACTTCCATCGTAGTATTTTTTCAACTCTGTCAACTCTGCTTTAGTGTACTTGCTTGAATCAGCCTTTCTGAACCTTAGCAATTGTTCAACCTTATCGCCATTTAATAGCTGGTAACCTTTTTCTAAATCAATATGCAGATCCTGTGTAGGGTCATCGTATCTTAGGTCAGCTGGAACATCAAAGTAAACGCCACCTAACATGTCAGTAATTTTTTTAATAGAAGAGATATTTACATGTACATAATAATTAATATTTATTCCTGTCAAATTGCTCACTATTTCAGAAGCATAAGTAGCACCTTTATGCTCACGCCCACCTGCAGCATAAGCAGAATTAATTTTTGGAACAGTACTATGTTCTATTTTGACCTTGGTATCTCTAGGAATTGTAACGATACTTATTTGGTTTGCGTTAGGATTGTAATTAGCTACAAGCATAGAATCTGTATTGCCACTTGCTTTATCTCCAACAAGTAAAAGAAAATTCATAGGCTCATTTTTCTTGGCACCGTTAAGACCGTCAAGTATGCCGGTAAGTGGATTAGTTCCACTTTCAGGAACTATATTGTTTATATAAAAGAGAAATACTGTTCCAAGTACAAAAAGAAAGGCTCCCACAACTATTGTAGTTATATAAGTAAATTTTCTAGTATTCATTATTAGACCTCATTAGCATATAATTTGTATATTTTTATACTTTTCAAGTATAAGTGCAACTAGGCGTCTGCCTTCGCCGATGGCTCGGCACATGCCAAGTTTTCTTTATAGAATTATATCATAAATTGATATATATAAATATATTATGTCCATGTTTTTATTTAAAAACATTGTTACGAATTACTATGATAAAACAGATTATTGTCCCATTTTTTTACCTTTGTAAGTAAAAGCTATTTATTAAGCTGGTTTAATACAATGCATACAGTTTAGCTATAATTATTAGTCTGTAACATAATATGTTTACAAATCATATTATACTTTAGACGCTAAAAGCATCACTAAGGGGGAATTGTGCTTGAATTATAAAGAAATTGATATGTTAAAAAGTATTTTTTCCAATATGCTCAAAAACCAAAATACTATTAGAAGTATCGATCTTGGAATAGATGGTAAATTAATTGCTATTGGTTACAATCCTTACTGGACTAGCCAGTATGATTCTAAAATAGAGAAACTTGAATTAAATTTTCTAAGCAGTAGAGGGATAATGGTTCCTTTAATTCTTAGAAATATTGTTGATTTTGAATTGTACCCTAAAGAGGGTAGAAGAAATAAAAAGTACAGAATAAATACCATTGAATTAATGATACTTTCACCTTACATGAACCCTAAAAATGTGAAGGATATTTATGATAGGGTAAAATTTGAGATTATATATGATGAGTAAAATAGCCTTTGCTGTTTACAAACATCCAGGAATGTATTAAAATGTAAATAAAAATAGAAAAAATTTACAATTAATTGCTTTTTACACTATATTGATTTTGGAGGTCTATTTATTAATGTTGGATAATTTGCTTCAGTATAATGCGTTGCAAGAAATACTAATGAAGACAATATTTGTCTCAATTCCGGAAGAATTTTATTGGGTAATGTTAACATTAATATTAGTTGGGGAGTTTGAATATTGGAAAGAGCCTGAATGTAAAAGGCTTATTAATAAGTTTGATTACATTAGAGTATTTCTACCAACTGTTGTAGTTGCTTTACTAACGAATATTTTGAAATATATGGGCTTGGATTATGGCTTTTTCCCATATGTGCATTATATTGTTTTTTATGTAATTATAGTACTTACTAATGATGTTTTCGGGGATGCAAGTGCTTTAAAATGGATGGCAAAAGCCTTTATATTCATGATGATAGGTTCTCTGACGATAGGACTCACAGAATTTTTATATATTCCATTTGTATTATATGGTGCTAATTTAACTATGGTAGAGGTAGATAGCAATTTTTTACTATATTTTATGTTATCATTACCATCTAGATTATTACAATACTCAATACTTCTATACTTTGTTTGTAGGAAGCGTACCTTGCTGAAAGGGAAGCTGCTTAAGCCTATACTATCAAATTTTATATCAACAGCCATATTCTCTTTATTTGTGGCTTTTAATCTTATGTTTTTACTTATAATGTATAAAGTAATTGTGTGTGATAAAGTGCTAAAAACTGTTCCATTCAATTATCAAATTATTATCGTTATTGGTGTTGTTTTGTTTCCTATTTTAAATATTTCTGGGTTCGTGTGGAGCTCTTACTATATGAAAAATAGGGAAACTAAGGATAAAAAAATTGCAACTCAGAAACTATTAAACTTGTTGAATAAAATAGAAATGTATACAAATGTCGGAAATTGTGGTAATATTAGGTGGGAACTAAACGAAATTGGCATAGGCATTGAGGAGGTTGCAGACAGTCTATATAGAGAAAATCAAACGGACAAGCATAAATAGGTTAAAATTATAGGAGGTGGTAACTATGAAATTATTTATTTATACTATTTTGTCAAGCCTTTTATACCTTTTGGTATTAATAGGTGGAATAAAACCAGCTTGTACTTGGGGGTTCCATCAGCCTAGAGTCCCAAATATTAAATAGGTACTAATAGCCTTTGTACCCTTATAGCATGAAAAGTAGGGAGAATACTTTAGATTTTGAACGGTTCATAACATGAAAGCGATTAAAGCTTTAAATTTTATTCATTGTTTTATTACTTTATAAGGCTTTTGTTTACCAAATCAAATGGTTTCTCCTCAATGTCCCCAGCCAAAAAAGATTATTTTTAACAAAACCAGACAAGCTAGCAATTTCTTCATTTACTTTATAAATAGAATACTTTATAATATTATGGAACATAAGTTTAGTAATGTTATAAAGTATTTTTAATATAAAGATAAATATATGGGGGAGTTAAAATGAAGAAACTCATGCTTGGCAATGAAGCTGTAGCAAGAGGCGCATATGAGGCTGGTTGCTCGGTTGCAGCCGCTTATCCTGGTACGCCTAGTACAGAGATTACTGAGACTATTGCAAAACAATATAGCGAAATATATTCTGAATGGTCACCAAATGAAAAAGTAGCAATGGAAGTTGCTATAGGTGCATCCTTTGGAGGGGCAAGATCAATTTGTGCTATGAAGCACGTTGGACTTAATGTTGCAGCAGATCCACTATTTACAGTTTCTTATACAGGTGTAAATGGTGGGTTAGTAATAATGGTTGCTGACGATCCTGGAATGCATAGCTCACAGAATGAACAGGATAGCAGAAATTATGCTAGAGCTTCTAAGGTTCCAATGTTAGAGCCTTCTGATAGCCAGGAGTGTAAGGAATTTGTCAAAAAGGCGTTTTCAATTAGTGAGCAATTTGACTGTCCGGTAATTGTTCGTCTTTCAACCAGAGTAGCGCATTCGCAAAGTTCTGTTGAGCTATGTGATAAAGAAAATTATCAACTCAAAGAATATGTTAAAGACGCTAATAAATATGTTATGATGCCGGCTATGGCTAGGAAGAGACATGTTGTAGTTGAAAAGAGAATGGCTGACTTAAAAGAATTTTCAAATCAAAGTGACCTTAATATCGTAGAAATGGATAGCAGTGAAGTTGGTGTAATCACAAGCGGTATTTCCTACCAATATGTAAAAGAAGCTATGCCAAATGCATCTATATTAAAGATTGGTATGGTTTACCCAATACCTGAAAAGCTTATTGCTAATTTCTCTGAAAAGGTAAAGACACTTTATGTTGTTGAAGAGCTTGAACCCTTTTTCGAAGAACAAATACTTGCAATGGGTATAAAGGTTATAGGAAAAGAAAAGCTGCCTGTTATTGGAGAATTAAGTGCACAGATTATTTCTGAAAAGCTATTGGGTAAAAAGATTGAGACTACAGAAATATCAAATCAGCCGGTACCTGTTAGACCTCCAGTAATGTGCCCTGGGTGCCCTCATAGAGGTATGTTCTATGTACTTAAAAAATTGAAGTTATATGTTAGTGGAGATATCGGTTGCTACACACTTGGTGCATTGGCGCCAAACGAAAGTATTGATACGTGTGTATGTATGGGCGCTAGCATTGGTGTTGCTCATGGAATGGAAAAAGCACGTGGTGCAGAGTTTAGAAAGAAAACAGTTGCTATTCTTGGTGACTCAACCTTTATACATTCTGGTATCACAGGTTTAATTGATATTGTATATAACAAAGGTAATTCAACAGTACTAATTCTTGACAATTCAATTACTGGTATGACTGGACATCAACAAAATCCTACAACTGGTTTTACAATTAAGGGAGAACCAACAAAACAGGTTGATCTTGAGCTGCTTTGTAAGGCAGTTGGAATTGAAAGAGTTACTGTAGTAGATCCTTTCAATGTCAAAGAGTTTGAGAATGTAGTAAAAAGAGAAACTGAGGTTGATGAACCATCAGTAATTATTTCACAAAGACCATGTGCACTTCTTAAAAATGTAAAATATGAAGGTGCTCAAAAGATATCTCAAGATAAATGTAAAAAATGCAAAATGTGTATGAAAATTGGGTGCCCTGCGATAGTTGATAAGGGAGAGCATCTAGAAATAGACCCTGCACTTTGTGTTGGTTGTAAGCTTTGTACAAAAGTTTGTAGCTTTAATGCTATTGAAAAGGGTGGTGAATAATATGGAAAAGTTAAATATTTTAATTGTTGGAGTTGGTGGGCAAGGTACCCTTCTTGCTAGTAGAATACTGGGTAATGTTGCATTAAAAATGAATTTTGATGTTAAGGTATCTGAAGTGCATGGTATGTCTCAAAGAGGCGGAAGTGTTGTAACTTACGTAAAATTCGGTAAAAAGGTATACTCTCCATTAATTGAAAAGGGAGAAGCAGACTTAATAATGGCGTTTGAGAGTTTAGAGGCTCTTAGATATGTTGACCAACTGAGTAAAGATGGTAAAATGATAATTAATGAACAGGAAATAGATCCAATGCCAGTTATTATTGGTAAAGCAAAATATCCAGAAAATATTATTGCTACACTTAAGGATTCACATCGTGTTTATTCATTGGATGCACTTAAAATCGCGCGCGATTGTGGAACAACAAAAGCTGTAAACATTGTTCTTATCGGGGTTATGGCAAGATTGATAGGAATAGACAAAAATATCTTTATTGAGGCTATTCATGAAGTGGTACCTGCAAAGGTTTTAGATGTAAATTTAAAGGCTTTTGAAGAAGGTTATAATTATCATAAATAAAATAGGATTGTACTATAGAAATATTGACTTATACTAAAAGCAAACTGTGCACGGGCTAAGTTTGCAGCGAATATAGTATAAATACAGCATATATTGCAACATAAATGCAGTATAAATAATGTTTAGTAATAATATATTTAAGTATTAATTAGATTTAGTACGCAGAAGAACTATAATTAAGTAAAGTTATTTAATTTTTGGCCTATTGCTTTTGTGTGGGGCTCACAGAATGTAGTAAACCCTGAAAGCCATTCCAAGGTGGGATGTTTGGCAAATAATAAACTAAGAAATCCTTAAGTAATAAACTATTTATAAGTGATAATATCCAATTAAAAGTGTATAGTTATTTTCTAAGGATTTCTAGCATCAATTCTTGGGGGGGATTTTAATATGTCTTATTGGAATGAGAAGTATGAATGCATGTCCAGAGACGAGATGAGAAAGGTTCAGACAGAGCGACTCATCAAAACAGTAAACAGGGTATATACCAATGTGCCAAGCTACAGAGCAAAGATGGATAAGAAAGGTATTTTGCCAGGGGATATCAAGTCAGTGGATGATTTGAAACATTTGCCTTTTACTTATAAGCAGGATTTGAGAGATAACTATCCTTTTGGACTGTTTGCAACACCAATGAGTGAAATTATCAGAATTCATGCTTCATCTGGAACTACAGGCAAGAAAACCGTTGTAGGCTACACTAAAGATGATCTAGAGGTATGGTCTGAGGTCATAGCTCGTACATTAGCAGGTGCGGGAGCAACTAAAGAATCCTTTTTGCAGGTTTCATACGGATATGGCTTGTTTACAGGTGGACTTGGTGCACACTATGGTGGAGAGAAGATTGGAGCATCTGTTATTCCTACATCTTCAGGTAATACTAAGCTTCAGCTAGAACTAATGAAGGATTTTGGAACAACACACCTTGCATGCACTCCTTCATATGCTTTGTATTTAGCAGAGGAAATGGAAGCATTAGGCATTAAGAGAAGTGATCTAAAGCTACAGGCAGGTATTTTTGGTGCTGAGCCTTGGTCAGAAAATATGAGAAAAGAAATTGAAGATAGACTGAAAATAAAAGCATTTGATATATATGGTTTAAGTGAGGTAATAGGACCAGGTGTAGCATGTGAATGTGAATGCCAGTGCGGTATGCATATTCCAGAGGACCATTTTATACCTGAAATTATCGATCCAGAAACAGAAGAAGTTTTACCAGCTGGTTCACAGGGTGAGATAGTATTTACAACAATAACTAAAGAAGGCTTACCATTAATTCGATATAGAACTAAAGACCTATCCTCATTAAACTATGATATATGCCAATGTGGGCGTACAGAAGTTAGAATGAGCAAGGTTACAGGTAGAACAGATGATATGCTTATAATAAGAGGTGTTAATGTATTTCCATCTCAGGTTGAAAGTGTACTTCTTTCAATTGGTGAGACAGCTCCTCATTATATGTTAATTGTAGATAGAAAAGATAATTTGGACACTTTGGAGATACAGGTTGAACTGTCACCACTATTGTTTTCTGATGAAGTGAAGAAGCTTGAAGATATTGAAAGGAAAATTGCTAAGGAAATTCAAAGTACGTTGGGAATTGGCGCGAAGATTAAGCTAGTAGAACCAAAATCAATCCAACGAAGTGAAGGTAAAGCAAAAAGGGTAATTGATAAGAGAGTATATTAATTCGAGTTTGGCGATACTTAGCTCATGCCAAGGAGCAGGAGGTTTGTATCACCGCGAAGTTAAAATAAAGGAGGCCATAATCATGCTTGTAGAACAAATTTCTGTTTTTTTAGAAAATAAGTCAGGACGTTTGGCAGAAGTGGCTAGGATATTAGCGGATAATAATATTGATATATGCGCATTATCTATAGCTGATACTACAGATTTTGGTATTCTCAGACTCATTGTTAATAAGCCTAAAGAAGCTGAGAAGGCATTGAGCGAACATGAGTTTACTGTTAGCTGCACTAAAGTAATTGCAATTGGTGTTGAAGATAAGCCAGGAGGACTAGCAAAGGCACTAGATATTTTGCAGGAAAACGCTATAAGTATAGAATATATGTATGCTTTTGTTGGCAAAACTGGTAATGAAGCCTTTGTTATTTTGAGGGTTGAGAATCCTGATGAGGCTATACAAACACTTAAAAATTGTGATATTAAAATACTTCCTAGTGAAAAAATATGTTGTATATAGTTAAGACCACAAGTTATTAATTTTAAATTAGATGTTTATTCTTATTTGGCTCTTTTGTAACAAAAATGAGATAAGTGCTGTGATATAATTATAATAATTATGTTACAGCACTTTTTGCTTATCCGACGATTAGCACCTATATAGTCCTAGAAACATAAAAACTTTGTGCCAGTGAGTAATACTATTTGATATGACAAAAGAATCAATGAAATCTGATTAGTTATAACTTGATTTTTTATTATAAAGAAATTGAAGCCTTATAATTTTTTATAACCTTATCACACCATATATCGAATTCTGTATCGTCTTTCTGTAATTCGCTATGAAGAAGAATATATTCTAAAGCTGATTTAATACCTTGATCAAAACGCACAGTTGGTGTGAAATCAGGTACTAAGCGTTTGAGCTTTGAGTTGTCAAAAACTACTGTATTAGCTTTGTCTCCAAGAAGCGAGCCAGTAAAGTCATAATTGCTACTGGCCACCAAATAATCTGTGGCTATATGAACAGCGTTTAGTTTAACACCTAAACTAGATGCAATGATCTGGTAAATCTGATTCCAAGTAAGGCTTTCATCAGAGATTATATTAACAGCCTCCCCGATTGCATGGACATTACCCATTAAACCAATAAAGCCTTTAGCAAAATCACTGTTATGTGTTAAGGTCCACAATGAAGTGCCGTCTCCATGAATAATTACAGGTTTATTTGATAACATTCTTTTTATAACCTGCCAGCTGCCGGCATTACCATGCACTCCAAGAGGTATTGAACGCTCATCATATGTGTGACTAGGTCTTACAATTGTTATTGGAAAGCCATTTTTGCGATATTCTGATTGTAATACCTCTTCACACGCAATTTTGTTACGAGAATATTCCCAATAAGGATTTGAAAGAGGTGTAGCTTCAGTTATACGATAGTCTGATAATGGTTTCTGATAAGCAGAAGCAGAACTAATAAACATGTATTGTTTAATCTTACCAGCAAATAGCCTAATATCGCGTTCTATCTGTGAGGGATAAAAAGCAATAAAATCCGCTACAACATCAAAACTTAGATTTTTAATAAGCTCTGAAACATAGGACTCGTCATTGACATCAGCCTTTAAAATTTTTGCACCTGCTGGAATTCTATCGTTATTATTACCACGATTTAATAAATACAATTCACATCCCTGTTTAACCAAAGCTGTTGAAATAGCAGAACTGATGGTTCCTGTTCCACCAATAAATAATGCTTTCATGAGTATTCCTCCTTTGTATTTAAAAATTATCTAGTAAAATGCTAAACATATATCATATTCTAAGTCAGCAGAAAAAAATCCCTGTATCAAAGAACTCTGTATAGAAGTATTATATAACTTTTTATATAAGAATGGTATATTTGCAGATATACTTATTTATAATTTGACTTATGCCCATCGGAAATTTGGCCATATGCATCATCAAGATATAAAAAGGCTAATGAGCACAACTATGTTCTATAAGGAAACGGTGTTGACCATAGTGTTGATTTACAATTAGGTGGTGAAGATGATATATTGAATATGAAACCGTTAAACAGCAGTGTAAATATAAGTTTAGAAAGTCAGATACAGAATAAATTAAGAATGACCCGATTGGACGCAAAAACTAAGAGAGGCTGATAGGTGGAATGGCTGATGTTAAAAAAAGTACTTGCATAATACAAATTATATGGTATAATTTACCTATTATTTAACATCTTTAGATTTCACTTCAATTTATTTCTTTATTTATCATTTGATTCAAATAAGTTATTAAACGTGTAAACTAACGCGGAATCACGTTAGTCATGATTTGTATCATCTTATTATTATAATCATCCTTAAATTATGAATAAGTATTACTATTTTGCTTATGTATTGATATAATATTAAAGATATTTATATTTCAATTTAGATAATTAAATGTACAAGTACTGATACAAATTCAAATACATATACAATTTAAATAGTCATTGAAATGAATTATTATTATGCAATAATATGGAGGATGGAAGGATGAAGGCAGAAATATTAGCAGTAGGAACTGAGCTGCTTATGGGTCAGATTGCAAATACAAATGCACAATATATATCTTCAAAACTACCTGATGTAGGAGTAGGAGTATACTATCATAGTGTTGTTGGAGATAATCCAGATAGGTTGGAAGAAAGCCTAAAGTTGGCATTAAAGAGATGTGATGTTGTAATTACGACAGGAGGTCTTGGCCCAACTCAAGATGATTTAACTAAAGAAACTATTGCTCATGTGTTTGGTAAAAAGCTTGTTTTAGATGATGAGAGCTTTGTAGATTTAAAGAATTATTTTAGTAAAATAGGAAGACAGATGACACTAAATAATGAGAAGCAAGCATATATGCCTGAGGATTGTATAATACTCAAAAATAATAATGGAACTGCACCAGGCTGTATAATTGAAGATGGTGATAAGGTTGTGGTTATGCTACCTGGACCACCAGTAGAAATGAAGCCAATGTTTAATGATTATGTTATGCCTTATTTCAAAAAGAAAAGTACCTTTTCAATTGAGTCAAAGTTTTTGCGGGTATTCGGCATAGGTGAATCTGCTATGGAAACACTAATTTTAGACTTGATAGACGGTCAAACTAATCCTACAATTGCAACATATGCAAAATTGGGAGAGGTAACCTTAAGAGTATCTGCAAAAGTAAAAGCTGGAGAAGATGCAAACTTAATTTTGAAACCTGTTATTGATGAAATTAAAAAAAGAACTGGAGCTTGCTTATATTCAGATACTGATCAAACTTTAGATGCTGTTGTAGCAAACCTTCTACTTGATAAAAATATTACTATTGCTACTGCTGAATCCTGTACTGGAGGACTTATTTCAGAGACACTTACCAATATTCCTGGAATATCAAAGGTTTATATTGGTGGGGCAGTGACCTATTCAAATGAGTCAAAAGCTGAACTCTTAGGAGTCAAGGAGCAAACTTTGCAAAAGTATGGGGCTGTTAGCCGTGAAACAGCTGCTGAGATGGCCCAAGGAATAAGAAGTAGGCTGAAAACTGATATGGGTGTTTCTGTTACTGGAATAGCTGGGCCAGATGGAGGGACTTTAGAAAAGCCAGTTGGATTAGTATATGTGGGTCTTGCATCTGAAAAAGGAACTATTACAAAAGAACTTAGGCTTACAGGAAATAGAAATAAAATTAGGACAATTACAGCATTGAATGTTTTTGATATGATTAGAAGGCATGTAATGGACTTACAAATTGATATTGGTGGTATAAAATAAAACAAAAGATAAATACTGCAAGGGCAGTAGACTGCATAAACAAAATGCTTGGCTTTGGGTGGAGTTTTTACTTCAGCTGAAACTTAGAAGTAGGATAAACATTATGTTGCTTGTGCAGTCAGGAGGATTTAATTTTGAGTTCAAATAATAAGAAAATCACTGTTGCTGCTATAATTGTAATGTCAGCCTTGGTAGTAAGCAGAATAACGGGCTATCTGAGAACTATATTAATAAATAACTTACTTACTGCTTCACAATCAGATTCGTTACTAGCAGCATTTAGAACTACTGACCTGATGTATAATTTGCTAGTTGGTGGTGCTATAGCCTCTGCGCTGATACCTGTATTATCAGGATATTTGGCAAGAGATGAAGAAGAGGATGGATGGAAAGCAGTCGGAACCTTTATAAATGTAATTTTTGCAGCAATGTTTGTTCTATGTATTTTGGGTGTTATTTTTGCTCCTTGGGTAGTATCAATGACTGCTAATGGACTTGTTGGAGAAAAAAGAGAATTGACAATCCAATTGACAAGAATTCTTTTTCCATCAGTTGCTTTTATGATGCTGGTAGGAATGACAAATGGTGTATTAAATTCGTATCAGCGTTTTGCTGCAGCAGCGTATGGTCCTTCGATTTATAACGTGTGTGTTGCACTAAGTATTTTTGTTTTAAGTAGATTTGGTGTAAAATATATAGCATATGGAATACTTGCAAGTGCAATTATTTATCTTGTTATACAAGTATCATTTGCTCTTCCAAATTTTAAATATTATAAACCCAAAATATTTTGGAAGCATTCAGGCTTTAGAAAATTATTTAAGCTTGCAATTCCTTCGTTGGTTTCATCTGCAATTGTTCAGATAAATATACTAATCTCTCTGAATTTTGTATCACTTTTTAAAGGAGACGGAGGTATTACCGCATACTATAACGCAAATGATCTTTGGCAGTTGCCGTATGGCATATTTGCAATGGGGCTGGGAACTGCTCTTCTTCCAACTTTGTCTGAAAAGCTTGCTCTTAAAAAGGTAGATGAATTTAAAGATATATTAAATAATGCATTTAAAACAATACTTTATTTCATAATACCTTCAGCAATTGCATTTGTGATACTAGCAGAGCCTTTAATTAGCGTGGTATATAAATGGTCATCACAAATTGATAGCGCGAGAATAGTTTTAGCTGGAGCGGTTTTGGTGATGTTTACTGCTGCAATGATAGCACAATCAATGGTGGCATTACTGACTAGAGCTTTTTATGCAAACAACGATACAAAAACGCCTCTTTATATAGGAATTGTCTCAATGGTTTTGAATTATGCGTGCTGTACTATATTCGTACGTATAACCGATTTAGGACCTAAAGGAGTGTCTTTGTCGTATTCAATAATAAGCGTAGTTTATATGGTTATTATGATGTATGCTCTTTCGAAGAAGATGAATGGTATGAAGTGGAAAAACATTATAAAATACACTGGAAAGCTTTTGCCTGCCGCTGTTATAATGGGCATTGCACTATTCTTTGTAAATAGAACATTACCTATCGATTTTACTCAGACTTTTTCTATGCATTCAAAGCTTTTAGAAATACTAATTATGGGAATAGAAATTGTTGTTGGTGCGCTGATATTCTTTGGCTTTACTTTGCTGCTTAAAGTTAATGAAGCAGTAGCAGTTAAAAATAAAATGTTTGATAAAATAAATAAAATTTTTAGAAAGCTTAGGAGAGCATAAAAATAAAAATATTTATTTTATTAGTTGACTATAAACAGAAAAGACTATATAATTAAAAAGAACAAACGTTCGATAATTGTGAGGAGGAAACCCCATGTTAGAAAAGAAAAAAGCATTAGAAATGGCTTTGGGTCAGATTGAAAAACAATTCGGTAAAGGTTCAGTTATGAAATTGGGCGAGAATGCGCATATGAATGTTGAATTTATCCCTACTGGTTCATTGAGCCTTGATATAGCACTCGGAATTGGTGGCGTACCTAGAGGAAGAATTGTTGAGGTTTATGGACCTGAATCCTCAGGTAAGACAACAGTTGCATTACATGTAATTGCAGAGGCTCAAAAGGCTGGTGGAGAAGCTGCATTTATTGATGCCGAACATGCTCTTGATCCTAAGTATGCCAAAAAGCTTGGGGTTGATATAGATAATTTGATAGTATCTCAGCCTGATACCGGTGAGCAAGCTTTAGAAATAGCAGAAGCTCTTGTGAGAAGTGGTGCCATTGACATTATTGTTGTTGACTCTGTTGCAGCCCTTGTTCCAAAAGCTGAAATAGATGGAGAAATGGGAGATTCTCATGTTGGCTTACAGGCTAGACTTATGTCTCAAGCACTACGTAAGCTTGCTGGTATTGTAAGTAAATCCAGAACTACTATGATATTTATTAACCAACTTCGTGAGAAGGTTGGAATTATGTTCGGAAACCCTGAGGTTACGCCAGGCGGTAGAGCATTGAAGTTCTATTCATCTGTTCGTCTTGATGTTAGAAGAATAGAGTCGCTCAAGCAGGGAAATGAAGTAGTAGGTAATAGAACAAGGGTTAAGGTTGTTAAAAATAAGATTGCACCTCCATTTAAAGAAGCTGAGTTTGATATTGTTTATGGTGAAGGTATTTCTAAAGAAGGTAACATCCTTGATATAGCTGTTAATATGGATATTGTAAATAAGAGCGGTGCATGGTTCTCATATAATGGTCAACGTATAGGACAGGGAAGAGAAAATTCTAAACAATACTTAAAAGATAATCCAGCACTTTGCGCAGAAATCGAAAAATTAGTTAGAGCCAATTTTACTCCAGTAGTTGCAACGTCTGGAAATACAGAAGATGTTGAAATGGAAGATAGTGAAATTGAGGACAATGAGTAATAGTTAAAAACAGAGGAATATAATAAAACTATTTAGCTTCATGAAGTCAGGGGTATATTGGTAAAACTATTAGGTTGAGTGTTTTAAATTATTAAACCTATTGTAGTGCCAGTATACCAGTGATTATGAAGTTATAGTGTTATATTTTTTTAGAACTAGGGAGTAGTTATGATTATTACATCTATAGAAAAAAATAAAAATAATACTTCAATGGCTAGGGTATATCTTGAGGATAATACCTCTTTTTGTTTACCGCTGAAACGCATTTCAATTTTAGACCTATATGAAGACAAGAATATTACACCAGAGACTTTAGAATTTATTATGACTTATGAGGTATATGATGCAGCAAAAAGTCAGGCTGTAAAGTGCCTTGCTTTGAAACTCAAAACATCCTATGAGATAAAACAAAAGCTTTTTGAACTTGGATATGAGGAAGAAACCATTAATAAAGTAATTGAAAACCTAATCGAAATAGACTACATAAATGATTACCAATATGCTATTAAATACATAACTGAGAAAACTAAGCTACAACCAAAGTCTATAAAGATGTTATCAATGGAATTAAATTACAAAGGAATCCCTGATGACATTATCTGTAATGCATTTGAAGAAATGGCTCTAGACGAAGATGACATCGCATTTAAATTAATAAAAAAGAAATTTTCCAAACAAACTTCTTTTGATGAAAAAGGTATTAACAAGATGAGGTCTTTTTTAGCAAATAGAGGGTTTAGTTACCAACAAATTTCTAAAGCAATCAGCAAATTCCTTCCAGAAGATTAATTTATTCACAGCTATATAAAATTTAATATAAAATTATTTGCAAATTATCAATTTAAGACATTGACAATTTCTAAATATTATTAAATAATTTTTATTAGAGTTTACTTAATGTTTATAATTTTTAAGGTAAACTCAATAAATAATATGTTATGACAACATAACCAAATTTGAGGAGAATATTTAGTGAACAAAAAAATAGGCATTGTTTCCTTAGGATGCCCCAAAAATTTAGTAGATAGTGAAATAATGCTTGGAATGCTATCAAAAGAAAATTATGAAATCGTGAATAACAAAGAAGATGCTAATATTTTGATAGTTAATACCTGTGGATTTATCGAATCTGCACAGCAAGAATCTATAAATACTATTTTAGAGATGACCGAGGAAAAGAAAAGAAAATGTGAAGTATTGATAGTTACAGGATGTATGGCTGAAAGATACAAGGATAAGATACTTGAAGAAATACCAGAAGTTGATGCTGTTCTTGGTACTGGTAATTATAAAGAGATTGCTGAGGTAATAAATCTAGCATACAAAGGTGAAAAAACTGTATCATAT
Source organism: Bacillota bacterium (assembly GCA_023391425.1). Lineage (GTDB taxonomy): Bacteria > Bacillota > Clostridia > Acetivibrionales > DSM-1351 > Ruminiclostridium. Next base: position 30,825 of record JAEWAX010000157.1, on the reverse strand, counting down.
GGAAAGCTTGATGATACTGATTATCTTGACGAGAAACGAATTATATCCTCTAGCAAGCATTCAGTATATCTCAAGATATCTGAAGGCTGTGATAACCGCTGCACATATTGTATTATCCCATATTTAAGAGGTAATTATAGGAGTAGAAAAATTGAAGCTTTGATAAAGGAAGCTGAGCTTCTGGCTCAAAATGGAGCAAAGGAGATTATATTAGTTGCTCAAGATACTACTAGATATGGAATAGACTTATATGGCAAGAAAATGTTACCCGAACTTATACAGAAGCTATCAAAAATTAATGGAGTTGAATGGATTCGGTTATTATATTGCTATCCAGAGGAAATTGATGATGATTTAATATCTGAAATAGCATCAAATCCAAAAGTATGTAAGTACATGGACATTCCTATACAACATGCCTCTGATAGAATTCTAAAACTTATGGGTAGACGAGGAAATATTTCTGAGATTCGCTATGTATTAAATAAGCTTCGTAAAAGTGTTAAAGATATAGTTATTAGAACTACTATGATAGTTGGCTTCCCAGATGAAACGGATGATGATTTTGAACAATTACTCAGTTTTGTTAATGAATTTAAGTTCGATAGACTTGGTGTTTTTACTTATTCAAGAGAAGAAGGAACACCAGCAGCAAAAATGAAAAATCAAATTAAGAAGAACATAAAACTTAATCGACAAAAAGCAGTATTGAAAGTTCAAAATGCTATTAGTACAGATATAAATATTAATAGAACAGAGAAAGTTTATAAAGCTATTGTTGACGGGATTGCTGATGATGGTATATTCTATTATGGACGTACTTATGCAGAAGCTCCAGAAATTGATGGTCTAGTTTATTTTACTAGTCATGAGCCACTTACGATAGGTAGCTTTGTAAATGTTAAAATATTAAATGCTGAAGAATATGATTTGATAGGAGAGGTCATAAATGAATTTACCAAATAAAATAACTATATCGAGAATATTTCTAGTGCCATTGCTTATGATTTTTTTAATTCCTATTCCTGATGCTACAGTAAATTTCCCTCTGTTGGCATTTTTAAAAAGTGAAATGTTGGGAATAAATAAATTTATTAATGGGACTGGCAGTTATGTAGCAGCTATCATATTTATTTTGGCTGCTAGTACCGATGGTGTAGATGGCTATATCGCTAGGAAACATAAACTAATTACTGCTTTAGGGAAATTTCTTGATCCGATTGCAGATAAATTATTGATAACAGCAGCACTTATAGCACTTGTTCAGAGAGATGTTATAACTGGGTGGGCAGCAATGATAATCATTTCAAGAGAACTACTTGTTACAGGCATGCGTTCTATTGCAGCAGCAGAAGGACAGGTAATTGCTGCAAACAAGTCTGGAAAATTTAAAATGGTTTGCCAGACAGTAGCTATATCAGTTTGTTTGTTGAAAAATTGGCCATTCTCGATGTTCACTGATTTACCAATAGATACTTACTTGATGACTGTAGCTGTTTTAGTTACTATTTATTCAGGGGTTGATTTCTTTATGAAGAATTCAAAAATCCTAAAGTCTGGTGGTTGTTAAACTAATATTCCATTATTTAATAAGTAGCCGTAATTCCCGGCTATTTATTTTTTTGTCCGGATTTATGAGCTCTGTTATCCGATTCTTAGTTATCGCTAGGTCATAAATATGTGGTCATAAATATGTTATATAGAATACTATTTATTTTTTTAAAAATATGTGTGGTTAATTTTATTGATATTAGTGGCTCTTGACGTATATTTAAGGCTAATTGGTTAAAACTACACATTGTGCTTTTACTGAAAATATCAGAAAATAGTTGCAATAGTAATAAAGTTAAGTTATAATTTTGTTATCAGCAATTAGTATCTGGTAATAATTATATTTATAAGGGGTGTTTATTTGTGAGCAGATCGTCATCACAGAAACAACAAAGACAGAAGATCTTGCTTGAAAAAATCAAGTTCGACCCATTTTTAACAGATGAAGAATTGGCTGATTTTTTTAAAGTTAGTATACCAACTGTAAGATTAGATAGGCTTGAGTTAGGAATTCCCGAACTCAGAGAAAGAATAAGAAACGTTGCACAAACAAATCAAGAAAAGTTAAAATCCATTGAAGGCAAAGAGTTTATTGGTGAACTCATAGATTTGCAATTGGGACAGAGTGCAATATCCTTGATGGAAACTAATAATTCGATGGCGTTTGAGAAAACTCGTATCGTAAGGGGACATTATATATATTCACTTGCTGAGACCCTTGCAATTGCAGTGATTGATGCACAGGTAGCACTTGTAGGTGTTGCAAATATAAAATATAAGATTCCTGTTTACTCAGGTGCAAAGATCATCGCAAAGGCAGAAGTAAAGAAAGCAAAGGGAAGTAAATTTATTGTATGGGTAAAAATATTCGAAAAAACCGTTGAGGTTTTTAGAGGTAAATTTATACTTGTAACGATAGATAAAAATAACGTTAATATGGAAAAATGATATTTCAAAAAATTAAACGGTATTTGGAGCGTGAATATATATGATAAATATTATTGTAGATGCGATGGGTGGAGATAATGCCCCTGATGCAATCGTTGATGGATGTATAGAAGCTATAAAAATGCAGGATGGTTTTAATATTACTCTAGTTGGAAAAAGTGAAGTTATTCAAAAGATTGTAGATAAGAATGAATTTAACAAGGATAGAATTAGTATAGTTAATACAACAGAAGTTATAGAAGGCAATGATACTCCAACAAAAGCTATTAAGGGTAAAAAGGATTCGTCAATGGTTGTTGGATTGAAGCTTTTAAAAGAAAAAAAAGGCGATGCTTTTATTTCTGCCGGAAATACTGGTGCACTCATGACAGGTGCTTTGCTGTTAGTAGGGAGAATAAAGGGGATAGATAGGCCATCGCTTCCAGCTTTGGTTCCATCAAAAAAGAATATGGTTTTAATTATTGATGCAGGTATGAATACAGTTTGTAGACCTATTAATTATTTACAATTTGCATTAATGGGTTCTATATATATGAAGCTTATCTATAAGCTAGAAAGTCCCAAAATTGGCTTATTAAATGTTGGCTCAGAGGACGAAAAGGGTAATGATAATTTAAAGAATGCGTTTGGACTTCTCTCAACAGCTCCTATTAATTTTATAGGTAATATGGAAGGTAATGATATTACAAGTGGCGATATCGACGTTGCTGTTTGTGATGGATATGTTGGTAATGTTTCACTAAAGCTGTATGAAGGTGTAGGTTCTTTATTTTTGAAAGAACTAAAGAAGCTTTTTACAAAAAATATTTTGACAAAAGTTTGCTATCTTATGCTGAATTCAGCTTTTAAAGATTTCAAAACAAAGTTCGACCCTGATGAACTGTCGGGTGCTCCAGTTTTGGGAGTAAATGAACTTGTTATAAAGAGTCATGGATCTTCAAAAGCAAAAACAATCAGAACTACTATTTTGAAAAGAGCAATTCCATTAATCCAATGTGGAGTTGTTAATGAAATTAAAAATCAATTTGAAAATATGGAGGTGAAACCCTCTGATGACAATATCAACTAAAAGTGTTGGCATAATTGGAACAGGAAGTTTCTTACCCGAAAAAGTGCTTACTAATAATGATTTAGAAAAAATGGTTGAGACATCAAACGAGTGGATAGTAAAGAGAACAGGGATTTCCGAGAGAAGAATTTTAGATGATGATGTACCAGCTTATTCTATGGGAATAGAGGCAGCTAAAAGAGCTCTGGAAAATGCAAAATTAAAAGCAGAAGATATTGATTTAATATTATTTGCAACTGTAACACAAGACTATATGACTCCTTCATCTGCCTGTGCTGTTCAAGGAGCAATTGGTGCAACAAATGCTACTGCATTTGATATTAATGCTGCTTGTACAGGATTTATTTATGCAATGGTTGTAGCACAACAATTTATTGCAACTGGAATGTACAAAAAAGCTTTGGTAATAGGCTGTGAAAGTTTGTCTAGGGTAATTGATTGGAAGGATAGAAACACATGCGTTCTATTTGGAGATGGTGCTGGTGCTGCAATATTAAGTGAGGTAGATGAGGGTTATGGCATACTTAATGCATATCTAGGCGCAGACGGCGGTGCAGGAATGAGTATTACTATTCCAGGTTTATATATTTCCGATGCTGAGAAAGAAAAGAGAACTAATGGAAAGCTTAATTCAATATGGATGGATGGAACAGAGGTATTCAAATTTGCTGTAAGGGCAATGTCAAATGCAACTGTGCGTGTATTGGAAGAGCTGAATATGACAGTAGAGGATTTACAACATATTTTCCCGCATCAAGCCAATACCAGAATTATTGATGGAGCAATTAAAAAACTTGGTGTAACAGATGATAAATTACATTATGTAATACACAAATATGGGAACATTTCTTCAGCATCAATTCCAGTCGCTATAGATGAAGCTAATAAAGAAGGTAAGTTAAAAAAAGGTGATAACATGGTTTTAGTAGGTTTTGGTGGCGGATTGACTTGGGGATCGGTAGCACTGAAATGGTATAAATAATTCTCTTTTTAGAAAGTAGAAGAGTAATTAGATATTGCCTATGCTGTAGGCCTAGTGCAAAACGAATCTTTTTACGAAATCTAAGTTTTCTATCAAGTTTAAAATTTTATTTATTTTAAAATGGAGGTTAGTATGGGAAAATTAGCATTTATTTTTCCTGGTCAAGGGGCTCAGTATGTTGGTATGGGTAAAGAAATTGCTACTGAGTATAAGTGTGCAAGTGATATTTTTGATGAAGCTACAGAAGCTTTAGGTTTTGACATAAAAGAAATGATTTTCAATGGTGATGATGAGACCTTAAAGATTACAGAAAATACACAGCCAACAATTTTAACTACAAGTATTGCATGCATGCAACCACTTCTTGAAAAGGGGATCAAGCCAGACTATGTAGCAGGGTTAAGTCTAGGAGAATATGCTGCCCATGTAGCAGCTGGTACTCTTAGCTTTAAGGATGCTGTTGCACTTGTGAAAAAAAGAGGAAAATATATGCAGGAGGCAGTACCGGTTGGTGTTGGTGCTATGGCTGTTATTATTGGACTTGAAAATAATGATGTTGTTGAATGCTGTAAAGAAGCATCACAATATGGTGTAGTTGAGCCAACTAATTTTAACTGTCCAGGGCAGGTTGCAATTGCCGGAGAAGTAGCAGCAGTTGAAAAAGCTAGTGAATTGTGTAAGGGAAAAGGTGCTAAGCGAGCAATGCTATTACCTGTTAGTGCACCATTTCATTGCAGCCTACTTTCACCTGCTGGAGAAAAGTTGGCTGGCGAGCTCGCAAACATTACTTTGAACGATATAAAAATTCCTGTAGTTACTAATGTTACAGCACAGTGCATAACTGACAAGAGTGTTGTTAAGGATTTATTAGTAAATCAAGTTAGCAAATCTGTGCTTTGGGAAAATTGTATAAGAACTATGCTTGATAAAGGGGTAGATACTTTTGTAGAAATCGGCCCAGGTAAAGTTTTAAGTGGATTCTTAAAGAAGATAAACAAGGACGTAAAGATTTTAAATGTTGAGAATTTGGAAAGCTTAAATATTACACTAGAGGAATTAGCTTAATAAACCCAGAATCTGATTTGGAGGTGTAACCAATATGCAATTTGAAGGAAGGACTGCTATAATAACAGGCTCTTCAAGAGGAATAGGAAAGGCAATAGCAGAAAAGCTTGGAAAACTAGGAGCTAATATCGTTCTTAATGCAACCTCAGATGCAGTTCTTGAAACAGCCAAAGAACTTGAAGCTATGGGAATAAAGGTTGCTACAGCCATAGGCGATATAAGAAAAGCTGAAGATGTAAAGACACTAATTAACACAGCAGTAGACACCTTTGGTGGAATAGATATTCTCATAAATAATGCTGGAATAACAAGGGATAAGCCTATGGCATTGATGTCTGAGGACGATTGGGACGTCGTTCTGGATATTAACTTAAAAGGCTCGTTCTTATGCACTAAAGCAGCTGCAAAGCTAATGCTTAAAAAAAGATATGGCAGAATAGTAAATATCTCCTCTGTTGCAGGGGCATATGGAAATGCTGGGCAGGCAAATTATTCAGCATCAAAGGGTGGATTAATTGGTTTAACAAAAACTACTGCAAAGGAATTTGCCCCTAGAGGAATTACGTGTAACGCTGTTACCCCAGGCTTGATAGAAAGTAAGATGACGGAAATATTACCAGATGATTTGAAGCAAAAGTATCTAGACAAGATTGCACTTGGAAGGTTCGGGACACCTGAAGATGTTGCAAATGTTGTTGCTTTTCTTGCTTCTGATGAAGCCGGTTACGTTACAGGCCAGGTAATTGATATTGACGGTGGATTAGTTATGTAATAATATTATCATGAATATGCTTGTTACTATAGAGCTATATTGCTTAAAATATTATTATTTGCATAATATAGTACATGAGTTGGTGAAATATTTTAAGAAACAGTTTTTGGAAGGAGGTGAATATATGGTTTTCGAAAAAGTAAAAAAATTAGTTGTTGAGCAGTTAGGCGTTGAAGAAGACGATATAACTATGGAATCTTCTTTCATAGATGATCTTGGAGCAGACTCTCTTGATATAGTTGAACTTATAATGGCATTAGAAGAAGAGTTTAGCCTTGAAATTCCAGATAATGAAGCAGAAAAGATCACAACAGTAGGTGATGCTGTTGGATACATTACTAAGAATACTTAAATAAAATACTTAAAAAAGTCCCTTACAAGGGACTTTTTTAAGTATAAAACCTATTAGATTCAGAGCTTATAATGCCTAGAGCATTTTAATATATATTTCTTTCATTGATAATTATAAAGAAAAATAATTTCAATAGAGCTTTAAATCACAGAGATTAAAAAATTACCTTATTGGAGGTTTATATTATGAAAAGACGTGTAGTTATTACAGGAGCTGGTGTTGTTTCTTCTCTAGGTTTTGGAGTTAATCAATTCTGGAATTCAATAAAAGAAGGTAAAAATGGTATTAGTGAAGTAACAAGAATAGATGTATCAAATCTATCAACAAAAGTAGGTGCCGAAATAAAGGAATTTGACCCTACTGAGTATATGGACAAAAAAGAAGCAAGAAGAATGGACAGATATAACCAGTTTGCTATGGCAGCAGCTAAGATGGCAGTTGAAGATTCTAAATTGGATTTAGAGGCTCTAGATTTAAACAGATGTGGCGTAATTGTAGGCTCTGGTGTTGGTGGTTTAGAGACACTTGAGGATCAGCACAGTGTTCTTATAAATAAAGGACCTGGAAGAGTAAGCCCATTTTTTATTCCTATGATGATTTCTAATATGGCATCAGGACGAATAGCTATTGAGTATGGCTTTAAGGGTTTTAATGAATGTGTTGTTACAGCATGTGCAACTGGTAACAATGCAATAGGTGATGCCTTCAAGGTAATCCAACGTGGAGATGCTGATGTTATGATAACTGGTGGTGCTGAGGCATGTGTAACGATGATGAGTTTTGCAGGCTTCTGCTCAATGGGGGCTATGACAAAAAACCCTGATCCTAATACTGCATGTAGACCTTTTGATAAGGATAGAGATGGATTTATAGCAGGAGAGGGCGCGGGCATTATTATTATTGAAGAATTGGAGCACGCTGTAAGCAGAGGAGCAAATATACTAGCGGAAGTAGTTGGCTATGGATGTACTTGCGATGCTTACCATATTACAGCACCACATCCTGAGGGAGACGGTGGGGCAAGAAGTATGCAGATGTGTATTGACGATGCCGGTATTAAGCCAGAAGATATTGGATACATTAATGCTCATGGAACATCAACACCTTTGAATGACCCTTCAGAGGTTAGAGTAGTTAAAAGAGTATTTGGGGAGCAAGCAAAAAAAGTAGCTATGAGTTCAACTAAGTCAATGACGGGACATCTTCTTGGGGCTGCAGGTGCGATAGAGGCCATTGTAACAGCAATGGCACTTAAGGATGGTTTCTTACCTCCAACAATAAATGTTGTAAATCAAGATCCAGAATGTGATATTGATTGTGTGCCAAATGTAGGCAGAAAAGCAGACATAAAGTATGCTCTATCAAATGCCCTTGGCTTTGGTGGTCATAACGCAACGATTTGTTTAAAGAAATTCGAATAATAAATATCCTATTGATGATACTAATAGAAAAGTATAAAATAAAAGGTGGAATTTAAATATTCTACCTTTTATTTTATGTGTAAAAAAAATTAATTAAGCATTGTTTGAACAAAAGAACTAGTATATTTATTTAAATATATTTATTTAAAACCATAATTTTTTAGAATGGAGATAACTGATGGATAGTAGTAACAAAAGTAATAATAGCATATCCCAACTTGAAAAAAAAATAGGATATGTCTTTAAAGATAGAGAAATTATCACAACAGCAATAACGCATAGCTCATACGCTAATGAAAGAAAGACTAAAAAGTTAAGCTACAATGAAAGAATCGAATTTCTAGGAGATTCAGTTTTAAGTCTTGTGATTAGTGAGTATTTGTACACAATGTATCGTAATCTTCCTGAGGGGGAGTTAACGGTAACTAGAGCAAAGATTGTTTGTGAAAATTCGTTGTCTAAATGTGCAATAGATATTGGATTAGGAAGATTTCTTTTACTGGGTAAAGGTGAAGAACTTTCTGGTGGAAGAGATAAAATATCAATATTATCAGATGCTTTTGAAGCTTTAATAGGAGCAATTTTTATTGATGGTGGATTTGTTACAGCAAAAGGATTTATTCTTAAGTATATGGAGAATATAATAAAAAATTGTGTTGAAGGCAAGTTATTTTACGATTTCAAGACACAACTTCAAGAGCTGATTCAACAAAATGGTGAGCAGCATATTTTATATAACGTTATAGATGAAAGTGGGCCAGATCATAATAAAGTATTTATAACCGAAGTTAGAATAAATAATGTTATTAGAGGACAGGGCACAGGTCGTTCAAAGAAAGAGTCTGAGCAGAATGCCGCAAAAGATGCGTTGGGCAAATTTAACGCTAAAGGAGTGTTAGAGAATTAAAGAGCATATAGTAATACCTATATTTGTTCCACATAAAGGCTGCCCTTTTGATTGTATATTTTGCAATCAGAAGATAATTAGTGGACAGATAAATGAGGCAGACGAAACAGAAATTCGTAAAATTATAGAGGATCATTTAGAAACATGTGAGGATGCTTTTGTTGAAATAGGGTTTTACGGTGGAAGTTTTACAGGTATACCTCTTAAAGAACAAGAATGGTATTTAAAGATTGGATACAGTTATGTAATAACAGGCCAAGTAATGCAGATGAGGATTTCAACAAGGCCAGATTATATCAATGATGAAATACTTGATTTACTATACAAGTATGGTGTGAAAACTATAGAATTAGGAGCTCAAAGCCTAGATGATGAGGTATTAAGCTGCAGTAACAGGGGACACAGTATTGATGTTGTTTCACAAGCTGCACAAAGGATAAAAGCAAAGGGAATAACGCTTGGAATTCAAACAATGATAGGATTGCCTAAGGATTCAAAAGAAAAAGACATTATAACAGCTCAGAGAGTAGTACAAATGGCACCAGATATTGTACGAATATATCCAACGCTTGTAATAAAAAATACCTATCTTCAAAAGATGTATTTAGATGGTAGATATAGGCCACTAACTGTTGAGGAAGCCGTTGATATATGTGCTGAACTTTTAGCCATTTATGAAGAAAACAATATTAATGTAATTCGAATTGGGCTTCAGCCAACGCAAAGTATAAGTGAAAATGGTGAAGTCGAGGCAGGACCTTTTCACCCTGCATTTAGGCAATTGGTTGAATCGAGACTTCTTCTAAATAAAATGACTCAATATATAAAATTAAATAAATTGGAAGACTTAGCTGAAATAGTAATAGAATGCAACTCACGACAGATATCAAATGTTATTGGACAAAAAAGAAAAAATATATTTTCATTGAAGAAGGAGTTTAAATTTAAAAATATTTTTGTAAAAATAAATAATGATATAGAGGTTTTCGACATTTTAAAGGCTTAAAATAATTTTTTTTAAAAAACAATTGTAAAAAGAAGGAATATGAAGTAATATATAGAATACATATTATAAATATATAAAAAATTATATATTTTGTAAAAACTTTATTTTATTAAAGCATTTTTAGGAGGATGTATCTATGGAAGTACTAAAAGTTTCAGCTAATTCACAGCCCAAATCTGTTGCTGGAGCATTGGCCGCTGTTTTACGCGACAATAATTATGCTGAGATCCAGGCAGTTGGAGCTGGAGCAGTAAATCAGGCGGTTAAGGCTATTGCAATTACTCGCGGTTTTGTTGCTCCTAATGGAATAGATCTTGTAACAGTACCTGCTTTTGCAGAGGTTGTTATTGATGGTGAAGAAAGAACTGCTATCAAATTTTACATACAACCTCGGTAATTTAATTACTCTATTAATTAAGGCTCGCGTTTTGCGAGCCTTAAAATTTTATATTAATATTACGATTTACCCTAAGGGATGTCAGGTACTAATATTTTATACATAATATTTAGTATAAGATTAATGGAACTTTACCGTTCATAGCCATTTGGAGCCTTCTTTCGACTTCATACCAATTGATAAGGCTCCACCAGGCATCAATATATCTTTTCCTTTCATTTTGATAATCTAGATAATATGCATGTTCCCATACATCACAAACCAAAATAGGAATTCCACTCCATTGAGTTAGGTTTTGATGTTTTTCGGCTTGTAGGATTTCTAATCTCATCCATGTAGGTTGCCAAGTTAGTATACCCCAGCCAGAGGCCTCAACTTTTTCAGTAGCATTTTTAAATTGCTCTTTAAAGGAATTAAAATTGCCAAAATAGCTGTTAATTTGATTGAGTGTTTGTGGTCCGGGCTGTCCTCCCATATTTAGGGGAGCCATAATTGTCCAAAATATGCTGTGTAGAATATGTCCAGAACCATTAAAAGCAAGCTCTTTTTCCCAGTATTTTATAAATTCATAATCGTTTCGCTTTCGTGCTTCTGCTAGATTAATTTCTGCTTTATTAAGACCATCAACATAAGATTTATGGTGCTTGTCGTGATGAAGTTTTAAAGTTGATCGGCCGATTATTGGTTCTAGTGCATTATATTGATATGGTAATGGTGGCAATTGGTGTTGCCCAATCGGAATCATGCTAAATTGCATAGTAATAATCAACTCCTTCTAAAAAATGAATAAGGATTGAAGAGCCTCTTTATTAAAGTGCTCTCCATTCCTTATTCCTAGTTATTAATTGTATTAAAAATTAATATGGATATTCACAGTATCCTTCTTCATAGCGTCCATGGAAACCACCATGGTGATGTGGACGCCTTCTACGGAATAATTCTCTTAATAATAAAATTCTAATTAAATCTCTGCGAAAACGTCTTCTTCCACCGAATTGACCTACTCCAAATCCCAATCCAAATTGTCTATTATCATCATCCTTATCCTTATCATTATCATCATCCTGGTAATCAGCATCTACGTCTGCGCCAACCCTATTGTCGATATCATCAACAATAGCTTCGATTTGTCTTCGCGATGGGTTGCACATTGTCCCATAATTAGCACAAAGCATATCACAGTGACGATATACTTCTGGGTAAATTATATAGTAGCATCTAGGGTACATTGATTCCAATTGTTCCTGTGGCATTTCCACCATTGGAGAGTATTGCTGTGGCATATTCATCTTGCGCATATAATCCATATAATCGAAATCTGGCATTTGCCAACCTCCTTAATAAATTTAAACATTATATAGAGTATTTTATGCGAATATATTGCATAAGGTTACATATTACTTACTTTATGTTAAGTAAATGATGAAGCTTAATACTGTTTACTGAGACCACTTATTTCACTCGGCTTCTGCCTTCGTCATAGGCTTGGTAAAAGCCAAGTTCTCTTTATCATCACTACCGTATTGTTTTAGCGAAGCCACAAACAAACAACGTAATAGAAAAATTTGACAGCATTTATTTTGAATGTTAAAATATAGCTATATGGAATATATCTAAACGATATATTCCATGACGTTATAATGAATAGGAGATAAGAATAATGCTTGAAAATATAATTCTTGGTTTTTTAATGGAAGGGAATATGAGCGGATATGATATAAAGAATTTCATGAGTACCAGTACGGCAAACTTCTTTGATGCCAGTTTTGGAAGTATCTATCCAGCATTGAAAAGACTTGAGGCAAAAGGCTTAATAACCTCGCAGGAAATTGTTGAGGGAGGAAAATATAAAAAGAAATATGAAATTTCAGAGGAGGGTAAAAACGAATTCTATCGATGGCTGGATGAACCAGTAAATTTAGCTGGTGGGGGACATGAACATCTTATAAAAGTGTTTTTTTTCAATCATATAGAAGAACAAAAGGCTAAGCTTAATATTATGAAGATAATCGGAGATGCAAAAGATGTGCTACGTGGACTCGAAAAGCTTGAACCATGTATTAAAGAAAGTGCGGATGAGTTTAAGCTCTCAACACTTTTATATGGTGTTGAATATTACCGATTTATCATTAGCTGGTATGAAAGATTTTTAGAAAAACTGAATAGATAAATTGTTCATGGAGGTTAAAGTATGAACATTGCAAAATTTTGGTTTTATATTATTTACAAAGATACCCAAAGTCAAAATCCAAATACAAAAGATTTTACTAAGTATATGATACAAGGACTGGATAAAATAATAAATAGTGATTAGATGTAAAATCATAATTCCTTTATAATATTGTGAATATCGAAGAGGAGGAAATTATCATGTTTGAAGAAGAAATGCTTGAGAAAAAGGTTTGGGCTGTTGTTGGAGCTAATCAAGACCCTGAGAAATTTGGATACATTATTTATAACAAATTAAAAACAAGAGGTTATGAAGTATATGCAGTTAACCCAATGTACGACAATATTGAAGATGATAAATGTTACAAGGACCTTTCGTCATTACCAGTAATTCCTGAAGTGGTAGACATGGTTGTTTCACCTAAAAGAGGAAAGGTAGTTATTGAAGAAGCAGCAAAATTGGGAATTAAGTATATTTGGCTACAGCCTGGTACTCATGACGCTGAATTATTAAAAAGGATAAATGAACTTGGTTTACAGAGTGTTCAGGCATGTGTATTAGTAGCATTAAGATAGCTCATAACTAGTTGTAATTAGGGAATCCAAGAAAAATGTAACGGATATAAACTATATGTTAAGGCTTAAAAGCAAGCAAAAATTACATGGAGGTATTAATATGACAAACCAAGAGCTTTATAACGCAATTTTTAAAAGAAAGTCAATTAGAAAATATAACATGACCCCGCTATCACAGGACAAACTTGCTGAAATAATGGAGTTTGCTGATAATCTTAAACCACTTGATGGAAGCATAAAGTACTCTTTTTCATTTATAGGTGAGAATGATGCAAGAATCTTGCTACCTCTCAAATTGGCTCCACATTACATATGTCTATACTCTGATAAAAAAGATGGCTATTTAATGAATGCGGGGTATCTGTTGCAGCAGGTAGACTTATTTCTTTCGGCAAACAATATAGGTAGCTGTTGGTTGGGGATGGCCAAACCAAATAAAGATATTCCAGCACAGCAAGATGGCTTGGAGTTTGTTATTATGCTTGCTTTTGGAAATCCAGCTGAAAAGATGTATAGAGAAAATACTTCAGAATTTAATCGGAAAAGCCTTTCTGAAATCTCATCTATAGTTGGTTTAGACCAAGTTTTAGAGCCAGTTAGGCTAGCACCATCTGCTGGTAATACTCAAACTTGGTTTTTTTGTGGAGATGAAAATGAAATTATTGTAAGACGTATGAAATTGAACTTGATTAAAGCTTCTTTATATGGAAAGTTAAACCCAATAGATATTGGCATTGCATTATATCATCTATGGCTGTCACTAGACCACGAAGGTAAGACTGCAGTTTATGATTTCAATAAAGCGGATGTGCCCAGTGGGTATGAATTTATGGCTAAAATAAAAGTTATTTAATTAAACATGTCCAAAGATTATGAAGGTAAAATAAAATGTAATATAATATAACACAATAAGACCATCAGTCTGAGTTTCAATATTACTGATGGTTTTTGTGATTAGAACAAACATTTCTTTGGAAGCTTCGTATTATAATTTATATAATAATTAGGTGAAATTAGGTCAAATGTAAATTGGGGTTGGAAACCTTTCAATAAATTACAAAGTATGCTAGACTAATAATGTATATCTATCATTTCTGTAATTGGAATGACTTGATATTTACTAGCATTTAACAATTTTTTTGGGGTGTAGAATGTATCTTAAACGGCTTGAAATACAAGGATTTAAATCATTTGCAGACAAAATTACATTGGATTTTGCATCTGGAATTACAGCAGTAGTTGGACCAAATGGTAGTGGTAAGAGTAATATAGGTGATGCTGTTAGATGGGTTTTAGGTGAGCAAAGTGCAAAGACGCTTAGAGGAAGCAAAATGGAGGACATCATTTTCGCTGGTACTGAGCATAGAAAATCGGTTGGCTTTGCTGAAGTGTCGCTTACTATTGATAATACAGATAGCTATCTACCTGTATCCTATAGTGAAGTTACGTTGACAAGAAGAGTATATCGCTCAGGTGAGAGTGAATATTATATTAATAAGACTTCATGTCGTCTAAAGGACATTACAGAACTACTTTTAGATACTGGTATTGGTAGAGATGGCTATTCTATAATTGGACAAGGTCGAGTTGATGAGATTTTAAGCTCAAAATCAGAGGATAGAAGGCATATATTTGAAGAAGCCTCTGGAATTATGAAGTATAAGGTCAGAAAACAAGAAGCCGAAAGAAAATTAGACCTAACCGAGCAAAATCTTGTACGTATTAACGATATTATAAATGAACTTCAAGCACAGATAGAGCCTTTGAGAGAGCAGTCTGAGGCAGCAAAAAAGTACTTGTCTCTGAGAGATGGGCTAAAGGAGCTAGAAGTTAATGTTTATCTAGATAGCATAGATAAATTCAAAGAAAAAATAAAAGAGTATGAAGTACAACGTACAGATATAAAAGACAATATTGAAGCTGAAGAAAGAAAACTGCGTAATATCACAGCTCAAAATCAGCAAAAGACAGAGGTACTTAAGGAATTAGAAGAAAAGATTAATGAAGCAAAGGACAAATTCTACATTATAGAAGCAAATCTTGAGAAGAATGGTTCACAGATAACTCTTAATAATGAAAAAATTAGTAGTCTAGACCAGAATATCAAGCGACTTGATGAAGAAATTATTGAAATTAACGCTAAAGCAGAGCTCTTATCGAAAGAAGAAAAAAGTAGGCAGAGTAAGATTGAATATTTAAATAAGCAATATGCTGATTTCTCGAAGAAACTTGAAAAGTACCAATCAGAGTTAGACGCAGTTATTTCAACTTTGAGTGAGAGTGAACGCCAAATTGAGGTGTTGAAGACTGGAATAATGGACAAGCTTGACATACAGTCGGATAAAAGAACACAAATTAATAATATAAAGAATCATGTAGAAAATTTAAAGAAAAGGCAAAACTCTATAGGAACAGAAATTTATACTCTAAAGCTAGAAAAAGACAAGGATAATATGAAGAAAGAAGATCTAGCAGATAGTATAAGAAATACTAATATACTTATTAAACATGAAAAGACCAAGATTGAAGAACTTAATGTGGAGAAGAACGAACTTAAAGGAACACTTCTGGACTTGGAAAAGCGACATGGTACCATAAAAACAGATATTCAGGTAAAAACTTCTAGGCATAGGCTATTACGAGACATGGAAAAAAGCATGGAGGGTTATAGCCGAAGTGTAAAAGAAATAATGAATGCCTGCCAAGCATCAGCTGATTTTGGAAAGGGTATACATGGAACAGTTGCACAGCTTTTGAACGTAGATAAAAAATACGAAACTGCTATAGAGATGACGTTAGGTGGAGCTCTACAAAACATTGTTTCCTCCTCAGAGGACGATGCCAAGAAAGCCATAGAATTTTTAAAAAGAAATAGAATGGGTCGAGCGACTTTTTTACCTATTACTGCAGTAAATGGTAAACGTCTGGATGATAATACAATCCACAAGTTAAAAGAATATCAAGGCTTCTGCGGTTTAGCCTGTGACCTTGTAAGCTGCAATGCAAAATATTATGGGATAGTATTGAACTTGTTAGGTAGGGTCGTTGTTGTTGAAAACCTTGATGCAGGTATTAATATTGCCAGAAAATTTGGCTATTCCTTTAGAATTGTAACGCTAGAAGGAGATATACTAAGTACTACTGGCTCAATGTCTGGCGGTAGCAGTGACCATAAAAGTTCAGGTATATTAAGTAGAAGTAGAGAGATTGTTGAACTTGAGAAAACTATTGAAGACTTGAAAAAGGAAGACGTAAGACTGAGCGGAAAAACTGACGAAGTAAGAATAATGTTAACTGAAATTGATACGGAGCTAAATGACGAGAATATAAAATTAAGAGATAATGAACTTGTTAAAACAAGGGATGAAAATCACCTAAGTATGATTGAGGATAACATAAAAAAAACAGATGCAAAGATAGGTATGCTCAATGATGAAAAATCTCAAATAATTAAACAAGAGCAGGATACTATAAAAGAACAAGAGCAATATCAATTAGAACTTGAGGCTATTGAGAAGGATATTGCAGAAACAAAGGCTATAGTAGCGGAGCATCAAGAGAAATTTAAGGCTGACCAGTCTGTAAGAGACGAGCTACATGACAATATTACAGACTTCAAGATTTCAGTAAACTCTATTGTTGAGAGTTTACAGAGCGTAAATGAGAATATGGAGAGAATTAATACAGATAAGGAAGCAATGCAGAAAAGTTTAGCCAGAAAAGATGGAGAGAAGCATAGAGCAAGCAATGAGATTATTTCATTGCAGCAAGAAATAGAGGGACTTGGAAATGTTATTAATAGCTTACAAAGCGAAAAAATGGGCAAAACTCTTGAGATAGATAGACTTGTTGAGGAAAAGAGAGTTCTCGAAGAGGAATCCTCAGACTTCATTGATAAGCTTAATTCATCAAATAAAACAATACATTTACTTCAAGAAGAATATAATAGAATTGATGTTAAAAACACCAAGTCCGAAGCAGAGATGAAAGCCATCCAAGATAGAATGTGGGATGAATATGAACTCACCTATAATAGTGCATTAGAGCTTAAAAAAGAAATTCAAAGCATTCCACAGGCACAGAAGACTATTAATGACTATAGAGCTCAAATTAAAATGCTTGGTCCGGTTAATGTGTCAGCAATTGATGAGTATATAAAAACTAAAGAGAGATTCGAATTTATGTCTGTTCAAAAAGATGACATGGAACAAGCTAAAGATAAGCTGCACAAAATAATAAATGAAATGGTGCAGATAATGAAGAAGCAATTTGTTGATCAGTTTAGGTTGATAAATGAGAACTTTGGAATAGTATATCGTGAATTATTTGGTGGAGGACATGCAGAACTCATTATTTCTGATATGGAAAATGTGCTTGAGAGCGGCATTGAGATTGAGGTACAGCCACCAGGCAAGAAACTTCAGAATATGATGCTACTTTCAGGTGGAGAGCGTGCTTTTACAGCAATTGCACTATTATTTGCTATTCTAAGGATGAAGCCAACTCCATTTTGCTTACTTGATGAGATTGAGGCAGCGCTTGATGACGCAAATGTATATAGGTTTGGAGAATACTTGAAAAAGTTCTCACAAAATACTCAGTTTATTATGGTTACACATCGTAAAGGAACGATGGAGGCAGCAAATACTATGTATGGTGTAACGATGCAGGAACATGGTGTTTCCAAAGTAGTATCCATGAAGATGGGTGAGCTTGCAAGCTAAAATATATTGTACACAGTGTTGGAAATAATCAGATATGTTACTCAAACGGATAATATGTATTGATTACAAAAAAATAAGGGGGTATCGCAAAACTAATTACAATATACGAAAAACATACTGTTTTAATAGTACGTGAGTACAACTTATACCAATGGGAAGCTCAGTTAAAAGTAATTACTGAAATTGTTGGTGAAACACAAGTGTTTTTACCGGCAAAGCGACAGGACGTCGCTTTGAGCAGTAACCCGAGATACGATGTCGAGTGTTCTGCGACGGTAAAAATGCTGGTGGTGAACCGATACTATTTCAGTAATTACTTTGGGAGCAATCCATTGATATAAGTTTGTACGGAAGTACTATTTAAACATAATCTTCGAATCATATTGTATATAATATTGTTTTACGATAGCCCCTTCAAATTAATCAGGAGGAAAGTAAATGGGATTTTTTGATAAACTAAAAGAAGGACTACAAAAAACAAGAAAAAGTATAACAGAAAAGATTGATCAAGTGCTTGTTTCATTTGGTAAGGTTGATGAAGAATTATTTGATGAACTTGAAGAAATTCTTATTACATCTGATATTGGAATAGAAACTACTATGAAGATAATTGAGGATTTAAAGGTAAAGGTACGTGAAAGAAAAATAACAGATCCAATGCAAGTTAAGGGACTCTTGAAAGAAGAATTGAAAGAAATACTGGATAAGGGTAACAATGAATTAAAGCTAGACACCAAGCCAGCAGTAATAATTGTGATTGGTGTAAATGGAGTTGGAAAGACAACTTCAATAGGTAAAATTGCAAATTTATATAAAAGTCAGGGCAAAAAGGTCCTGCTTGCAGCTGGTGATACCTTTAGGGCTGCTGCTATCGACCAACTGGAAATATGGGCAGAAAGAGTCGGCACAGAAATAATTATGCAGAAGGAGGGATCAGACCCTGCTGCTGTTATATTTGATGCAGCCCAAGCTGCAAAATCAAGAAAGGTTGATTTGCTTATCTGTGATACGGCTGGAAGATTGCATACAAAGAAAAATCTTATGGATGAGCTCAAAAAGGTTTCAAAAGTATTGGATAGGGAGCTGCCAGGAGCTGATCGTGAAACGTTATTAGTTCTTGATGCTACAACTGGTCAGAATGCCATATCACAGGCAAAAACCTTTAGTGAGACTACAGATATTACAGGTATAGTACTTACAAAACTGGATGGTACAGCAAAAGGTGGAATAGTAATTGCTATAAAATCTGAGCTTGATATACCTGTTAAGCTAATTGGTGTTGGAGAACAAATAGATGATTTACAAAAATTTGTTCCAAAAGAGTTTGTTGATGCATTATTTTCCTAGATAAATGTAGAGTATGAGGAGGAGGTACTGTAATGATATATGACTATTACAAAGAAAAAGATAAGAAGCGGTCTAAAGGAAAAATTGCGATATTAGTGATAGTAGTTATTGCTATTATTGGTGCAATTGTTGGAAGCTCAATATATATGGAGCTTATACAACTAAAAGAATTAAACCAACAGGCTGATTACACAACTGTTTTCACTAAGAATCTACTGTACAAGGTAATATTCTTTTTTGCTAGTTTTATACTTATTTCTTTGTTTGTATATATTACAAATATTGCAATAATTAAAAATTTGAAAAAGTACTTTGTAACCAATAGTCTTGAACCAAGAAAGTTGATTAATGCTCCCGTAGCTTTGATTATTGGTGTCATTGGTGCAATTTTTACTAAGGAATTTTTCTTTAACAAAGCTTTGTTATTTTTAAACTCAGTAAATTTTGAAAGAGTTGATCCCCAATTCGGTCAAGACATAGGGTACTATATGTTTCAAAGGCCGTTTTATATGTCTCTACTGAATTTCGTATCGAATTTATGGCTATTTATAGTCATTTATGCAATTGCATATTATGCATTAGTTTTATTAACTGCATTAAATGGTTCATTAGACTTCAAAGAGTTTAAGGACAAAACAATATTGAGGCATAACCTTATAAATATTGCTATTTTCTTTATACTTAAAACTATTTCATACAAATTCCAAAGGGAAGAACTTTTATTCTCATCCTTTACAAGCACTGGTATTAGTGGCGCAGGATATTCTAACACAAATATTTGGATAAAGTATTACACTATTGCTCCAATAATTGTTTTAGCTATTGTTATTATTGCTAGCTTATTTATGTGGAAAGGCAAACTTAAGAAAGCAGCTATAGCAATTGCAGTTTATCCTATAATATTTATATTGGTATCTATAACTTCTGGGCTAATTCAAACAGTTTTAGTAAAACCAAATGAATTTGAGTATGAGAAAAATTTCTTGAAAAGCAATATGACTGAAACGAGAGCAGCATATGGTCTTGACAAGATAAAACCATATGATTTTGCTACAATAGAGGACTTGACCCCAGAGATAATTGAGAAAAACAGAAACACTATTGACAATATCCGAGTGGTTGACTATACTCCAACACTTGACAGTAATAGACAACTTCAGAGTAATACAAATTTTTATACATTCTCTACCGGAGATATACTAAATTACACTATAAATGGAAAAGAAATACCTGTGCTTATTTCAGCAAGAGAAATAAATACAGCTAATTTGCAAAATCAAAACTTTATAAATAAAACCTTTAAATATACTCATGGCTATGGTGTTGTAGTAAATCCAATTAATAAACTTACAGCTCAAGGTCAGGTTGAGTTTTTGTTAAGTGGACTTAAGATGGACTCAGTGGATAAGACAGCTCTTAATATTAAGGAACCAAGGATATACTATGGTGAACTAACTAATAATTTTGTTATAGTTAGTCCTAAATCGGCAGGTAAGGAAGCTGAAATTGATTATGATGGAACAACCGTAACTTATTTTGATTCTACAAATACAGACAATGGGACAGATGCTAAAAAGATAAAGCTAAACCTTTTAAATAGAGTTTTATTTGCAGCAAAATATATGGATGCCAATTTATTAGTATCAAGTAATATTTCATCAGATTCAAAGATTTTACTCAATAGAAATGTTGTACAAAGAGCACAAAAGGGAGTACCTTTCTTGAAAGTTGATTCAGACCCTGCTTTGACAATTACTTCTGATGGCAGACTTAAATGGGTTTTAGATGCATATACACTTTCAAGTAACTACCCATATGCTCAATCTTTCTATACTGAAAGTAATGATGCAGATTTACAAGCTCTAAATGGTATGAACTACATTAGAAACTCTGTTAAAATAACAGTTGATGCTTATGATGGAACTGTTAAGTATTATATTATTGATGAGAAAGATCCAATAATACAGGCTTACAAAAAGGTTTATCCCGGAGTATTCTCAGAGGAAGCTCTTCCAGATGATATAACCTCACATATGAGATATCCAGAGACACTATTCAAGGTACAAACAGAGGTATTGAAGAAATATCATTTAGACCCTAATGATGCTAAGCATCCAGAAAACATTTCAACATTTTATACCAACCAAGATGCTTGGTCTATAGCAAAATATCCAGATCAAAATAGTACAACAGGAGTTAAAGATATTGACTCTTACTATAACATGATTAAGCTTCCAGAAGATTTGGGGACTGAAGAAGAACTTATATTAATGAGACCTTTTACACCTTCAGGAGAAAAGCATAATATGGTTTCGTGGCTTGCAGTCAGAAATTCCAAAGAAGATTATGGTAAAATGATACTTTTTAACTTCCCCAAAAATACTAATATACTTGGAACAGACCAGGTTGAGGTAAATATCAACCAGATTAGTGAAATATCAGAAAGCATGACACTGTGGGGACAAGGGGGGTCTGATGTTTTCAAAGGTAGTTTGTTAGTAATACCTATTGAAAATAGTGTTCTGTATGTAGAACCAATATATATAAAATCAAAAAGCACTTCATCAATACCACAGGTTAAAAAGGTTATTGTTGGATATCAGCAGGGAGCTGATTTTAAGCATGGCATTGGAGATAACCTTGATGATGCCTTAAGTAATCTCTTCAGCGGAGCTGTTAAGCCTACTGAAAACAAACAACCAACTGTTGATCAAGTAACCGGAGAGGTAAAAACAACAGACAAGAATACTGAGGTGACTACACCATCAACAACTACACCACAAATTGATAATACAAAACTAGATGAGATTCAGAAAAAGCTTGACGCTATAATGAAAGAATCTCAAGAATTAAGCGATATGATTAAAAGTCTTAAAAAAGTAAAATGATATAAACAGAGTTCATGGTTTAAAGGAGAGTTCTACAACCTCTGAAACTTAGGCATCGTGTATAATTTTAATGGATAGATTCTGAAAAGAATCTATCCATTTTTTTATTAGTTATAAAAAAGTATTTTGGGAACATTATATGTAATAAATAATATTTCTAACTTCATTGGTAATATTGGAAATTATTAAAAAATATGACTTCAAGTTTATAGAAATTGCATATAAAAATATCTTATTGATGTATAAAAATATTAAAAAAGTATATTGTAAATTAAACTAAAAAGGATTACAATACATTAGTTGTATATGCATTACCAGATATTCCTAACATTCAATAAAACACATGATAATGAAAGGTCTAATTATACTGTTATCAGTATATTGTGGGTAAATTATGTTTAAGAAAATTAGAAGAATTTTGGTTGGAAAACCGTTAAAAAATGAAGCGCTGCAAGACCAAAAATTAGGAGTAGTATGGGGACTACCCATTCTATCAAGCGATGCCATATCATCAGTAGCATATGCAGGACAAGAAGTATTAATGGTGTTGATACCAGTTATTGGTGTAGCAGCATATAGGCAATTGTCTGCTATTTCAATTGCTATTATTGGATTACTGCTACTATTAATGCTTTCTTATAGACAAATAATTGATAGCTATCCTAATGGAGGCGGAGCCTTTGTTGTTGCTAAAGAGAATCTTGGAATTCTTGCAGGTATAACAGCTGGTGCTGCTTTAGCTGTAGATTATATATTAACAGTAGCGGTAAGTATATCATCAGGTGTTGAGCAGTTTACCACTGCATTTAAATTTTTGAAGCCTTATTCAGTATTAATTGCTTGTATACTAGTTTTGCTGTTGATGATAGGAAACCTCAGAGGAATAAGAGAGTCCTCTAAAATGTTTGGTGTACCAGCATATGCGTTTATTTTTGGAATAGTAATTATGATTGTGGCAGGTATTGTAAAGGTAAAGGGTGGATATATACCGCAAGAGCCAACATTTGAGACTGTTGGGAAACCGTTGGGTATGATTGCAGGACTGGCATTGATTCTCAGAGCATTTTCAAATGGATGTACAGCACTGACTGGTGTTGAGGCGGTTAGTAATGCTGTTCCTAATTTTAAAAGACCAAGCACGAAGTATGCTAAGAGAGTTCTATTCCTTTTATCAATGATAATACTTGTTCTTTTTGGTGGAACTTCTATACTAGCAAATATGTATCATGTAAATCCACATGGAAATGCAATGCTTATAATGATAGCCGAGGAGATATTTGGTAAGCAATTATTTGGAGCAGGCTTTATGTTTTACTATATAACCGCAACAACGTTTATAATATTGGTATTAGCTGCGAATACAGCCTATTCAGGTTTTCCAATGCTGATTTCTATTATGGCACAAGAAGGCTATGCACCACGACAGCTTAGTATGAGAGGCGATAGGCTTAGTTATGACAATGGAATAATAATGTTATCTATAGTAGCAATAATTCTAATGATAGTATTTAAAGCTAGAGTATCAGGCTTAATTGGACTATATGCGATTGGCGTATTTATTTCGTTTACATTAGCGCAGTCCGGAATGTTGTTAAAATGGATTAGAACTAAAGGAAAAGGATGGAAATTTAAAGCTTTTATTAATGGATTTGGTGGATTAGTTACTGCTATAGTCGTAATTATCATTGCTTTTACCAAGTTTAGTGAAGGTGCATGGATTGTTGTAATTTTAATACCAATTTTAGTTATCCTGATATTGAAGATTAATAAGCATTATAAAGCTGTTAACAGGCAACTCAAACTTAAGCAGGAAGAGATAGATGCGTTTGACATAAGCAAAGCAACTTATGTTAATAGAGTAATTGTACCAATTGAAAGTATTAATAGATCAAGTTTGAGAGCACTAAGATTTGCTAAAACCATTTCAGATAACGTAACAGTTTTTAGTGTTGTTATTGATGAGGCTGATGCCAAGAAAATTAAAGAAAAGTTTGATGCCCTGCATACAGATCTACCACTTGTTATTAAATATTCACCTTTTAGAAGGGTAGTTGATCCACTACTGAAATATATTGAATCAACAGAATATGATTATCAAACTGGTGATATGATTACAGTCATCTTACCTCAATTTGTAGTTAAGAAATGGTGGCACAAGATTTTGCATAATAATACTAGATATTTTGTTGAAAAGGAACTTTTAAAGCATAAACATATAGTTGTATCGGTAATGCCTTTGCAACTTAAAGATGATGATTTTGTTTTAAACAATACAAAATATGATTAATTTGGTATAATTATATTTTATAATAAATATGTTTTACTACAATAATAGTTATATAATAGGTTTAAAAAGTTCTTGGACGAGTGTATAATTTAAGAACTAAGATATCTTAAAGAAACTATAAAAAATGGGGAGTTTAAATGAAATATTACATTGGGATTGAATTAGGTGTTAAAAATATCGTAGCTGGAATACTAGAAAAAAACGGAAAAATGATTCGCAGGAATACTGTGCCTACAGATAAGGACAGAGACTTTGAATATATAATTAAAGATATGTGCGATTTAATTTTAAAAATTATTGATGACGAGGATATTGAACTCAAAAATATAAAGTATATAGGGGTTGGGTGTCCTGGTATTATAGATAATTTAAATGGAGTAGTTCTCAAAAACTATACTCTTAAATTTAATAATGCACAGGTTAGGACTGAAATACAAAAGCATATAAATTTGCCGGTGTATGTTGAAAATGATGCTAATTGTGTTGCTATTGCTGAATATTTACTTGGTGCTGCTTATGGTACTACCAGTTCACTTACGATTAAAATAGGTATTGGTATTGGTGGTGGTATTATTATTGATGGTAGCATTTATAATGGTTTTAATTTTGGTGGTACTGAGTTTGGACATATGGTAATTGATTATAATGGAAGAGAATGTACATGCGGAAGAAAAGGCTGTTGGGAACAATATGCTTCAGCGTCTGCAATTATTAATCAAACAAAACAATTAATTATTGATAACCCTGATTCAATAATTGCAAATTTAGTTAAAGGTAATACAGCGCAAATTAATGAATTAACGATATTTGAGGCTGCAAAGGCAGGGGATGAGCAAGCTGCTAAGCTATGTAAAGAGTTTGTAGATTATTTTGCAGAGGGGATAGCAAATATTGTTAATATTCTTATGCCTGAGGTAGTTGTAATAGCTGGACCTATTAGTAAGTTAGGTAATAGTCTTGTAAATCCTCTTGTTGAGATTTTAAAAGAAAGAATTTACTGTCGAGAAGTACATTTACCAGAATTTAAAATGGCTGAAATGGGTACTGCTGGCATCGTTGTTGGTGCTGCTATGTTAGGGGCCTTTAAGGATGAAAAATTAGATGATCTGGTTTAAAATATATTATGATTCACTAATGTAGTTGTTGGGAGGTTCATATGGCTGAAATCAAATATGAAATAACAAAAAATATTGGTACTTTATCTGAAAATAATAAGGGTTGGATAAAAGAATTAAACTTAGTTAGTTGGAATGATAGAGCTCCGAAGTATGACATTCGAGATTGGTCACCAGAGCATGATAAAATGGGTAAGGGTATTACCTTAACACAAGATGAACTAGTAGAACTTAAGAATTTGTTAAATAAACTAGATATTTAGAGAATATAGTTATAAACATTTATAAGAAGCCAGGACTTTGATGCCCTGGCTTCCTTAGGCTACTATTTCTTTTCAAATGACTGACAATCTGTGCACTGTACTACTTTAGGATCAGTTTCATGAGTACCTACCTGAATCTTATCTAATGCACAATACTGGTCAATACTACTATGATTTGCACATGATGTAACAGTGCATCCGATAGCGGGATTCTTTTGATTATTCATATTAATTATCACTCCATTTCTTTTTTTATAAAATTACATTTATTATTATTATTATTTATCAAATTAAATATTCTAAAAAAATTTTTAAATTACACAAAAAATAGAGATATCGCAAAAAAACAAATATTATAAAGATATATTGAGAAAAATCTAAATACAATCAATTTATGGCTTGTTGACACCATATGTTGAGAATGATAGTATTAATACACAATATATGGCATGCGAAATATGATTGAGATTTTTAGATTATTAGAAAGCGTATTATACTACAATTCATATTTATATTCACATATATATTCATATAATTCATTTTACAACGATATATCAATATTGTAGTATTAAGGCTAAAATGTTAGTTTAGTGCGCATTTATCGTGTTTATATGCGCATTGTTTCTGACGTCGTAGAGCCGCTAATACCCCCACTTCTATAAGTGTGGGATAAGTGCGCTACGACGTAAGGATAACGATTTCTGAGCTTCAAATGGAGTAAAAACTTCAACTAAAGCCAAGAACGCTGTATAAAATGAAATGCTAATGAAAAATTTTTTAGAGGGGTGGCAAAGCCGCAATGATTACCAAAATCAAAAAGCGTGACGGAAGAGAAGTGCCTTTTAACATTGAGAAGATTGCAAATGCTGTTTTTAAGGCTGCAAATGCAACTGGAGGCAAGGACTATACTACTGCAATGGAGTTGGCTGAAAAAGTTGTTGATTTTATTGAATCCACTCATGGTAAGAAAGTTCCAGGTGTAGAAGAAATACAGGATGCGGTTGAAAAAATATTGATTGAAACTGGTCACGCTAGAACAGCTAAAGAATTTATTTTATATAGAGCAGATCGAACTAAAACACGTGAAATGAATACTAGGCTTATGAAAGTATATGAAGAGCTAACATTCAAAGATGCAAAAGATAATGATTTAAAACGCGAAAATGCAAATATTGATACTGATACAGCTATGGGAACAATGCTCAAGTATGGTTCAGAAGGTGCTAAGCAATTTTATGAAATGTATGTATTAAAGCCAGAACATGCAAAGGCACATAATGATGCAGACATTCATATTCATGATTTAGACTTTTTAACACTAACTACAACTTGCTGTCAAATAGATATTGTTAAGTTGTTTAAAGACGGATTTAGCACTGGGCATGGACATCTTAGAGAGCCAAATGATATAAATAGCTATTCTGCTCTAGCATGTATAGCAATTCAATCAAACCAAAATGATCAGCATGGTGGACAGAGTATACCAAATTTTGATTATGGAATGTCTATGGGTGTTGCAAAAACTTATGAGAAGGGTTATAGACAGAATCTACGTAAAGCATTAGAATTGCTTGTTGATATAGATTTAGGAGAAGAGATAGCTGCAACTTGTGAGTTGGTTGAAATAGAACATAATTTAAAACCCTCTTTAAATAGAATGGAGCAGTATATAAAAGTAGAGAAGAAATATCTTCAGAAATATATTAATGATGAAGCAATACTTGATAAGGCACAAGCCTTTGCAGTTAATAAAACAGAAAGTGAAACAGATAGGATAACATATCAAGCAATGGAGGCTTTTGTTCATAATTTAAATACTATGCATAGCCGTGCTGGTGCGCAGACTCCATTTAGTTCAATAAACTATGGGACTGATACATCACCTGAGGGAAGAATAGTAATTAAAAACTTATTACTTGCTACTGAGGCTGGCCTAGGAAATGGAGAAACTCCTATATTTCCAATACATATTTTCAAGGTTAAGGATGGAATAAACTATAAAGATGGAGATCCAAACTATGATTTATTCAAGTTGGCTTGCCGTGTAAGTGCTAAGAGATTGTTCCCCAATTTCTCGTTTTTAGATGCACCATATAATCTAAAATATTATAAGGAAGGCGACCCTAATACAGAAATTGCATACATGGGTTGCAGAACTAGAGTAATTGGAAACACTTATGACCCTACCAGAGAAACTATATTCGGTCGAGGAAATTTGAGTTTTACTACGGTTAATTTACCTAGAATAGCACTAAGAAGTAATAAGAATTTAAATATATTTTTCGAGGAACTAGATAAAAAAATTGATTTGGTTATAGACCAGCTTTATGAAAGATTTATAATTCAAGCAAAGAAGAAAGTAAAAAACTATCCATTTCTTATGGGTCAAGGTGTTTGGATTGATTCCGACAAACTTGATTGGGAAGATGAGGTCGGTGAGGTACTTAAGCATGGAACTTTGTCAATGGGCTTCATAGGGTTGGCAGAATGTCTTAAAGCACTTACAGGGAAGCATCATGGCGAATCTGAGCAAGCTCAGAATCTGGGTCTTGAAATTATTGGATACATGAGAAAAAGAATGGATGATGCTAGCAAAAAGTTTAATTTGAACTTTACATTATTGGCTACTCCAGCAGAAGGCACATCTGGCCGTTTTGTTAAATACGATAAGAAAATTTTTGGAGAAATTGAGGGTGTTACTGATAGAGATTACTACACTAATAGCTTTCATGTACCAGTATACCATCACATAAATGCAATTGATAAGATTAAAATTGAGGCACCATATCATGAAATGACAAATGCAGGTCATATAACCTATGTTGAGGTTGATGGTGACCCTCTAAATAATCTTGAGGCATTTGAAAAAATAGTAAAAGCAATGAAGGAATCTGGAATAGGTTATGGGTCGGTTAACCACCCTGTAGATAGAGACCCTGTATGCGGTTATACAGGAATAATTGGAGATACTTGTCCTAGGTGCGGTAGAGAAGAAGGAGAAGACATTCATTTTGAAAGAATCAGACGTATAACAGGTTACTTAGTTGGCACACTTGATCGTTTCAACAATGCGAAGTTGGCTGAAGTCCGCGATAGGGT
Source organism: Bacillota bacterium (assembly GCA_023391425.1). GTDB lineage: Bacteria > Bacillota > Clostridia > Acetivibrionales > DSM-1351 > Ruminiclostridium. The sequence continues at coordinate 1,887 of JAEWAX010000157.1, read as the reverse complement.
TACACATATGTAAGGTCAAAAAACCTTTTAAATCAAAAGTGAAGGAATGAAGAGTGAGTAGTTGTGGTGAGGGCATTCGCCAACTAATTTAAAGCTCAAAGAACTAATTAGGAAAAAAGTGTGAGGCAAAAATGAACAAACAAATAAAAGTTGCAGGAATAGTAAATGAATCAATAGTTGATGGTCCTGGTATCAGAATGGTTGTTTTTGCACAAGGCTGCAAGCACAAATGTAAAGGCTGCCACAACCCACATACTCACTCGTTTGATGGTGGAGAGTTTGTTGAGATAGATAAAATAATTAGTGACATAAAGAAGAACTCTCTTTTAGATGGAATTACTCTAAGTGGAGGGGACCCGTTTGAGCAAGCAGAATCGTTTGCTGAACTAGCCAAGGAAGTAAAGAAAATAGGTATGAATGTAATTACTTATACAGGATATACCTACGAACAACTAGTGAAATATTCGTCCGAAAGAAAAGGCTATAAAGAACTTTTAGAAAATACTGATATGCTAGTCGATGGACCATTTATTATGGAAGAGAAGAGTCTACTATTAAAGTTTAGAGGCTCGAAGAACCAAAGAATTATTGATGTGCCTAGTAGTAGAAAAAACAAAAAAGCAACACTTGCAAGTATATGAGTAAATAACCAAGCTATTAAAATTAATTTAACATACATAATATGACGTACAGTTGTCATATTAAATATTCTAAATTAATTTTATTATAAAATATGGAGGTGAAATAAAATGGAAAAACAAAAAATGGGGGCATTTGGCTATATTTATCCACTTCCTGCTATTTTATTGGGTTCAAGCGTTAATAGAAAACCCAATTTTACCACACTGGGTAACTGTGGAATAGTATCGATTAGTCCATGTACTGTTTATGTATCATCTCAAAAGAATCATTATACCAATATTGGTATAAATGAAACAGGAGTATTTAGCATTAATATTCCCTCAATTGAATTAGTTGAAAAAACAGACTACTGTGGGCTTGTATCTGGAAAACAAACAGATAAGTCCAATATTTTCAGTGTATTTTATGGTGAAATCGGTGTACCAATGATTGAAGAGTGTCCAGTATGCCTTGAATGTAAAGTTATAAAGGTTATTGAAATTAATAACATGGAAATGTTTATTGGAGAAGTTATACAAAGTTATGTTGATAAAGGGTGTATAGAAAATGGTAAGCCTAATGCTATGAAAATAAACCCACTACTATATGATGTTGGAAGTACTTATCGCAATTTGGGCAATTGGTCAGCACAATCTTTTAAGGTTGGTATGAATATTGTTAATACCACGAAAAAATAGATTTGTAGATTGAAAAAATGGAAGAGCCTTATGATGGAGTAGAAAAGATATGGTGGGCTAAACGTGAAGATATGGTTTACACACAGAAACCAAACTCAGGACATACGGCATGGCAGGCAATTCTTGAAGATGAGAAGAAATTTTATACAATAAGTTACCTGTAATGAACAATGCTTTTTCATAATTACTTGTGCCGACAGCTATGGAATGGAGAATTTATTATGAGCATTAATATTACACACATTGGTGTTTATGCAACTGATATTAAAAAATCAAGAGATTATTATGTGACTTTTTTTGATGGAAAGAGTAATGAATTATATAAGAATTCAAAAGGCTTTTCAAGTTATTTTATTACGTTTGACAGTGGGGCTCGATTAGAAATTATGCACCATGTAGAATTAGAAAAGCGCGAAATTATTGAAAAAGCTAATGGATGGAGTCATGTTGCATTTTCAGTAGGGAGTAAGGAAAAGGTTTTAGAAATTACAGATAGGATTGTGAATGCTGGATATAAATTATTAAGTCCACCACGAAATACGGGCGATGGGTATTTTGAAAGTTGTGT
>JAEWAX010000105.1 GCA_023391425.1 Bacillota bacterium | reverse complement strand
GCTTTGGGTAATGATGGCTCTTTATGGCGTTGGATATATAAAAAAGAAGCTCCCAAAAAGGTAGAAGGCATTAATGACATAGTGAATATTGAGAATGGAGTCATTCTTAAAAATGATGGGACTTTATGGACGATTAATTCAGACTTTCAACCAGAAAAAATGAACGGAATAACTGGAATCAAGGCCATTTTTAAAAATGATTACAAACGTATTTATGCAGTAGATAAAAATAATATTGTATGGAGTATTAACTATGACTCTTCTATTAAAAAGGAGCAAATGAAATTAGATTTTAAACAATTAAAATATATTGATTCAAGGCTTGCGTTAAAAAATGACGGTTCCGTGCTGGCTTGGGGTAATAATGAGTATGGTCAAGCTGGTAATGGTGATTGCAGCTTTTTCTCTGAACCTATAAAGTTAAATTAAACAATAAAGCTAAAAATTGATTCAGAGGAGAACTTAACTATCAGCAGAAATGAGATAAATTATAAATGATAAAGCCAAAAAGAGCACAAAAAAGAAAATCTTAAAAAAGAAATTTGTAACAATGAAATTAGTTTATTTCTTGGGAAAATTGTTATAAAATAGGCTTATAAGTTTTATACCAAGTTATTGATTATTTATGCGAGGTAATATAATGAGAAGAAAAGATAGAGAAGTATCAAATGTAGAGGAAATAAAGCACATTATTGAAAAATGTAAAGTTTGCCATCTTGCTATGGTAGATAAAGGCATGCCATACGTTGTACCCCTTAATTTTGGATACATAATTGATGATAATTCACTAACGCTGTTTTTTCATAGTGCAAAAACAGGTCGTAAAATTGACATACTCAATGAGAACAATACAGTATGCTTTGAAATGGCATGTGAAGGTAAACTGGGTTATGTTGAAAATCCGTGCAATTCAGGTTATTATTTCGAAAGTGTAATCGGATTTGGCCATGTTGAATTTATTGAGGAGATCGATGAAAAGTGTAATGCACTCACACTGTTTACGAAACATCAGTCAGGGCAGGATTTTGTTTTTTCAGAAAAGCAAGCAAATAGCGTTTGTGTATATAAGGTAGTATCAACAGATTATATTGGTAAGAGAAAACCAAAGCCAGGGAACTAAATTATGATTATTATTAAAGAAGTAAATCCAAACCATCCAGATGCCATATATTTAATGGATAAGCTTTCACAATCTTTAAAAGCTATAACAGGAAATAGTGGGAGGGGTTCATTTGACGTAAATGATGTTTGTCTCCCACGTAGCTTATTTGTAATAGCATATAATGAGATTGGAGATGCAATTGGTTGTGGAGCTATACGCCCTTTAAATGAAAATATCGCTGAAGTCAAACGAATGTATGCAAATATTAAAGGTGTGGGTGTAGGTACTGAGATATTAGATTACTTGGAATCACATGCAGAAGAGCTGGGGTATTCCGCTATCAGGCTCGAAACCAGATTAGTGAACCTACAAGCTGTAGCGTTTTATGGGAACAGGGGATATCATCGTATACCCAATTATGGAAAGTATGATGGGAATCCTGAGGCAGTTTGTTTTGAAAAGCAAATAATAAGTGTTAATGATAAACTGATTTGATTAATAGTTAACAAAATTATTAGCTTAACATAGAAACTGACCAAAAAAATTTTACATCACAAAAATCGTTACATTTAGAGAGAGGAAGCCAAGTTATGTATATTGTTCATGTTTCAATAAAGGTAAAAAATGAATGTATTGAGGAATTTAGGCAGGCTACTATTGAGAATGCAAAAAACAGTTTAAGTGAAGATGGAATAGCCAGATTTGATGTGTTGCAAGAGCAGGAGGACCCATCAAGATTTTTGTTAGAAGAGGTGTACTATACAACGGAAGATCAACTAAAACACAGGGAAACAGAGCACTATAAAAAATGGCGAGCAGCTATTGATGATTTGTTAGCACAACCCTACACATTTGTAAAATACAATGGGGTAGGGGTAATAGATAAAGATGAATTTGATTCAGAATTTAGTAACGTAAAGTATATATCAGAAGACAATATAGTATTTCTTACCTGGAAAAAATTCTGCTGTTATGATGACTATAGAAAGCCAGCAATATTTGCTTTGGAATTGCTTAAAAAATACCCCAATAGTAATTTTGTTGTAGATGCAAGAAACGGATTTGAAGATGTAAAAGAGGATGTAGAATGGGGATTTTCCGTATTGCTTCCAGCTATGTCAAATACAGATTGTAAAAATATTGTGTTCATCATGAATGAAGTAAATGAAATAGAAGAAGAGATGGACATGTGGACGAAAGAATTCATGAAGTATTTTACGGTGAAGAAAGTCAAATGTTATGAAGATGCAGTAAAGCTAATTTCATATAAATAAATTGAGACTTACTTTACGAGTAGCATTTAAATTCAAGGATAGGTAAAAATCCATAGGTTTATATTTTGTGAGGTAATATATGCAAAATAAAATCATCATAAGAAGAGCAAGTATTCATGACTTGAAAACAATTACAGACATTTTCGAAAACGCTATCAAAGTTATGTGTAGTAATGGCATATATCAATGGGATGATGTTTATCCAAGTCAAGAAATAATACATAATGATATTCTGAAGTAGGGGATTTTTATGATTAATGAAATTTTTAAAGACACAATGGCAAACATGAAGTGGACTGATATACAAGACTTCGTTGATAAAAATGCACTTGTTTTATTACCGATAGGAGTCATTGAAGAGCATGGCCCCCAATTATGTTTAGGAACAGATATTTACACTGCACATATATACTGCCTCGCCATAAAAGAAAAACTTGAACAAAAGGGACATACAGTTGTAATTGCACCACCTTTTTATTGGGGTGTTTGCCAATCAACAGGTGGCTTTATAGGTTCTTTCTGTGTAAGAAAAGAGACAGCGAAAGCATTAATTTCAGACATTTTATTATCACTGTCGGAGTTTGGTTTCAATAATATTTTTGGTGTTAATGCACATGGAGATATTGAACATAACATTGCGATAATAGAAGCATTTAGGGAAGCATATGAGCAAAAGCATATCAATGCTTGTTATGCTTTTGATGAGGGTAGGTTTCCGCACTTTGGACTAAAGTTGGACGAACCTTATTTATGTCCGATAAAACCACAAACTATTAATGTAAGCAAGGCAGAAGTTTCTGATGTGCATGGTGGAGATATTGAAACAGCCATGATATATGAGTTTTATCCAACTCTGGTTGATGTCGAAAAAGCGAAGTCTTTACCTCCGATTACCTTAGATCAAAGCAGTGGTGAAGCGTGGTTGTTTGGCGGTCACATAAAAGAACTTTCATCTCAAGGCTATTTAGGTTCTCCTGCCGATTTTAAATATGTTGAAGTTCAAAAAAATATTGAAGATTATGCTTATAGAATATCTGAAGCAATACTAAGACGAATAGTATAAGCATAGAACGAAGTACTAATTATTTATATCAGTGGAGGTAAATATGCTTATACATAAAGGTACTCAAGAGCTTTTCACAAAAAGATTAAAGCTAAGAAAGTTTACCCTTTCTGATGCGACATACATGTATAAAAACTACGCTACTGATGAAAGGGTTACAAAATTTCTTCATTGGAAACCGTATAAAACCATTGAAGATATTGAAATATTTTTATCAGATGTAATTAACGAATATACATGTCAGAATGTTTATCATTGGGCAATAGAGATTAATAATGAAATCATAGGAAGTATATCAACAACATATATAGACGAAAACAATTGTAACTGTGAAATAGGTTATTGTATCGGATATGACTATTGGAGTAAAGGAATAACTAGTGAAGCCCTATTTGCCGTTATGAATTTTCTTTTTAATGAGGTAGGTATGCACAGAATTACAGCAAAGCATGATATAGAAAATCCAGCTTCAGGTAAAGTAATGCTAAAATGCAATATGACCTATGAAGGAAAATTACGGGAACACTATTTACGTCATGATGGAACATATTCGGATTCGTTAGTTTACGGTATATTAAAGAGAGAATTTACATGTACCCAATAAGCATAATCCGAAGTATGGTTCATTCATTATCTTTACATATTACAATGCTGTTTCACCCTCCAAGTGTAATATCCTGTTTGTCATACCATTCTAGAGCTTGATAGAAGTGGTTAGGTTCAAAATCTGGCCAATATTCGTCTATTACAAAAAAATCAGCATAAATTGATTGAACTGGCAAAAAACCACTTAATCTCCTTCTACCGCCCCAACGAATAATCAAATCAATTCTTGATATATCAGATGACTTCATATAATTAAGTACATTTGATTTTTTATTGCCAGCAAGTTTTAGATGACTTAAATCCCATTCCCAACCATAGTTAACAAGAAAATTAACTTTGATTCCACCATTACCAAAAGTTCTCCTTGTGGTATAACTACTTAATTCATTTGGAAACATAGGTGATTCACTATTTCCGACTACTAGTAATGAAGCATTTTCGTTTGTAAGCATTTTGACAGCATTAACACAGGCATCAGTAAAAGCTTGTCTTTGAGTTAATGGTCGTTTATTATTATCTATGGTAAAGCCATAATAGGTTATTTCCTTAACCCCTACTTGCTCACATAGCTTAAAAACAGCTAATCCTGGATTAAGTCCAGGTGCATATCCCTTTTCTTTACTCATTCCATTTGAAACTGCCCATCTTCTATTTCCATCTGGAATAATTCCGATATGTGTTGGTATTCGCATAAAACCACCTCATATAAAGTTATTACAATATTCTAAGTT
>JAEWAX010000097.1 GCA_023391425.1 Bacillota bacterium | reverse complement strand
ACAAGTATAAAGCCTGCAATTAGCCTAGTACCAATTTTTATATTATTAATCCATTTCATAATTCTAATCCTCCTTTGGCTATGTTTTCTACTTCCTCTTCATTAAGTAACTTATCACAATCAAGTATCAGTTTAACTTCATTTCCGGTTTTTCCAATTCCCTTCAAATATCTGTTTCCTCCGTTTCCAACTTCCAGTGAAGAAACTATCTGTTCATCAGGTATTGACATAACTTCTGATACACTATCTACAATAAGACCTATGGACGTATCTTTAATATCAATAACTATTACGCACGTCCTATCATTATATTCTCTAAACTGTTTTTTGAATCTTAATCTGATATCCATAACTGGGATGATTCTGCCTCTCAGATTTATAATTCCTTTAATGTATTCTGGAAGTTCAGGTATTTCTGTAATAGGCTGTAATCCAATGATTTCAATTACATATTGTATCTCAATACCATAAGACTCTCTTCCAACTACAAAAGTAAGAAACCTACCTTTCTGAGTGTCTTCATCCATGCCCAACAAATCTTGTTCTAGAATTTTAGTCAAGTTTAAATCTCCCCCCACTTAGTTTATATGTTTTGGGAATGTTTGTATTAATAAACCTTTTTTCTAAGATAATGTGGCTTCATAATTTTTCCTAATTCTAATGCTCAAAAACATAGTTATGTATACATATTAGTACTTGTAAAAGATATAGTATTATTCAGTAAGTTTATCAGCGTTAACAATGAGACTAATATTACCATCTCCCAAAAGTGTGCATCCCCCTATCCCTTCAAGCTTTCTCATATTTCTTATATAGCTAGGTAGTGCCTTTACTACAACCTGTTGCTCACCTAATAGCTCATCAGCAAAAATGCAAATGATTTTTGTATTTTGCTCTACCATAATAAGGATTCCTTCTGCTAAACGAGTTATATCTGTATTAACTCCAAAAAACTCATGAAGTCTGAGAATTCGGTAGCACTGCCCCCTTACCATAATCATTTCATTGTCATCAGGGTCATATATAATGTCACTTTCTTTTGGTCTAAAGGACTCTTTGATTGAAGTTATTGGGATAGTATATCGTGAACTTCCGACTCTTACATTCATTCCATCTATTATTGCCAAAGTCAGTGGAATTTTCAAAGTTATAATTGTGCCGGCGTCCAGAGTACTATCTACAGAAACACTCCCGCCAATTGCCTCAATATTTTTTGTAACAACATCCATACCTACACCACGACCGGAGTATTCAGTAATCTCGTTGTTTGTTGAAAATCCCGGAATTAGTATCAACTTAAATATTTCATTATCAGTTAAATGTGCATCAGTCTTAATTAGCCCATGCTCTATAGCACTTTTAAGAATTTTTTGTTTATTTAAGCCAGCTCCATCATCTTTAACAATTACAATAACATCACTTCCTTCATTGCGAGCCTCTAAAGTAACAGTACCTGCTTCAGGCTTACCTTTTGCCAGTCTGTCGTTTGCAAATTCAATTCCATGATCAATTGCATTTCGAACAAGATGCATTAATGGATCAGAAATATGGTCAATAATTTTCTTATCTACTTCCGTTTCTTCACCAATAATCTCTAGCCTAACTTCTTTTTCTATTTTCTTGCTCATATCCCTCACAATTCTGTGCATCTTATTAAATGTCGAGGAAAGTGACAACATTCGTATAGACATTGCAACATCTTGCAATTCACTAGTGATTTTACTGAGTTGTCTCACAGCTTTTTGGAAATTATCAAGTTTTAGTCCAGCAAGATCTGGATTTTGAGAAACCATTGCTTCTGCAATTACCAGTTCACCAATTAGATCCATCAACCTATCAGTTTTTTCCAGGTTTACACTAATAATTCCCTGATTCTGAGGAGAATGAATGCTTCTCTGCTCATTCATATCCTGCTGATTTGTCTCTTTATTCATAGGCTTACTTTCATCAAGATTAATACCATTAATAGCATTCTGATTAGTGTGAATATCTTCATAATTGTTTTGAATATTAAGCTCCAGATTTTCTATAAAGCAAGTCTCTTCCAGCTTTTCACGGGTCAAGTATATGTCAAAGCTCGAATAAAATAATACTCTAAATCCATTTTTTCTGATTTTTTCTACTGCATTATAGTTATCATCAAGTAAATTTTCAGGCCAATAAGATATAATTTCTGCAAATTCCGATAGTTTATTAATCATTGCAAACGCTCTTATGTTTTCCATTTCACAGCCATCTTTAAAGGTGACTAGAGCATTATATTTTTGATTGCATGAATTATTATTTTGGGGAATATCTAATGATGAATTCTGTATCACCATATTACATAACTTTTGAGTTTTTGAATCTATTCGGCTATTATCATTTACTGAACCCACTAGATTATTTAGAAATCCTTTTATTACGTTGATTTTTTCGGTAGCGTCACCATCTGGTTTATTCCCGCTTTCAAGCTTTGATAATTCATTTCTAATAAAATCTATAGCAGAAAGTATAATATCACAAATAACGTTATAATCAACATCCTTGGGTTTATTCTCACGAATATAATAGAATAAGTCTTCGATGCTATGGGATAATTCAGCTATATTTTTGTAGCTCATCATGGCAGAAGAGCCTTTAATCGTATGCATTATCCTGAATACTTCATTTATACACTTTGAAAACTCATTAGTCATTTCTTCATCAATCACTAACTGCTCCAATTGTTCTAAAAGCTGGGTTGTTTCGAAAATATACATCTCCTGCATTGGCTCACTATTTATGTTCACTGATTTTCACCTCCTCTGCCTAAAATATGTTGTAAATACTATTATTTTGTTGATATAGTTTTAACAATTGATTTCACAACATCTTTTTCATTAAAAGGCTTTACTATAAAAGCAACTGCACCTGCAATTACAGCTTCCTTAACTCTGACTTCCTGACCTACAGAAGATATTATGATAATCCGTGCATCCTTATCTATTCTCTTAATAATTTTAAGAGCATCTATTCCATCTAACTCTGGCATTGTAATATCCATAGTTACAATATCAGGTTTCAGTTCCTTGTATAGTTTAATAGCCTCCAAGCCATTGCAGGCTTCCCCAACCACTTCAAAACCACTTTTTTCTAGAATTATTCTTAATGAAAGTCTCATAAATATTGCATCATCTACTATCAACAATCTCTTCATTTTTTCACCTCGTACTTAAGTTAATTACTATATGTAAAAACCAATAGTATTAATTTGCTTAACATATTAGTACGTATTTTTGACGGGTCATTATATCTATTTACATAGTTATTTTATCCCAATTCAACATAGGAATTTAGTACCATAAGTCATGGGATAGTATGCCAAAAGCATAAAATTCAGAGTAAAATGCACTTAGCACTTTACTTTAGATATTTATATAACATTACAAAATACTACAAAGTAAGACTTAATTTGTCTTTATGTAACAAAAATGTTATACTAATAAATATTTTTTTATCGTTAATAAAAAGAGGTTTAAAATATGAATGTTCTTATCGCCGATGATCAAAGACTTCTAAGGGAAAGCTTAAAAAATATTATAGAAAATAATAGTGATATCAAGGTTATTGGTTGTGTTGCAAATGGGAAAGAAGCCTATGATTTTTGCAGTCAAACCATACCCGATTTAATCTTAATGGATATTTCTATGCCTGTATGTAACGGTACTGAAGCTACTAAACTAATTAAAGCGGAATATCCCCAGATTAAAGTATTAATTCTTACATCCTCTAATGATGAGTCTGATATAAATGATGCAATTAAAAATGGGTCTGATGGATATATATTAAAAGATGTTGGTGTAGGAGAATTAATTCTTTCTATACAAAGTACTGCTGTGGGGCTGGGAATCATGCACAAGGATATCTTTAATTCTATTTCAATCAGTAAAGACAATCATTATGATGAAGAGCATAAGATAAAAACGGTTAGTATTATGGGTATTGATGTGACTTTAACCGAAAGAGAACTAAAAATTATAGAGATGATTGTTAATGGAAATGATAATAAACAGATTAGTCATGCTCTTTATATTGCTGAGGGAACGGTTAAAAACGCAATAACAGAGATTATTTCAAAGCTTCAGCTAAAAGACCGTACTCAGCTTGCTGTATATGCAATTAAGCACAATTTGGTGTAAAATTGCTATCTACAGTGGGAGTCTAATGAGTTCCTCGCCGCTATTTATTCATTAGACTCTGTTTTCAAATATTTATAAAGTATTTCTTCAAGTGTAGCCATAACCAATGGTTTGCTTATATAGTCAACCATTCCAGCAGCAATACATTTGTCTCGATCACCATCTAGCGCGTGCGCAGTCATAGCTATTATTGGTGTGTTTTTATTTAAAATACTATTCTTTTTTATAAATTTTGTCGCTTCATAGCCGTCCATTACCGGCATCTGGCAATCCATTAAAATAAGATCAAACTTTTTCATATCACATAGTTCTACTGCTTGTTTTCCATCAGAAGACAGTTCCACTTTGTAACCAAGCTTCTTTAATACAATCATTTCTAACTTTTGATTTGCCATCATATCTTCTACCAATAATATTTTAGCACCTTTACTAGAATGTCGTTGCTCTAATATCGAATACCGAGTAACTAACTTTCCCTGTGTCTCATGTGAATCCCTAGCAATAACTTCTGATATCACACTAAGCAATTCCATTCTCCTAATAGGTTTTGACAGGTACCCCAAAAATCCATTATTTTTTACTAACTCAGAATCTCCCTTCTGTGCTGATGAGGCAATCATGATAAGCTTAATATCCTTATGCTCCTTCAATACCTGCCTTCCAAATTCAATACCACTTATTTTTGGCATATGGTAATCAACCAGTATAACTTGGGGCAATTCCTCAAAAGACATCTGGTTAAGTTTTTCTAATGCCTCAATTCCATCCCTAGCTTGCGTTACTCTACAACCAGTATCTCCAAGGTATTTTTTGAATATAAATGTATTTGTTTCATTATTTTCAACAAGCATTAAATTTAAATTCTTTAAATTAATAGGCATCTCTTCAATTTCTTCTATTTGCCTTTTTTCAAATTCAATAGCTATAATAAATGTACTTCCTTTATTCGGCTCACTTATAACCCTTATGTCACCTTGCAGTAATTCCACTATCTTATTTGTAATAGCTAGTCCTAGACCAGTTCCCCCATACTTCCTTGTTGTAGATGCATCTGCTTGCATAAAACCCTGAAACAACTTTCCTTTGGTTTCATCTGACATTCCTATACCCGTATCCCTTATTTCAAACTGCACAAGCACTTTTCCATCACACTCTTTCAGAGCGCTTACATTAAAGGATACTTCCCCCTCTTCTGTGAACTTCACAGCATTGCTTATTAAATTGGTAAAAACCTGTCTTAGTCTACCTGGATCTCCAAGAACTACAGTAGGAACTCCCTCTGCTATATATGAATATATCTCAATACCCTTTTTATTTGCAATTGGGGAAAACAGGTAGACTACTTCTTCTACTAACCTGTGAAGGTTAAATGATATATTTTCAATTAACAGTTTTCCTGCTTCCATTTTTGAAAAATCTAAAATATCATTAATCACATAGATAAGTGAGTCGGTAGAGTCCTTGACTTGAGAAAGATAACTAGCTTGTTCTCTGTCCATAGGCGTTCTGGCTAGTAGCTCTAAAAAACCAATAATCCCATTGAGAGGTGTTCGTATTTCATGGGACATGCTAGCGAGAAACTGGCTTTTTTGAATACTTGCAGCTTCAGCTGCTTCTTTTGCCTCCACCAATTCTCGTTCTGCCTGCCTTTTTTGTTCAAGATTTTTAACAAACTCATTAAACCATTTGTATAGTTCTCCAATTTCATCATTAGAAATTCTATTCATATTAATTTTAAAGTCTATACTTCCTTTTTGAGTTTCTTTGAAGTACTTTGTAATTTTAATTATTGGACTTATAAATTTTTTAGAAAACATCAATGAAAAAATTATGAGTATAAAAATCAAACCAAACAATAAAAAAATCCAATCCTGCATAAATCCATTCAATCTGGATGAAATGCTTTTTTCTGGTATTAAGGCCACCATTGTCCACGAGTTCATTATAGACTTGTTATAAATAACATACTTGTCTACACCCGCAATTTTAGAAGTAAAACTACCCGAGGAATTTTTTAGATTTGTTATCAAAGTTTTATCTGGTTTGCTCCCAATTTTGGACTTCTCTTGGTTATACACAATTGTATTATTCCTGTCTAGAATCATATATTCCGTATAATCTTCATTCATAGTATTAAAATTATCACAGAAAGCATCGATATCGTAATTAACTATCAGCAATCCTATGGGCTGCTTTATCAGAGTACTTTTATCTACTTTCTCTAAGATTTTAGCAATCACGGTTACATTTTTACTTTTTGATTTTAAGTTTTTATTACCTTCAATTCCTTTCCATAGAATTGAGTAACCAGAAGCAACTACTTCATTATATATATTTTGCTTTTCTTCATTGGTATACTCCTGTGTCTCAAGATAATCTCCAACATGATATCGCTCACCATTTTTTGAGTAAATATCAATAGATACCATACCGTCAAGGTTAATAAAACTACTAAGTATATAGTTTATATTTTCTTTTATTGAAAGTTTATCAAATTCAGTTATTTCATTTTTATCATTAATTAATGCAGTTTTAATATCTTTCATACTTGATAAATTTGTAATCAAATCAGAAATTTCTCCTATTATAATCTCAAAACTTTTTTCCTTCTCCTTCAATAGGTTTTGCGAAGACTTTTCAATCTCGTTTCTAAGTATTGCTTTTGTTCTACAGTATGATAAAGCCCCAAAAAAAGTCAGAGAAATTATACATACCAGTAACAAAAATAAAAAAAGCTTCCGAGATATACTAGTATTTATTTTTTTCTTTATCATATGCTTAACCTTTCAATAGCCAAGTTGATTACTATAAGATTGTAAATCTAAACAAATAATACAAATTTAGTTACTATATTCGTTCAATTGTGTCAAAATTCCTGCTTTTCCTACATTTTTTGATTTAAATTGATATATGTTAAGTAGGTGTCTTTTGTATATCACTACATTTCTGCCAGCCTTTAATTGTGATGGAGATAATAGTATTCACCGATGCTAGGCGCACTAAAAAGCGTGTCATGGGTGCTCGCCCATGACACGCTTTTTAGTGCATTTAAAAATAATTTTATGAATTAGTAAAATCAAATCACTTTTTAAGTTCAACGACAGCCTTTGCATACACTGCATCCTTTGTTTGCTTTAGTGTTTCCAGCTTTTCATTAAGAAGCTTTTGTGTATAAAAATCTATTACACCATAGCTATAGATTTTGTTATCCTTCTGAAATTTCTTGATAGCAGCAAATGTCTTCTTATCCATTGTATAATCAGGTGTATCGACATTATATTTCAAAAGCTTCAATATACATTCTGCATAGTATACATCCATATATTTTGTTCCCAGTGATGGCTTGACAGACATACTGAGCGGCTCTATTAGGCTTATAAATAGGCTATCCTCACTTTTATTTTTATCAAATTTTATATTAGGTTCAATACCTTTAAGATCAATGCATTCCCCACTTGGAGTATAATACATTCCTATAGTCATTTTACTGTAACCTAAAATATCTTTTACGTATACATTTGAAAAATCATTTGCACTTACTGATTTGTTTTCATTATCCTTATTCAATCTTTCATAGGCTTCTGGTGTTAGTATTGGATATGAGTTTTGAACTTTTGCCTTACCAAAGGTCTTAGTCCCAATAACAACTCCTGACTTTGTATCTTTTATAGCTCCTGTTAAAATCTCAGATGCACTTGCAGAATATTCATTAACTAATACAGCTAATTTGTATTTGGTCTTTTCTAATATTGAGTAATATGATTCATCCTGCATTGATGCGTCTTTATAGTCCAGCTTTGTAATTAGACCCTTTGGCACAAAAAATTTGGCTACCTCAACTGCTTGGTCAACATATCCACCAGTATTGTTTCTCAAATCTAATACTACCTTGGTAATTTTTTTACTGTCTAAAAATTCAAGTGCTTTTGCCATTTCATTATAAGTATTCTCCGAAAATGAAAGTACCAGAATATAACCTATATCTCCCCTTACTTCATATATGACACTAGGAACGGGCACAAGCGCTCTTTCTATTTCAAGTGTTATTATGTTCTTTACTCCCTGCCTCAATATGCCTAATTTCACCGTTGTCCCAGCAGGCCCCTTTATCTTTGACGTTACATCTTCAATTTGCTTCCCTGCTACTGATTCTCCGTTTACTTGAGCAATTTTATCACCGGGTAGGATACCTGCTTTTTTTGCCGGAGAGTCATTATATACCTTCATAATATTTACATAGTCATCAATTAACTGAGCTGATATACCTATTCCCACAACACTTCCTTCTAGTGAACCATAAAAAGAATTATATTCCTCTTGATTGAAGAACATGGTATATTGATCCATTGAGCCAAACATTCCCCTAACAATTGATGTATTCAAATCCTCATCTGTAATATTTCCATTATATTTTTGCTTTATTAACTTCATTACACTCTTTAAGTAATCGGTATTTATACTGTTCTCTTGCTTCTGTGTTTGTGCCTCTGTTTGTGTTTGTTCATTTGTTTGTGTTTGCGTATCTACCGCAAGTACATTAATACAAAAAACAGAAAACGTCAAAGCTATCACTAGCAAACCTGCTGTAAACCTCTTAAAATTCATCATTAGCTTAAAACCCCTTTTATGTAATATAATTTTCAATTTGTATACCTTTAAACTACAACAATATAGTAACCTATAGCAATCAAATTTTCCAGCTATAAACTTTGTCATACAATAATAGTAGATATACCCGAAAAAACTCTATGAGATATATCTACCATTATATAAATATTATAAATATTAAATAAGTTCTAACAGTACAGTATTTGCCATCCACTATATTTTGAACTATACAGTTAGTTGGTGCAAGCCAACTTTCTAAAACTTTTAACTCTTCATTATTAACTTTTCACTGGGTTCTGCCCTTGCCTAATAGCTAACAATCTTATCCATATAATCACTTCGGATTCCACTACTCATATACTCTAAATATGTCTTCATCATATCAGCTGCTTTTGCCTTTGTAATCTTATCGGTAGGATGAATATAGCCTTTTGCATCCTCCTGTATTAATCCTATCTTTTCTGCTACATACATTGAAGGTCTGGCAAATGAAGATATGGTGTCGTTATCCTTAAAGCTGGTTACAGGTGCAGGGTTTGGTGCCAACCCATCTAAACCCATAGAGTTTATCATCATTGTAACGGCCTCTTGCATAGTTATCAAAGACTCTGGTCTAAAATTACTCTTTCCATTACCTGAGATTATCCCTCTGGTTGCAGCCGCATTTATGCTGGGAAAAAACGTATGGTCTGTTGAAACATCTGTAAATAAGGATGTTACTGTTACATTTTTTTTATTTGTAGTAGTTGGCTTTTTTGAAGCAAAAGCCGGATCTAGTGGAACTTCTTTCGCAACATTTACAAATGCATCTATAAACTCTGCTCTGCTCATGTATTCTTGTGCATCAAAGTTAATTATATCTTTGAATGCGCCTAATGCAAATAAAAGACTTATACTCTCTTGCGAAGGATGACCCTTAATTTGTTTCAGATTTGGAGAAATTAATCTTGTTTGGGCTGGAAAGCTTTCTAGCTTTAAGCTCTTTGTAGTTATAATATCCTTTCCAGTTATTTCTTTGTTCCTATCCAACTCTTTCATTGTTGCAGTATATTTCAAAACGTTCTCATTTTGCTGAGACTGTACATACCCACCTTCAAAACTTATCTGATCAGGTTGGTTTTCATAATATTTTAGCTGTTTTTCTGTAGTTGTTGACACATTTATATCAATATTTCCAATAACTACAGGATCTTTACCCGGCTTACATCGTGATACAGTTTGCTTGATAACTTGTGCCTCCGCTGAACTCCAATATTCATCATACCCATAATATTTACCTGTAGACTCAACTACAGTAGTTTCCGGATTTGTTGTATTTCCAATCCCTATTCGATAGGTCTTTCTGCTCCACAGTTCCCCAGCATAATAATTTACTCCGGGCTTTATATCATTGAGAATAGCTTTCGAGAGTACATAGTCAGTTACATTTGCAATTCTATATGTAACTCCACCAATTTTGGCTGTTTCTTGAGCTTTGTCCAATTGAGTTGCTTCGGTTTTTTGTCCATTAGCTTGTGGTGTTATTGTCGTAACAAAGTTGAGAGTTCTATTTAATGTATTGGATCCGTTTTTTAAATCATATTTATATGTAGTTTTCAGCGTTTGAACATTTGTCTTAGCATCTGGTTTAAATGATTTCGTTATTTTCAAGGTTCCACTCAAATCTATCGGAGTACCACTAAGAAAACAAGGTTCTTTATACTGATACTCAGTTGTACCTGTTGTTTTGGTTGAAGTCGTACTCACACTAGGAACACTTCCAGAAGAGATTCCACCCTCATATCCACTGTCTCCTCGCCAAGCAAATGAAACATTTGGTGTTGCAAATGTTAAAAGCATTGCCATCGTCAAACTCAAGCATATAGCACTCTTTCTAATGTGTCTCCCTTTTTTTATCAACAGTTTGTCCAATAAGTTACGCAATATAGTTGACCTCCAATTATAAATGATTAAACTAAGAACTCATTCCAATCTATTGCTGATTATCTGTATCTTATAATATATCACTTTACATCACTGTATATCCTATATATCATTTTACATCAATGTTTAATGCAATATATCGCCGATACTTGAATCAGGTTTATTCTTCAACTATAACGATATATGCGTCCCCAGTTATAGCCTTGTCTTTCTTCAACACTCTAATTTTATCACCTTTTTTTAGCTCAGAAGGATTAATTCTCTCATTATTCCTTAAAATTAATGAATTTGTCAGAAGGTTTATGCTGATATCCTTCATACTTACCCACAAATGTGTAGCAGCATCATAATATTTGCAATTACGCATTGTGATATTATTTGGCTCACTGAGCTGAGCTCCGTCTTCATCGACTGTTCCGCCTGCTGTAGTTATCACCTCGCCAGAAATATTTACGTTTCCATACGGTGCTGTACTAATCTCAATAGCATTCGTACCAT
>JAEWAX010000089.1 GCA_023391425.1 Bacillota bacterium | reverse complement strand
ACAAGTATTGGCAACCTTTTCCGGAAGGCACCAGGCAAGTTCGTTTCGTCCGGATGTGATGGTAAAATGTGGGGCAACAGGAGTAAATGCAGTCTTTGATTTAGGTTTTGCAGAATATGAGATGCATAATAAGAAGTATATATTTCAATATAGATTAAAAAATAACGGTTCTTTTTCTGAAGCGTGGGGATATTACGGAGGAAGCAAGAGGTTGGAAATTACATTCAAAAGAATAAGGTAGGTTAATTCTTTTAAAAGATCAGTATTACTTTTTCTATAAATGCTTTAATAACAAAATAATCCGAACATTTTTAATATTATTGGTGCAAACATTCGGATTATATAGTATAATGGTTTATGTAGTTTTGCTGTAAAGCTGACTAATTTGTGGTTAGAATATATTAATAAGACTTAGTTGAGATGAAGTTAAAAATATTATTGTTTTGTTGGAGGATAATTTTACATGAAAAACGTTTATGAAAGTCCTTTAAATGCAAGATATGCAAGTAGTGAAATGCAGTTTATTTTTTCACCAGATATGAAGTTCACTACATGGAGAAAGCTTTGGATTGCATTGGCTGAGGCTGAGAAAGAATTAGGCCTAAATATTTCTGATGCTCAGATTGAGCAATTGAAAAACAATAAAGATAATATTAATTATGAGGTTGCTGAAAAGTATGAAAAAGAGTTTAGACATGATGTTATGTCACATGTTCATGCTTATGGAGAGCTTTGCCCGGATGCGAAGGGTATTATTCATCTTGGTGCAACGTCATGTTATGTTGGAGACAATACTGATGTAATTATAATGACTGAGGGATTAAAGCTTGTAAGAAGCAAAATGTTGATTTTGATTAAAAAACTTTCAGAATTTGCACTTCAATACAAGTCAATGCCTACATTGGGTTTTACTCATTACCAGCCAGCTCAGCTAGTTACAGTAGGAAAAAGAGCATGTTTGTGGATTCAAGAACTATTGATGGATTTAGAGGACTTAGACCACGCTCTAGAAAATATGAAGCTATTAGGCTCTAAAGGTACTACAGGAACCCAAGCAAGTTTCTTGAATTTATTTGATGGTGACCATGAAAAGGTTAAAAAGCTAGAGAAGCTCATTGCTGAGAAGATGGGCTTTAAAGATTGTTTTGCAGTATCAGGTCAGACCTATCCTAGAAAACTTGATAGTAGAGTATTAGCAGTTCTGAGCGGTATCGCACAGAGTGCATATAAATTTGGTAATGATATGCGACTTCTTCAGAGCATGAAGGAGATGGAGGAACCATTTGAAGAAAAGCAGATAGGTTCTTCTGCAATGGCCTACAAGCGTAACCCTATGAGATGCGAAAGAATATGTTCTCTAGCTAGATATGTTATTGTGGATGCAATGAATCCAGCAATGACAACTTCCACACAGTGGTTTGAAAGAACACTTGATGATTCTGCCAACAAGAGAATTTCTGTACCTGAGGCCTTCTTGGCTACAGATGCAATTCTAAATATATATATTAATGTCGCTAGTGGTTTAGTTGTGTATCCTAAGGTAATCACAAAGCATGTTATGGACGAGCTTCCTTTCATGGCAACTGAAAACATAATGATGGAGGCAGTAAAACGTGGAGGCGACAGACAGGAGCTGCACGAGCAAATTCGAGAGCACTCCATGGATGCAGGCAAGAGAGTAAAGGTTGATGGCGAATCCAACGACCTTATTGAAAGAATAGCTAAGGATCCTCTATTTGGAATGTCCCTTGAGGAGCTTAACTCAGTTCTAGAACCTTCAAATTATATTGGCAGATGTCCTGAACAGGTAGTAGAGTTTATTGAAAATGAAGTTAATCCAGTACTAGCTAACGCTGATGTGACTGATATTCAGGTAGATTTGAAGGTGTAATAGAAGAATAGAGATATTGAGAACTAATAGGTCAAATTTTCTATTGAAGAATAATAGGTTATTTTGTTATAATAAAGATAGGATGTCAGTACATCATCCTATCTTTTACTATTTTTAGGGAGATAGACTTATGATTAATAAATTTAGCAATATACCATTGTATCTTCAATTAAAGGATTTAATCTTAAAAAAGATTGAGAACAATGAATACCCTCCAAACACTCAGATACCTTCTGAACAAGATTTGTGTAAGCTTTATGATATTAGCAGACCTACTGTTAGACAAGCTATCAGTGATTTGACAAGTAGTGGCTATTTATATAAAGAGAAGGGCAAAGGCACCTTTGTTTATGGAAAGAAAAATATTATTGACATAAAAAACTACAGTGGTTTTACCGATTCAATACTTGATTGTAAAATGCCATCTGAAAAGAATATCATTGATATTTCAATTATTGAGAGCAATTCTATTGATGTTTTGAACAATATATTTAATTATAATACTAGTTTACCAATTGCTATGATTACTTACTTATCATATATAAATAATCAGCCTAATGAGGTATATTCATTTAATAAATCTTACATACCGATAAACTTATTCCCTGAAATTGTAACTCAATTAAAAGATGGGAAATCGTCTATCGATATATTAAGAGGAAAATATCCTTTGATTCCTGATAAGAGTAAAAGTATACTAGAGGTCGTTTTCGCTGATAATACTGATTCTCCTATACTCAGAGTACAGCCTGGACAGCCATTAATTAAGCTGCAAAACATTTTATATTCAAAAAGCGGGCAAGCTGTAGAGTATGTATTTTCAAAGTACAGAGCTGATAACTGTAGGCTGTTATTTGAAGGAACTAAACAAAGCTAAACTTAACATAATATTTTAAATTTTAGACATAAATTTGGGGGTTATATTTATGAATTCGTACCGTTTTAAGAATCAAAGAAAGTATAGAAGGAGAAGAACACTTATTCTTGTAACAACTGTCTTAAGTATTCTAGCTTTGGTAATGGCAGGATATTTGTATTTAAATAGAGATAAAGCCAATGGTGTTGATGCTCAAGCTAATTCGACACAAGCAATTCCTGTACAGGCAAGTGCCACAAAAACAAATGGAGTAGCTGCTGAAACTACAGATACAGTATTACCGGCTGACAGTACAGCTGAAGTTTCAACGCCTAGCACGGATTCAAAGGTAGTCAAAACAAAAGACCACGGTTATTTGCCAAAGGTTGGAACAGTTGCAAAAAGTGGAAAGATGGAAGAGTTGAAAAAGTTAATAAGTGATTATACAACAAAGCTTCCTGGAAAGTATGGTGTAACATACATTGACCTAGCGACTGGAGAAATGGTAAATGTTAATGATAAGGTAGAATACATTGCCGCAAGTACCTCTAAGTTACCAGTAAATGTATTGCTATACAAAAATATTGAAGCAGGCAAGATAAATCTTGAGGATAAGTTGGTTTACATGAAGGAGGATTTGGAACCAGGAACAGGAACTATTATAGGTTCAGCTTTCGGTACTGAGTACACAGTTCGAGAGACCTCAAAGCTAGCCATGAGAAAGAGTGATAACTGTGGTGTGAATATGTTAATCAGACTTCTGGGTATCGAAAATGTTCGTAATTATATCGACAAAGTAGGCGGACAGGTTCATTATGGAAAAACTCATCGTTCCTGCCCATATGATATGGCTCAGATTGCTCAAGATTTATACAAGTTGTATTTGAATAATGAGGATGTTTATGGAGAATTACTCAATAATATGGAAAATAGTGATTGGCATGACAGGATTGATGCCAAATTACCAAAGGATATAAAGGTAGCTCACAAGATAGGAAATCAAACAAGTACAAGAAACGATGTTGGAATAGTTTTTGCTACCCATCCTTATGTTTTGTCTATAATGAGTGACAATGTAAATATCGATGCAGCAACTAAGTCAATTGCTGATTTATCTAAGAAAATATATGATTTTGAAGAAGATTATGCAATGGAAATTATCCCATAGCGTATGATTATTATAATAAAGTATTATTGTAATTAATATAGCTAATAATATTTTAAGGGCTCATTTCACTCAAGAAGGAGCCCTTTGATTTTACTTATAACGACGAAAGAACTATTAAGTAAACAATTCTCTAAAAAACAGACATTATTACTTATTTTGGGTATAATTAATCGTAAATAAATCAAAAGTCTAAGGAGGAAGTTGTTTTAATGGAGGACTATATTCTAAATTTTGTTGAAAATATTATACATGGTAATCCTATTTTTACATATATGTTTTTCTGCTTAAATGGTATTCTCCAATTGACATTCCCTCCATTTCCATCCGATGTAATTATTATTATTGAAGGCTATTTGACAACTGTTAGTCAGAATTTTAATTTTTTTTTAGTATTACTAAATTCAGTTATTGGAAGCATTATTGGATCTGTAATTGTTTACTGGTTTGGCTATAAAAAGGGAAATGAAGTATTACGATATAAGGTCGTATTAAAATATATTGATGAAAAGCATATTAAGCGCTCAGAGAAAGTTTTTCATAAGTATGGCAAATATGGTTTAATATTAAGTAAATTCATTCCAGGGACTAGCTCAATTATGGTCTTATTCGCTGGTGTTTTTAGAGTGAAAAAGAGAGTATATTTCACATATATTATTTTATCAATTATAATACAACAGATTATCTATCTACTTATAGGACGTGTTATCGGACATAATATTAATCAAGTAAAGAGGTTTTTATCTGTTTTTAACTTTGCTTCTGTTATTATAATTGGAGTTATAATTATAATTGCTTTTATTTTTTTCAAAAATCGAAAAAACAAAAAGAAGACTAATACTGAACAGGAGCAATAGTAGATATAGTATGAACAATTATGGAGAATTGATTACTATATATACTTGTATGTAAAAAAATATATCTAATAACATATGTTTACAGACTCACAAATGAGGTATATACTAATTAACAGAATTTTAAAAACCCACTAGTGGTAAATGAAAAAGATTTCAAGAAAAGGGGAGTTTCTAAATTTATCTAACAAAAGAGGGGGAATCAGTATGTTAATAAAGATTTATACTATTCCGACATGTAAGTGGTGTAAGTTACTGAAGGAGCATTTAGATTCCTATAATGTAAGTTACGAAGATGTTGATGTATCAAAGGACAGATTTAGTGCTATAGAAATGATTAAAAAATCAGGCCAAAGTGCTGTTCCAGTAATAGAGATTGAAAATAATATAATTATTGGTTTCGATAAAGAACAAATTGACAAGCAACTGACTGAGCAATTAATTTATGAATTCTGAATCTTTTTTAGTAAAAAATCCTTGACCAAGTAGCTCGAAACCAATACATATTTATTCAAGACCATTTTAATTAAATATGATGAAAAACATCTATTCAAAAGTTTAATAGATGTTTTTTTTTAATTATTTTTCATTAATAAATTGTTTTATTTTTTCAAAGCTTTGCTCGCTAATCACATGCTCTATTCGGCAAGCATCTTGAGCGGCTATTTCTTCAGGGACACCCAAAGTTTTTATTAGATAATCCGTTATTAACTGATGGCGTTCATACACTTCCTCGGCTTTTGAAAGCCCTTTCTCTGTAAGTAATATTTGGCCAGATGCATCCATAATAATATATTCTGATTTTTTGAGAATACTCATTGCTCGGCTAATACTTGCTTTGGTATAATCAAGCTCACGCGCTATGTCGATTGAGCGTACAAAACCATTTTTATTTTGAAGAAGTAAAATAGTTTCCAAATAATCTTCTCCCGATTCATGAATCATAACTGAAACCTCCTGCTACAAGCTAATATATCTGTTAATTATAGTATATATAGGCTGTATTTGCAATGTATCCAATAAACTAGTTCCATGTAGTAAATTAGTAAATTAAAACTATATGAAAGTACAAAGTCGAAAAAAGTTAATGTTTTAAGTAAATAATTTTAAGTAAAATCTTTATTGACAAGAGGAGTTAGCTATAGTAAACTATGTTTAAGGGTTAGCGATAGCTAACCAATATTTCAACAGTACAGTTAGCTATTGCATACTAAAGGAGGAGTATTAAATGCCATTAACATTTGCTAAAACAGGTGAAGAAAACTTTATTAAAAAGATAAATGGAAAAGATGATACAAAAAGATTTTTAGAAAGCTTGGGCTTTGTAGTTGGTAGTAGTGTTACTGTAGTAGCTGAGTTGGGTGGTAATATGATTCTGAATGTAAAGGAAGCGAGAATAGCACTTGATAAATCTATGGCAAGCAGAATTATAATTTGAGGAGACATTTCTTATGAATGGGACATTACTTTTGAGGAGACATTGCTTATATGGAGGTAATTGATGAAAACGTTAAAAGCAACTAATATGGGAGAGACCGTTACGGTTTTGAAACTTGAAGGAGAGGGTGCTATAAAGCGCAGAATTATGGATATGGGTATTACGAAGGGGGCTTCGCTTTATGTACGCAAGGTAGCTCCACTAGGGGATCCTATTGAAATAACTGTCAGGGGTTATGAGCTTTCACTACGAAAAGCCGATGCGGAAAAAATAATTGTAGAATAAGTGCAAAGTAATTTTGGAACAGGTGAGCGTAATTGTTATACTAATTCTCATTAAATGAAGACAAGAATAATTACCTTTATACTTACATATTACTTTGCTATATTTCTGGAACTGAGTTAGCATATGCTAACGGTAAATAAGGAGGATTACAATGGCAATCAAAATAGCACTTGCGGGAAATCCAAACTGCGGAAAAACGACGATGTTTAATGAGCTTACCGGGAGCTCTCAGTATGTTGGAAATTGGCCGGGTGTAACTGTTGAAAAAAAAGAAGGAAAACTAAAAGGCCACAAAGATGTAGTAATTATAGACTTACCTGGCATTTATTCACTATCTCCCTACACATTGGAGGAGGTTATCACTCGAAATTATCTTTTAGAGAATAAGCCTGAAGTAATTATTAATATAGTAGATGCTTCTAATATTGAAAGAAATCTTTACTTGACCACACAACTTGTTGAGCTTGGAATACCAACGATTGTGGCTCTTAACATGATGGATATTGTTGGGAAAAATGGTGATAAAATTGATACAAAGCGCCTATCACAAGAGTTAGGCTGCATAGTTATTGAAACTTCTGCTGTAAAAGGAACAGGAATAAAAGAGCTTATAAACAAAGCTATTGAGCTTGCCAAAAGTGGAAACGAAACTATTGCACAGCATAAATTTGATTCTGCAGTTGAAGTAGCTATTAATGACATAGCCTTTAATATAACTGGTGAAATTGCCAATAAAACTGAGTTAAGGTGGTATGCTGTCAAGCTTTTCGAGCGTGATGAGAAAGTGCTCCTTGAGTTAAAACTAGACAGTAATTTATCTTCGCAAATAGAAAATATTATAAAGTCTTGTGAAAATAAGCTTGACGATGATGCTGAGAGCATTATTACAAATGAGCGTTATAATTATATAGGGCCTGTTATTACAAAGTGTTACAAAAAGAGCAATTTAGGTCTAACAAGTTCAGACAGGATAGATAGGATTGTTACTAATAAATGGCTTGCACTACCTATATTCTTTGGTATTCTTTGGCTAATATATTATGTTTCAATCACAACAGTCGGGGATATGACTATTAGCTGGGTTGAGAGTTTCTTTGCCTGGATGCAGGGAGGAGCAGAAACACTGCTTACTAATTGGGGTGCTTCGGCATGGTCACTAGACTTAGTTGTAAATGGAATTATTGGAAGCATAACAGCAATATTTATATATGTTCCGCAGCTTATGATTTTGTTCTTATTCCTCTCAATCTTGGAGGATAGCGGTTACATGGCTCGTGTAGCATTTATTATGGATAGAATTTTTAGAAAGTTTGGGCTTTCTGGAAAATCTTTTATTCCTATGTTGCTTGGAACAGGTTGTTCGATTCCTGGTATTATGGCTAGCAGAACTATTGAAAATGAGAAAGATAGAAAAATGACGATAATGCTTACTCCGTTTATACCTTGCAGCGCAAAGCTTCCTGTTTTTGCAATGTTTATTGCAATGATGTTTACAAAGCAGTCATGGGTTGGTCCATCAATCTATTTGATATCAATTGGAATGGTTATTCTCTCAGGTGTTACTCTAAAGAAAACTAAAAGATTTGCAGGGGAGCCAGCACCTTTTGTTATGGAATTACCGAACTATAAGCTCCCCAGACCTAAAGGTGTTGCAATTCACATGTGGGAAAAGGCAAAATCTTTCGTTAAAAAGGCTGGTACAATTATATTTGTTGCATGTGCAGCCCTATGGTTTCTACAATCCTTTAGCTTCTCT
Organism: Bacillota bacterium; assembly: GCA_023391425.1. Classification (GTDB taxonomy): domain Bacteria; phylum Bacillota; class Clostridia; order Acetivibrionales; family DSM-1351; genus Ruminiclostridium. The sequence continues at coordinate 19,385 of JAEWAX010000089.1, read as the reverse complement.
TTGGAGTATCTAGGTGCAGACAGAATCGGTGAAAGCATACTTGCCAACATAGGTGGAGTACTCAGATTTATATTCATACCTTTAGGCTTTGGAGATAGCTGGGCTCCAGCAGTTGCATCTTTAACAGGACTTATTGCCAGAGAGGTAGTGGTTGCAACCTTCGCTTCAGTTGGGGCAGCTATGCCGATTGTATTCACGCAGGTAACTGCATTTGCGTTTATGATATTCATAATGTTCGCTGCTCCTTGTTTTGCAGCTATTGGATCAATGAGAAGAGAGTTTGGCAACTGGAAAATGACTTTCTTTGCAATAGGCTATCAAACTGGAGTGGCATATATAAGTGCTTTACTTGTGAATGTATTTGGTAACATAATTTTCAAAGGCACTGAGGCTGTGGAACCTAAGGCTCTTGATGTATCTTTGATGCAAATATCATCAGAAAATGCAGTAGTTAATGGAAATGTTGTTTTGTATGTATTTGGAGCTTTGCTTGTAGTAGCATTTGCAATCGGAATCTATGGAAAAATTAGTAGCTCAAATAAGTATGCTGAGGTTTCTAGGTAGAACACATATTTAATCATCCTTTGCACAATGCTTTTCTATGAAACTGGAAATGGTTAATTAAACTCTTGTGTTTTAAATCAAGAAAGATTGTAGTTTAGATAATTGTATATAGCCGTAATTAGGTGCTGGTGGAGGTCATTATGATAGATTATATTATTGTTGGAGTAGTTTGTGTCGTATTGTTTTTCGCAATAAGAAAAATCACTAAGAATAAGAAAAAAGGTGGTTGTAGCGGGTGTTCCGGTTGTGCAAATAAAGAAATGTGTGGTAGCAAGAACCACGGCTAACATAATTTTTGCAGTGGTCTGATTATCTCAGACCACTATTTAATAATCCAAAAGCAAATTGTACACAGATTTAACATTGGTGAAAATAATTAGAAGTCCTTTTCTCTAAATATATTTTCTTCACAAAGCTATCGTTTATAATAGCGCAACCTGTTAAATCATGCTATTTTAATGGCTTTATAAACTCTTGTGTCCAGTAGCATACACCATTGCTAGTTTTAGCAAGGCCACAGCCTATATTAGTATATGAAGGACTTAAAATATTAGCTCTGTGTCCTGGTGAATTCATCCAAGCATTCATAACCTCAGCAGGCGTCTTCTGACCATAGGCTATGTTTTCACCAGCTGCCGAGAATCTAATCCCAAAAGACTCCATCATTTTAAATGGTGACCCATATGTTGGAGAGGTATGAGAGAAATATTTCTTATTTACCATGTCTTGAGATTTATACCTTGCTGCCCTTGCAAGTTCCCAATTTGATTTTAAAGTCTGTAGACCTCTTTTTGATCTCTCAGCATTAACTAGCTTAACAACTTGGTCCTCAAAAGTCTTTACGCTGCTCGGGCCAGGTATTGTTAGCTTTTGTCCGGGGTAAATCATACTAGGGTTCTTAACTTGAGGATTCTTAGCTAAAATTTCACGTATACCTGTTTCATATTTTACAGAAATTTTCCACATGCTGTCGCCGGGTTTCACCGTATAGGTGGTTTGGGCGCTAACTTCAACGATACACAGACTAACAATTAATGACACTAATATTATTATTTTTTTCAAAATATATCACCTCGGCAAATATTATTTGAGTAACAAGATGATATTATGTAAAGCAAATTTTTTATATTTATGAAATTTAAAACTTTTTATTGAAATTCTAATAAAATGATAGAAAGAGGCTGTTTCAAAATCAACTCATTTAGCTGATTTTGAAATAGCCTCTTTTTTTGCGGTTTTTAATTACTTTATGTACTTATATTACCACAAAATCGGTAAAAATTCAAGTCTAGCAGTTCATGGAAGTGTGTGATATTAATATATTAGCGGTATAAAAAATTTTATTGCGCTATGGGATAATTTAATTTTCATATGGAGGAAATGGAGACTAAAATGGAACAAAAAAGTATGACAGCACTTATTAGTGCTTTTTCAAGAGTGTATCACTTTAAGAACAATGTGGTAAGAATCTTTGCTGATTCTGTTGGTGAGAAGATTTTATCTGAGGATGAGTACCAGCAAATTTCCGATAACATGAAAAAAGGTATCAAATTCTTCAATCCAAATTTCAATGGAAATGAAGAAGAAGCTCTGCGTTGGATTGTTGACAACCATTTATCACCGTCACCTTTAGGTAGGGCTGCTTATGTGGAAAGGATACTTGAAAATGCTGTTAGAATTGGTGTAAAGCAATATCTTATTTTTGCAGCTGGATATGATTCATTTGCATATCGCCAACCTGAATATGCAAAGTCTCTACAAATATTTGAAATTGATCATCCATTTACATCGAAAGATAAACAAAACCGAGTAAAATCTATAGTAGAAGACAAAATACCAAACTTGCAATATATTATGGCTGATTTTACACAAGAGAATTGGCAAGAAGGTATTCTAGCCTGTCCCGAATTTGACAAGTCAAAGCTTAGCTTTTGCAGTTTACTTGGAATAAGTTATTATTTATCAAAGCAAGACTTTAGAAATCTGGTTTATATCATATCTCAGCTAATTCCTGAAGGAAGCAGTATTGTATTTGATTATCCAGACCAAGATACTTATACGGAAAAAGCAGGTGAACGTACTAAAAAACTAACAATGATGGCAGATGGCGCAGGTGAAAAAATGATGGCATCCTACAGCTATAATGAAATGGAAGAAATGTTATCGGATTGCGGTTTCTTAATTTATGAACATTTAGAGCCAAGTGAGATAACAGAACAATATTTCAAAGAGTACAATAGTACAAATCTGAATAACCAAATGTCCGCCTTTGATAATGTAAACTATTGTCTTGCTGTTAAAAAATAATATATATTTCTCCTATCAATAAAATGGCTATTATAAAATCTCACATCAAAACTATCTAGTTTTCCCATTATTAAAAAAATGATATAATAAAGCCTGTCAATTTCTTATTCTCTATTTCGTTAAGTTATATTAATTATTATAGTATAATAAGTATGAGAGTAACTTAAGTTTTGATTTTTTGTACAAGGAGATACTTTTGGGTAAAAGATTATTTATAACTGAAAAACCATCTGTAGCAGCAAGTTTTGCCAATATTCTTGGACTTGAGATTTCTAAAGGTGATAGAGCCAGAGGATTTGCCGAAAATAGTAATATAATTGTTTCGTGGTGCTTTGGACACCTTGTAACCATGGCATATCCAGATGTTTACGATCCTAAATATAAGCAATGGAAGATAGAGCACTTGCCAATAATCCCTAAGGAATATAAATATATTGTTATTGATCAAAGAGGTGTAGGAAAGCAATTTGATGTAATACAGACATTGATGTGCAGGGACGATATTGAAATGATTTATGCCTGTACCGATAGTGGGCGTGAGGGTGAGTACATATTTAGACTTGTTTATACACAAAGCGGAAGCAATAAACCTGCTAAAAGGGTATGGATTTCTTCACAAACTGAGGAAGCCGTTAAAAAAGGTATTGATGAAGCAAAGGATATTAGTGAGTATGATTTACTTGCCCAAGCCGCTTACAGCAGAGCAAAAGAGGATTGGCTCTTTGGTATGAATTTGAGTAGAATGTATACATGTCAATATGGGAGAAACCTTTCAAATTACTTAAAAGAGAGTAAAGCGTCAGTGATACCAATTGGTAGGGTTATGACCTGTGTTCTTGGTCTTATTGTTGAGAGGGAATTGGAGATTAGAAATTTCGTGCCCCAAAAGCATTACGGAGTACTGGCAAACTTTATGTCACAAAATAGTGGTATTACATACAAGGGCAGATGGCAGCCAAAGAAAAACACTAATAAAAAATCATCAGAAGATGTTGATGAGCAGGACAAATATATAAGCAAAGAAGAAGCGGAAGATACTATTGAAAAGCTTAAAGAGCATGAAGCAGTTATAAAGAAAGTAGAAGTAAAGGTAAAGAACGAGCAGCCGCCTTTGCTTTTTAACCTTGCAGAATTACAGTCTGAGGCAAACAAAAAATTTAAACTCCCAGTTGATAAGACTCTTGAGATTGCTCAAAGTTTATATGAAAAAAAGATGATATCTTACCCTAGAACAGATAGTAGAGTTCTTTCAACTGACGTTGTAGGCGAGCTCCCAAAGATTTTAAACGGTTTATTTAAAAATCAAGCATTTAAAGAGCATGTACTTCGTATCAAGGAACAAGGTGACCTTAAGATTAATAAGACAACAAAAAGGTATGTGGATAATAGTAAGGTTACAGATCATTATGCCATTATTCCTACCTATGTAACGACGGAATTATCAAGCCTTGATGCAGATACAAGGAAGATATATGAACTTGTTGTAAAGAGATTTTTAGCTATATTTTATCCTCCAGCCCAGTATAATACTGTAAAAGTTGAAACTAATTTAGCTGGTGAGATATTCATCTCCAATGCTAAAACCCTTCTAAACCTAGGCTGGAAGGAAGTTTATGAGGTGTCGGTTAAGAAGGATGAGGATGAAATAAGTGATTCACCTATTCATAAGCTTGAGAAGAATGAGAAAAGTGATGTACTAAACCTTGATTTAGAAGAAAAGGAGACAAAGCCACCATCAAGGTATACAGATGGCTCCTTGATTATTACTATGGAAAAAGCAGGCAAGTTTATTGAAAATGAAGATTTGCGAGAGCAGATAAAGACCTGCGGAATAGGTACTTCTGCAACACGCTCAGGTATTATCAAGAAGCTTTCAGAAATAGGCCATATTGATATACATAGCAAAACTCAAATTGTTACACCAACCTTAAAGGGTGAAGCTATTGTAAATTTAGTTCGTCAGACTGCAAAAGAACTTTTAAATCCATCCTTGACGGCGAGTTGGGAAAAAGGTCTTGCAATGATTGAAAAGGGTGAAACCACAGAGTCGGTTTTTATGGAAAAGCTACATTCGTATATTATAAATTCTATTGAAAAGGTGAAAAAGACCAGGAATAATAATATTCTGAATTAAGAAGGCTTTCTTTTTTGGTAAGGGACTATTGTTCTGGTTAATTTGTAAAACTATCTGCTTGAACACAACTGCAAGCTAGAGCAAGAAGCTATTAAGGTTAATAGATTTTTGTTAGTTGTAACTTAAAAACTGTACCAAGAACTAATGTGCTAATTTACACACTTTCTTGTACAGTTTTTTGCTTAATAATTGAAAATAATAGATATATTGATGTTATGCCTTAATGAACCAATTATAGAAATACCAGGAGATATATCAAACTTTACAATTTTAGTAGCGATAATTTTAATAGGAATAATTGATAATTTCAAAGGAAAACTAATATAAAAATCTACAAATAATAATTATGTTTAAGGTGAGATAATAAAATGACATTATTAAATGATATATTTGCTCAATTCGATAAGCATTTATTAAAAGATGAACAGCCTTCTTTATACTTCAATGAGATATCAAAAACAACGGTATTTGAACAATATCCACTTATGATGCTTGATAAATTAAAACAGACAATGCAATCTCCAAAGCATCACCCAGAAGGGAACGTATGGAATCATACTATGCTGGTTGTAGATGAAGCTGCTAAAATAAAAAGTCAAAGCAGTGATATAAAAGTATTTATGTGGGCAGCTTTACTTCATGACATAGGAAAACCTGATACAACTAGAGAGCGTAAAGGTAAAATAACCTCCTATGATCATGATAAAGTAGGAGCAGAACTTGCAAGAAAGTTTTTAATAGAATTTATAGATGATAAAGTGTTCATAGATAAAGTAGTTGAACTAATTAGATGGCATATGCAAATTCTTTTTGTAGTAAACAATTTACCATTTGCTGATATAAAAACAATGAAGAAGAAAACTGATATTAAAGAAGTTGCATTACTTGGTCTATGTGATAGACTTGGCAGGTTAGAGGTTAATCGCACAGATGAGGAAAAAAATATTTTAATGTTTTTACAAAAAGTAACCTCTTTTCATACTCATTAGTTTTAGTATGGAAGCGGTTATTTTGCGCAATAAAGACAGGTTGCTGTAACATGTTAAAGCTTACATGTGTATGCTGATATATAACGAATTACATAGAGGTGTTTTTAATGGTAATTACTCCTGATGTACCCAATTTGCCATATACATTTCATAATGGAATAAAGTATTTTGAACTTGTGGCTGAGCCTGTAAAGCGCGAAATTCTCTCTGGTTTATTCATCAATGCTTGGGGGTATAACGGTAGTATGCCGGGCCCCACTATTCAGGTTTATCCAGGTGATTATATAAATGTTCGGGTCATAAATAACCTGCCCGAATCTACAAGTGTACATTGGCACGGCCTTGATGTACCTAATGTTATGGATGGAGTTCCAGATGTTGAACCATCACCTGAAATCAAGCCAGGACAGTATTTTGATTATCAATTTAAAATAGTTAATCCACCAGGCACACACATGTATCATACGCATTTTAATTCTGTAAAACAGGAAATGATGGGCATGGGAGGAGCATTTATCATACTGGAACCGGACCAATATAATAAACAAATACATAAAGACTATTTTTTGATGCTGCAGGAATTCCACGTGAATGGACTAAATATGGGTGAAATAAAGCCTGGAGTCTATGATATTGACCCAATGAATGATGATTTTAATTTCTTTACTATGAATGGACGATGTCACCCATTTACAACTTCACTTGATGTAAAAAGAGGTGAGAATATAAGAATCAGACTCGGTAATATTGTTCACAATGCTCATCCTATTCACATTCACGGACATCAGTTCATTGTCTCGGCAAGCGATGGCAACACTATTCCTGTTCAGAATCGGCTTGTGAAAACAACGATAAATGTTGCATCAGGGGAAACGTTTGATGTGGATTTTACAGCAAATAATCCAGGAAAATGGCCATTCCACTGCCACATACCACACCATATGTCCAATAACATGCAGAAACCAATGGGGGGAATGACTACTGTAATAAAGTATATTTAACAATACAAATTGATAATAAGAACTAAATCAATTTACACAAAAATGTAGAGTAGTCTCACAAAAACAACTCAGTTAAGTGATACTACCCTATATTTTACGGTCTATTGTCTTATTTAATTTACTCTTCTAGCACCTATATAATTTCCTCTATATTCTGATAGTGACTGAATACGAACTTTTCCATTTGAGGAGGATGCATGAATAAACGTGTCATCGCCCATATAAATACCTGCATGGTCTATAACACCAGATGCTTTCCTAGAAGAGGCATCAAAAAACAATAAATCTCCAGCTCTTAAAGCACTTTTAGATACTTTGATTCCATTTGAGTACATGCCTTCAGCTGTTCTATTGAGATTTACACCGAAATTCTTATAAACATAACCGATGAAACCTGAGCAATCAAACCCGTTTGGGCTCATTCCGCCATAAACGTATTTTACTCCAATAAATTTCTTTGCATATGAAACTACCTTGCTAATGTTGGAATCATCAGAATCTGTTGGAATAGCCAAAGTCATAGCCTCCATAGAACGTGAAGACTTTGATGAAGCAGCTGTGGTAACGAACTTAGTAGCAACATAACCTACTTTTGAACCCACCTTTACTTTGTTCCAATCCTTTTTGGTGTCAAGGATCATGACACTCGTTCCAACTTTTAGAGAACTAATTACCTTGCTGGTAGTACTAGCATTACTTCTGAAATTAACACCATTGGCATTAATATTTCCTTTTGTGGTAAGAACATTTATGTATTCATCTTTTACCCATCCTACTTTTCCATCAAAAGAAATTTTGTACCAGCCACTGGACTTATCAAGCACAGAAACTCTTGAATTAGATAACTTCTTGATAATGCCTGCAGAAGTATTCGGAGCCTTTCTAAAGTTAACATTTGTTCCATCAATTTTAGCTGGTTGTGTGGCAGCTAGTGTAATTGAACTAACAAAAGCAAAAGAAAGGGATAAAATACTACTGACAAGGATTTTGTTAGTATTACTTGTCATTTGTTCCCTCCTATAGTAGCCTCCGAAGTTAGCTGTCGGGCTCGGGACATAGGATGACCCTACCATTTGCATGGATTAACCCCAAATTTCTTGGTTCCTCCGTACCTCATATTGAGGATTCAGCTTTTTTATATTCTGTTTCATTATAAATATAAGTTATGAAGATTTTATGAAGAACTGTAAATTATATTATGTAAAGATTTACAGTAGGGCAACTAAGCATAGAACACAATATATTGAATCATTTGAAGATATTCTGGACAATTCCTTTTATAAGATGGACAATTATTATAATATTACAAAAAACTTACAATATTATTATATTTAAACAAACCCCATAAAATCCCAATTGGAAATGAATATAATATAAAGTAAATAGATTCAAATTTTGAATCATTACTAAAAGATTGGGAGGTTTATAGAACATGAAAAAATTTATATGCATTATACTCGCATTACTAATGATAATGTCATCAACGGTTGTATTTGCCAATAATGGCAAGGGGTATGGCCTTAATGGAAAAGGTAACGATAAAAAATACTATGACAAAATGGATGATTATAATAAGTCACTAAATAACTTGAAAGAACTACTAAAGAAATATAACAAAGAACATGGTCATGCTAATAATCATGATTGGGAATGGGGCAATTACGATGGAATCAACCAGAAATATACTGATGATATTATAGATAAGATATTAAGATTAAAAGATAAGAATAATGATGAATCTACATCAATTTTTATTAATGGGAAAGAGTACTCTAGTAATGAAGGAAACATAATAAGGTACAAAAATTTTCAATTACCCACTAATCCAATAACAGAAGGTCTTGGAGCAAATCTGAACTGGAATGAAAAAACCCATGTTATTACTATATCAAAAGGGAATATTTCTTTGGTTATAAATCTTGAAAGTAAGAAAATAACGATAAATAGTTTTGAAATAAAAAACAGTGTTCTTACAATAAATAAGAAAAATAATACCATTGTGCTAATTAAATTTATAGCACAAGCACTGGGAAATAGAGCTGAAATATACGAAGATGCAGGTGCGGTTATTGTTGATGATGATGGCATTACCAGCATCAATGATAATATAACAGGTAAAGGCTTGAATCAGTTTGAATACAGTAGTAAGTGGAATTATGGAGCACAGACTAATGCTTATTTGGGGGATAATCACTGGTCCTCAAATAGTGACGCATATTACAAGGTCAGATTTAACGGTACGCAGATAAAACTTTACGGAGCGACATCGACCGATCATGGCATTGCAGCTGTTTCAATAGATAATGGGACAGAAACTTACGTAGATTTTTACACATATAAAAGAGCAGATAATGTATTGGTATATACAAGTCCAGTTTTAAGCCAGGGAGTGCATACGCTGAAAGTACGTGTGACGGGAAGTAAAAATAGTAGGTCGAGCGGTACTTCTGTAACTGCAGACAGAGTGAATATTATATCTAGTAGTACAAATCAAGACTATATTGATACACAGATACCTACAGTTCCAACCGGACTGGTTGTGACAGCACCGATATCATATGAAGCTGCGTTAAACTGGAATGCTTCTTATGACAATGTAGGTATAAGCGGATATAAAATATATAGAAACGGCAATCAAGTGGGTACAGTAACAAGCGGCACATCCTATAGAGATACAGGATTAGCTGCAGGAACTGTTTATACGTATTTCGTAGTTGCATATGATGCAGCAGGAAACTACTCAAATCATAGTTCCACTGCTATTGTGACTACTCCAGCTACAGATGCTTATAACAATGGAAATGGGCTAAAAGGAGAATACTATAATAATAAGAACTTAACTGACCTTAAACTTTCACGCATAGACAATACTATTAATGATTATTGGTACAATGATTCACCTGATTCAAGGATAGACACAGAAACATTTTCAATAAGGTGGATAGGGCAGCTTGAGCCTCTATATTCAGAAACATATACCTTTTATACAACTTCAGATGATGGGGTAAGGTTATGGGTCAATGGGAAAAAGATTATTGATAACTGGACTGACCATAGTGCAACAGAGAATAGCGGGAAAATAACTCTTACCGCAGGACAGAAGTATAATATAAAGCTAGAATACTATAATAATAGTGGTGAAGGTGAAATTAAGCTTGAATGGTCAAGTACTAGACAAGCAAAAGAAATTGTTCCAGAGTGTCAGCTATATTCAGATGAGGTAGATACCCAAGCGCCTACAGCTCCAGTGAGCCTTACTGCAACTACAGTTTCAGCAAATCAGATTAATTTAAGATGGACTAGATCTACTGACGATATTTGTGTTGCTGGCTATGAAGTATACAGAAACGGCTATCTAGTAGATAGTGTAGCTGCTGCTATTACAACTTATTCCGACACAGGCCTTTCTGCTAATACATCATATTCATATACAGTATTGGCTTATGATACAACAGGCAATTGCTCAAATCAATGTTCACCTGTTTTAGCTTCTACTAAAAAGTTGTCTTACAGCAATTTAGCTTTAGGTAAGACTGTGACAACTGATAGTGAAGAGAATGGAAACCCAGCTACAAATGGAAATGACGGAAACCTTACTACACGGTGGTGTGCTTATGACGGAAGTTTTAACCACTGGTGGAAAGTAGATCTTGTAAGCAATTATAATTTAACAGGTACAGAGGTAAATTGGGAGAAAAATAAAGCATATAAATATAAAATTGAAGTTTCAACAGATGGCTCAAACTGGACACTTGTTGTTGATAAGACAAAAAATACTACTGCTGTTCAGACACAGACTGATAGCTTTACTGCAAATGCAGTTAGGTATGTAAGAATAACTATAACTGGATTTGATTCAGACTGCTGGGCAAGCTTTAATGAATTTAAGGTTTTCTAGACTTTTATAGATATTATATATAACCGCATAAATATAAAATTGATAGTCGTAATTTTATGGGCGAGGACTTCATAAATTATGACTATTATTTTTTACAATAGGGAAGAGTAACTTCTCGAAGAGATCTTTTACTTGAAATCATCTACGGCGATATTCGTAAAAATAAATCAATAGTTTACACTTCATACTGCAATGTTTGGCTGGAGAATAATATTAAATATTAAGTATTATAGAAGATTATGTGCTAAAATACAATTATGAATTAAGTATCAAATTACAGTGGCTTCAATAATTTCACAAGAATTATTTGTGAAGTATAGTAAGATGAAAAGGTTGATTACTAAGGATTCGGACAAATCCAGAGAGGTGATAGGGTGAGGAGACTGTATGGCTCGGTACTGATACCGATTACAAGTTCATAATAAATTTTAGGTTTTGATGATTTATAGTAAAAAAGAGTAATTTATTATTGGGGAGCGATTTCGATGAAAGGTTTTGAGCGAGAAGATTTGATGTTTTCACTTTGTGGATTAAACTGTGCTCTTTGTATTATGAAGATAGATAGTTATTGTCCCGGTTGCGGTGGAGGAGTAGGAAATCAAGGCTGTACCATTGCTCGGTGTAGTTTAGAACATGACGGGTTAAATTATTGTTTTAAGTGTAGTGAATACCCTTGTGACAAGTATAACGGAATTGAAGAGTTTGATTCTTTTATAACTCACCGTCATCAACTCAAAGATATTGAAAAAGTAAAGAATATTGGTATTGGTTCATATCATACTGAAATATCTGAGAAAGCTACATTCCTAATGTACTTACTCGAAAACTATAATGATGGTAGACGCAAAACCTTATTTGGCCTAGCCATTAATCTTTTAGAACTTTCTGATATCAAAACAGTCATTCAAGAAATTGAGAGTAAAGTTTCACTGAGCATGCCAATCAAAGAGAAGGCTATAATTGCTTCGAAACAATTTGAAGATGTAGCATTGAAGAAAGGCATTATCCTAAAGTTAAATAAAAAACCTTCAAAAGGCTAATAATCTCAATATCGAAAAAAATCTAGATTTTAAATAGAGGAATAAAGATTCTGTTATACCAGGGAGATGCAATATGTAGTCGCCAGGGAGATATGTCATATATTCATCATAAAAATTATCTATACATTTTCCGACATATGGGTATAGCATAGTAATAAATAAGTTATAATATAATTGCTCTTTTGGTTCCTTAGTTATAATTTGGTTATTTTCCGAAACTAAATTGAACTCCTGCACTAGGCAAATTAGTGTTTCTACTTGATACGATAGACGTACTAAACAATAATGTTAGAATATATGTTAGAATATATGTTATATAAGCAATTTTTAATCATAAACGTCATCTCCGAAGAACCTAATATTATACTTTTATTGAAGAGAAACATTTATGTTACTAAATCTCTAAATTAATTAAAATTGTAATTGTTCTTTTTATGAAGTATAATAAGTTATACCCCTATAGAGTATTGAAGGAGGTTTCTTATGGGAAACACTGATAATATTGGCTTCGAATCAAAGGAAGATATTTTAAAACGGCTTAGACGTATTGAAGGGCAAGTAAAAGGGATTCAAAAAATGATAGATGAAGAAAAATATTGTGGGGATATATTGACACAGGTTGCGGCAGTTCGTGCTGCTATGAATAAAGTGGGCAGCCTTATACTAGAGAAACATTCCATGACATGTATTGAAAATGTGGTTTCATCTGAGGATAAAGAAAAAGCTCTGAGTGAACTTGCAAAAACTATGAGGAACTTCATGAGATATGCAGATTGAGACTATTCTTCAAACTTTCATTATGAGAACATTAATAATTGAGCTAGATAAATTAGAGGGCACTGAAAAACTAAACTTTTTAGTGCCTTCTATAAATTCAAGCTCCTTTGTTATTGGGCAGGTTCTCCCTTTTTAATTTTATCAAGGATTTTTAGTAAGGTTTCCTTGTTTGTCATTTGAGGGATATAGGTATATAAAGTACCATCCTTATTAAGGATAAAAGTAGTAGGGAAACCTGTAATACCATAAGTCTGTGTCACAGAACCATCTGTATCTAATAAAACTTTTAAATCGATATTGTTCTTAGTAAGATAATCTTTGACGGTATCGGAGGACTCCTGAGTATCTACAGCAATAATGACGGCTTCATTATCCTTCTCCAATTCCTTGTTTAATTCATTTAAATCAGGCATTTCCTGTCTGCAATATGTGCACCACGTGGCCCAAAAATTAAGTATAACAATCTTTCCTTTATAATCAGAAAGTTTTATATCTTTTCCGCTTAGATCTTTCAAAGTAAAATCTGGTGCCATCACTTTACTGTTTTGCGAAGATTGGTTCGTTGTTTTACTTTGCTGAGCTGGTGCAGTAAGACTTTGGGGTTTATTTTTTGTATAGAATGTATATGCTGCTACCATAATAGCTAATATTGCAATAATCCAAATAATGATGTTGCTCTTTTTGTTCATAAATTTTTCCTCCACAGTTAGCATTCATCTGATGTCCACAGATTTCTATTAAGCAAAATAGCTAAAATACTTTAAACTACCGGTAAAAACTAATAATCCCGCAACTATTAGCAGAATTCCAGATACAATGCTTATGGTTCTGCTATGTTTTTTTATTTGCTTAAAAGCTCCTTTGATTTCTTCAAATAAGATTGACGCAAGTATAAAAGGGATACCTAGACCTATTGAGTAAAGCAAAAGTAAAAGCATTCCCTGTAATATCGTCTTTGAATTACTGGCAAGTGCAAGAGCTGAGCCTAAAAAAGCACCTAAACAAGGAGTCCAACCAAGACTGAAAACCATACCAAAGACAATTGAACTAAAAAATCGGAGTCTGCTGAACTTAAAATCAATTCTTTTTTCCCTGTTCAAAAAGCCTATTTTTAGTATTCCAGCAAAGTTAAGACCAAATACAATCATAACCAACCCGCTTATTTTCTCAAGTAGTTTTCTGTGATTGGCTAAGAAATGTCCTAGTGAAGTAACTGTGGCACCAAGAGTAATAAAGACTATCGTAAACCCAATCACGAACCCAATGGAGTTTAGAAGTAATCTTTTCTTATTTAAAGAAGGTAATGTTCCATATTCCTCAGATTCACCTGCCAAATATAGAAAATAAATTGGAAGCATTGGCAGTATACAAGGTGAAATAAAAGTTAAAATCCCTTCAATAAATGTCATGAAATAAGATATAAGAGTCAAAATAATCACCTTCTCCTAAACAATTGCTATCGTCATTAATTAATAATAATAGTCTTTATAAATATCCTCTAAATGTGACCAAACTAATTTAGATATTATATACCCTAATAGGGTATATAATATCAAGATATATTTAAAATGTCAATGTAAATATTTTTTGCAGAGTTGAAATAAAAATATCAATGTAAATATTTATTTGAAAAGTTAAAATAAAAATATCAATGTGAATATTTTTTGCAGAGTTAAAATAAAAATATCAATGTAAATATTTTTTACAGAGTTAAAAAAATTTTAAAAATTATGTTACTATATACGTGTGGGGGGTATATAATAAGTAGTGAATTTGAAAAATTAAAATAAACAATGAGCTATCTAAAGGAGGTAGTATTTATGTCAATCAAAGTATATTCAACGCCATCCTGTCCTTGGTGTACAGTGGCAAAGAAATACTTAGCATCAAAAAATGTTCCTTTTGAGGAGGTGGATGTATCCAAAAGCAGGGAAGCAGCAATGGAAATGGTTAAGAAGTCTGGGCAAAGAGGAGTGCCCGTTATTGAAATCAACGGAAACATTATCGTTGGCTTTGACCAAACAAAAATTGATAGTTTAATAAGTGCCTAGTATAAATGGAGTCTAGGGAATAGTCTAAATAAGAATCTAAAAAAGAGAATGCAAAGTGCATGATGAAACTGCGTAAATGACATTTTGGTGCACTGGCATTCTCTTTTTGTTATGTGCCCAGTATGGGCATATTTTTTAAAACTATAGTATTTGTTATAACTAAATAAGGTTTTTGCTATATATATGTTAATTGTAATAAGTTTAATTTGTAAAAGTTTAATTTGCAATAAGTTTCATTTGTAATAAGTTTTGTCTATTCAGTATGGATAGGTAGCTGTATAATTGCCGTCGTACCCTTGCCAACGATGCTCTGCAAGGATATATCGCCTCTATGCAACTGGACAAGGTGTTTAGCAATAGCAAGTCCGAGCCCGGTACCACTGCCTTTACGTGACTTATCAGCTTTGTAAAAACGGTCCCAAACATAGGGGAGCTCTTCCTCTGATATACCATATCCATGATCTGCGATTGATACCTCAAGAGTATTGTTAATGTGTATACTCACATTAACAACTGTTTTATCAGGTGAATATTTAATGGCATTATCTATGATAATAATAAATAATTGTCTAAGTCTGTCATAATCGCCCATAACAGGTGGTACATCCTTAGGTATTGTACATGCAATTTGTATTTCCTTTTTATCAGCAATTGTTTGCAAACTCTTGATGATATCCGAAAGTAGGCTTGGGATATGCACTTTTTCATTATTAATAGAGATTTTACCTGATTGAAGGCGTGAGAGTTCCAAAAGGTCACCCACAAGTCTTTCTAAGCTACGGGTTTCTGAAAGCATTCTCTGGTGGTAACGTCCGATGTCATCCTTTTTGTCTATAGTACCATCTACAAGAGCTTCCAGAGAACCTTTAATTACTGTAAGCGGTGTCCTGAATTCATGCGAAACATTTGCTACAAAATCTTTTCGTAATTGTTCTAGACGTTCGCTTTCACTGATGTCCTGTACCAGAGCAACACTTCCAGTAACATTGCCCTGATTATTTATAATGGGTGATAGTGTAAACTTGAGCTTTTTATGCATCCAATCCTTTATGACTTGTAAAGATTTCTTTTCTTCAATAGCTAATTTAAGTGAAGCATCAATCTCTAAGTCAATAAAGTCTTTTTTTAATAAATCGTTTTGGTAGGGCAGAGAGCGATTAATTATATTTGAAAGGGCATTATTATAGCTTAACGGATTTAATTCTAAATCAAAAGCTATAATGCCTTCTGAGATACTGGATATAATATCATTCATTTTACCTTTTTCCTGAAAAAGCTGATCTATAGTGTAACCAAGTTTTGATGCTAATAAGTCAAGAGAGTTTCCAAGCTGACCTATTTCGTCCTTTCGGTCAACTCCTGTTCTTGCAGAATAATTTCCATGTGCCATTTCAATTGCTGTATTATTCATAGCTTTTAATGGTCTAGTAAAAAGAAGGGAATAGAACAGACCTAATGCTATAGCCAGTAGTAATGCTATAAAAAGACTGATAGATAAAATACTTACAGCCTTATTAAGGGTTGCAGTTATTCCTGTGACAGGAGCATGTAAAAATACAGAACCTATTACTTTTTTGCTAGAGTCTAGAATTGGAACTCCAACAGTTAAAGTAGTTTCTTTGTATACACTACTGAAGCTTTGATTAATAGATTCTTTACCCGAAAGAACTTCTTGAATTACTTTTTGGGCCTCTGCCAGTAAAGGCTCTGAACTAAAGGATTGCCCCATCCCCATGCCGCCCATTCCCATACCCATACCAGATATTATGGCAGGATTACCTTTGGCATCAGTAATCCATACCTTGGACTCTGTAAGGGTATCAAGAAAACGTATAAAACCTCCAAAACCCATCATATGACCGTTACTTTGAGTATTCATAGCTATGACCTCAGAAATATTGTGAGCTTGTTCCAGCATTGTTTTCTCTCTGATGTCAAAGGTATATTGTCTGAACATTTGAATAAAAAATATTCCTATAGCAAGCATTGATATGAGCACGATTACTACAAATCCTAAAGTCAACTTAAATGCAATCTTTTTTTTAAACATTCTTCACCTCAAATTTGTATCCTACACCCCATATGGTTTTTATATCCCAACTCAAAGTTTCATTTATACCGATTTTGGCTCTGAGACGCTTTATATGAGTGTCTACAGTACGAGCATCTCCAAAATATTCATAGCCCCATACACTATTTAGAAGGTTATCACGTGAAAAAACTTTCCCAGGATTGCTGGCCAGCAGCCATAATATATCAATTTCCTTTTTGGTAAGGTTAATAGGATGTCCACTAATTTTAACTTCATAATCAGCAATGTTTATTTCCAACCCATCATGTTTGATAATATCCTTCTTTTTTTCATCTGGAATGTCTAGTCTTCTTAATATAGCTCGTATTCGTGCCATTACCTCACCAGGACTGAAGGGTTTTACAATATAATCATCCGCTCCAATATCAAGCCCCATTATACGGTCTGCATCTTCACCTTTAGCAGTAATCATGATAATAGGTACATTTGAGCTTTTGCGAATTTCATGGCAAACCTCAAAACCATCCTTCTTTGGCATCATGACATCAAGTAATAGCAAAAACGGGGAATATTGTGCAAAAACATTCATTGCTTCCACTCCATCATGTGCGAGTATAGGAGTGAAGCCTTCTTTTAAAACGTATGTCTTTAATATGTCCAGAATTCCATCATTATCATCTGCAATAAGAATATACTTGTTCATTACAACCTCCAATGTGCTACAAAATGTACATCTAATAATCAGATACCATTTTATTATACTTATAAACATCATAATAAATTAAATTTGTTACAAAATTGTGTCGCAAATAATAAAATGACATATTTGTTTCGAACTTCTGTCAAAGTTTTGACACAAATACTACTTACAATGAAAGCATGAAGTTATTACAAACATACCAAATAAAAAGAGGAGCGTGGATTTAATGAAAAATGTAAAGAGAATTGTTGCAATTGCAGTATCAGTATGTATTATAGGCGCAGCAGGAATAGCTTATGCTGCAGATATTAAGACTCCCGCAGACATTGCTGCGGCTGTAACGGGAAAAAGTGTTACGGATGTAAATAAGGAAAGAGCAATAGGTAAGACTTATGGAACTATTGCAAAAGATGCTGGAAAACTGGAGGAGTTTCAAGCGAAAATGCTAGAGCAAAGAAAAACTGTACTAGATCAGAGAGTAAAGGATGGGGAAATCACACAACAACAAGCCGATGATATTTACAATGCAATTAAAAATAACCAAGCAACCTGTGATGGTACCGGAAATGCACAGCTAGGCAAGCAGTATGATATGGGGTGTGGTAATGGTCAAGGTGCTGGTCGTGGTAGAGGCCAAGGTATGATGGGACGTGGAGCTGGATTTGGCAATGGTAGCGGTGCAGGTTGTGGAATGTGATATAACCAGTAGTTATGTGGAATTGGATATTATCAGTAGGTTTTTTAGTGCAAAGCTATAAAGCTATATTTAAGCTTACAGCTTTGCACTTTCTAAAGATAGGCGTGGTGTTTAGAATAAATTAAGCATAAGCTGGTACATTAGAGAGTAAGGAAGGCAAAAAGTCTATAAAATCTATTCAGGTAATTACTTTGGTAATGGTTGTGTTTTTTGGTTCAATTTTAGCGTTTCAGGCAATCGGTGTTTATACCACATCAAAATATTCAAATAGACAGATTGACAAATACACACTCTGTATTTATAATAACATAGTACCCTATGGGGGTATATAAATATTGTATGGAGGGTCGATATTTGGAAAAGCTAAAAAAATTTATACACAAATGGTCATGGACAGTTTTATTAACATTTTGTATTATCGGATTATTTTATCCGTTTATAGGTGTTGCAGCCCTAATTTGCATGCTTGCTCCAGTTAAGTTCTTAAAAAAGCAGTGGTTTAAACTATTGTTTTTGGTACTACTTATGGGGGGATTCGCAGCTCAGATTTTTTTTGTATGGGGAAGTATTGTTGCAGTAGGTGCTGTGTTTGTAAGGATGATAATTATTACAACACTTTTGGCAATTGTTCTCGGTATAATATTTAATCAAAGAACATGGTGTACCATTTGTCCGATGGGAACGATGGCGCATTATGTAGCTAAAATAAAGCCTATTAACAGAAGAATTAAACATGTAACTTTTGAGAAACAAAAATGTGTAGATTGTAAAATATGTTCCAAAAACTGTCCTATTGGTATTGATGTACTTAAGCACAAGGAAAAAGGAAAGGTTACACATGCCGATTGCCTAAAATGTCAGGTATGTGTTGAAAAATGTCCAAAGAATTCGTTATATATTGCATAGGGGATTAATGATTAAGCAATAAGAAATTCTTGAATAGTAAATACTGCGGCTGCCTAAAATAACATTCTTTAAAAATGATATTTGAGACAGCCTGTTTTTATTGTGAAAAGGTTAAGTATTAAGGCAGCCTTTTCAATATTCCTTCAATGGCTGCACAATCAGTACAACCATCATCTGGACCGCCATCCTTGCAGGTTTGGAGACAGTGATTGATTGATTTTTTTAAAAGACTAATTTCTTTTTCATTAAGAGTAAGTGTAAACATTATTCAACCGCCTTTCTATAAAAA
>JAEWAX010000015.1 GCA_023391425.1 Bacillota bacterium | reverse complement strand
TTAATAGATAGTCTAATGCACCCTTTTTCATACTCTTTCTCACATAGTCAAAGTCCTCATACCCGCTCAAAGCTATCGTCTTTATTTGGGGATAATTTTGTTCCAAATACTCTATTAAAGCAATTCCATCCATAACCGGCATGCTCATATCCGTTATGACAATTTCAGGCTCAACTTTTTTTATAAGCAGAATAGCTTCTATACCATTAACAGCTTCGCCACAAATCTCATAACCATTTTTCTCCCAATCAATTAACGTCTTAATATTTGTTCTAGCAACAGAATCATCATCTATAATTAATACTTTAATCATTGCTTACCCCCCTAAGTAATTATTGGAAGTGTTACTTCAACAGTAGTATAAAGATTTGGCACGCTCTCTATTTGAAGTCCATATGACTCACCAAAATTCATTTGAATTCTCTCTTTTACGTTGTTTATTCCTATTCCACTAAAATTGTACTTTTTGTCCTCCTGAAAACTTTCTAATAATACACTTAATTTTTCTTTCGGAATGCCAGTGCCATTATCTGTAACTGTGATTTTCAATACGTCATCATACCGGAAACCCTTTATTGCTATTATACCCTGACCAACCATAGGCTCAATGCCATGTATAATAGAATTCTCGACTACTGGCTGTATCAGAAATTTCAATATTTTAAAGTCAAGTATTTCTTCTTCTATATCAAATACTACTTTAAACTTATCATAATATCTGTATTCTTGGATATTAATATAACTTTTTATATACTCTATTTCTTCACGCATTGTAATAAAATCTCCACCCTTGCCCATGCTTACATGCAGTAGTTGAATTAGAGATGTTACTATAGCCTCAATATTATCTGCTTTTTGTGCGGCTGCCAACCACTTTACTGTGTTCAACGTGTTAGATAAAAAATGTGGATTTATCTGTGCTTGAAGAGTCTTTATTTCGGCTTTTCTCTTCTGTGTCTCCTCATTTTTTACGCTGTCCATAAGGTTCTTAATTTCGTTTAGCATGGAATTAAAGTTACCTGTAACTTCACCTATCTCATCATTTCTGTCATCCCTAATGTTGATAGCCAAATTTCCCTTTTTTACTTCTTTCATTGCCTTTATTAATCTTTTTAAAGGCCTTGAAATACTTAAAGCAAATACATACGATAATAACACAGCCAAAATAAAGCAAGCCACACTGAGCAGTAATATATCTGATCGAATACTCCTGGCTTCTGAATTCAAATACGAGTAAGGTATTGTACTTACAACAAACCACTGTTGATTATTTAGTGGCGAAAATGCTACCAAATATGGCTTTCCAGCAATATCTATATTAAAGGTTTTATTGTCGTGCTCTTCATTTCTAGCTAATAACTCTTTTATTAGATGCGGATTCTTGAATTGCTTTGCAATAGGTATTTCTGAGTTTCTACTAGAAACCACCATCCCATTTGAATCCATAACAAAGATATCTGCATTTGCACCCATATCTATGTCTTTGTATATGTTCGAAAAGTAACGCTCATTTGTCCTTATTATCAATGTACCGATAATATCTCTTGTCTCAAGTGAGAGAACTGCTCTCCCCAACAAAATGCAATCACTTTTATTCATTTGTTCAGCACTAGTGGCAAACTTGACCAATCTTTCCTCAACATCCTTGTTCAAACCCATCCAAACAGGTGTTCCCTCTTTTTCAACCAATTCCCTTAGATATGCGTCAAGGAACTCTTTCTTGTAGTTCAATCCGAAACTTTTATCTCCATAAGCTATTATTCTTCTTTTTTCATTAGTAAATAGCAACACATCTGAAACGTCATGAAAAAATGAAAACTTCTTAACTAGGGTTTCTTTCATTCTATACTGTGTATCTTCAATCTCCCACTCTGACATTTTATTCATATTTATTAATGCATTCTGAGTTAATGCGGAAAGCTCTATATCTACGCTATCATTCTCTAGTCTACTCAGTTCTCTTCCAATATTTACTGCTACTTGACTCATTACTTGGGTTGAGTATGTACTAATTTTATTGGTTATAGCTGTGCTAGATTCTCTATAGGAAAAAATACTTGTTATGGCTAGAGGTATTACAGATAATATAATAAAAAACAAAATCAGTCTTGACTGTATTTTTATATTTCTAATCATAGAGATTATTTTCGCCAAAGTATTTTTTATTACTTTAGGTAGACCCTTTAGAAATTGAATTAATAATTCCATTTAAAAACCCTTTCTTATAAAAAGTGGCTTAAATAGGTGTTAACATAATATACACTTAAATATTTTATCAGATATTATGAGTATAACGCAAACATTGTCCAACCTCAATATTTTATAAATATCAAGATTGGACAAATTTTCTCCTACTTTACATTATCAACCACAGGAATTCCAAAGTTTGGTGTACCATCTGCATTCCATTTTAATACTTGAGCACGTGTATGCCTGTTTGGATCGTATAGCGGATCTCCTTCTATTTTCTTGTAGTTACGGGAGTGGTAGACAAGAATATCTTGCGTTCCATCTTCTGACACTGTAAAACAGTTATGCCCAGGCCCATACTGACTAGTTTGATCATTTGTTTTGAAAACCGGCTGACTTTCTTTCTTCCATGATTCTGGGTTCAACAAATCTGAAGTATCATCACAAGTAAGTAATCCCATACAGTAGTTAGAATCAGTAGCACTTGCTGAGTAGCTTATAAATATTTTTCCGTTTCTTTTAATAACTGCCGGCCCCTCATTTACCCAAAAGCCTATCCTTTCCCAATCATAGAATGGCGTCGATATCATAACAGGCTCTGTAGATATAGTCCATGGGTTACTCATCTCTGATATATATAAATTAGAAATGTTAGATACCTTTTGTGCCCATACAAGATATCTTTTCCCGTTATGCTCAAAAGTGGTTGAATCAAGCGAAAAATCTTTAAAGGATATATTATCTGAAGTACTTTGTATCATTCCTTTTTCAGTCCACGTCCCTGTCAAGGGGTCACTATCTGTACACTCGAGTACATACGGTCTGATTTTCCAGATATCCTCTGCTTCGCCTGCTGCAAAGTAGATATACCACTTTCCATCTATGTTATGTATTTCTGGTGCCCAGATATGCTTACTCATCGGGCCACTTTCATGCTTTTTCCACACAATCGCTGGCTCGGTAGTACCTATTCCTTGAATAGTTTTGGACCTCCTTATTTCAATGCGGTCATATTCAGGAACTGAAGCTGTAAAATAGTAATAGCCATCGGTATGCCTATATACCCAAGGATCCGCTCTTTGCTCTAAAATAGGGTTCGTAAACATTTGCTTCGTCATATGATTTCCATCCTTATCCTCTATTTTTTTATTTTGCAATAAAATTATACAACTTATCAAAATACATAATGTAAAAAGTACTAATACAATTAATCTCCAGAATTTAAAAATATTCGTTCTCATTTACCTTCCGCCTTTGCCATTACTTTTTCAACAAACAAAAAGGAAAGAGAATATGTATTGGCATATTACTCCTTCCTTCCAGATAGCACTTCCTACCCCTTTACACCACCAACTGTCAATCCTGCAATGAAGGCCTTTTGATTGAAGAAGAATACAATAATGATTGGGATAATCGACATCACCGCACCAGATAGTAGCAAATCATAATTGTTTCCATAAGGCGTCATCAATGACTGTAACCCTATTGGTAAAGTAAGCATTTCGTTCGAACGAAGAACGATCAGAGGCCATACAAAGCTATTCCAACTGCTCATTGCTTGTAATATTGTCATTGCACCAAATGCAGGCAGCATTAATGGCATCATTATTTTAAAGTATATACCATATTCAGTACATCCATCTATTCTTCCTGCATCTAAAAAGTCCTTTGGTAACCCAATTGCATATTGTCTGAAGAAAAATACTGCAAAAGGTGATACAACAAATGGCAGTATAACTCCCATATATGTATCTATAATTTTTAAAGAAATTGAAAGCTTGTATAGTGGTAAAATTAAAATTTCAACAGGAATCATCATAACAAGTAATACAAGTACAAAAAGAAAATTCCTACCTTTAAATTTATATACTGCTAATCCATAGCCTACCATAGAGGTAAGGAAAAGGCACATTACTGTGGACAATATAGTGATTATCAAACTATTCCTATACCAATATAGATAAAGACCATCTTTACCTTCCCATAGTAGCTTATAATTATCAAAATTCATATTTAAAAAATCTAAATTAAGAGTTATTCCATTTTTAATCATCTCAGACCCAGGCTTAAAGGATGAAAGCAGGAGGAAGAAAAATGGTGCTAAACAAAATATTGCGAAGGCAATCATTATTATAAACATTACTAAAGCTGCAAATTTGCTTTTTGATTTTTGTTTTACCAATTTAATCACTCTCCTTCTTAAAGAATCCTGTTAGTGTAAGTTGGATAATATTCACAACCAAAACTATCCCAAGTAATGTAATACCTACTGCTGAACCTGCCCCGAAGTTATTCTCATTAAAGCCTTGTTGATATATTAAGCTAACCAAAGTTAATCCTATATCACCTGGAGACCTTGGTCCAAATAAGGCATACGACTCTGCAAACATTGCATAGCCACCATAGACACTTATCGTTACGACATAAATAATTACCGGTTTAAGACCTGGAACAGTAATATTTAAAAATTTGCGCCACTCATTTGCTCCATCAATTGATGCTGACTCATACTGTTCAACGGGTATTCCCTGAAGACCCGATATAAAGTAAATTATATTAACCCCTAGCCATCTCCATGTACACACTACAACCATTGCGAGCATGGCGGTATGCTTTTCCTGCAGCCATGTTTTTTTTGCAATTCCAAAGGTTTCTAAAATCGTATTAAAAAGAGTAGTCTCCTGTTCACCAAAAGCTAATCTAAAAAACAGGCCTGCAACAATAACTGATGTCAGAGCTGGAATAAAAAATGATGAGCGGAAAAAATTTCTTCCTATCGCAATTTTGCTATTTAAGAAAACTGATAGTAACATTGGAATTGGCACTAGAACTAATAAAGTCCAAAATGTATATCTGGTTGTAACTGATAATGCGTTGAAGAAGTGTTCATTTATCATGTTCTTATAGTTTTTTAGTCCAATAAACATGACATCTCCTGGTCCAAGTATCTCCTGAAAACTCATAATTATTGTAGATATTATTGGATATAGAAAAAACACTAAAAAGGTAAGGATAAATGGTAAAACGAAAACATATGGTGCAATCTTCTCTTGCCTAAGATGTACTTTCTTTTTATTTTTTTTAGTCCCAAGTTTTGGAGTGCCCATAACCTTGACATCCATCTGATAACCTCCTTTTTAAAGTAAAGGATTCAACTAGAGTACCAGTTGAATCCTTTACTCTTACCTATTTAATATTATTTCTTTTTAAGTTCTTCATTTGCTTCCTTCAATGCTTGCTCAGGAGTCTGGCTTTGTTCCTTTAATACTTTGAACATTACATTCTTCTGTACAAGTGTCAATGCTGATGGATATAAATCATTATAGTTAATAGCTCCAATATCAGTAACTATACTTTGAAGAGTACTAAATATATCTTTACCAAAGTATTGAGTGTATTGATTATCGGCTGCCATGGCTGGATCTGACCAAGCATCTGATCTGATAGGATCAAAGCCAAGTATAGTCCAAGTCTTAATACTACCCTCTAATGAAAGCTTTGCTTCTGCTAAGAAATCTACAGCTAAATCAACGTTCTTACTCTGAGTAGTAACAGCTGTTCCTGTACCACCCATACCTGCTGATTTTTTTCCACCTGGGAAGGTAGGCATTGGGCGAATTATTATCTTTCCTTTTAAGTCAGGCATATATGCAGTAAACCTACCCATATACCACATAGGCATCCATATTGATGCTGCATTTCCTTTGTTCATCCATGCCCAGTATTCTTCTGAGTGGTGGAATCCGCCAGGTGCTGCAACAGCAATCTTGTCCTTATACATCATGTCTTTAAGCATCTGTAATGATTTAATATTTACTTCATTATCAAGCTGAGGAGTACCATCTTTAGTCAAGAAATCTGAACCTTGCATAGTAATCAATGGATAATATGACCAGTGTTCAGTTGTCTCGATTGTAGTCATTGGCTTTCCTGTCTTTTCTAAAACCACCTTACCAGCCGCTATATAATCGTCCCAAGTTTTAATATTATCAGCATTAACACCAGCTTTGTCGAGAATTTCTTTATTATAATAAATAACCTGTGCGCCAACATGATAGTCTACACCGTAGTACTTGCCATCCTTTGCGTAGTTATCCATTCTACCCATAATCAATTTATCTTTAATAGGTTCTACAACTCTGTTTAATTCAACAAGTCCCGGCTTACTACCTTTTAAAAAGTTTGGGAATTTTCCACTTTCTATATCTACCAAATCAGGAGCACCTGTACCAGACTGCAGTGCAATTAATAATTTATTATGATTCTCATCATAAGGATAAACATCTGTCTTCAATTCGATTGGTTTATCTGGATGTGCCTTATTCCATGTCATAACTGCATCATCAAAGAAGCCCTTATGTAGCTCTTGGAATGTCCAGAAATTTAAAGTTGTCATTTTTGCAGGTTCTGTAGTAGATGCCTTTGCTTCTGAGCTAACAGCAGTTGTTGATTCTTTTGATGTATCGACAGCTGTTTCTTTGGTTCCGCACCCTGTTAATGCCATTGAAATCACCATCGTAAATGCTAGTCCTAATGAAATAATTTTTTTCAAAGTCATTTCCTCCTTAATTTAATTATCTATTAATATTAACTTATTATTGATAAATATTATCCTCGACGTCGAAAGGCTAATATTAAATCCAACATTATTTGTTTCTATAGTCTAATTATAAATGAGGATATTAAAATAATAATATAAATATTTTTACTTTCACTTAATTATTTTTACATATGGTTTTTCGACGTAATTTTTAAATTTTGTGTTTTATACACTAGCCCTTAATTGACATACAAATGTTTAGTGATATATATTATAGATAAGATATTTGGCAGCTATATCGCATAATAATTTGTTGTTTCTTAAAGAAACCGCAGGTTGAAAGAAATTAAAAAAGTCTCTGGAGGAGGTGTTTAGTCCATCCATTTGTTTCATGGTATTTTGTGCAATATGTGGGGCATGGACATATATATGAATGAAAATATATTAAAATCGGCTGATTTAAAAACAACCAAACGGCGTATAGCTATATTGCTGGTTTTAGAAAAGTCATCTGTACCTATGACAGCTGAAGACATATACTCTTTCGTTGTAAAGGACGTTAATATGAGCCTTTCAACTACTTATCGTATTCTTGGAACACTCTCTGAGAAGGGGATACTTTTAAAGAACTTAAGTCAAGACGGAAAGACATATTACCAAACAAATAACCACCAGCACAAACATCAGCTAGTTTGTACTCTATGCAATGAGACAATACCTATTGATAATTGCCCACTAACAAAACTAGAAGAAAATCTCATTGAGCAGACTGGTTTCACTATAACAGGGCACAGTCTTGAATTTTCAGGCATATGCCCAAAATGTGCAAAGCATATTGAAGATTAGATGTAGTGTATATGCTTAAATTTGTAGTTTATTCAATTTGGAAAGCAGACATACTGTATGTACTTAAGCTTTTAGATTTGTACGTTGTTTACATTATCCTATTTTTGTAGCTTGTCTTGCTTTCCACTCGTCAATAAGTATCCCGTAGTGTTTTTCATCATCCCAAACACCCTGTTTAAGTCTGACTTTTCTTAGCTCGCCTTCCTTAGTCATACCTATCTTTTTCATAACACCTTCTGATTTAAGGTTATTTGAGTCACACCTTGCACATACCTTATGCAACTTGAGCTTCTCGAAACCAAATCCAATCAAAGTATTAGACAGCTCAGTAGCGTATCCTTTGCCCCAATATCGTGGAAGTAAAAAGTACCCTATCTCACCACATCCACCAAAAGAATTCTGACTATGAAGTATTATATCAGCAAATCCAATGAAGCTATCATCATCTCGAGTAAAAACAGCAAATGCATAGCCATTTTCCTTATTGGGCATATCATCGTAGTTTAAAGTATCCTCAAAAAACGGGATAATACCCTCTTCTTTATTAAATTTATCTATCCAAGCGTATCTCATAACCTGCTCATTTGAAAACACTGAGTAGAATAGCGAGAAATCTTGCTTTGTAAAGGTTCTATATTTCAGACGCTCACTTGTAAAATCCATAAAATTAATCCTCAAATTTTTCTTTTATATTTTTAAGTATATGCACTTGTTCATTTTGGTATTATCTGAAAAAGTACATGTTGCATCAGATAATCTATGTTTTTGGTACCCTATGCTTCAGATAATCTGTTCATATTTAATTGTTATTTGCCACTTTTATGTTATTCGCCGTTTTTGTTGTTATTCGTCATTTTTATGTTATTAGTTAATTTTATGTTATTCGCCACATTTATTTTAATATTATTTCAAACGGTGTATTAGGCGAATTTGTTGTATCTGGTACTGAATGGCTTATTGAAGTGCCATCATAATAGTTAAATACAAATTGTAAATCATAGAGGTTTTTATCATAGTTATTTATATACACCTTTATATCTCTACTGCCTTCTTTAATTTTTTTTGCTACTAATTTCTTGAAATCATTATAGTTATTAACTACTAAGTCGTTGTATACATAGTAATTATATTTTGTTCCATTTGCAGTAGGCCACTTACTACTATCCCATTCATGGTCAAGTGCTAACTGATCAGCAGTCACATTAAAATACTTATAACTAACATACCCTGTTTCATCAGGAGCAGGATCATCATAGGTTACATCAAGCATGTAATATTCATCCTCTAGCTTTACTATATTCCAGCCATGGTTGTCACCATTTGAAGTTCCTACAACCATCTTACACTCTATTCCAACTGCATTTAGCAATAATTCCATGGTTTCTGCATAAGCTTGGCATACACCAGTCCCCTTTATTAAAAGGCCATATGGCGAATATGATTCATCTGGTATGGTATCGTTCTTATAATTCTCATAATCGTATCTGTAATTTAACACCAAATAATCATGAATAGCCAATTCTTTCTCATAGTCAGTCATTGATTCTTTAACCACCTGTGCTATTATTTCTTTTACCTTAATAAGCACGGTGGTATCCTCGAATGATAATCTGCTTAAAGCCTTCTCGTTTTTCATTGCCTGTTGAATTCTGAACACTTGGGAATATGTAATAGTAGCAGTCGCATCAGCGACATCGTCAATGATAGATGCTTTTATTTTGATATTATATACTCCATATATACCCGCGCTGTCTTGGGACAACTCTGATAAATCGTAATCTGAAGTTTCATAATTATTAAGTTTTAGCTCAACGGTTGGCTGAAGTGTGCAAGATGCTATTCTTAAAACCTCACAAAGTTCAGCTTGATTATTAACTACGGTTTCATCTGCGACATCTTTTCCCTCTTCCACTTGTGTTGATAATGTTCTATCTACATAAACAGTTTTCGTTGTCCCATCCCATTTTACATTTGCCCCTAATGCTTGCGCTATGTACTTTGCAGGTACAAAGGTTCTTCCATCTTTTAGTATCGCAGTGGTGTCCATTTGCTTGGTTTGACCATCTACTTTATAGTTTTTCTTTCCAATATATAATACTAATTCTTTGTTTCCAAATGTAAATACTGCCTTTTGTTCTTTGCCATTCCAGGTCACAGTTGCGCCCAAAGCTTCTCCTATATATTTGGCTGGTGTTTGAGTACGCCCATTTACATCTACAAATGGTTGTGCATCTGAAAACGCAATTTTACTACCATTAACCACTACACTTATTGGCTGCGCTGTGGCAAATGCTACTGTTGAAAATATTGTTGTTAAGCTTAAAAGTATTACTAATGAAAATACTATTTTTTTCATATATACTCTCCCCGTGTAACATTACAAATCTACTATAAGGTATAAAATTATAATTCTACCAAACGAATAATATTTCCTCTAAGCTATTATTACAATTCCCTTACATAAAACCTTTGATTTATTAGCATAGCAGATACATACTACTAATCTTTTTCATATTCCAATATATCTCCAGGCTGGCATTCTAGCTCTTTGCATATAGCTTCAAGAGTATTAAAACGGACACCTTTTACTTTTCCTGTTTTTAGAAGTGATAAGTTTACTGTTGAAATTCCAACTTTATCAGCAAGCTCATTTAGAGACATTTTTCTATCAACCATTACTCTATCTAGTCTTATAACAATTGCCATTGTGTTCACCTCATATGATTGAATCATTATCTTGTTGTAGTTTTAACCCGTAATTGAAAATCTCTGCAATTGCTAAAATAAAGATACCACACAATATAGACCAGAAGGGTAATTCTGTATTAATTTGGAGCTTGATACCACTTAAGCCTGCTACTGCACTATCTTGCATAAAAAGTATTTTCAAAATGATACCTACAATAAATTCAAAAATAGAATATAGAAAAAAAGAATATCCAATACATTTAATTTTCTTTATAATGCTTTCTATAAACGGAGTACCCTCTACTTTAATAAATTTAATAATTTTAAGAAACTGGTTTAGTGAGTATAGCAGAAGAGTCCAAATCATAACAATATTAATTATCATAGACACAAAAGCAGGGTAATAAAAAACACCAAGCAAACTACTTTCAACTTTCATTTTAAGTCCAGGCACAGTAAATTCAAGTCCAAAATTCTTAGATTGCAATGCACCTTTTGTAAACAAATCTGAGCAAACCAAAATTATTGTGATAATACCTATCACCCACATAATATACCAAATCACTTTTACTACTTTTTCAAATACACCCAACTTAACCATAATATCATTTTTCATCTCCATACTTATCAGCATCCTTTCCTATTTTTCTTGTATTAATCATTTATTATTGGATTTAATTGATTATAATGCTACGTTTATAATACTAGTATATCAAATATTTTATGTTTTACAATGTGTTTTTTATGTTTTACATTAAATATTTTATGTATTTTAACAAGTTATCCATTAAACCACCGAATCCAGGGTTAAAAACAGGGTTAGCAGTGTTAATTGGCGGACAAAACGGCATGCGTATACTTCTTCCCCAAATACAAAACAGAAATTAATGCAATAGTCACACGATTTGCAGCAAGTAGCAGAATGTCGTCCAATAGCAAAACCCTTAAGAGCACTTATCTCAAGGGTTTTCGTAGTTGAGTTATCTTATCAATTAATTTAATAAACAAAAAATTAATTACTTATTTACTTTACCATTGTATTAACTTGAACTTTATAATTAGCAGCTTTTGAATAATCGCCTGTAGACATTGCAGAAAATGTTTTTGTATCTCCTGCAGCTAAATCATTTACAGCACCAGTTGCTGTACCAATTAATTTTTTATTTTTGTCATAGAAACCAACTACTACTGTAAATGAATGGTCTGTCGTATCTATATTTTTAGCTTCACCATCTATCGTAGTAAAACCTGCCTGAGATTTTGAAACAACATTTGAAAACTCAATCGGAGATTTTTTGTTATTGCCACTTGATACTATTGTGTCAACCTGAACTTTATAGCTGGCAGACTTTGAATAATCCTCTGTAGCCATCGCACTAAAAAGCTTTGTTTCGCCACTATTCAAATCATTTACAGCTCCTACTGCACTTCCTAACAGTTTCTTATCCTTGTCATAGAAGCTCACCTTCAATGTAAAGCTATGAGCATCGCTACCATTATTGACAGCTTCACCGAAGACATTTGTAAATCCCATCTGACTTTGTAAAACAACATTTGTGAACTCGATTTTTGGTTTAGCTTCCTTTGGTGTCGTTGTAGTATTAATTGAAGTATTAGTTGTAGTATTAGTTGCATTTTGATTATCACTAACTTTTGCAGAACTATTATTTGCAGTATTTCCATCTTTTCCACTGGTGGATATTGCAATAATAATCACTAGTACTAAAATAGCACCAACAATAATTCCTATAACTCCTAAACAACCTATCTTCTTTCTTGGTTTCATTTGTTGATCCATTATCATTAACTCCTCTTATATTATGTTGTTACGAAGTATTACGATGGACTTCGATTATATTATCATCTCCTACTCATGTCTAATTTATATATTGAAATAGAATGTTTTAAAATAGGTATAGTTTTGAAGTTTTGAAAAAAATCCGAAATTTTTGAATTGCTCCCCTTCAAAAACTATATATTGAAAGAGAGTTATAGAAGTAATGAATATAGTTACATCATTTGACTAAAACTCCTAGTAAAAAACCAAAGCATGCACCAACAATAGTAAGAATAAAGGTAAGCATAAAAGAATATTGAATGTTTAAATTGTTTGCTTTTCTTACATTACTGTCATTTAACTGAGCATCTGCCCTAGCTTTAATTCTAGCAATTTCCTGTTCATACTCTTTTTCTTGTTCCTGTGTTTTTAGCTCTATCATTTTATCCACCCCTCATATAATTAATATTCTCGAGGAGTAAAAATTATTAATCTTCGGGATGATTTCCATGATATCATGCGCTAGTACCATTCGATGTATTGAAGCAATTAACGATTACAATTTATTAACTGGGAAGATGATTATAACTACAGGGAAATAGGGTTGAAAACTAGTTCTTCTTTTTCTTTATCAAGTATTTCTAAGCACATTTTATAAATAACTTTTTTTCTTTTGTCAATGCATTGCGTCGATGAAATAGACTCTGATAAACATAATAAATACACTATAGCCCCACAAAATAATACATAAATAAACATTGAGTTTATCTCACTTTCCATCAATGCAATTAAAACAAACGTTAATACTAATCCAGAAATAGTCATTGATGATATCCCACTCACTTTGTTTATAGAATCACTTGTATCTAAATTAACCATTTCAGATGTTAGAATAATATTTAACTTATTATGATCATCCAATTCAATTTTATATTTATACATGAATAGCTGTAATTTTACCTTTACCCTATCGTGCAAGTATGATAAATCATCAATATTTTCCATACTCAGTGCTTCAAGTGAAGCATTTAATTCAGAATAACAACTTGTTAAATCCATACCGAACTCCATATATCATATTTTTACCTAAGCCAAAAAACTCACGCGAGCATAATTATGCCACAATGAAATTATCGGAGCTAATATAAGATTAATTAATGGTAATATATTAAAAAATTACTCAAATAAAAGCTTCCAGAAAAAATCTCCGAAAGCCTTCTTATTCATCATTACGGGAAAGCTTATTAAAACGCTTACGTCAGCTTTTATTCCAGCAATTGCGAATTTTTTAATTTGTCGATAAATATCTTTATGTCTTGAAAAGCCCTCTCTTCATCAATAGAATATTCTTCAAGCATAGCACTTAACATTTCTTCTTCAGTTTTTTCAACCTCCAGCTGCTTCCATAAAAATGCCCCACTGTCATTCAGGCTTATCATGCTATTAAAGTTAACACATCTTGTTCCTAATGGTACTACAACGTTTTGGCCCATGATATTTCTTAAAACAAACCCCTTAGCAATTTTCATCTATGATATCCCCCTCTTTTATTAATCTCTCAAACACTACGTTCACTGCTTCCTGACTAATATTACAGTACAATTTATAAATTGGTACTGCTTTGACTAATTTTTCAATGACGTCCATAGTTTTTAAGCCTATATTTTCATCATAATATGGCCTGGATATCTGTTTCATTAGCTTAAATATGCTATCTCTGCTATTCAATAGCTCTATTCTATTCGTAATGGCCCTCTCGATAAAAACGATTGATTTTAGCTGTACCTGCGTATTTTCATTAAGATCGGATTTTCCACTCCAGGGGGTTCCGAAAATATAGGGTATTCCATCATAGAACCTAATGGCTGGTTTATCATCGTTTATAATATAAATATCATTACCGAACCTTTCTTTCCAAAGGTTTGCGTGTGTTGATTTACCAATACCGCTATTTGCAGAAAATACAATACCCTGATTTTTATAAACTACTGAAGATCCATGAAGCACCGCTCCACCTGACATTGTAAGCATATCGCTAAAAGCAAAACCCGTATAAATATATTCATATTCTGTCAGCGAAGGCCCTGATCTTACACTTTTGCACAAGTTTATTAACACTTCTGAGTAGGAGTCATTATAATATGTTATATTAAATATATTTCCTGTTTTACTCTCAACTAGATATCTACAATACTTATTATTACATAACTTTAAAATAGTGGCATCAGAGACTTGTCCAATTACAAGGCCTTTTGGCTTTGGTATATTATCGAGGGCATTTACTTTTAATCTTAAATCAGGTTTTTTTATATAATTATTAACATATTTACGTAAGCGGTAGTTAAAAAAAGTCTCATCTATATTATCAATTTCAATATTAAGCTCAGCTATTGTAACTTTTTTCATCTTATTCTCCTTAAAAGCAGGCAGGTAATAACTCCAACCTGCCTGCTTGTCATGAAGACTATAACGTATCGGTTCAAAGAAAGTTTTTCGATTGTAGAAAAATTTTCTTACCTCAGCTGCGTTTCAACGAGGCGTGAGATATGCTCGCCGCTTGAAAACCGAAGCGGTACCCCCCCCACTTGTAGAAGTGTGAAGAACATTTTGTTGCCTCGTTATAATACTTTATCTTTCTGAAATTACATTATTCTTCTGTCCATACTTCTGGAATAGGGTCAACACCACTGGAACAAATACCCCCTTCAGAGGCATCCAGTTCGTAATCTTCTATATAAACTTCAGGTGTTTCATATTCCTTTTTCTCTAATATCATATTGTTTCCCTCCTTTCTTTACTTTAGTTATTTAGCTCAAATCACTTTGAGCACCTAACCACAGTATCACTATATAAAGTTATTATATTGTTTGATGAATCCTTATAAATCAAATATCCACGTATATAGAATGTATTACCATAAGCTGTTTTTATTCCGCGGTACGCTTGCCCTGCCTGATTTGTATTGTTTAACACGCTTATCTTTGTTACTCCACTTGTTGTTAGTGTCAAATCAGCTCCCGGATCAGATGCCGGATTTTTGATTGAGATAAACCCTTGGTCAACCAACGTATATTCTTCTGGTGTTACAAAGGTCCCGAGTACCTTCATTGTATAATATGTTGAATTTGACGTATCATAAATAACATTATTGTCCAAGGTTACGGTTGGTATACCAGTTATAGGAGCATCAGTGAATACCGCCGTTAATACCATCGTTCTTGTTATAATGAAGGAATACTTCTCATTATATGTTATTATGTTACCTGTTTCATCCATCCACCCTGCGAAGGAAATTGCACCCTGCGTAGTTACTGCTATCGAAGCTGTTGCACCAGGCTTATAGGTTCCTGATCCTGTTCCATTTATTACAGTAAGAGTATAAACTGCTTCGGGAACAATAACATCTTTAGGCAATCCAAAGTCATAACCTTCTTTAACAGCTGTTATTGTATATGTTTTCCCTTGTATCAAGTTTGCACTCACTTGATACGTTGCCCCGTTATCTGCTGCTGTCACATCTGTAATTGTTACTGATTGACTTGAACTATCCAGCAATATGAAGTTGCTTGCTGTCAAGTCTGCTAAAGCAGGGTTTAATGTTACCCTAAATCCAGTTGTAGCAGGGTTGCTTACCGTTAATTCCTCGTTAATGGAACTTGGTTTTCCAATTACCTTGATTTTCTTGGTTACCAGCAATATGTGATTATTGTCATACGCTGAAATCAGCACATCTCCCAAGGTAGTCGATGTAAACCTCACCCTAACCTGCCCATTATCATCAAGCAGCTGTCCGCTAATATAATTGCCCACATCAATGATCCCCTGTTTTACTGGAAGTCCATTTTTGTTGACAGTAATCATTAGTTCTCCGATTTCGTTAATGTAGACTTCCATAGGGTCTACCGTAATTACAGGTGCTCCTGCCTTAACTGTCCATGATAGTCCTGTCATAGCATGCTTCAGTCTTTCTACATCAGGTGAGCCATCCGAGTCACCTGCAAGCATAGTATTGATGATATAGTCATTTGGTCCGTTTGTATCCGGTATAGTCACACTTGTTTCACTAGCAGCCGCTGTGTAAACCAGTTCCGATGGGTCCATAGAGATAGTAAGATCTCCCTTAACTTTATAAATCTTGTAGCCTTTAGCCTCCGGTAATGGGTCCCATGTCAGAGTCACCGTCCCGTCTGCATTGTTTACCTGATGTAAAACAGGTGTATTAGGAGGATAATTCTCAGGTACATCGTGGCTGATTATTTCTGTTTCTATATCTACATTATTGACTCCTGTCTTGAGTACATATGAATTGGATAAATCCAATACACCTGTGACTGAAGGTATCACCCAATAATCAAACCAAACTGTCTGTCCTGCGGGCAACTCTCTAACCATTTTTTCAAGCTCCTGGTTTGGAGCATAGATGTAGTTTTGTTTAGTGTCGTCCTTAAGTTGGATTGATACGTTGTAAACTGGCACATCTGCTTTGTTTTCAATACCGAATTTAATATGATACGGATATCCCTGATCTGCTTCACTCTGGGCATCAACATGCATTTTAATGGCATCGTCTCCCCAAACGTGAATCTTTCCTTTTTCTGATACAAATACTTTCTGAACTATTTCGTTAAAAGGTAACAGAGTCCCCTGGAAGTTAGCGGTCAAACCGTAGTCTGTACTTTGATCTCCTCCATAGTAGCCCTTTATATCTCCTCTAACAATCCATTTTACCTGTCTAGACTCTCCTCCGGCGATAGAGCCCAGATCAACTTTCAGACTCTGGCCATCCTTAGTCGGTGCCAACACGAGCCCTCCATTCTTGGGCAGTACCAAGGTTGCTGATGAGTCGGCAAGGATAAATTCCGGATCTGCTGTATTTTCAAGAGACAGCCCTACTTCAAAGAATTCTTTCAGCCAGCGGGCTTCTCCCGGTATAACCATGTAAGCCACCGTTGGACGTATCTCAGGATGGTTTGGATGAGGTATCACAGTAGGGTATGCAACCATGGTTGAAGGAGCTGACGTACCACTGCCAGGTGTTACAGGTAATGTTATAACTATAGGCTGAGGATTAAATATTTGTCCGACGCCGTTGCTGATAATCGGTGCTGTCTGGATTGGAGTCTCGTTAAAGGCCAGATGTACTTCATACTTATAAACCCACTGATTTTCTGGAGCTGAGGTGTCGATACCGGCAGCTTCAATCTCGTCTATCGTCATCCTCTTTACAGTTAATTGGCCTACAACTAACTCACCTTTTTTAAGCCTTATCGTTATTTGTTTTTTCTGATTTACTGTAACAGTAGCATCAGCAGCCGCAGGCATGTAGCCTGTAGCATAAGCATACACCTTGAAATCTCCTGGCTTAGCTGAAGTTGATGCGACTCCTGAACCATTTGCCTTGAAATTCAAAGGCTCACTATCTGAATACTGGATGGTAACACTTGCATACGGGATAGGACTACCAGTAGCATCGTCAATTACCGTTACCTCTAAGGTTCCAACCTGCTGCAATTCACTAACCGTTACTATCATAGTATCTGAAGAACTGTTTCCGCACTTATCTGTAACAGTAAGGGTTACTATATATTTTCCAACTGTATTGTACTTGTGGTAAGGCTGGGCGATTGAGGCTTTGGCACTTCCATCACCAAAATCCCATTCATAGCTACTGATGACATCATTATCTGTAGAGCCTGTGCCGTCAAAACTAGCTTCAGTGCCCGCCACAGTCATTATATCGTCACCGGCATTTGCTATTGGTTTATATGGATCTTCAGAAAGCGGCTGTACAGATATTTCAGCACTTCTGGAAGCATTTCCATAAATGTCTATCGCTTCAATTACATAGTAGTAAGTCAATGCCGGGTTCAAACCCTGTTGATTGTACCCCTCATCTATATATGAATTATAGCCTTTTGGCGCCTGGGTTATTCGAGCATAAGTTCCTCCTTGCGTGGTGCTTCTGTAGATGTAATAGCCTGCAAGGTCGCTATCCTCATTGGAAGTCCAGGATAAATTAACTTTCCAGCCTGCTGGAGTTGCTGTTAATGTAGGAGTCTGCGGAGGAGCTACATTTATATTATAGTTAACGTACAATGGTTGACTGATATGATTGTATTGGTCTTCAGCAATCGCTCTAAACTGGTATCCTCCGTCTCCAAATACACCTTTGTTGATTGCAAATGTATAAATTGAATTATTTGTATTCAGGTTGTCATATGTGTCCAGTAAGATCCAAGGGGTGGTCTCATCTCCGGCCTTCCTATATTCCATGTAGACTTTTTTCAACATGTAATCATCAGCTACCAGAGCACTTATAGAATTCTGTTTATTCAATGTTGACCCTGCTCCAGGTGAAAAACTATATACAACCGGCGCTGTTTCGTCTGACTTTAGAACAGCTGTTACCACTGCGGAAGCTTCACCCTCGTTGCCTGCTGTATCCACTGCGGTTACCTTGTAGTAATAGGTTACTCCCTGCTGAACAGCCATATCAATGTATCCAAGCGATGTAATCGAACCTTTTAGTAGGCTGAAGCCGGAATCAGCACCTGTACTTGAACGGTAGAGATTATAGCACTTCAAATCTACATCACTATTTTTTTGCCATGTTAAATTGACCTTTCCACTGGTTGTAGCAGCTACAACACCTGTAGGAGCCACAGGTCCGGAGCGATCAATCATATATTCCACATGTGATGCCCCACTGCTGATATTTCCTGATGTATCTACAGCGATAGCTCTGACATAAACCAGCCCTTGGGCAAGGTTGGATACATCCCAGCTATAATTGACAGTTGTACTTTGCGGCATTCCATCGAGAATCGCAACGTATATGCTCTCCCAAGTGTCGCCATCTATTGAATACTGCAAGGTAACCTTTGCCACACCAACATTATCTGTTACAGCCGCAGAAAGCGGGATGCTGGTTCCATAAGTACCTGGTGCAGGGTTAATGGATGCTATAGTTGGAACAGCAGTGTCTTCAGTAGTAATTACGCTGACCTCTTCAGAAGGTGTTCCCATATTACCTAATGCATCATAGGCAGTTACTCTGAACCAGTACTGTTTGTTAGGTAGCAATCCAGTTGCATTCAGGTACAGCTTGTCGGATACCGTTCCGATACTCTTGTAGGTATCATCTGTAAAGTCTTTTCTCTCAACTTTGAAGTATGCAGTATCTGCCACATCACTCCATTTAACCATAATGCTGTTAACTGCAGGTATCAAGCCTACACCTGTAACCTTCGCTGGTCCTGTAGTATCGATTGTGTAGTTGCGTACAGGATTTCCATCGCTTTCGTTGCCTGCTGCATCAATAGCAATTGCTCTTACTGACACACTGCTGCTCACAGGTGAATTAAATGTAAATGTAGCGCTAGCTGTTGTATTAATTGTTTCTACATCCTGCCAGGTGCTACCGTCTGTTGAATATTGAAGTTTAATGCTCTTAAGTTTGTAATCATCCTGAGCACGCACTATTATTGTTGTAACAGCACCAATTGCAGAATTGTTTATAGGCTCTATTCCGAGAACAGTAGGCTTAATATTATCTTCCACCAACTGTACTGGAACGGGTCCTGCCTGTTCTCCTACCTGACCATACTTGTCAACAGCAGCTACTTTATATATGTAAGTGCTGCCAAGCGTGACAGTTGTATCTTTATAAGTGACATTATTTCGTCCATTTACTGTACTAATTTCGATGAAACTAGTTTCTGTTTCCATTGCCCTGTACACTTTGTAGGCAGTTACATCAGCTTCTACTGAAGTAGTCCAGCTGACAACCACTCCACCTGCATTATAAACGACATCCAGACCGCTGACAGCAACCGGTGCTGTTCTATCTACCTGGTAGGTGGCTACCTGTTCTGCTTTGTTGCCAAGTTTGTCAGTCACTGTAAACTTTATCTGGTAAGTACCAGTTGCAAGTTTGGATTTATCCAAATTGAAGGAATAGCTGTATACACCGTTTCCAGAATCAGTCGGGCCTGTTCCAGAGCCAACCAAATTCCATGTAGTACCATCAACAGAATATTCAGCTTTGGCTGTAGTATTACCTATTGGTCCGTCCTCGGTAAACGATACTGTTAACTTTTCTGTACCTAATCCACCAATTGTTGAAGCATTAGCAGGGCTGATAGAAGTAATGACAGGTGGCTTAGAGTCAGGACGTGAATCTAAATACAAGGAGCTTACTTCACCCTGGGTTAGTGTATAAGTATATACTCTCAGCTCATCTAAACTTCCCTTCCAATTCCTTTCAAAGCTCCTTGCCCAGTTTGCAATAAACAGGTTCTGGTTACCCGGATAATTAATAGCAGTTGAAGTCTCATCGCAAACAAGTATTCCATCAACGTAAACCTTGCTTCTATCTGCGTCTTTCACCCATACCACATGCTTCCAGGTGTTTGGAGTTATGTCGGCATTTGCCTCACGGAAACCGTATATAGTTGTACTATGACCCTTATTGTTCTGTATAACCCAGTTCTCATAATCGTTATGGTAATTATCCAGAATATCAGTGTAGTTAGCATTCTGGTTATCAGAAGCATTAATCCACATTGAGATAGAGAATTTCTCATAATTGAACCAGTTTCCCAGCTCAATATAATCGTCTGTACCATCAAAACTGTACGCTCCATCCTTTACACCAGTAATTAACTGGGGATTCCCATGAATTACACCGTTATGTCCCCCAGTTCCATAGTCAGTCAGTGTGTCTTCGTCAAACCTCCAGTAACCATAAGGTGTATCGATTTGGTGGGTTGCAGCATCAGTTGTAAAACTATATTCATATCCTCCTGCAAAACGGTTATTTGATTTATCCTTTAATGCATTCTCCGGTATTATTACTTTATAAGCAGTATCATTTTCAAGAACATCTTCTGTAGTGATTGTCAAAACATTAGCTAAAATGGAAGTTGTATAAGCAATATTCCGGTTATAAGCATCCTTAACAATTATACTTGTGAAACTATCATCAGCGAGTATACTCTCACTAAACGTGATTTTCACTGCCTTAGAAAGCCCTGTTCCAGTTCCTTGTACTACCGTTGTATTATTCACTACTGGTGCAACTGTATCAGGGGTACCAAAGCTCAAGGAATAATCCGTGATAGTTTCATTTCCTGACATATCTTCAATAGCACGTACAGGTATATAAATAGTATAAGAATTGTTATTTGCAAGAGGTTGTGAAGGAGTTATGGTCAACACATTGTCTTTAAGCACAGCTGTAAATTCAATTGGGGTATTGGCACCATCCTTCATTGTAATGTTTCCGAAGGAACTACCCTTAACAATATTTTCATTAAA
Organism: Bacillota bacterium; assembly: GCA_023391425.1. Classification (GTDB taxonomy): domain Bacteria; phylum Bacillota; class Clostridia; order Acetivibrionales; family DSM-1351; genus Ruminiclostridium. The sequence continues at coordinate 2,097 of JAEWAX010000015.1, read as the reverse complement.
TGTGAACTTTATTGTTGCATCTGTAGGCACAGAAACCGTTCCATTTTCAGGTTCACTGCCATTGAGCACTGGTGGCATAATATCAGGCTCCTTAACTATTACACTGGTTGTAACGGTATCAGTTCGATCCATACCATCCTTGACCTTCAACCTAATAGTGTAGGTTCCGACATTTGTGAAAGTATAGGATATTATAGCACCTGTAGCATCATCGTAAACATTATCATTATTGAGATCCCATTCATAAGTCATAGGAGGATCTGCGGTATATGAATTAGTTGCGTCAAAGGTTTTAGATATTCCCTGTACTGCATTATAGGAAGATTCAAGAACTGCCTTTATCAAGGAGTCTGCAGTTTTAGCACTGATTTCAGCAGTTGCAGCCGATTCCTTTCCAAGAGCATCAACTGCTTTTACAATATAGTAATACATGGTATTCAAATTAAGTCCGGTATGCCAGAAACCAGACTGAACCGGCCCGGCAAGGTTTACCTTCTTATATTCGAATACGCCATACCTATAATATATGTTATAGCCTATAACATCAGGATCTGGAGAGTTGTTCCAGGATATCCTGACCTTATTAACCAGTGCTTCGGCTTTCGGATCTGTAGGTGCTGAAGGTGCAGTTGTATCCGCTCCAACGATTCTAAAAGCGTCAGAATAAATATAGTTGTTACTAGCTGCACTATTTTTTACATTATCAACAATCTCAATTGTATGCATACCCACAGGGATATTCCTTACTCTGAACACAGGTACTTTGTATTGTATATTTGAAGAGTAAAGGTCTACCCTTACCGGCTGCCCTCCATCAATTGAAACCATAACTGTCCTCGAGGTAGAGGTTGTTGCTACAAGCCAGTCGATCCCTGTACCATAGAAGTTATAGTTTATCTTAACATTATTGTCTGTGGAATTATTAAAATAACCTCCGTTGGCACTGCTGTCAGAAGACCGGTTCCATACTCCGGTGTATTTGATAAGCTCATTATTCTCCTCTATCGTAGTATAGCTAGCTGATGCATCACTTACAGCTACCACTACTGACATGTTGGAGGCATTTCCAGAAGTATCAATTGCGGCCACTCTATAATAAGCTATCGCAGGAGCTCCAGAATCAATATAACTGGATGCATATTTTACAGGATCAGGATTGATTTTTACAAACGAGCCCTCCTGTCCGTTTGTGCTCCTGTATATATTATAACCATAAAGGTCGTCGTCACTTCCCCATGTCCACTGCAGATAAACATTTCCAACTTGACCCTCTCTCATTACACTAAGGTTGGAAGGCATTTCAGGAGCAGTCGTATCTGTAGATTCTATAACTTCTACAGAATCTACGATTACTCTCGTTCTGCTAGAGCTTGGATTTTTATTCTCTGTATTTACGATTTCAATTTTGTGTACGCCCAGTGTCAGAGGACTTTCGTTCTGCCATACCATGATTTTGTATTGCGTAGAAGACCTATACAAGTCAACAGTACCTTTTAGAACATTATCAATATAGACTTCGGCAATTCCGCTATCAGATGTTCCAATAGAATACAGCTTTATGCCGGTTCCATAGAAAGTCAGTTCCACCTTATCCCCTACTGTATAGGTATGTTGGTAATAGCTGTTGCTCGCACTACCGTCCCATGGTCTGGACCATCCGCTTCCGCTGTATACCATACCGCTGTCGTTTTCCTCATGTATACCGGCCAGTGCAGCAGGTATTTCACTTACTGGTGTTGAAAACGCTGATTCGTTTCCGTTCTGATCTACTGCCGTTACTATATAGTAGTAGGTTGTGCCATTATTCAGCCCAGTGTCGGTATACTGGGTTTCTCCTCTTACCATCTGCATAGCATTGCTGCCCACCAACCTAAAGCCGCTGTCAGCTGATGTAGAGCGGTATATTTTGTAGCCGTCCAGCTCAGTATCAGTACTTTGTGCCCAGCTTACGCCCAATTGATTGTTATTTCTTGACAAGGTTACTCCAGTAACAGCATCAGGTACAGTGTTATCATTAGATCCTGTTACTACTATTGAGTCAATGAATATGTAATTCCAGCCTACGCACTTGATCTCAAGTTTGTGGTATCCATCTGC
>JAEWAX010000011.1 GCA_023391425.1 Bacillota bacterium | reverse complement strand
TTAATATAAGCATTCTTTGTTGTTCCACCTACATCTAAAACAAGCGCTAAATCCGAACCTGTTACTATTACAGCTTTATCAAAGGTTACTGTAAAGCTTAATGTATCGCCTGTCTTATATTCCTTATATGCAGGTAGCGTTACTAAAGTTATCGCTGCAGCTGTGGTATTCTCTGGGTCAGTAACTGGGTCTGGTGCAGTATTTACTGTCACTTTGCAGGTTGCTTTCTTACTTCCATCTACTGTTGTAACTGTGATAGTTGCTTTTCCTGCTGCTACTGGAGTTACTTCTCCGTTTGTTGATACAGTTGCAACGTTCTCATTGCTTGAGCCCCAGGTTACAGTTTTATTCGTTGCATCATCTGGTTTTACTGTTGCTGTAAGTTTTCCTGTTGTACCACCTGCTATCAGTGTCAGTTCTTTTTTATCAAGTTTTACACTTTCTACCGCTACCGATGCAGCTTCTACTGTTACTGTGCAGGTTGCTGTGTAACCTCCATCTACTGTTGTAACTGTGATAGTTGCTGTTCCTGCTGCTACTGGAGTTACTTCTCCGTTTGCTGATACTATTGCAACGCTCTTATTGTTTGAGCTCCAGGTTACAGCTTTATTCGTTGCATCATCTGGTTTTACTGTTGCTATAAGTTTTCCTGTTGTACCACCTGCTATCAGTGTCAGGGTTGTCTTATCAAGTATTACACCTGTTACTGGCACTTGTGTTACTGGTGCAGCTTCTACTGTTACTGTGCAGGTTGCTGTCTTGTTTCCATCTGCTGTTGTAACTGTGATGACTGCTGTTCCTTTTGCCACTGGAGTTACTACTCCATCTGCTGCTACAGTTGCTATGCTCTTATCGCTTGAGCTCCAGGTTACAGCTTGATTCGTTGCATTATCTGGTGCTACTGTTGCTTTAAGTGTTCCAGTTGTACCACCTGCTGTCAGTGTCAGGGTTGTCTTATCAAGTATTACACCTGTTACTGCTACTGATGCAGCTTCTACATTAAGTGTAAATTCCTTCTGTGCAGTTTTTCCTTCTTTATCTGTTACCTCTACTGTGAATGTATATGTCCCAGACACACTTGGAGTTCCTGTGATTGCTCCTGCTGAATTCATTTTCAAACCAGCTGGCAATGTTTTACTTGCATCCGTATTTGCTATTACTGAATATGTATACGGTGCTATACCGCCTTCGGCAGCAATAGTTACTCCAGCATATGCTGAATTTATTTTTGCTGCTGGTAGAACTGAATCTGTAGTAATTTTAAATTTGGGAGCTACTGTCAATATATCGGTATACGCATACACTTCCGACAAATTTCCGTTACTCTGTGTGGAGTATGTGAATCTTATTAACTTGTTATTATTTATTACATCAAGTGTGTCTCCATTCTTAATGGTACCAAACTCTTCCTTCTTGTCCTCACTTGTTAGCGTTGCTGTTATATTATTTGTATCCAAATTTTTAGGAGTTACATATTCTATTGTACCATCGTTGAAGGTAATTCCTAATTTCAACCCATCCAAGTCTAATTCTTCACCTTCTATGTAACTCATTAACAATTTTTTAGGTTTTTCACATAATTCCATAGACTTTGGCAATTTACTTTCTGTTTTAGGAAAGATTACTGTAAACGTTAATGTATTTTGAGCACCTGTTCCACTTATGATAGGTGATTGTATATCATATTGTTCATTTAGACCATGTACTATTGGAACAAACGTAGATGGTTCTGGAAATTGTTTTAATTTTGATGTTAATTCTACTATTGCAGTATAAACTTGGCCTGCTTTAAATTTTCCAGCTGGTGTCAATTCTCCATTCCATTTTACGTTTGTCACCCTGTAATCGGAATTTTCTGTATTTCCTTGTACCTTCATTGTATCATTTGGTACCTCTAGAATTTTTGGTGCCAAAATAAATACATCACCTTTAGTAATAAATTCAGCATCATATAATTCATCTGAAAAAGTAAGTGTAACATTACCAGATGTATAAGAAAGCCCATTTACATCAATTTTAATATAATAAGTTTTTCCAGCAGTGAGTTTATTTGTAATATAATTATTATAATCCTTAGATTCTTTGTCAACGCTTCTTATTATAGTAACTCCTCTTTCATTTATTAGTTCCACAAAATTAATAAAATCATAACTGAATTTTGGAGTTTGTATTGTATATTCACAACTTTTCTTTGGTATAAATTTAAAATATCCTACTTCTTCAGTAGTTTTAAAGATCATAACATCTACTGTTGATGCAGAAATAAAGGTAGCCTTATCATAATTAGTTCCCCCTGATATCCCTGTACGTTTTACAGATATATTAGTGGTAGTTGCAGTATGTCCATTGCAGGTTAATGTTATAGGTTTATTATCATGTAATGCAGGTTCTAGTATTGTTCTATTATAAAGACTTGTCTTTATTTTATTTGATGGCCAACTCTCAACAAGCTCTGATGAACCATCATTATATATAATTTTCGCAATTAAACCACTTAATTGTAAAGGATAACCAGCATCGTATACAGTTTTATCGGGTTGATGTACTACCTCTATACCACTAACTTCTAAGTCTCCTGTTGCTGCAAAGGTTGCTGTGAAGGTTACTGTATTGCTTTCTCCAGTCCCTGTTATAACAACATGACTAATTGATGTAGCTCCTGCTACTTCTGGTGTAAAGGAATTTGCATTGAAATTTTTTCCGTTTATCGATTTTAATTCTATATTTGCAGTATACACGTTTGCTGCTTTAAATTTATTTTCTGATGTTAATGGTTCATTCCAAGCAACACTTGTCACAGTATAGTAAGGGCTTGCTGTTGCTTTCTCCACATCTTCTGTAGTCTGTGGCACTGCTCCTAACACTGGCGCTGTGATTTTTACTACTGCAACATTCATAGGACCTTGATTAATTACTGTCAAACTATCGGTAGTACTTGCAGTTATACCAGCACAGGATATTGTTATTAATTTTTTATTATCTGCTAATGACAATTCAACATTATTGTCTATTTTGATACCTTTTTCTGCAAAATCATTAGAATTAACATCTACAACTGAGCCATCGCTGTAACTTAATGTTGCTACCATATCAGTTAAGTCTAGTCTATCACCTGCTATGTATATTAGTTTTGTTGGTTGTGTCTTTATCTTTATACTGTTTAATACCACTTCATTAAATGTAACTGTAAAGGTTACTGTATTGCCTACTCCAGTTTCCGTTGGTTTAGTAGCAGTTACCGATTTAGAACCTGCTACTGTTGGTGTAAATTCATTTGCTTGAAATTCTTTCCAATTTTTTGATTTTAATACTACTGTTGCAGTGTATACTTGATTAGCTTTGAACTTTCCGTCTGCTAATTCTCCATTCCAAGTTACTTCTGTTACTTCATAATCAGAATTATGTGTGGCTGTTTCTACTGCAACCTTATCCTTTGGAGCTATTCCTAATACTGGTGCCGCAATTGATATTGTTGCAGATGTTATGTCTTCAGGGTCTACTGTCAGATTGGCGGCGGTACTTGCTTTAAGATAATTACAGGTTAATGTAATTGGCTTTCCATCGTGTTCTGCCACTGACATTTTTGTTCCGTTTGCATAATTTGATTGTATCTCATATTCTTCGAATTCGTCAAAAGCGACATCTTTTGTTGTATTATCGCTATAGGTAAGTGTTGCTGCTAGACCACTTAAGTTAAGAGTTGCACCAGCTGCATATTTCATACTTGTTGGCGGGTTCTTTATAGTAATGCTACTTACTTTAGCTGTCCTCTTAAATGATACTGTGAAGCTTACAGAATTACCCACATTGTAACCGAGTTTTACTATATCTGTGACAGTTCCCCCTGGTACTATTATGGTGGGACCATTTGAGAATGCTTTCTCATTTTTTGAAAATAGTAGTACTTTTACCGTATAATATTGACCTGCTCTGAATTTTTTTCCTATTGTAAGCGTTTCATTCCACACTGCATTATTTACAGAAAAATCATCATTATCTGTTGCATCTTCAATTTGTTCTGGCGTCAGTGGTGTTGCTCCTACTACTGGTGCTATAATGTTAACTGTTGCAGCTGAAATAATTCCGAAACTTACCGCTATATTGGCAGTTTTTACAGTAATTCCTTTATAAGCTATTGTTATTGGATAACCATTATCTTTAGCGAAAAGTGTAATTCCATTCTCAAGGCTTGTTGTTATTCCTTTTGTGCTAAAATTATCGAGATCTACATCTTCTGTATAACCATTGTTATAATTAAGTGTTACTGCTAAACCACTTAAGTCAAGCTTGTCACCTGATTTGTACGACGACAGGGATTTTGTGGGTGGATTTTTTATAGTTATGCTGGTTAATTTAAATGCTGGTTTAAAGACCACCTTGAACTTTACTTTATTTCCACACGTTGTTCCAGTTGTAGTAGTTGGACTAACTGATGCAGAACCTACTACCTTCGGTATGAAAGTTCCCATTTGAAATATTTTATTATTTTTTGAAGTTAGCTCTATTGTTGCAGTGTATACACAATCTGTTATAAAGGTTCCTTCTGTTAATGCTTCATTCCAGGTTACTTTTGTTACTGTATAGTCATTGTTTGCTGTTGCCTTTTCTACCTCTTCAACAATCTGTGGTTTTTCTCCTGCTTCTGGTACAGTTATATTTATTTCTGCGGCTGAAATACCCACTGATGGTTTTGATGGATCAGCATTTACTTTCAGATTGCTAGTAGTTGCAGAATACTTTTTGAGGGATGATTCTACCGATAATGTTATCGGCATATTGTTGTGTTCTAGCACTGACATTGTTGTTCCTGCTGGAGGATTTGCTGTTATCTTTTCATTTCCATTTCCAAAATCACCAAGTTTGACAACTTTTGTTGAGAAATCGTTGTAAGTTAACGTTGCTTCAATATCAGTTAAGTCTAAAGTCTCACCCTCTGTGTACACATTCTTCGTAGGTTGGTTTGTTACCTTTATATCACTTACTCTTAAGTTTTCTATACCATCAGCATCATATACAGCTGTGAATGATATCTTATTTCCAATGACAATCGTGTTATTCGCATATTCATTAATATAATATTTACCTGGTAATATCCTTGAAGGCTTATAAAATTCTTTACCATTTTTTGCCGTTAGTTCAATGTTTACCATATGTTGACTTTTTATGAACTTATTATCGCTAGGCATATTTAACCATGTTATATTAGTAACATCATAATCCTTGTTTGCTGTTGCAGCTTGTACTTGAGCTGTAGACTGTGGTGATAATCCAATTATTGGTGGTTGCATTTTTATCTGTACGTCAGTAATAGCTTCTGTAGTATTTAATTCAGCTTGGTTACCCGACACGCTATCTGTAATAGAAAGTTGAGATATAATACCATCATTAGCTTGATCATAGAGAGAATGTATATGTAGATAATATGTTATACCTTCTTTTAGTTCCTCTGTTACAGAAAAATTTTTGCGCCCAGGCTCATCATGTCCATAAACAGCTACTACTTGATTACCATATTGATCATAAATAATAGCATAATTGTAATCATTTCCGATAGTCTGTATTTTAAAATTACCACTTTTTGTGGGTCTAAATTTGAAAACACTTCTATCAACAGGATATATATCATTGTCTGCATATGTAATAATATTTGTTGATGCCGAAGTTATAAAAGGGGCTGTTATATCTCTTGTAGCACCCCCTTCGATAGCTGAAACCTCAGCAAAAATGTTTCCACGTTGGACAATAACTAATAGAACTAAAACAATAGAAAAAATAATTAACCGCTTGTACTTATTTACCACAATATCCCTCCTGTTTCTTTGTAAAATATATTTTGATAAACACTAGCAAATAATCAAATAAATAAATATAATCACTTATTTCGCATATATAATAGTCATTTTTTCATTATATAGCAAACTTTTACTTGTTTCAATTATTTTCTTACAATTATCTTATTTTTTAGTATAAACATTCTTTTATTTTCATTTTTCTCAAATTAATACATATTTCGATTATAGTCGACAAACTTCTGCATTTTTTAAGATATAAATGTGTTTATTTGTTTAATTATTTAACGCAAACTAAAAGGACTAATCTCCTGTAAATACAGGATTTAGTCCTTTTAGTAGCCCAATAATTTTTACCTATCGTGGCTTTTTATTTAGTTTCATACGTATGATAATCAGAACAATTGCCAAGAACAACACAAGCATTACAGAAGTTCCTGCAAGAGCAAATAGCAAAGAATTCTTATTTTCGCTAAAACTTTGAGCTAAGGTTGGTTTCTTCTCTTTAATTGTATCATTTTGAAACTGATATGACTTGGTTTTACTTTCACTGTCTATTAGTACACAATCTTTTTTCAGATTCCAAACCATTTTCTCATTGCTGACAAGCTTAGTTATCATTTGAAGTGCTGCATCATTCGGTCCAGTTAAGACTAATAATGCTCTGTTTTCTGCATATGGGGATTTGATTAACTGAAGAGTTCCAATAGACTCTGCATACTCTCGTGAAAGAATTAACTTTTCATTCGTGAGGAACCCTGTTTTGTCCTGATTGAACTTAAAATATAGTTTATCATTAATCTTAGAAATAAATCCATTAGTTGATGGTGTTCCAGCTGTAATAATATTATAGTTTACATCTTCCTCTAGAATTTCACTAGCTTTGCAGACCTTTAGCTTCCCATAAGCATCAGAATTTTTGCCATATATAGCCAGAGTCCTACCTAGTAAGGTTAATTCACTGGTGGTTGGTTTATCAGATAGAATTAACATCACATCATTTAGTCTTCCATCCTTCTGAAAAGGATTTGGCTTATTATCAAAATTAAGTTCGACGTTGTTTGCTGCCGGTAAGTATACAGAAGAATCCTTTGTAATATATGCCCAGGGCATTTCATCCTGCCTTGTTGTACAAAAGATCTCGGGAATCTCTAAATCAAAAGCAAATTTTATATTACTTGCATATGTCCCAACTACATCAGCTGGCATAAAGAAGGTCAATTCATCATTATCAGCATTTTCTATTGTCAATTTTTTACTTCCAATAGGAATATCACCCCAATAAACTGTAAGCATTGAACGTTTGAAATCAAGATTCTTACTATATCTGAATTTTATTGACAATTTTCCATCAGAGGATAGCTTATAGTCTTCTGAAATCGGCAGAAACAGTGTCTTAACCTGGTGGAAAGGCCCGATAAAATCAAATCCCCCACCAGTCATTTCCTGTAAAGTATACCTATTTACTTTCATATCATTTAGTTTCATAGCGTTAGCCATGATATCAGCAGTTCCCTTTTTTACGAAGGTTGCACTTCCCTTCTCTTGACTTACACGGTCACTATCTGCTAACAAGTGGGCAGCCTCCATTAGGCAATCTGCATCGTCAGAAATAATTATTAACAGAGGTTGTTTTTGATCATCATTAACAGATAGGATTAAAGTTTGTCCCTTTAACTGATTCTTATATTGAGTTATATATTTTTGCAATTCAGATGGAGTATCCTTTGTAAGTCCAATAAAAATTCTGTTTTTATAATTTTCTGCTTTCAAATCCTCTGAATTTCCAATTGTAATCTTATTATCTTTTACCGTTTGCTTACTTAAGTTTGACATAATGTACATTGCTGTTGCCACTTCTTCATTCTCAGAGGAATTGGCAACCTCTATTGCCGTATTAACACCTGTCTTGTTTTCTGAAGAAATAAAGGGATAAGGATAGTAATCAATTCGGTTATTATATGGTTTAAGATTATAACCTACCTGCACACTGGATGCTTCGCCAATCGTTATCCAGTTTGCATCGCCATTGTCATCAACGCAGCCCTCTTGATTTTGATCATATAAACGTGCATACCCGGAAATTTCCAGGTGATTTGTTCTGCTCTCTGTGTCATTTTTTAACAAATCCTTTGGAATAAGTACATATAAGGTTTTTGTTTCTTCGTTCTCGTAGGAAAGTTGACATGAATAAAAAGGCTGCTTATTTATTGAAAAAGTCAGTGAACAAGGTATATCTTTTATTAGCTGACTTACTCTGTATTCAATTTGAACTATGGCATACTGCGAGTCCCAATATGTTGGGAGCGTAAAATATAGTTCTGTAGAAGAATAAAGTCCATGCAAAGTCTGAGATGACCCCCATGTAAAATCTGATGTATGCATAACCTTAGGCAAATTGGGCTTTTGTGTCACAGGCTTTTGTGCATCATTGAGCATATTTTTCACACTAGACATTAGTGCATCCTCAGAAGTAATGATTTTCGAATCTAATGTAGCAGAAGCTGCTGAAGTTGTGCCAGCTCCAGCTGTACTAGTTCCAGCCGTTCTAGTTTCAACTTTATTAGTAGCAGATACACTAGTTCCAGATGCACTAGTTCCAGCTGTAATAATTCCAGCTGTACCACTAACAGTCTTTCCGCTTGAAGCCATATATGCACTCTGAGTTCCACTAGTTGCTATAACAAGCATAACAAGTAAAATAACAAGTATTCTATGGGCACTGCCTTTTTCTTTATTTATCATTTGTTACCCCCTGATTCCTTTATTTGTTTCAATAGAGCGTTCAGTTTTATACCATTTTACTTCACGTTTAAATATAGCATCATTAAGACTCTGTACAAACGCATTCAATACCACAACAACCCAAAGCTTTGAGTATGTAAATAACATTAATAAAATTAAGAGTGCAGACTCCATGTTAAATTCATTTCTTTCAACTGCAAGCGTTATTAACACATTCAGTACAAATACCAATATAGCCATTACCCACAGTAACGTGGAAAATCCGCCCAAAGTAGCATGTGCAAAACCTAGCAATGACATAATGAAAATAGTATCTGAACAAATCAGAGAAGACATCATCAGTATATATACTGCAACATAGTAAAGCACATCCATTCTCATAGCACCAGCTGTTCTGTCAAATACATATTTAAAATTTTCTTTAAGTACGTATAGATTACCCTTTGCCCATCTTGTACGTTGCTTAAGCCATATTTTCAAAAGCTGAGGTTCCTGCTCCCAAGTTACAGCTAATGGCATTAGTTTTATCTGATAACCCATTCTATATATTCGGAAACTAATCTCAGTATCTTCCGACAGTGCTTTTGTATCCCAGCCCCCAATTTCCTCTATAATGCTTCGTCGTACAACAAAATTAGTTCCAGGTATTGTACAAAGTTTAAAGAAAAACCAGCGTCCGGCCTGATTCATACATTGGTAGGCCAAAGTCTCGATATTTACAAAACGCGTAATAAGAGAAGCATTCCTGTTACGTGTACGGAATTTTCCAATTACCGCTCCGAACTTGTCATTCGACATCAGATTCTCCACTAGCAAAGTCAATGCATTGGGCTCAGGAGTATTATCAGCATCATATATAGCAAGTACTGTTCCGCTAGCAACTGTTAACCCAATATTAAGTGCATTTGATTTGCCTTTTCCACCTGAAACTTTATCTGTATTAATAACAATTAACTTTCTATCAGGATTTTTCACTTGTATTTCCTTTAAAACACTAGCCGAATCATCTGTAGAATTATCATTTATTACAATAATTTCATAGAGCTCCTTAGGGTAGTCAAAAGCCAGCAGAGCTTGGACAGTTCTTCGAATAACAATGCTCTCATTGTGAGCAGGAACTAAAATTGATACCATTGGGTATTCTTCTAATTTTACATGTCCATCGGTTTTATTTACTTTAATATAATAAATAAAGCCACCAATTGACAAAGCTACATTTATAAGCATCAAACTCCAAATAGCAATAATTGCATATAGTGATAATCCATCAATAAAAGTCAATTTCTGTCCTCCCCTTCGAAATCCTCATTGTATAAAAACTTCTTTTTGTTTTGATAACGTGCAATTCCAATAAATATTATGAAAAGTATTGATATTCCACAAACTATGAACAAAAGCTTTTTATTTTCTCGGTTAAAACTATCAGCCATCCGCCCTATTACTCCTCGGTTGTATTGATAGTCTGTTACATATTTAAATGGTGTAAATTCAAGCGATTTAACTTCTCCATTAATTGTAAGAATACTATCCTTATAGCTAAGCACTTTATCTTGGGTATACACTGAATGAGTACTTGCCCATAAGCTTTTTAATGGTACACTCGATTCTTGTGACTTGCTTATCTGTACTTTTAGGTCATCAATATCGGTATCCATACTTAAAAATAGAGCCGTTGGATAAGCGCTTACCAAATTATCCTTAATTTCACCTACAGTGAGTGCTGGGGCTATAATCTGGTGTCCATCCGAATAAATTGTATTGTAATGGTCTTTACTAGACCAGCTATTTTCATTTTCATCCTGTGTAAGTATAATAGTACGAAACCTGCGTAAAATGTCGAGTCCCATTTTCTCATGAATCCAGTTATTTGGTGCCTCTAAAGCAATTGGATACACTCCATAACTACAGTAGGTAGAAAACGCAGTACTTATTCTCTTATTGATATCTTCCAATGTTGGCTTATTAGTATTTATTATTGGAGCTTTTAAAAATATGGCAGCACCATTTGCCTGTGCATATCGAAGCACCTCGCAGAAATGTTTCATTGCAGGGTACTCACCATTTTGATAAATAGGCGTTACAGTAATAGCATATGGCACTCCAATTTTCTTCATCATGTCAATAACATTCATCATTTTCTGAGTATTTATAAATGGATAAACATCATCAAAAACAATGTACTGAGCAAAACTATTAGGTGCATTATCATAAGGCCACTTCCATAAAGCAAGCTGTTGGGCAAGAATTGCTTTAAGTAAATCACTTTTACTATCAAATACTGCTATGTTGCTAAACCTATCTGACCTTACACATAATGGTGCACTTTGGTCACCAATCATTATTGTTCCTTTACTATATGAAAAAGCTCCTTGCAATAACGAGGAATATTGTGACTTAGCGAACATAGAGAGCTCTTTTTCCCCATCAATACTATAGGTTAATTGTGCAGTAGTACTTTCTAAGCTAGTACATGTAAAAGGTAACTTCAGTATTTTTAGTAGTTCAGTTGAATCGCCCCCACCAACCACCATTATTTTATTTTTTAATTTGCCAAACTCATCTAAAAAACTCTTCTCTATATGTTTGCTTTCATGGTAATAAACAATATGAGTATATTTATAAAGTACCCCTTTACTTTCATTTATCGTGCTATAGCAAGTACTATATCCCATATACGTTAATATATCTGCAATAGCAGCCACATTTTCATGTGCTGAGCTTACTGAATCGTTATCATATACAAGAAGTACATCTCTGGCTTCTACATCCTGCCCAACATCAGCGAAGACATCTATCTGAAATACAAAAAGTATAAAAATTGCAGCCATAAATAAACAGATTTTTTTAAACATCATATTGTAGCTCTTTCTCTACACAGTTTTTAAAGTATACTGCATCATTTCCCATGTCTTCTTTATATTGCATAAAGGCAATTTGGGTCTCAACTTTAATTGAAGAGTTTGTTATGTTATCGAAGGCAGCCTTTTCACTTATCATAGCTCTAATTCTGTTGCGTACAAGCACTCCGCCCTGTTCATCACAAGTTAAAATCACAGCTAAGCTCCCTTCGTTGTCAATACTATATTGATTATCTTCAACTCTGATTGCATCTCCTACAATTTCTGCCAATCGTTGTTTCAGCTTATCATAATTACCTCTAGAGAGAATTTTGTTAAGTTCCTGCGCATAACGTAATTGAATTATCATTAATGTTAAGGGTAGTTTATTTCGGCTTGTATATCTTATTTGTCTCTCCATATCATAATAAAAGCTATGCAAATTGTATAATCCAGTTAATGGGTCTATCATTACAAGTTCCTCAACCTGTTTTTTCAATATACTATTTTCTAGTTCCAAACGATTACGCCCATAGCAGAAAAGCTTCATTGACCCTACAATTGCCATTGGCAATATAAGCCATGCATAGGATATTGCATTAATCGCATTACCATTTTCAAATAGGTTAAAAAGCTTATATGCGCTATAGCAAATCAGTTGCGACCCCGCTACTATAAATGCAGCTATATCAATAGAAAAGGTTACAAGTACTATTGCCACAACAGTAAAAAACAGCATGATAACATTTTCAATTAAAAAATCTGCCCCACCTACATAAACGACTATTGTACTGCAAAATACCAATACCAAAAACATAAGCATTCCTATATCTTGTAGCAAAATTTCATACTGCCTTTTTTTGTGCATTATCCCACCTCCAGTAAAGAAATAACTAAATAGTAACAACAGCTTTTGAATTGTTAAAAATTGCTTCTAGATTATATTCAGTCTATGCAGTACCTCTGAAAAGCAAAAATAAATCAATATATCTATTACAACACTGAACAGGAATAAATGTTGTGAAAGCTCGGCATCTCCACTGTTGACAATAGTAATTACTGCTTGTGAAATAGCTATACAAAAAATCATAAACATAGTTTCAAGTGGAATAGAACTTCTATTCTTGTACGTATCAACTATTTTAATTGACTTCTGTCGAAAGAGTATTATCGTTGCAATAATCAGCACAATAACAAAGCCAATTGTCCGTGGTGCAGAGTTTGCCTTAAAGCTGCTCCAAATCGACCAAAATAGGCTCTTAGCCATTTTTGGCATACCAGCGCTTTTTTCATAATTCCCACTATATTCACCACGAAAATTGAGAGCTGACTTTACTGAAATATCTAGCATTGCTAGCATCGCTTTTGGATGTCTCAGATAGTAATACGAAATTTCAATTGCGTCATATCTATCATAAAAGCCTTTTTTTAGAACCTTATTATCTGGGTCTATAAGTGGATAATTATCATAGCTGCTGGTATCTGTTAAAACAGCGTAGGAACTATCTATTCCAAATTCCTTCAAGGTTTCCTCTGGTTCTGTGGACTGTAGCAGTACTCCCCTCGTCATAGCATGATATTTACTAGTCTGATCATACGTCGTCGGAATATAGTAAATTGAAAGCATCACGCTTACAAAAAGTAAAATCACGCAGGTTATACAGCCTAAACGCCATAATACATCCCTATTAATAAATATAAATTTTACACATAAAATACCCAAAAATATACCAATGACTGCGCACTGATTCTCTGACATTGTCAGCGCTATTCCAGAAATAGTATAGAGCGTTAGATATCTAACATTGTGATTTTCATCCTTTAGTGCCAAGGCTGTTCCTACACATAGTAATATACCTATATACATTATTGGTTCACTGTAAAAAGAGCTAAAATAGGTAACATAAGACACGTCTGCAAAAATCAACACACCTAAAACCCCGATTACTACGCTTTCAGAAAAAGTTTTTGCCCTCTGTACGGCCTGTTTTACAAGTAGTGCTATTGCGGGTATAAATAAAAGTCCATAAAGTAATGCCAAGAATCTTAAGTCGAATAAATTGTCATGTGTAAAAAAAGTATCAATTGCTTTGGCTACATATATTAATAATCTTTGGCTAGAAATACTTGCTTCTGAAGACATATCAGGTGCTAAAGATAAATATTCCTTTACATAATAATTGAAATATAAATCTTCATCAGTGTTATCCAAATGGTAAATTCCAACTGGATTTGCCTCACGTGCAAATGAACCATTATCAGACATTCCAAGATAAGGTGGAATAAAAAGCATCACAATTAAAAGCAATGTTGACAAAAATGCACAACAGATGCCTATAAATTTAGGTGTATACTTTCCTTCTCTATTTTTATTAACCTTGTTGATCCAGATTTTGAGTGTACCTACACCCTTTTTTAATGTTAATAAAATACGGCGCGTAAGTGTCCAATCGTCATTTTGATAATTATTCATATTGCATCACTTTCTTTAAATTAGCTACTAAGATTGATGTATATTAGGTCATAGTTAAATATCGTATTCGCATACCATTTTTGCATATTTATTCTGCATATTTATTTTCATACTATTTTGCATATTATTTTTGTATATTTATTTTTGCATATTTATTTTTGCATATTATTTGCATATTATTTTCCTAGGTACTTACTATAAGCCAAGAGTGCGATGCATTGATCAAAGGAATATATGCCAGTTCCGTCAGAATTACCAAATGCTCCGTCTAGTTTATTTGCGCTATCAAAAATCCTCATAGCTTCCATTCTTGCTAATGCTTTGTTAGCTAGTATTTCATCTCCTATAGTTTGAGCAATCATACATACCAATCCATAGATTGCAGTAGATTCATATCCATAGCCTTCAACAATTGATCCATCTGTTTTATATCTGGCAAATATACCATCACCTTCAACAGCTGTTTTTAGCCACTCAACAGTTTTGGGCTGTAAACGGCCAATTCTGGCTAAATGTAGGAGGGTAACCATGCCTTCGGACATATTGATATCATCCTGAATATATGTTTTTTTCGAGTAATCATATTGCGAATAGTATAGTGGAAACTCTTCGCTTATATAGCCCTTTTCTACAGTGGAAATGCTGTTTTGATACACTTTTTCCCATTGAACACCTCTTTTTGAAAGTAAATCTAAAGCCTCAAAATCAGCAAAGCACAGCTTTAGCTGTTTTGACTTTTTGCGATGCTTGAAATCATATTCATTGACTAAATTTTGATTCTGAGTATTATAGTGACTTAATGCCTTGGCGTAATTATCCAGATTGTCAGAGTATCCACCCCAAAGCTCATCAGCTTTAGTCATCGCACGAAATATTCTCAAATCATCCAGAGCAGAATTCACTCTAGAGGCACCCTTTTCTGTTACTACCCAAGCAGTCAGAGGATCTCCTCGCATTTTTTTAGTAATATATTTAAAGCTATCCTCAAATAACGCTTTATCCTTAACGGTTACAGCGTATTCCATCATAAGTCCCTGCGATTCACTTAAAACATCAGTGTAATTTAATGCAGTATCCTTTTCCTGCAAATAATTTGTTCTAATGCCACCATCTTCATTTGTAAGCTGTTGAGCAATAAAATTACGCACACCATAAGAAGCGCCGTTTTTTACATAGTCAATTTTTGCTTTTAAAACGTCAACATTCAAGTTCCCTCCGGAATCCCAAGCTTTCAACACACCCTGTTCATCTATAATTAATGTTGTTGGAACAACCTTTACTCCTAGTTGCTTATATACCCTTATTTCTTCATCGAAAACTGTTCTAAATGGGATTTTATTCTCTTTTAAATAAGCTAATGCTTGTTCTTTTGTTTCTTTTGGCGTATCAAGCTTATCTACCAACCAGTACTCAACATCTGGGTATTCGGATAACATAGCCTTTATCTTTGAAGCCTGTTCTAACTCTTTCTGGCAGTATGGGCACCAGCTTGCCCAATAGCTAAGCACTACGATTTTTCCGCGCATACTTGATAAAGTCAATTTATCGCCATTCTCCTTAACAAAAGTCAAGTCTGGTAAGCTTTGATTAATAGTACAATTTTTAGGTGTAAAATCTTGCTTCTTTGCTAAATCAGTTTTATTGTTTATATTCTGAGTTGACGACTCTTCATAAGTTTTTTCTTCTCCACTATTATTATGCGTGGATATCCACCATGCAGTTATCAACCCTATGGAAACTATGACCATACATATTAACGCAACGGTTAAAACCTTTTCAATTTTCTTTAGAGAAGAAAATTTCATTTTTATTCCCTTTCAATTTCCATTCATCAGATTTTGCTACCATTAATTGCCCTGTTTATGTTCTAAAGTTTCATCTAATACTTCGCTATTCTGCGTACTTTTCAAATATGCCTCTGATACTGTGACAATTACATGTCCATCCTTGATTGCAGCAAGCATATCAAACTTGTTACTTTTCTCCACCTGCTGCACTTGGTGTTCGTGCTGTTGTTGCTGTTCCTGGCTTTCCTGGTTTTCTCGATTTTCTTGTTGTTCCTGTGCTAAAGGATGCTTTTGTTCATCTGAAAATTCCACCTGCGTTGGAGTATTCTCTTGTTGTAGCTTAATATTTTCAATTGCTTTGAGAGTTGTAGTTTTCTTCGTATAATAGTTAAAAATCTCAGAGATTCCAACTGCAGCAAGTATTGCAAATATCGGCAGAATATTATAGTGATACCTGTTTTGACTTTCTAATATCATATGCAAAATGGCTGTACCAATAAAGAACAAAACCAAAATATGCTCAGGTCCAGTCTTTTTCCTAAACCATAGGGCTATACCAGCAATAAATGAAAAGAATACACAAAATAGATAATACAAATTGTTCCACGGAATTAATTCATTAATAAATGCTTTTCGCTCTAGTGTTAAATTGTTCTGTTGTTCTAAAAATAATAAGTTCCAGGAAGATGCATAATTATCATTACACCATAATAATGTGTATTTTTCAAAGGCAAGATTTGCAATTCCGATAGTATCTTTTTGAATACGTTTGAAAGCCTCATCACGAGCAGCTCTGTGTGCTTCTGCTGCCGAATCTGTCTCCATAAATTTATCATTCATTAGTTTAGCATCGACTTCATTCCAAGCGCCTTTAGAATCTATATTCAAACCTACTAAAAGATTGTAGCCATAGGAGACACTACTACCCGGAAGTTCACGGTCAATAGTCTTGGTAATTGCCCCTAATATAATTTGAGAACATAATAAATAGCTTATTAAAATAGCAAGTGCTCTAATCCATCCCTTGGACATACCTTTCTTAATCAATCCAATACTATCTTTATCTTCATTAAGGTTTATTTTAGACGGAAGAGTACAAATAACAATTGCTATCAACAAAATTATTGACATTGGGCGGACAACCGCCCCTACTGCCAAAGATATTCCTAATACAATATATAAAAGCAAATAAACTGATGGCTTTCTTTTTTTAAGGGTATATTTTGATAAATATACAGCAAGCCATATTGAAAAAAGTGTAATGCACATAAAGATTGGTTCGGATGCTAAATGATTTATATATAAAATCTGTGATGGCCAAAAAGCCACCAATACTAGAGCAATCATTCCCCCTATTTTCCCACAAATAAGGCGTGCAATTCTATAGGCTAAGAAAATACTAATTAAACTTGCGACCAAATTTAGATAGAGTCCTACAGAGACCGATACTCCAAAAATTCTAAAAGCTTTGGATAAAATATACGGGTAGCCTATTACATGTGGAAACTGAGAAATATAGTCGCATAACCCAACTCCATCTTTTATCAGGTCTCCCTGTGAAAGTAACGTGGCAACATCATAATATGTCTTATAGTCAGAAGCTGGTGTTATGTGTAAATTTTGAATTACCCATATACGTAAACCTGCTCCCACAGTAATTACAGCTATAACAATTATACTTTCAATAAAAACACTATATTTTTTATATTGAGGTTCAAAGCGATGATTATTAAAACGAGATAATAAAGAGGCAACAGCATTAGCAAGTAGCCATAATACACCCATTGTTAAAATAATCCCACCATACCAAAGAAATGGGTAATCTGTAGAAATTCCAACATTTAAAATCCCACTAAACAAAGCATAGCCTATAAATATACTAAATATCGTTAAATATATATAAGTAAACCATTTATCTATAATTTTCACTTTTTTGTATCCCTCTATGAGCGAAATGTAGTGTGTTAAATGCAAAACAGCTATACTTCTCAATTATCTATAATGTATAAAATTATTTTATATTATTATAATATAAATCCAACCCTTAATCAAATCTCACAGATAGTTATACAAGTTTTACACAAGATTAAGTAAGAAATAAAACTGTATGATGTAAAGCGGTCTGAAGCAGGAAATTCACCATATCCATCCCAATTGAATATTATGTTATTATTATTAATACACATTTTGGAGGAATAATTTTGGATTATTTTGTTAGAGTAGAGCCAGAAGTAAATATTTATGTAAATGAAATTAACCCTCAAGGAAGGAAAACGATTTTATTTATACATGGTTGGCCTCTAAGCCATAGGGCATATGAATATCAGTTTAACAAGCTTCCTGCTATGGGATATCGATGTATTGGAATTGATACTAGAGGGTTTGGAAATTCCAGCAAACCTTATACAGGTTATGATTATAATAGATTAGCTGATGATGTTAGGGGTGTGGTTGACGCACTTAAATTACAAAATTTTACACTAGGAGGACATTCTATGGGAGGCGCCACTGCCATAAGATATATGGCTCGCTACAATGGCTATGGTGTATCAAAACTTGCTCTTTTTGGAGCTGCTGCTCCTAGTCTTACTATGCGGCCTGATTTCCCTTATGGTTTACCAAAGGAAGATATAACAAAAATTATTCAAGCGACGTATATTAACCGTCCTCAAATGCTAAGAGATGTTGCCCCAATGTTCTTCACTCAAACTATAACTCCAGCCTTGTCAGATTGGTTTTTTCAATTAGGCTTTGAAGCAGCTGGCTGGGCTACGGCAGCATGCGCAATGACTTTTAGAGACGAAAGCTTATTCTCTGATCTTCCAAAAATACAAGTTCCAACTTTAATTCTCCATGGAATCCATGATAAAGTGTGTCTTTTTCCATTAGCAGAAGCGATGAAAAATGGAATAAAAAACTCCAAGCTAGTTCCTTTTAAATATAGCGGTCATTCCCTGTTTTTTGAGGAGCAAGATAAATTCAACCTGGAATTGGCACAGTTTGTGGGGTAAGTTAAAGGGGTTTAAAAAAAGCAATTGAAAAACAACTAGTAAGAGTTGTCTTCCAATTGCTTTTTATTGTTAATCAAATGCTCAGATCTCTCTTCAAGTAAAAGAAATATGTTGAAGCGAATAAAACCGCGACAAGTAAAAGAGAGAGTGCAGCTATGCCAAAGTTTAAACCATCACCTGCTGCCATATTTGTATAGTTAAAATATTTAAACGGCGAAAGCAGGTTAAGGAAATTCACCCTATCAGTTAGGTCCGTTATTTTCGATATCACGAATGAGGCTAGCAATATCCCAGCAGAAAGAGAGCCTGAGGC
>JAEWAX010000144.1 GCA_023391425.1 Bacillota bacterium | reverse complement strand
CTCCTATGTCACCAGTATTACTGCAACCAATTGTTATGCAGCAGGTAAAGTAAAATGTAATGTAGCTGTTTCAGGTGGTTTCATTGGTAGCGGAAAAAATGCTACCGTTAAAAATTGTTATTTCGATAGTACAAACAGTGGGTTTACAACACCGACAACCCAGGCAAGAACGACAACTGAGTTGATGCACCAAGCAACATTTGTTAACTGGGATTTTACAAATATTTGGAATATTATTGAGGGAGGTACATATGCATATCTGAGGGAATTGCCTAATCCCCATCATTATGTAGATACTCAAGCACCAACCTCTCCACAAAACTTGAAAGTTACATCGAAAACTATAAACTCAATTACCTTATCATGGGATTCTTCAACAGATAATATTGGGGTAGCAGGATATAAGATTTACAGAGATGGAAAAGAAATAAGTATTGCAACTACAAATCAATACACAGATACAGGACTTACACCTGGCACAGCATATATCTATGTAGTAAAAGCTTTTGATATTAATGGAAATATTTCTTTGCCTAGCAATCAAATAACGGCTGTTACCGAATATGATGTTCCACCACAGTTGACAATAAATTTACCAGATCGTATTCATATAAAAGACACTTTAAACATCTCTACAAATCCTATTGCAGTAGGAAAGTTACCAGTAGTATGGATATTACAAAAAGATGGTGTGACTGTTGATATTAATTCATTTACTGTAGGAAATTTGAACAAAGATGGTGGTAGCATTACATTTAAATCAGTTGGAAATTATACATTAATAGCTAACATAACTGATTTAGCTGGAAAAGTATATAGCTATTCAGATGCTGTCGTGGTATACAATAATATTCCATCAACACCGGTAATAACCATGAATCCAGCTACAAACTGTGTGGTACCTGGTACCTTAGTAACAATTAATGCAATTTCGACAGATCTTGATGGTGATGCAATTACATATGTATGGGAAGGAAGGCCTGCAGAGCAATCTACATATCCTGTTGGGAAGAACATTGTTAAGGTAAAAGCAGTAGATTCCTATGGTGCTGAATCTGCTTGGGCAGCTACCGCGTTTTTTGTTGCAGATGAAACACAGGGCGGAGGAGTAGTACTCACTGGTCCTGAATCAACAATTATTGAGGAAGGAATTGAAGGAGCTACTATAACCGAATATACATTTACAGTACCACCTGTAGATGGACATTCGGGTGAGGATTATGGGAGAGTAAGAGGGTATAGTAAAATTAGTGGGCAATGGGAGCAGATAGCCCTTCAGAATACAGCCAACGGTATCACGATGAATGGAACACTGTCTGCTGGAATATATACAAAGTTAGAGTTTTATTATTATACCAGTCATGATTGTATGTATAATAAATCAAACATTACATATTCAGTCAAATACAATTTTGAAGGAGGAGTACAATCTAATGCACCAGCACAGATAAGATATACATACGCAGTAAAGTCATATAGTAAAGAGGAAATTATATCTGATTTAAATGCTTTAGAAAGCGTTGCAATAGATAAAGCACTAGATACACAAGCACTAACAATACCAGAAAATTTAAGTAGTGTAGGAGTAACACCTTCAGCTATAGAGCTAAATAGTGTAGTAGTAACATCTTCAGCTATAGAGTTAAAGTGGGATAATGCCACAGAGAATGTGGTTGTTGCAGGCTATAAAATTTATAGAAATGGAGTGGAAGTTGGGACATCAATTACTGCTAATTTTACAGATATAGATATTCCTGGAGCAAAAACATATACATATACAATAAAGGCGTATGATGCAACTGGAAATATGTTTGATGAAAGTACTATACTAAGTATCTCAATAAGTGGAGTACAAGATTTGCGAGTACCTATTGTGCCAGAAAACATAACACCTGAGCAGTAACTTTAAGTATTAATAATTGTATTAATCCTAAAGAGTATGTATATATCAAGAAAAAATAATGACAGAATGATTACTATAACAGCTTCATGACATCCTCATGGAGCTGTTATTTTAATATACTGGATGGTGAAATATTTGTAAGCACTAACAAGGTGGGAAGTACTAAAGGAGTACATATTGTAAGTGCTTTAATATCGTTACTATTGATGCCACGGGGTATCAGCGCGTAAAAAAGCAAAAAAAAGTTAAGGATTGTGAATGTGATTATGTTTTAAAATGTAAAAGGTAATCAATTAAGTCTGATGAACGATATTGTTAAGTACTTTCAATATAAAGAAATGCAAGATAAGATAGGAAATCAAAATATTGCATATAGGCTATCAAATAATAATGGTAAGCCACGATAAACTTTATCAATGGAAGAACTGCTGATATGGGACACTGAAGGATAGAAATACGACGATACTACTAATCTACAAATATCTCAATAATGATAGATGGGAAGAAAGAATAGTGTGGATTAGCGTAAATAGGTATGTTTAAGAGAGAACAGAACCGGGATGAGCTTGGAAGGAAATGTATTCATGAATTTGTGGTACCTGTCTTGATTATAACAGTGTACAAAATTTATCTTATAAGGTAAAATGGAAATAGTGCTTAAAAATTAACCCAACGTGCACATATTATATTTACTTGGTGCTTGGGGAACATGGAGGTTAAAATGAAGTGTCCATTTTGTGGTTTTATTGAGGACAAGGTCATAGATTCGAGGCCAACGGATGAAGGCTCTGCTATTAGACGAAGACGTGAATGTATAAAATGTACTAAAAGATTTACCACATATGAAAAGGTTGAAAGTTTACCCTTGATGGTAATTAAGAAGGATAAATCAAGACAGCCTTTTGATAGAGAAAAGCTAATGAATGGACTTTTAAGGGCATGCGAGAAAAGACCAATTTCAATAAATGACTTAGAAAAAATGGTAGAAAATATTGAAACTCAGTTACACAATTCTCTCCAAAGAGAAGTGACAACTGGAGATATTGGTGAAATGGTAATGGCAAAGCTAAAAAATATGGATGAGGTTGCATATGTTAGGTTTGCATCAGTTTATAGGCAGTTTAAAGATATAAATACTTTTATGGATGAACTAAAAAACCTTTTGAGAGATGAAAAGAAGGAATAAATTTAATATATATTTGCTATTTCAACTCAGATTATTATGTTTTTGTACAATTTTAAAAATGCTATATGATTGAATTAAAACAACACTTTTGAATATAACTATGCGTTCTAATCAAGAGTGCTGTTTTTTTTATATTTTTCTCAGTTTTAAATACCATTAATTTCAAGTGGTTTTTTACAAAATATGTGAAGCAAATTAATTTGACTCGATTAATTCTGTTTTGTACTACATCCAATATTGTTTGGTCTTATATATCAAATTGATTACTTATGATTGAAAAAATGTAAAATAATAGGTGATTTATTGATAAATCTATGATATAATACAAATATTGTTCAAAAAGGTAGAAAAATTACCTTTTTAACTTCTATATCTGATTTTCTCTTAAGCAAGCTTTTTCCTAAAATATTTCGGTAAAAATTCAGCTGGTCAATAACAAATCCTATCGCTAATTATGGTGATTGGATATATGCAGGGTGCATTAGTCACATACCCATCTCACAAAAGAAGGGGTGGCGGATATGATTACATTCCAATCAATATCTATATTGATAATGTTTTCAATGTTTCTTATGTCTTTTCTCTACTTGGCTATAAAAATAATCAAGATGAATGAGCGAAAAAATAATCACCCTGTACTCACAATACAGAGTGATTAAGCTGTTTAATCATAAAGTAGAATGACTGCTGCATCTTGCGGATATCCAATCACCTTATATTTATCATATCAAATTTTAATCAAAAGTAAACATTATCCAAATATTTTTTTAGGTGCGGACTACTAATATATATGGCAATGAGAGTTGGTGAATAAATTGATTAGTAAAAAAATAATAAAGAAGTTTTTCAGATGATGGTTAAAGTTCAGAGAAAGAAAAAATTCTCTCTGAACTTTAAGGATTTTGTTTAAATTAAAGGAAATGTAATAGATTATTTAAATATTTTAGAAAAGAGGTATCTCATAATGGTTTCAAAAATAAATAGTTGTGCATTAATGGGAATTGACGGGCGTATAGTTGAGGTTGAGACAGATATAAGTAACGGTATACCTACATTTGATATTGTAGGGCTAGGAGATACGGCGGTTAGAGAATCAAGAGAGAGAGTGCGGGCTGCAATTAAAAACAGTGGAGTAGACTTTCCTGTCAGACGGATAACAATAAATCTTGCTCCTGCAAACCTTAGAAAAGAAGGATCAGTCTATGATGTTTCGGTTGCATTAGGAATCCTAGTTGCATCTGGAACAATAGTTAATAATGAGTTGGATACCTACATGTTCCTAGGAGAACTATCTTTAGATGGAGGAATTAAATCAGTAGTAGGTATACTATCTATGGTGAGCTGTGCAGTTGCAAACGGGATAAAAAATATATTTGTACCAGAATCAAATGCAGATGAGGCTGCTGTAATCAAGAATGCCAATATAATACCTGTAAAAACACTCATATCAATAATAAAACATTTAAATGGTGAAGAGGTTATAAGCCCGTATACAGTTGATATAGATAACCTATTCAATAATAATGTAAGTGATTCGATGGATTTTTGTGATGTTAAGGGACAGGCTAGTGTCAAAAGAGCAATGGAGGTTGCAGCTTGTGGAGCTCATAATCTCCTAATGGTTGGAGCTCCTGGTAGTGGCAAAACTATGTTAGCAAAACGGCTTCCAACAATACTTCCAAATATGACATTTGAAGAAGCACTAGAAATCACAAAAATATATAGTGTTTCTGGATTACTACCTCAAAAAACCTCTCTAATTACAACCAGACCCTTTAGAAGCCCACATCACACAGTTTCAGACATTTCACTTGTAGGAGGTGGAAAACATATAAAACCTGGTGAAGTAAGTCTCGCACATTATGGTGTTCTATTTCTAGATGAGTTCCCGGAGTTTAGTAAGGATGCGATTGAGGTATTGCGCCAACCTTTGGAAGATGGTGAGATTTGTATTTCTAGGGCAAATAGTAGTATAACTTATCCAGCAAAAACAACATTGATTTGTGCTGCGAATC
Organism: Bacillota bacterium; assembly: GCA_023391425.1. Lineage (GTDB taxonomy): Bacteria > Bacillota > Clostridia > Acetivibrionales > DSM-1351 > Ruminiclostridium. The sequence goes on along the minus strand of JAEWAX010000144.1, from coordinate 40,767 downwards.
CATGTAAGTGCGGGTTCTATTTAGATCCGACAAAAAATTGTAATTGTACCCCCAAAATGGTTCAACAATATTTTGGAAAGCTTAGTCAACCGCTTTTAGACAGGATTGATATTCATGCAGAAGTACATCCTGTTAAGTATGATGACCTAGCAAAAAATTCAGTGGAAGAGACCTCCGCTGTTATTCGTGAGAGAGTAAATAAAGCTAGGAACTTACAACTACAAAGATATAAGGGCTTAGGTATTTTTTCAAACTCTGAACTGTCGCCTGCACTAATAAAAAAATATTGTGAATTAGACAGATATACGTCAAATTTACTCCGAAGAGCATTTGAAAAACTTGGACTTAGTGCAAGAGCACATAACAGAATATTAAAGGTTGCGAGAACAATTGCTGATATGGAGGGCTCTGAAAAAATAAAATCTGAGCATGTTGCAGAGGCAATACAGTATAGGAGTTTAGACAGAATTAAGTTATGAAGTAATCCGAAGTCTACCGACGCTAATACCCCCACTTCTATAAGTGTGGGATAAGCGGCGCTATGACCCTGTATAAAGAAGACTTAGTTCAGATGAATTGTTCGCCAAGAGCTCTGTTTATATAAAATAGGTAAGAAAATAACAAATAAAATAAAAAATATAGTAAGGTTAAGGGGGAAAATATGAAGGAAATAGAATATTGGATATGGATATCCTCGTTAGATGGGATGGGAGCAGTTAAGGCAATGGGATTGCTTAAAATGTATAAGCACCCGAGGATTATATATGAAATGTCAGAGAATGAGCTTAAACAGACTAGACTTTTGACACAAAAGAATATACAAGAGATATTGGATAAACAGAATAGAGAAAAAACAAGTCAAATCTACAAATCAATGATTAAGCATAATATAAAAATGGTTAACATATTTGATGATAAATATCCCAGCAATTTGAAGCAGATATATGATCCGCCTATTGCTTTATACTACAACGGGAAATTTGAAATTAATGATTTTGCTATGGCAATTGTAGGTTCACGAAGAACTACAAATTATGGTGCTTTTTCTGCAAAAAAGTTATCATATGAGCTAGCAATGAGAAAAGTTCAGATTGTTAGTGGTCTTGCAAGAGGTATTGACAGAATCGCGCATGAAGGGTGCTTGGACGCGGGTGGCCAAACAATAGCAGTTTTAGGTTGTGGACTTGATACTATTTATCCACCTGAAAATAAGGGGCTTTTTGAAGCTATAATAAAATCAGATGGTTTAGTTCTATCTGAATATCCTCCTGGAATGCCTCCGCTCCAACATAATTTCCCCGCAAGAAACAGAATAATTAGTGGATTATGTTCTGGTGTGTTAGTTGTTGAGGCAGCTAGAAGAAGTGGCTCTTTAATAACTGCTTGCTATGCTCTAGAGCAGGGAAGAGAAGTATTTGCTATTCCAGGAAATATCGATTGTGTATACAGTAAGGGTACAAACAGACTAATTAAAGATGGAGCAAAAATGGTGACTTGTGCAGAAGATATTCTAGAGGAGTTTGGATATAGAGAACTGGACATTGATATTGAATTAAACAATGATTATTCAAAGAAAAATAATAAAACGGACTTTAGCATTTTTAAAGGTTTAAGCACCCAGGAAATTAGAATTGCAAAAATCATATCAAATGGAATTCATCACATTGATGAGATAATTGAAAGAAGCAATATTCCAACAAAGGAAGTGAATAGTATTCTTTTTATGTTGGAGATGAAAGGTATTATCACACAGCAGCCGGGCAAAATATTTGATATGTGTTTATAGGAAAATAGCATATTATTTCTCTTTTTAAGATAGTATTATATTATTTAGTAATTCATAGTCATAAATTATAATTAAATGTGCATAATCTCAAATATGAACCTAAAATAATAAATTCCATATATACCTACTAATGGTAGTATTTTGTTAGGTATTTGCTTATTTTTTATTTGTTTTTAGATATTATATTATTAATGTAAGGTTGACAGATTTAAAAATCCAGTTTAAATTAGTAGTTGTTTAATAAATTTGTATAAGCAAATATTTAGTGCATAAGAATTTAGTCACGGAGGAAAAAAATGGCTGATAACCTGGTTATTGTGGAGTCACCTGGAAAAGTAAAATCAATCGGCAAGTTTTTAGGTAAAGGATATAAAGTTGAAGCATCTGTAGGACATGTTAGAGATTTACCTAAAAGCCAAATTGGGGTGGACATTGAGAATAATTTTGAGCCTAAATACATCACTATTAGAGGAAAAGGTGATGTTATTGCAAAGCTTAAGAAGGAGGCCAAGGCTGCAAAAAAAGTGTTTCTCGCAACTGACCCTGACCGTGAGGGAGAGGCAATCTCTTGGCATTTAGCCAAGATTTTGAATATTGATGAAAGGCAGAAATGCAGAGTTTCTTTTAACGAAATAACTCAGAATGCTGTGAAAAGTGCAATCAAGCAACCTAGAGAAATAGATACAGACCTTGTTGATGCACAGCAGGCTAGAAGAGTTTTAGATAGAATAGTAGGATATAAAATAAGCCCATTACTATGGAAAAAAGTAAAGAAGGGACTTAGTGCAGGTAGAGTCCAATCTGTCGCAACAAAAATGGTTTGTGATAGAGAGGAAGAAATAGAGGGGTTTGTTTCCCAAGAATATTGGTCAATTATTTCGAAGTTGGCGAAACCAAGTATTAAACCGATGTTTGAAGCTAGATTTTATGGCACAAAAAGTGAAAAAATTGAGCTTACTAATGAAGAACAGGTAAATGCAATTTTAAATGAAATTGCAGAAAGTAAATATTTGGTCCAAAAAGTCAAGGAGCAAGAAAAGAAAAGAGTTGCTGCAGCTCCTTTTATAACTAGTACTTTACAGCAGGAGGCATCAAGAAAGCTGGGTTTTACTACCAAGAGAACCATGATGATAGCTCAAAAGCTATACGAAGGTGTTGAAATAAAAGGCCGAGGGTCAGTGGGATTAATAACCTATATGAGAACTGACTCAACAAGGATATCAGATGAAGCTCAAGCTGAAGCCAGAGAATATATTATTGGAAAATATGGGTCAGAATACATCCCGCAGACTCCAAAGATTTACAAAAATAAGTCTGCTTCTCAGGATGCACATGAAGCTGTACGTCCTTCTTATGTGGATTTGACCCCAGATGATATAAAGGATTCCTTAACACCGGAGCAGTATAAACTCTATAAGCTTATTTGGAGTAGGTTTATAGCAAGTCAAATGTCTAATGCTATCTATGATACTGTTAATGCTGATATTTCTGCAGGTGATTATTTGTTTAAAGCAAGCGGATCAAAGGTAAAATTCCCAGGATTTATGGTCTTATATATAGAAGGCAAGGATGAAGAATCAGAAGACGAAGAAAACAATCTTCCGCAGCTTTTTGAAGGTGATGTTCTTGAACTCAAAGATAACACACCTAAACAGCATTTCACTCAACCACCTGCTAGGTATACTGAGGCAACCTTAGTAAGAGCTCTTGAAGAAAGAGGTATAGGTAGACCTAGTACGTATGCTCCTACAATATCGACTATTCTATCAAGAGGGTATGCTATCAAAGAAAAGAAATATTTAATGCCTACTGAATTAGGTAAAATAGTTAATGAAATTATGAAAAAGCACTTTGAAGATATAGTTGATGCTGAGTTTACTGCACAGATGGAAGATAAGCTTGATGCAGTTGCAGAAGGTGAAAAAGAGTGGAAGGATGTTCTGAAAGATTTCTATTCTTCTTTTGAAGGTGTATTAAAAGCAGCTGAGGAAAGTATTGGAGATGTGGAACTACCTGTAGAGGTTTCTGATGTTCAATGTGATAAATGCGGAAAATTTATGGTTGTAAAACGTGGAAGATTTGGTACGTTTTTAGCGTGTCCGGGCTTTCCAGAATGTAGAAACACAAAAGCTATTGTTGAAGATGCAGGTGTTTTGTGCCCCATTTGCCAAGGTAAAGTGCTTATAAAAAAGACAAGAAAGGGTAGAAAATATATAGGTTGCGAGAGAAATCCAGAATGTCCTTTTATGAGCTGGGATATGCCAAGTAAAGAAACTTGTCCTATCTGTGGGTCTTTTATGCTTCAGAAATTTGTGGGCAAAAAAATGATATTGAATTGTAGTAATGAAAAATGTCCAAGTAATGCAGAAGCTACAGCCAAAAAGGAAGCTACAGCCAAAAAGGATTCTGCAGTAAAAAAAGAATCAGCAACAAAAAAGAAATCTGTAGTAAAGGAAGAAGCTACGACTAAAAAGGTATCCGCAGCTAAGAAGGGTTCTGCAACGAAAAAGAAATCTACGGTTAAGAAGAAGTCTACAGCGAAAAAGGCTAAATAGATTTAATATTTTAGTAAGAGAAGTATTATCTAGTATGTTTTATTACAAAGCCGGAAGTGCATAAAGCTCTTTCGGTTTGTTTTTATTTACAGCTATCAAGAATTTTCATTATTTTATGTATGACGAGGAGCGTTAATATGAATAAAACAATAAATGTAATTGGTGCGGGATTGGCTGGATGTGAAGCAGCATATCAAATTGCAAAAAGAGGGATAGGGGTAAAGTTATATGAGATGAAACCACAAAAATATTCACCAGCACATCATTCTCAAAACTTTGCAGAACTTGTTTGTAGCAATTCACTACGCTCGGATCAGTTGGAAAATGCTGTTGGACTATTAAAAGAAGAGCTTCGAACAATGGATTCTATAATTCTAAGGGCGGCAGATGCAACAAGAGTTCCAGCAGGAGGAGCCTTGGCAGTTGATAGAGAGGGCTTCTCTGAATATGTCACAAAGGCTATTAAAGAAATCAAGAATATAGAAATAATATATGGAGAACAAGATAGAATACCTGACGAGAATATTACAATCATTGCTACTGGGCCTCTAACATCTGAGCCAATGTTTAAGCATATTGAAAAAATAATTGGGGATGATTATCTACACTTCTTTGATGCTGCTGCCCCTATTGTAGCTTATGACTCTATCAATATGGACAAAGCCTTTAAGGCAGCTAGATATGGAAAAGGAACAGATGATTACATCAATTGTCCGATGAACAGGGAAGAATATGAAATTTTCTATAATGCTATAATTAATGCTGAGTTGGCTGAGGTAAAGAATTTCGAAAAAAATATGGTGTTTGAAGGGTGTATGCCAATTGAGAGTATGGCTCAAAGGGGTAAAGATACAATGAGGTTTGGACCTCTAAAGCCAGTAGGACTAATGGATGTAAGAACCAATGAAAAACCTTATGCAGTAGTTCAACTCAGACAGGATAATGCAAATGGTACACTCTATAATATTGTTGGATTTCAAACTCATCTTAAATGGCCGGAACAGAAAAGGGTATTCAGATTAATTCCTGGATTAGAGAATGCAGAGTTTGTAAGGTATGGAGTGATGCATAGAAATACTTACATTAATTCTCCGAAACTTCTAGATAACACTTATAAAGTAAGAAATAATGATTTTCTTTATTTTGCTGGTCAAATTACAGGAGTTGAAGGATATATTGAATCTACTGCATCAGGGTTTGTCGCAGGAGTAAATGCAGCTGCAAAGTGCCTTGATAAGGAAAGTGTTATTTTTCCAACTAATACTGCAATTGGAGCTATGAGCAGCTACATTTCTGATTCCAGTGTTAGAAATTTCCAACCAATGAATGCGAATTTTGGACTATTCAGTAATGTCGACACTAGTATTCGGGATAAAAAGAAAAGAAACTCTGAAATAGCCAAAAATTCTTTGGAAATTGTAGGTCAAGTTTATAATGATGTGAAAAAATGGTGAGTGATTAGTCATATTTTCTGCAAGAGTAAACTTATTGTGTTTTACAAGCATTGCTACAAGCATTGCTACAAACATTGCTACAAACATTGCTACAAATTATCTAATGATTGTAAAAAACTGGTGAGTAATTAGTCCTATTCTCTGCAAAAATACACTATATTTATTGTGTTTTTAAAATTATTATGCTAGAATTTATCTAATAATAAGCGATTGTGTATTTTAGTTAAATAGGAGTGTGATAGAATTGCTACAAAGCTTGTACGGAAATAATAAAATCATGGAAAAGGCGCTTGATGCATCATTAGCAAGAAATGATACAATATCACAAAATTTAGCAAATATAGACACTTCAAATTATAAAAGAAAAGATGTTGCCTTTGAGCAATATTTTAATGAATCACTAAATAGTCTTGAAGGAAATATGACAGATAAAAGACATATTGCTATCAATAGTGATGATATGGATGAAATACAGCCTACATTAACACAAGATAACTCAGATGTTAGCATGAGAATTGATGGTAATAATGTTGATATTGATAGTGAAATGGCATACTTAGCTAAGAATACAATAAAATATAATGCTTTAGTTCAGATGATAAATAGCAATTTTAGCAAGATTAAAAATGTTATTAGAGAAGGGAAATGATGAGTAAATGGGTTTCTTTAATTCACTTGATATTGGCGCTTCAGGGCTAACGGCTCAAAGAGTAAGAATGGATACAATTTCCCAGAATATCGCAAATGTTAACACAACTAGGACGGAAGATGGTACTCCTTATAGGAGAAAAGATGTATTGTTTGAAGAACGTTTTGACTCAAACTCTTTTTCTTCAATGCTTTCAAGTGCTAGTGACAAGTTATCTAATGGACAAGGTGTACGTGTAACTAAGATAATTGAGGATAATTCTGATTTTAAAAAGGTATATGACCCAGGTCATCCATATGCGGATGCAGATGGTTATGTTAGTATGCCTAATGTTGATGTTGTTACAGAGATGGTAAATATGATTTCTGCAACGAGATCATATGAAGCTAATGTTACTTCAATAAATGCTACTAAATCAATGGCTTTAAAAGCTTTAGAAATTGGTAAATAAGTAGTAGTAACAAATAAGAAATAACCCTAGTGCTAAACATTTTAATTCACTTGATATACTAGGTACATGGAGGCTCATATGGCGATTAATGGCATTTCAGAAGTCAATCAGTTAATAACAAACAATATTGGATTAAGTAATATCGATGAACAGAGTAAATCACCTGAAGTAAGTTTTGGTGAATACCTAAATTCCGCTCTTACGAAAGTAACAAATCTTGAAAACCAAGCAGATCAATTAAAAGAAGATTTTGCATTAGGCAAAACGGATAATATACCTCAAGTATTAATTGCTGGTGAGAAGGCTAATATAGCTTTGCAATTTACCATGCAGATAAGAAATAAAGTTGTGGACGCATATTCTGAAATTATGAGGATGCAGATATAAACATATTTTTATTACATAAGTAATTAAAGTGTAATGAGATTTAACGGTGTTACGAAAGTGAACTAAGGATAAATTATATAATATTGAGGTGGTAGTGTTGCCAGAATTTCTATCTCGAATACTCAAGCCGCTCCTTGACTTTTGGAAGGGATTGGAGAAATCCCAAAAAGTTAGAATATACATAACGGCGGGTATTGTTACAGTTGCTGTTGGATTAGGTTTGTTTTTACTGACAAGACCTACATATACTACAGTCATCGAGAATGCTAGCGCAGCAGATGTAGCGGCAATGCAGAAAGTTCTCACTGACAAAGGAATTTCATATAAGTTAACTGATAATAAATCGGGTATTATTGTAAATGTTAAGGATAGTGATAATGCTCACTTAGAATTAGCCACTGCAGGTTACCCAAAAGATGGGTTAACGTTTGCTGATGCTCTCAGTAATATAAAAATTAATACTACAGAGAGTGATAAAAAACATATATGGCAAGAGCTTGATGAATCAGATATTGCTAGACAATTGAAGTTGATTCAAAATGTTAAGGATGCCAGCGTAACAATAATTAGGCCAGAAAAAACTCTATTTATAGATTCTACAGATAATAAAGATGCAAAGGCTTCTGTTGTAATTACACGAGATGGTGAAATTACTCCTGCACAAGCACAAAGCATTGTCAAGATTGTTGCTAGTAGTGTCGAGGGACTTGATCCTAAAATGGTCTCTGTTGTGGATGAAGAAGGTAATACACTGAATTCAGATACTGAGGATAGCTTAAATAAAACTTCTACTCAATATCAAATGAAGATGAAAGTTAAGGCCGATCTTGAGAAAAATGTGAGAGATACGTTGAATGGCCAATTTGATAGTTTTGATTCAGCTAGAGTTGTTGTTGTTCCAGTACTTGATTTTGATACATTAACTCAATCTTCGAAAGAAGTTTCAAATCCAACAGGTATGGAATCTGGTGCAATTGTAAGCAGAGAAGAATCAAAAGAAGATTTAACAAATGGATCTACAGGAGGAACAGTTGGAGTAGATGCAAATCCAGGAACTACACCAACCTACCCAGCAGGCTCTACTGATGCAAAATCCTATAAAAAATCAAATCTTACTGAAAATTTTGCATATAATCAGACAGAAAAGCAGAGTGAAAAGTCACTAGGAGAAGTTATCCCGGAAAAAACTACTGCAGCTATAACTTTGCTATATGGTAACAGAGTTCAAGATGATACAAAGTTAACTACTGATTTGATTGCTCAGCTACAGGAACTTGCAAGTAAAGCAACGGGTATTCCGGTTGAGAATATAGCTATTACAAAGCTAAAGGTACAGCCACCAACTGAGGTAACACCAACGACCTTAGAAACTGTTCAAGGTTTGATTTCTGCTTATGGGTTGCAAGCTTTGTTACTTTTAATGCTGATAGCAATAGTTATTATTGCCCTTCCTAAAAAGAGTAAGAAACAAGTACCCGAACCTGTACTTGCTAGTGCTAGTATTGATGAGACAATTCCAGCAAGGTACAATTTAAATGAATTAAAACAAGAGCCTGTACCAGAGATAGATACAGAAGAGCGATCTGAGGTTAAGAAACAGTTAGAGAAATTTGTAAAGCAGAAACCAGATGCTGTTGCTCAATTACTTCGTAATTGGTTAACAGATGACTATGAATAGACAGAGTTCTTAGGTTTATAAGATTTGTAGTGTTGTAAAATTAGTAGACATAATTAATTTTGTGGGGTGAAGAGCTTGGCTAGAGCTTCAAAGGCTGAATACAGCGGAAGAGAAAAGGCTGCAATGTTGCTTATTTCATTAGGACCTGATAAGTCTGCTGAAATTTTTAAACATTTGAAAGAAGAGGAAATAGAACAGTTAACCCTTGAAATAGCTAATATCAGATCAGTTACTCCTGATGAAAAAGAGAGAATTCTTGATGAGTTCTATCAAATCTGTCTTGCACAGGAGTATATAGCTGAAGGTGGTATTGGATATGCAAAGGATATTCTAGAAAAAGCATTAGGCTCACAAAAAGCTGTTGATATTATTAATAAGCTCACTGTTTCGTTACAGGTTAGACCTTTTGACTTTGTTCGCAAGACAGACCCTTCACAGCTCTTGAACTTTATACAGGGTGAACATCCACAAACAATTGCTTTGATATTAGCATATCTAAAGCCACATCAAGCTTCTGTTGTACTTTCGGCATTACCGCAAGATAAACAGGCTGATGTTGCTAGAAGAGTAGCAACTATGGACAGAACCTCTCCAGATGTAATTAAAGAAGTAGAGCGTATTTTGGAAAAAAAGCTTTCCTCTTTGGTGACCGAAGATTATACAGCGGCTGGTGGTGTTCAGTCGATTGTAGATATTCTTAACTCTGTTGATAGAGGTACTGAGAAGTTTATAATGGAAACCTTGGAAATTGAGGATACTGACCTCGCAGAAGAAATCAAGAGACGTATGTTTGTATTTGAGGATATTCTTACGCTTGATGGTAGATCTATTCAGAGATTTCTTAGAGAGGTTGACAATAATCAGCTTGCGGTTGCACTTAAAGGTGCCACAGATGACGTACAGAAACTTATCTTTGCAAATATGTCTAAGCGTCTAAGTGAGATGATAAGAGAAGACCTTGAATTTATGGGACCAGTTCGACTTAAAGATGTTGAGGAAGCTCAGCAGAAGATTGTTAATATTATTCGTAAGCTAGAAGATGCAGGTGAGATAGTTATTTCTAGAGGTGGAGGAGATGAAATAATTGTCTAATAGTAAAATTTTTAAGAATAATCAAGTAAATATTGGTATGCCATTTCAAATTAGGACTCCAATAACTTACCAGCCTCCTGTAAGAAAAAGTAACCTGAAATTAGATTTAGATGAATCAGAAGAAATTGAAGCTGTTGACTATAAAGTTATAGGGGAAGAAATAGTTAATAAGTCCAAAGCTGAGGCTGACTTAATCATAAAGGAAGCGCTTCTTGAAGCCAAAGAAATTATTTCTCAGGCAGCTTTTGACGTAGAAGAACTTAAAAATAAGGTAACAGACGAATCACGAAATGAAGGATATAGTGAAGGTGTTACACAAGCTAAAAATGAGTACGAGCAGTTAATAGAAGAGGCCAAAGATATTAAAAAACAAGCTGAAGTTGAGTATAAGAAGCTACTTGATTCATTGGAGGCTGATGCGGTTAATACAATTTTAGAAATTTCAAAAAAAGTTATTAGTCAAGAATTAAAATGTAAAGAAAATATTTTACTCTTAGTTAAGGATGCTTTTGAAAAATGCTCTAAAGATCGTAAGGTAGTTTTAAAACTTAGTGAGCAGGATTTTGAATATATAAATGAGAATAAAGACGAACTTAATTCAATGCTAGAACGCTCAGAAGAGATAGAAATTAAGAAGGATTTGTCTTTAAAAGAGGGTGGCTGTGTGATTGATACTCCTTTAGGAAGTATTGATGCAAGTGCTAGTACCAAACTCGAAAAGATTGTGAATGATTTTAAGAGCATTCTAGATGAGAAAACAAATTAAGGTACGCTATATGTGTACCTTCTGTTATTATAAATAAGCCTATTTTTAGGAGGCCGGATTTTGTGATAGACCTTAAAAAGTACCAAGACATATTGAAATCAAGGGATTATATCGAATATATAGGTAAGGTTTCAAAGGTTGTTGGACTCACTATTGAGGCAGATGGCCCGCAAGCGACTATCGGTGAATTGTGTAATATTCATACTGCACAAGGGGAACCAATCAAAGCTGAAGTTGTTGGATTTAAGGATGAGAAGGTTTTACTTATGCCATTGGGTGAGATGACGGGTATTGGACCTGGTAATACAGTTTCAGCTAATGGGGATTTTCTTAAGGTTGCAGTTGGACCTGAGCTTATTGGCAGGGTGCTTGATGGTTTAGGCAGGCCTATGGATGATAAAGGTGGATTAAGTACTAAACAGCATTACCCAACAAATAATAAACCACCGAACCCGATGACAAGAAGAAGAATAAGTGAACCTCTTCCTTTAGGGGTAAGAGCAATTGATGGCTTATTGACAATAGGTAAAGGGCAGAGGATAGGTATATTTGCTGGAAGTGGCGTTGGTAAGAGTACATTAATGGGAATGATTGCTAGAAATACTAAGGCTGATATAAACGTAATAGCGCTTATTGGAGAGCGTGGCAGAGAGGTTCGAGAATTTATTGAAAAGGATTTATCAGAGGAAGGTTTGTCTAGGTCTATAGTAGTGGTTGCAACATCTGACCAACCAGCTCTTATAAGACTTAAAGGAGCATTGGTTGCTACAGCGATAGCAGAGTATTTTAGGGATAGTGGCAAGGATGTTTTGCTTTTAATGGATTCTTTAACTAGATATGCTATGGCGCAAAGAGAAGTTGGTCTTTCTATTGGTGAACCTCCTGTTTCGCGTGGATATACACCCTCAGTATTTTCTGTATTTCCAAAGCTTCTGGAAAGAGCTGGTACAGATGATAAGGGTTCAATTACAGGACTATATACTGTTCTAGTTGATGGAGATGACATGAATGAGCCGGTTACTGATACAGCTAGAGGAATCTTAGATGGGCATATCGTTTTATCTAGAGCTTTAGCTAATAAAAATCACTATCCAGCAATAGATGTTTTAGCAAGTGTAAGTAGGGTAATGGGAGATGTTATCGATAAAGAACACAAAAAGTGTGCTTCTGAGATTAAAAAAACTTTGGCAATATATAGAGAAGCAGAGGATTTAATAAATATCGGTGCTTACCTAAAGGGAAGTAGTGAAAAAATTGATTATGCTATTGCATGCATAGATGGAATAACTTCTTTTTTACAACAGGAAACTGGAGAAAAAGTAACATTTGATGAAGTGAAAGATACTGTCGTACACTTGCTTAAATAAAAGTGCAAGGAGGCTAATGAGGAATGCAAAAATTTGGTTTTAGACTTGAATCTGTTTTGAAACTTAAGTCACAATTAGAGGACAATGCTAAAAACAGTCTTGCTCGTGCCACGAGAGAGCTCGAAAACCAGAAGGCTTACTTAGAAGATTTAAAAAATATAAATGATGGTTCAATGAATAGTTTAAATGCTGAGGCTGATGAAGGAATTCCAGTATACAGAATAAAAATTTATAATAATTATTTGTCACTTTTAAAAAATAAAATTACTAATCAGAAAGAAAATGTAAATAATGCTGAGCGTGATGTCGATATAAATAGGGAAGGTCTTATCAAAGCAATGCAAGAACGTAAAGTTTTAGAAAAATTAAAAGAAAAGAAATTCTATGAATACATAAAAGAGCAAAATAAAGAAGAACAACTTATAATAGATGAATTAAATAGTTTTAAATTTAAAGATGGTTCAGGAGAACAAAATGCCCGATATTAATGATGAAAACAAATCAAAAAAAGACAGTTTAGATATAAGTGCTAGAGAATTTATTAAAGTTGCCAGTAAAGACAAAAAGAGCTCTTTAGATAAAAGAGATGGTTCAAGTAAAAACAGTGTGTTATTTTATGTGCTTACAATTATTACAGCGATTTTATTAGTTGCTTTGATTATTGGAGGTTTGTTTTTTTTAGCAATTAAGAATAATGTAAATGGCATTGCGGATAGTATGGGTGATAGCATTGAAAATATACCGATATTGAGATTGGCTCTGCCTGCTAAGCCTGATACTGAAGATGAAAAGAACATGACTGAAGAACAAGTACGAAAAAAATACAATCAAATTAAAGGTGATAAAGCTACGTTAGATAAACAAATTGCTGATTTAACTGATCAAGTGGAGCAGTTAACTAAGCAATTATCTGCAAAGGATACAAATGCAGCCCTATTACAGGAACAAAAAGCTGCACTTGAAAAAGATAAGCTTCAACTTACTACTGATAATGCAAGCTTAAAAAAAGATTTCAATGATGTTTCTGCGGCTATTGCCAATGGGGATACTACAGAATTCAAAAAGTATTTTGAAAAGCTTGACCCTAAGAATGCTGCTGATTTATATGCACAGATACTAAAAGATGAAAAACTGAGAGATGATGTTAAAAAATATTGCTCCATATACGAAGCTATGGATGCATCGGCAGTCGCTAGTATTATGGAGAAGATGGGTACTGCAAAAATGTCTTTGATTATTGAAATTATGAAAAATTTAAAAAAGGATACTTCAGCTAAAATTTTAACTGAAATGACACCAGCCTTTGCTGCCACAGTATCAGAGCGGCTTGCAAAAGTATACAATGTAGGGACATCTAGTACAACTAAGAAGTAAATCCGCGAAGGTAAAGAAGACTTAGTTCAGATGAAGTGTTCTGAACTCTAGCCGCACTTATTCCGAGCTTGGCGATACTTAACTCGTGCTTGAAGAGCAGGAGGTTAGAAACGCCGTGAAGGTAATGATGGGTATCGCAAAAGCGAACTCTATTATAAACAAAAAGATGAAAGGGGGTGAAATAATGATTACTTATAGTAATACATCTAAGTTGATTTTCTCTCAAGTACAGGGTAATAGTACTATAAATCTTAAGCCAAAGGTGTCTCAAGGCACTTCAGATACAGAGTTTAAAACTGTTTTTGATAAGACCTTGAACAATACTACAAAGCGTACATATGTTAGCAATGAATCACAAGATGACAATAAAATATCTCAAAATTCAGATTCAAAAGTAAAGTATAAGTCATTTAAAGATATTAAAAGAAATTCAAGCCAAAGTTCAGTAGAAAAAACTTCTGGTAATGCAAAAACTCAGAAGGTAGAAACAGAGACACAAGAATTATCAAGTGATTCAAATGAATATGATGATACGATTAATGTATTAGCACAAATGCTTGGATTACAGCCTAGTGAGTTACTTAAGATAGCAAATGACCTTGGTTTTAGTTCAGAAGACTTGAAAAATGTAAAAAATCTTTCACTTTTTACAGACAAGCTTGCAAATGTACTACAGCTCAATGATCAACAAAAGACTATGTTGAGTGCACTAGCTGTTGAAGTTTCAAAGCAGGTGAACACTGAGTCAGTTTCAACATCTGAAAGTACCGAAACTGTTATATCCCCTAATGAAGCAAATGCTAATGCAAATACCAATACCAATACCATTAATCTTTCAAAAGTGGCTGACGAGGTAAAGGCAAAGCTTGAGCAATTGATTCAAAATGCTAGGACAAATCAAGAATCAATTGGTTCAGAAGTTTCAAAAGTAATTGAAGCCATGAAATCTCAGATACAGGTAAAAGCTACTATCAAACCTGAACAAGTAGATACAAAGAGTATCACAGATGTAGCTACAGAAGCTGATGCAGAAGGTACGTCTAGTGAAAAACAACTATCTGAAGATGGAAATGTATCTCATTCAAAAGAATCAGAAAAGGCAAGTAACTATAACGATGAGGATAACTCCAAAAGTGCTGAAAATAGTGCTACCAAGACAGAAATGGATATTACAAAATTAAATGTTCAAGTAGTTACTGGCAATGAGCAGAATCAACAGCTAGATCAGCAAAATTTACAAGCCATTGGTGATGTCAAGATTGGTACTATAAATAACCAGACAGAGGTTCAAAAAACTGTATTCTCTATGCCACAGCCAGTAAAAAACTCTGAGGTTTTGAATCAGGTAGTAGAACAGGCCAAGGTAATTGTTGGACAAGATAAGTCTGAGATGGTTATTCAGTTAAAGCCAGACCATTTGGGAAAGCTTGAATTGAAGGTTGTGACAGAGCAAGGTATAGTAGCAGCTAAGTTTATAGCAGAGAGCCAACAGGTTAAAGAAATAATTGAAACAAATATGCAATTACTAAAGGATTCTTTGCAGAAACAGGGCATTATAATTGATAGTGTTAATGTTCAGGTAGGACATGATCAACATGAATACCAACAGCAGAATTCATACCAAAGTAGTAATAACAGTTCAAGTACGAGACAAAAATATGGTAGTAGTGAATCAGGAATAGCAACTGTTGGCATTAATGCTCTTGATGCATTGCCAGAAAGACTTGCACAATATGCAAATGAGTCTAATACCATTAATTTGACGGCTTAAAATAAGGAGGTGGCAAATTGGCAATAAATGGAGTATCACTAGACGACGCTACAACGAAGGCTGCGGACGAAGCAGCTCCTAAAAGAAAAACTGGGGGTCAACTTGGAAAAGATGATTTTCTAAATCTTTTAGTAACACAGCTCAGATACCAGAATCCGTTAGAACCGACTGATGACAAGGAATTTATTGCTCAAATGGCTCAGTTTAGTTCTTTGGAGCAAATGCAGAATATGAACAGTACTATGGCAAATTCTGAAGCTTTTGGTTTGGTAGGTAAATATGTTACTGCAACCACTACAGATGAAAAGACAAAAGAGGTTTCAACTGTCGAAGGACAAGTTTCCACTGTTAAAATGAGCAAAGGAAAGGTTTACCTATCAGTAGGAAATAAAGATGTTGAACTTAGTAGTGTGACAAATGTAACTGATATGGCTTACGCAAACTCAAACATATCAAATTATACCAATTTAATTGGATATTTGACTAAGGGTGCAGTATATGATTCTACTACAGGTGATTTAATTTACCTGAGTGGTGACGTAACCCAAATCCAAAAAGGTGCTACTGAGGACTATGCGGTAATGAATAATGTAAGTGTGACTATTGCGGAGGTTACAGGAGCAAAATCTACAGATTCAGATTATACTAAAAATTATCTTGAGCAGAACAAAGATAAAGAGGTATCAGTAACAATTAAGGATATGAAGACTGGTAAAAAGGTACCTATTAAAGCTACTTTAAAGAGTTATAGCATTGCTGAGGATGGTACTATAACTGGAGTGCTTAACAATGTATACATATCCGTTGAAAGTGTATCAAATATTCAGAAATCTTCAACAGGAGCTACAACAGCAACTACAACGGAAGCCACAACAGGAACTACAACAGAAACTACAACAAAGTAAGAGAGAAGGTGAGTTATGGTTATCAACAACAATTATTCTAATAGAATAATTAATTCGCCTTTAACCACTGGAAAAATCCAAACCAATAATGTCAGAACTAGTAATACCGGCACTAATGGGGTTGGATTTGAAAATTTTCTTCAACAAGCAATAGACAAGGGTACTGGAGTTAAATTTTCAAAACATGCTGAAATGAGAATGCAGGCAAGGAATATTGATTTAACCCAAACTCAAAAAGATAAAATCAACAATGCAGTTTCAGTGGCTCAGAAGAAAGGCGTTAAAGATTCATTGATTATAATGGACGATATGGCGTTTGTTGTAAATGTAAACAGCAAAACAGTCATTACAGCAGTAAATAACAATGAATTAAAGGAAAATGTTTTTACAAATATTGATGGGGCGATATTCGCATAGCAGTATAAATCAGCTGGACCCTAATGGGGAGCTGAAATACGTTCCTGAATGACGGATGGAACGAAAGAAAACCTTAATAATGAGGGGGTCAATAAAGATATGATGAGATCAATGTTTTCTGGTGTTTCTGGATTAAGAGCACACCAGCAAAGAATGGACGTTATTGGTAATAACGTTGCAAACGTAAATACAGTTGGCTTTAAATCAAGTAGAGTTACCTTCCAGGAAGTATTTAACCAGACACTTAGTGGTGCTTCAGCACCTGACTCCGCTACAAGCAGAGGAGGTACAAACCCTGTGCAGATTGGTCTGGGTACTAGTGTTGGATCTGTTGATACACTTATGGGTACAGGAAGCTCAGAGAGAACTGATAACGCTACAGACTTATCAATTTCTGGAGATGGTTTCTTTATCGTAAGAGGTTCAAGTGCTGATACCTATAAATTTACAAGGGCTGGTAATTTTGGCTTGGACAAGCTGGGGGATCTTGTAACAGGTAGTGGCTATTGTGTATATGGATGGCAGCAGAAAAATGAGGATGGTTCATTTAACACAGAAAGTGCAGTAGAGCCTATTAATTTGTATAATGATACAAGTAACGGAAATAAGAAGATAATTGCAGCTAAGGTTACGACAGCTGCAAAGTTTTCAGGTAATTTGAATGCGAGTGCTGCTGAAATAACAGGTACTATACAACCAGATCCAGATATTGCTGATTATACAAAACCACAGTTCTCAGTGCCTTTCACTGTATATGACACTTTAGGCAATAGCTATGAGTTATCAGTTAATTATAGAAGGACAAAAGCAGGTGTAAATGATAATCAATGGACTTATGATGTAACAATGAATGCTGGAGATAAAGATGATCCAGCTACTCCAGCAGATGAGTCTAAGTCTATAGATGTGATAAATCCTACACCTGCAATAGTTACATTTGACTCATTAGGAAAAATAAAAGATGGAGCGTCTTCAAAAATACAAATTACACCAAATGCTGCTTCAGGAGCAGATAAATTTGACGTTGATCTTGATTTCTCCAATTTGACCATGTTTGCAGGAGATAGCTCAGTAAAACCTTCAGATGTTAATGGATACACAACAGGTACTCTTACTACCTTTAGTATAGGTTCAGACGGTATAATTACAGGTGTATATAGCAATGGTCAACAACAGTCGTTAGGACGTGTAGCCCTTGCAAGCTTTTCAAACCCTGCTGGACTTGAAAAGGTTGGAGACAATCTGTTTATACCTACAACAAACTCAGGTAATTTTACAAAGGGACTAGCAGCTGGAACAGGGGGAACAGGAACATTAACTCCTGGAACACTTGAAATGTCAAATGTTGATCTTTCAAGCGAATTTACAAATATGATAATTACACAGAGGGGTTTCCAAGCAAATAGCAGAATTATTACTACATCAGATGAGATGCTTCAAGAATTAGTAAGCTTAAAGAGATAGAATATTTATTTAAATGAAGTTTTCTTAACTCTGAGGGTATAAGGACATAAAAAAACACTACCATAGACCTAAGGCTTTATGCCTAAGTCTATGGTAGAATTAACTCGAAATAGGTCTTACTTTGGGATTTAGTATAAAATTATCTATTGTCTTTTTGGAGTAAAAATATTATGATTAGATTAACTAGATTGAACAGCTCCTCCTTTGTATTAAATTGTGACTTGATTGAGATAATGGAGAGTACACCTGATACTGTAATAACACTCAATAACGGCAAAAAATATGTTGTTGCTGAAAGTATTGAAGAAGTGGTAACTAAGGTGATACAATACAAAGGTAGTATTTTCGGGTTTAAAAATGATATTTCGACTTGATTTTTTATATAAAAATAATATATAAATTTAAGAGTCTAACACTTGTTTATTTTTTATAGTAAGGTTTTACTAATGTTATATCATTTTATTTGTTAGACATATGAACTTTAAGGAGGAAAAAGTTTTGGAAGGAAAAAGCAGCTATTTTGTTTTGCTTGTTATTGTAGCATGTTTGTCAATTGCACTTGCTTTCCTTGCAATAGGGTATTTCTTTTTTGGAAGTGGAAACTCAAACCCGGAAAAAGAGGTAGTTTTAGTAACCGAACAAATTCCACGAGACGATGAACTTTCTAATAAAGTTATTTTTGAATCTAAGAATTTTAATCTGAAAAAGACTGATCCAAAGCAGGTTGCAGTTATTGTGCTAAGTGCAAGTATGAAGCATTTTAAGACTATTCCAGATGAAATGACAGAGGAAGAAATTACTACAAAGATTGATTTTTATAGTAAAGAAATTAACTCAGCTTTTGGTACATATTTTCAGGGTTTAACATTAGAGGATGTAAGTCAGCCAGATGCCAAGAAAAAAGCTTCAGAAGATTTAAAAAAAGTGATCAATGAAATATTGACAAGCAATGATAAAAAGGCTAGTCCTCTTGTATATTCAGTTACTTTTGATTACTGGTTTTATCAATAGGAGGTGGGCTTGTGGGAGATATATTATCTCAAAATGAGATTGATGAGCTTCTAAAGGCTCTTACCACTGGAGATATAGATGTCCAGCAAATTCAATCGACGAAAACAGAAAAGAAAGTAAAGCTTCATGATTTCAAAAAGCCGCCAAAGTTTGCAAATGATCATAAGAGAACACTACAATTCATTAATGAAAACTATGCAAGATTAGTTCAGTCATTTTTGTCTGGATACTTAAGATCATTGGTTCAAGTTGATGTATTGTCAGTAGATGCTTTACAATATAGTGAATTTAGTAATTCGTTGGCAAATCCTGTAGTACTTGCAATGGTTGATTTTAGTCCGTTAAATGGCTCAATCATTTTTGAAATGGATCCAAGTATTGCATTTGCCTTAATCGATAGAATCCTCGGTGGAAGAGGATCAGCTATGGATAGAGTTAGATCATTTACTGAAATTGAATTGGCCATTTTAGAAAGAATTATAATACAGATACTTAATTTAATGCGAGAACCATGGGAGAGTATTATATCTATAAAACCAAGGTTAGAAAAAATTGAAACCAACGCTCAATTTGCACAGATTATTTCTCCAAATGAAATGGTAGCTTTAATAACACTAAATGTACTAGTTGGAGAAGTAAAAGGCATGATAAACATATGTATACCCCATATGGTGGTAGAGCCTATAATGCCGAAGTTGAGCACAAAGCTTTGGTTTACGAATATTGAAAATGAGAAAATTGAAAACAATAAACAAGATATTGAGTTCAAGATTGAACATACATACGTGCCTGTAAGGGCTATATTAGGTAGGACAGTAATAAGTGTTAGTGAATTTCTTGATTTACAAGCTGGAGATGTATTACCACTTGAAACAAATGTGAATGGTGACTTAGAAGTAATGGTTGGAGATATGACTAAGTTCCTTGCTAAGCCAGGTGTAAAGAAAAATAAGGTAGCAGTAAAAATAACTGAAGTGGTCAGAAGGGAGGAAGATTAGATGGGAGATATGCTTACTCAAGCAGAAATTGATGCCTTATTAAATGGCACTTCCTCTACAGAAGAATCCGATGATAGTGATAGTAGTTTTGAGTTTAATGAGGGCTTATCAACTCAGGAAATTGATGCCTTAGGTGAAATTGGAAACATTAGCATGGGGACTTCCGCAACAACGCTGTTCACCCTTTTATCACAGAAGGTTACGATTACTACTCCAAATGTTACATTAACAACATGGGGAGAACTTTCAAATAATTATTCTTCACAATATGTTGCTGTTAAAGTAGAGTACACGGATGGTTTAATTGGTAGTAACCTATTGATACTTAAACAGGATGATGTAAAAGTTATTACTGATTTAATGATGGGTGGAGAAGGTACAATAACTGAAGGAGAATTATCAGATCTTCACTTAAGTGCTATTAGTGAGGCTATGAACCAAATGATCGGTTCTTCAGCTACATCAATGTCGTCTATGTTTTCAAAGCGAATAGATATTTCACCACCAAAAGCGTATGTTGTGAGTTTTGGTGATGGTGACCCATATGGTGATTTTGAAACAGACGAGAAGCTTGTAAAGATAGCATTTAAGATGGTAGTTGGTAATTTGATAGATAGTGAGATAATGCAGTTACTACCTATGAAATTTGCAAAAGAATTGGTAGATACGCTGTTAAATTCATCAGGTTCAAATAAAAAAGCTGCTCAAAGCGAGCAAGCTCCACAGATGCCTGCTTCACAACAACCAATGACGCAGCAACCGACTATACAACAACCAATGATGCAACAACCGGTGATGCAGCAGCCAATGATGCAACAACCGACTATGCAACAACCGAGTATGCAGCAGCCAATGATGCAACAGCCAATGCAAGGTTTTGGATTTGATGGTGGTTATCAAGAGATGCAAAGACCAAGAAATCCTATAAATATACAACCAGCGCAATTTCAAGCTTTTGATGATGGTTTATCTGCTTCTGGAAAAAATAATATTAGCCTTATAATGGATTTGCCTCTGCAAGTTACTGTTGAACTTGGAAGAACTCAGAAATTGATAAGAGATATTTTAGAGTTTGGAACAGGCTCAATATTAGAACTTGATAAGCTTGCAGGTGACCCAGTTGATATATTGGTAAATGGAAAAGCTATTGCTAAGGGTGAAGTTGTTGTTATTGATGAAAGCTTTGGTGTAAGGATTACGGACATAATTCATCCATCAAAACGATTATAGTTAAAAAAATCAACGAATAATTAAGGAGAGAGAAGTTATGGCGAAGAGTATTTTAATTGTTGATGATGCAGCATTTATGAGAATGATGATAAAGGACATATTATCAAAAAACGGTTATGAGATAGCAGCTGATGTTGACAATGGTTTAAAGGCAATAGAAAAATATAAGGAACTTACTCCTGACTTGGTTATAATGGATATTACAATGCCTGAAATGGACGGAGTAACAGCTGTAAGAGAAATTAAAAAAATACATAGTGATGCAAAAATAATAATGTGTTCTGCTATGGGACAACAAGCTATGGTAATCGAATCTATTCAAGCAGGAGCTAGAGATTTTATTGTAAAGCCATTCCAAGCAGATCGTGTAGTAGAAGCAGTAAAAAAGGTTATCGGATAATTAAAATAATTTTTACGATGATATCCTGCTGATTGTTATGAAAATTATATGTTCTCATATAATTTTGGTTAAATTACAGCAGGATATTTTGTAATAAGTTATAATACTATTTGCATTTAAAATATAGAAAAGCCATAATTTTAAATGTAAACTAGTATAACATTTTATTGAGGGCATTGAGGTAAAAATGATGGAATATTTTTCTGTTATTCTAGCAATTATAGTTGTCTTGGCTTTATTACTTCTAACAACAAAGTATTTAGCATACAAGTCTAAAAAGATGCTAAAGGGTAACTATATGCAAATTGTTGAAACTTTAAGCCTTGGTGTAAATAATAGACTTCATTTAATTAAGATAGACAGTGAATTTTTTGTTATTTCAGCTACAAATAAGAATGTTGAGTTTCTAGCAAGAGTTAATATAAATGACTATGATGAAGAGGAAGTAAAAAATCCTATATCTGAAGTTATTGATTTTAAAGCTGTGTTGAAAAAGTATATAAACAGTTTCAATTTTAGTAATCATACAAAGAAAGAAAATGTATCAGAAGATAATGTCTTTGGACAGAGACCTAAAGGCGAAGATGAAATACAAAATAGTAATGTAGCGTTTAGAGAAAATTTGAAAAAGTTAAAACACTTAAATAAAACTATTAATGGTCAACGGAGTGAAAATGAACAGAAAAAAGAAATTTAAAAGAATATTATTAATAGTAAGTATTTTAGTTCTTGTTTTTTGCTTTTTAGGCGCAAAAAGTGTATTAGCTGCTGACCCGAATATATCGATATCGCAAGACGGAGTGAAACTAGGCACTTCGAGCAACCCGAAAGAAGTATCCTCTAGTATACAGCTATTGTTGATGCTGACGATTTTATCAGTTGCACCTTCAATTTTGCTAATGATGACAGCTTTTACAAGAATAATTATTATTTTGTCATTTTTAAGGAATGCACTTGCTACACAGCAGATGCCTCCAAATCAAGTTTTAATTGGATTAGCCCTGTTTATAACATTCTTTGTAATGAGCCCTGTTTTAACAGATATAAATAATAACGCATTCCAACCATATACCAAAGGGAAGATAACTCAGCAAGTCGCAATTGAAAAGAGTTCTCTGACAATTAAGACATGGATGGTGAAGCAAATATTTAGTAATAAGCGTGAGAAGGACTTAGAATTGTTTATGACTTTAGCGGGGAAAAAAGATCAAATAAAAGTCCAGGATGCACCAAAACTTTCACTTACAATTGTTGTACCAGCTTTTTTGATTAGTGAGTTAACTGTTGCTTTTAAATTTGGATTTTTGATATTCCTACCATTCTTGATTATTGATATGGTTGTATCAAGTACATTGATGTCAATGGGTATGATGATGCTTCCACCTTCAATGATATCATTGCCGTTTAAAATATTATTATTTATATTAGTTGATGGTTGGGGTATGTTGACTCAGTCAATAGTACAAAGTTTTGCCTAGTAAATGAAGTTCCTTGTAAAATGGCTTATCTTACATTTATATATATATGGAACAGATAGCTGAACAGATATTGCATATGAGAAACATATAAATTATAGAAGTTTTTTAGCACTTTGGGGGTGACATCAGGTGGACGAAAGTAGCATCATTTATATTGCACAAGATTGCTTAAAAATTATAATATATGTTTCAGCCCCGATATTGATTATTAGTATGGTTGTAGGTTTGGTAATAAGTATTTTTCAAGCTACTACTCAGATTCAAGAGCAGACATTAACCTTTGTGCCTAAGATTCTTTCTGTTATTGCAGCTATTGCTATTTTTGGTTCATGGATGCTTCGAACGCTGATAGAATATATGCAAAATATATTTATAAATATGAATCAATTTATAAAGTAATACTATTTCGCATTTATAATGTAAACAAGCCATATTTTATATGCAAATTAGTATAAAATACTAACTACTTTAAGTTACAAGGCATATAGTAATAGGTTTTAGTATAGATGTTTTAGGAGTTGAGAATGTGCAGATACCATTTGGTATGTTGCTGAATAATGTGGAGCTTTTTCTTCTTATTTTTGTGAGAATGACTGGTTTGTTTGTTACTGCTCCAATTTTCGGACGTAAAAACATACCAGTTTATTTCAAGATTGGCTTTGCCTTTACTACAGCTATATTAATGGCTAATGTAATAAAGGTTGACCATATTATTGCAACAGATAGCTTTTTACTTTATGCAGTATATATAGTTAAGGAATTTATTGTTGGTGTTGTGATAGGGTATGTAGCATATGTTATTTTTACAAGTATTTATGTTGCTGGTCAAATAATTGATATGCAAATTGGATTTGGTATGGTTAATGTTTTTGATCCTATCAGTAACATCCAAGTACCTGTAACTGCAAATCTTTATTTTATATTGGCTATGATAATATTTCTTGTAACAAATGGCCACCATGTATTAATTAAAGCACTGTTTCAAAGTTTTAATCTTGTTCCACTTGGAACTGCAGGAATTGGTACTAAAATGTTGGACAACATTATTGGAGTTTTTCAACAGTTGTTTTCAATAGGTTTTAGAATAGCTGCACCAATAGTAGCTGCTGTTTTGGTAACGGATGTTGTGCTAGGTATAATTTCTAAAACTATACCTCAGATGAATGTTTTTATTTTGGGTATGCCTTTAAAAATATTAATTGGAATAATTATTATTATGATAACAATACCTGCTTTTATATATATTGTGGCCATGCTGACTGATAACATGAATATTGAAATATTCAAATTTATTAAAGACATGGGGAGTAATCCTTAAGGGGCGTTCAATGGGCTATTGCTTTACGTAGGTTTGGGAGGCTAAAATGAGAAACACCATTGATAAAAATCTATTAAAAAAGGATTACTGTGGAATTAAACTTAATTATCAGCTTTTTGCATCTGGGGGAGGCGCAGATAAGACAGAAAAAGCAACTCCTAAGAAAAAGGATGATGCAAGAAAAAAGGGGCAGGTATTTCAAAGCAGAGAAGTGTCAACCTCACTGATTTTAGTTATTATGATTGTTACAATAAAAGCTCTTGGATCAACTATATACGGGCAAATTACACAGTATATAAAGAAGACTTTTACTGAATATCTCACAATGACTGACACTTTTGATATTAGTATTGTTGCAAGGCTTTATATTGATGGATTATTAGTTTTAGCTAAAACAGTGTTGCCTCTATTCTTAGTGGCTGTACTGGTAGCTTTTATTGCAGGATATGTTCAGGTTGGTTTTTTATTTACCTTTGAGACATTAAAGCCTCAAGGTAATAGAATTAATCCACTAAGTGGCTTTAAAAGAATATTCTCGATGCGTTCTTTGGTTGAGCTAGCCAAATCTATTTTAAAAATAGTTATAGTTGGCTGGGTTGCATATTCTTATTTGAAGTCGAAAACAGATG
Organism: Bacillota bacterium; assembly: GCA_023391425.1. Lineage (GTDB taxonomy): Bacteria > Bacillota > Clostridia > Acetivibrionales > DSM-1351 > Ruminiclostridium. The sequence goes on along the minus strand of JAEWAX010000144.1, from coordinate 15,587 downwards.
AAGTTATCACATTGATGAGTGCCGATTTGCTAGATATACTTTCATTTATTGGAAGCGCAACCTTTGCTGTAGCACTTAGAATTGCAATTGCAATGATTTTATTGGGATTTTTAGATTTTTTATACCAAAAGCTTGATTATGAAAAGAATTTGAAAATGACAAAGCAGGAAGTCAAGGATGAATATAAGCAAACGGAAGGAAATCCTGAAATTAAGGGAAAAATCAAGCAGAAACAGCGCCAAATGTCAATGAGGCGAATGATGCAGGATATACCAAAGGCAGATGTAGTTATTACAAATCCTACACATTTTGCTGTAGCTATTAAATACGATGCACAAAAAGCAAGTGCTCCAATTGTAATAGCAAAAGGTCAAGATTATATTGCGCTTAGGATAAAACAGGTTGCGACAGATAATAAGGTACAGATAGTTGAGAATAGGCCTTTAGCTAGAACGTTATATAGTACAGTTGAAATTGGTGAGGCTATACCGCCTGAATTATATCAGGCTGTTGCAGAAATACTTGCTTTCGTATACAAACTAAAAAATGGTAGCAGAGTTGGCTAGCTACTAGGAAGTAATTTTAAATGCTATTTAAATTATGTTATTGAAAAGGAGGGCGAAACGTGGCAAAGTTAAATAATTTCTTTATACCAATCGTAGTAATATTATCTATTCTGAATCTCATTTTGCCAATTCCTGCATTTCTGCTCGACTTTTTATTGGCAATAAACGTGATTCTTGCTGCTGTTATAATGCTAAATACAATATATTTAAAATCAGCGCTTGATTTATCAGTTTTTCCGACATTAATTGTTATTACAACAATATTCAGACTATCTCTAAATGTTACTGCTACCAAGCTTATTTTATCAGAAGGTGACGCTGGTGATGTCATTTATGGATTTGGCTATTTTGTAGGAAGAAATAATTTGGTAGTTGGTTTTATTATTTACATAATAATAATGATTGTTAATTTTCTTGTAATTACAAAAGGTTCAGAAAGAGTTGCAGAGGTTGCAGCAAGATTTACTTTGGATGCTATGCCTGGTAAACAGATGGCAATTGATGCGGATTTGAATACTGGCTTGATTAGTGAAGCTGAAGCTAAAGAACGTAGAAGTAAAGTTCAAAGGGAAGCTGATTTCTATGGTTCAATGGATGGTGCAAGTAAATTTGTAAAGAACGATGCAATAGCTGGTATTATTATAACTTTAATTAATATTGCAGGTGGTCTTATTATTGGTGTAGTAATGAGGGGAGAGCCTATTGCAGAAGCACTTTCAAACTATACTATTCTAACAATCGGTGATGGTTTAGTCAGCCAGATACCTGCACTCATGTTATCCGTTGCAACAAGCTTCATTGTAACAAGAGCGGGAGCTGATTCTGATTTAAGCAAAGATGTTCTAAAGCAACTCTTTTATAATCCAAAGGTTTTATATGTTGCGGCAGCACTCAGCTTAGCTATGGCACCGTTTTTAACTCCGATACCTTTTATTCTTCTGTCCGGTATATTAATATTTATAGCATACAAAATTAAACAATTACAAAAGGAAGCAGTCAAAGTTGAAGAGGTTCAAATTCAGGAAAGCGAAGTTGATGAAATCAGAAAGCCTGAAAATGTGGTAAGTCTTTTGCAGGTGGATCCAATTGAATTAGAGTTTGGATATGGAATAATCCCATTGGCGGATGCCAATCAAGGTGGAGACTTATTAGATAGAGTTGTTCTTATTAGAAGGCAATTAGCACTTGAACTAGGAATGATAGTTCCTGTTATTAGATTACGTGATAATATTCAAATTGGTCCTAATGAGTATATTGTGAAAATTAAAGGTTCAGAGGTAGCAAAAGGAGAGCTTTTATTTGATTATTTTATGGCCATGAATTCAGGTGAAGCAGAAGAAGAGCTTGAGGGCATCAAAACCACTGAACCTGCATTTGGATTGCCAGCTCTTTGGATTCAAGAAAGCCAAAGAGATAAAGCTGAAATGCTGGGATACACAGTTGTTGACCCACCATCAATAATTGCAACTCATTTGACTGAGGTTATTAAAAAGCATTCACATGAATTATTAGGTAGACAAGAAGTACAGACCCTTGTTGATAATATAAAGCAAAGTTATCCAGCTATTGTGGATGAGTTAGTTCCTAAATTAATGAGTATAGGTGAAATACAAAAAGTTCTTGCTAACCTATTAAAGGAAAGTGTATCAATTAGAGATATGGTTACAATAATGGAGACATTGGCAGATTATTCACCCATGACCCATGATGTGGACATGCTTACAGAATATGTTCGCCAGGCACTTGGAAGATCAATATCTCAGAAATTCTTTATTGGGAATTCTAATGTAATTACGATAGACCCAAAGGTAGAACAAATGATACTAGACTCAATACAAAAAACTGAATTTGGATCATATTTGGCACTTGATCCTTCTGTATCTAATACAATAATAAATAATTTGTCAAAAAATATTCAACGGTTAGTAAAGCTTGGAAGTCAGCCAGTTGTACTTGCATCACCAGTTGTTAGATTATATTTTAAGAGATTAACAGAGAGTGTTATACCAGGATTAGTAGTTTTGTCCTATAATGAAATTGACCCTGCGATTGAAGTTCAATCTGTTGGAACAGTTAGCGTTTAGCGTGGTCGTAGATGTATTTTTTGAGATTAACTTGTGGAGGCTAACATATGAAAATTAAGCGTTATATGGGTAAAGATACTCAAGAAGCATTATTAAAAGTAAAAATGGATCTTGGGAATAATGCAATAATTTTGAACACAAAGAAAATAAGGCAAAAGGGCTTAAAGAAGTATTTTTCTAGCCCAATGATTGAAATTATGGCAGCCATTGATGACGATACTGCAAAGATGAGAGAACGTGAGTTAACTAGAATAATGCCTAACGCTGATAATACTACTTCAGAGAAAAATATATCGTCGCAAAAAGAGGAAAAAGCTAGTGATTTAGAGAATAAAGTAAATAATATAGAAAATCTTTTGGATAGGATATTGAATATTGTTAATCATGACAATAAGGGTGTTAATAATGAAAAAGAAGAGGATAATAAGCAACTTCCTCAAATTTTTCAATTATTATATAATAATCTTTTAAAAAATGAAGTTGATCAAGAGATTGCAAAAGATATTATTAAACAGGTTGAAAAGAGAAGTAACGCTAAAGATATAAATGATGCATCACTTGTTATGCATTCAGTTATTTCTACAATGTTAGGCAAGGCTGAACCTATAAATTTTAGAAAAGATGGCAAACCTACGGTAATTCTTTTTGTTGGACCAACAGGTGTTGGAAAGACAACAACCTTAGCAAAGTTGGCTGCTACATTTATGTTATCACACAAAAAAAAAATAGGATTAATTACAGCTGATACATATAGAATTTCTGCTGTTGATCAGCTAAAAACATATGCAGAGATATTAGGAATTCCAATAGCAGTGGCGTATTCAGTACTAGAAATTAGCAATGAAATAGAAAAATATAATGATAAAGATGTCATATTGATTGATACGGCAGGATGTAGTTACAGGGATAAACAGAAATTTGACGAGTTAAAGAAATTAATTGAAGTTTGTGAAGCGGACGATGTTTTTTTGGTATTAAGTACAACAGTTAGTTCAAAGAACTGTAAGGATATTATTAGTAATTACAGTTTTATACCCAATTATAAACTCATTTTTACTAAGGTAGATGAAACATCTGTATATGGCAGTATATTAAACACAAAGTGTTTTGCAAATAAAAATTTATCCTATATAACTAATGGGCAAAATGTTCCAGATGACATAGAGATAGCTAATGTTGATAAGCTTTCAAAAAACTTACTAGGAAATATAAATTAACTATAAGATTTAATCTTAAATCTAATAGTTAATACAAATGGGAATATGGAGGTCATTTATGATAGATCAAGCTGAGAAGTTAAGGAATATTGTTAATAATTTAAAAACTGAATCAGACGACATCTCTTCTCAGAACAACGATCATTCTGTTACTACAGGAAATGTAAAACTTAGTAGTCGTACTAAGGTACTTGCTGTTACGAGTGGTAAAGGTGGAGTTGGAAAGACTAGTGTTACTGTTAACCTTGCCTTAGCTTTAAGTCAAAAAGGCTTTAGAGTGGTGGTTATTGATGCTGATTTAGGGTTATCAAACATAGATGTTGTTTTTGGAATAGTCCCTAAATATACATTACTTGATATGGTTAATGAAAAAATGAGTATATTAGACATATTATGTGATGGTCCAAATAATATTAAGTTTATATCAGGAGGTTCGGGGGTCCAGGAATTAATAAACCTAGATAAAAGCTCCTTAGCTACTTTTACAGCAAATATGTCTTTACTTGATCATATAGCAGATTACATATTGGTAGATACAGGTGCTGGTCTCTCAGATACTGTTATGAACTTTGTGCTTTCAGCTGAAGAGGTAATCCTGGTAATAACACCTGAACCAACATCAATTACTGATGCCTATGCTCTTGTTAAAACCGTATCACGTACAAAGAAGGATTGCAAGATTAACATACTAATAAATAGAGCCGATAATGAAAATGAGGCTAAAAGCGTTTATAATAATTTTTCTATGGTAGCAGACAGGTTCTTAGGAATGAAGCTAGACTCGTTAGGATATATACCATATGACCAGTCATTTATTAAGTCTGTAAAACTGCAAAGGCCGTATTTGATTAATTATCCCAAAAATACCACGAGCAAGCTAATAAATGATATTGCTGATTCACTTATAAAGAAGGATTTGAATAAATACAATTTATCACAGACTGGAATAAAAGGATTTATTAACAGGTTTGTTGGGTTGTTTACCAATTAATATGAGTGTATACTATTATTAGGCGAGGTTGTAGTGTGAATAAACTTGAAGATTTAAGAGATATTCCAATTGGAACTAAGATAGAACTCAGTGTTACTGATCCAATTGAAGGAAAAATTGGTATTGAATTTATAAGCCAGACAGAAGGTATTATAGATGAAAATGTACTAAGAATATCTGCACCAATATTTGAGGCAAGGATATATCCAATAAGAATAAACTCACATATTGAGGCTTATTTGTTTTATAAGTCAAATCAGGTTTATAAGATTTCTGGTTATGTAGAGAACAGGCTTATTGTTGATGATATAGCACTACTTGATTTAAGAGTTACAGAAAAGATACATAAAATACAAAGAAGACAGTTTTATAGATTTGGTTGTTCTGTTCCTGTAATTTTTATAGTACAAGAGTTAGAAGCTTTAGAAGATGCTAGTAAAGAAATTTATGGACATACAATTGATTTAAGTGGAGGTGGATTATCTGCTTTAACAGGTGAACCTCTTATAATAAACAATGAACTAAAAGGAAAACTTGAATTAGAGGGTGGAAATTTCATAGATTTTAATGGAAAAGTAATTAGATGTATAAAAAAAATAGTTAACGATGAATTAAAATATATTTCGTCAATAAGCTTTACAGATATTGATTACAAAAAGCGTGAGAGAATTGTAGGATTTATATTTAATCAGCAAAGATTACTTTTAAAAAAAGAGCTGAGGTAACCTATGGAATTTATAACCAACAAAAGTAGTGCTATAAAAGTATTAATTGTAGATGACTCTGCGTTTATGAGAAAAGTGTTATCAGAAATGATAGATTCTGAGAAATCACTTACTGTGATTGGTACTGCAACTGATGGAAAAGATGCACTTAATAAAATTAAGTTGCTAAATCCAGATGTCATTACACTCGATGTTGAGATGCCGATCATGGATGGTATCAATTGCTTAAGAGAGATTATGCAAAGATTTCCAAAACCTGTAATAATGCTTAGTAGTGGTACTGATCATGGAGCGGAACTTACGATTAAGGCATTAGATGAAGGTGCAGTTGATTTTGTTGCGAAGCCTAAAAATATATTTGATATAAAAAATGATAAAAAGCGAAATGAAATTATTGAAAAAATTTCAATTGCTAAAAATATTAGTTTTAAGAATTCTAAAAATGAGAGTGATGATGAAAAGGATATTTCAGTTCAAAATAATAAGGTTTTAAAAAATATAATTGCTATTGGATCATCTACTGGAGGGCCGAAAGCTTTGCAGAGTGTAATACCATATTTACCTGGAGATATACCAGCTGCCGTTTTAATAGTACAGCATATGCCTCCTGGTTTTACAAATACTTTAGCAGAAAGACTTGATACTAAAAGTAAATTAGTGGTAAAGGAAGCTATTCATAAGGAAAAGGTATTAGCAGGACATGTGTATATCGCACCTGGTGATTCTCATATGCTGGTAGAAATCAATGCTAAAGGAGATATACTAATTAACCTTGATAAATCTCCACCAGTAAGTGGGCACAGACCATCAGTTGATATAATGATGAGTTCGCTCTCTGACACAGGATTAAAAAACATTATAGGCGTTATTTTGACTGGTATGGGAGCGGATGGAAGTATTGGCGTAAAAAAATTAAAAGAAATAAATAAAAGTTTTATTATAGCACAAGATGAAGAAACAAGTGTAGTATATGGAATGCCTAAAATGGCAGTACAGACCGGGGCAGTAGACAAAGTGGTATCACTTGATAAAATTTCAGATGAAATTATTCAATTTATGGGGGTGCGTTAGTATGGATATGAGTCAATATTTACAAATATTTATCGAAGAAACAAATGAGCATGTACAGAGTTTAAACCAATGCCTTTTGCAGCTAGAAAAGGATCCAGAGGATAAAAATGTACTTAATGAAATATTTAGAGTCGCTCATACAATAAAAGGAATGGCAGGCACAATGGGTTTTACCAAAATGACAAAGTTAACACATGTCATGGAAAATGTATTACAGGCTATTCGAAGCGATGAAATCAAAGTTACATCAGAACTTGTCGATGTTTTGTTTAAGTGTTTAGATGCACTCGAAAACTACGTGAGTTGCGTTATTGCAACAAATGGAGAAGGCGATAAGGAATATAAAGATATTATAGCAGCCTTAAATGGAATTTTAGAGAAAAAAGGTGCAGTAAGTGATTCACCACAGGGACAAGCCATTAATAGTATACCTTCATCTGAAAATGAAAAGTACATAACTGCACAACTTGAATTTGATGAATTTGAGCAACATGCTGTTAATAAGGCAATTGATTTAGGAATGAATGCTCTTAAGATAACAATAGCGTTGAACAAAGGATGCTTATTAAAAGCTGCAAGAGCATTTATAATCTTCCAAACACTAGAGAGATATGGCGAGATTATAAAAGCGCAGCCTGTTGTTCAGGATATAGAAGATGAGAAATTTGATTTTGAATTTACAGTTATTGTTCTTTCTAAAGAGAGCGAGCAATTGTTCTCAAAAGAACTCAACTCAATAGCTGAGGTTGAGGCAGTAATCACTAAAAGTTTAAATAAATTTGAAGGTCTACATATTGAAAATGATAAAAATAATGAAGCTGATTCCAAAGCTAATGAACATGTAGAGGGAGCAGTAGCAAAAGAATCGGAAGCACAGGATACTACCAAACAAAGTGTAGCTCCTAAAAAAGCTCAAAGAACAGTAAGAGTTGATATTGATAGACTAGATATTTTGATGAATCTGGTTGGAGAGCTGATAATCACTAAAACAAGATTAGAAGAAACTGACATCACATCAAAACCTCAAGAATATCATGAGACATTAGAGTATCTGGAGAGGATAACTACCAACTTAAATGATGCTGTAATGAAAGTTAGAATGGTGCCTGTAGAGACTGTATTTAATAGATTCCCACGAATGATTAGAGATATTTCTAAGGATTTAGGAAAAGAAATCGAATTAATAATGTCAGGAGAAGAAACTGAACTTGATAGAACAGTAATCGATGAAATTGGTGATCCAATAATTCACTTACTCAGAAATTCCTGTGATCATGGACTTGAATCTATAGAGAAGAGAAGACAATTGGGTAAGCCAGAAGTAGGTAAAATAAATCTTACAGCTTATCAATCTGGTAACAATGTTATTATTGAGGTTGCAGATGATGGGGCTGGTATAAATACTGAAAAGATAAGGGCAAAAGCAATTGAAAACGGTATAATCACTAAGGAAAAAGCGGCTGCAATGACTCAACAGGAGGCTATAGAGCTGTTATTTAGGCCAAGCTTCAGTACTGCTGAAAAGATTACTGGACTCTCGGGAAGAGGGGTTGGGCTTGATGTAGTTAAAACTAAGATTGAACAACTTGGAGGAACAGTTGAGGTTGAAACTCAAAGTGGCAAAGGAAGCAGGTTCTTGATAAAATTACCACTGACACTTGCTATTTATCAAGCGTTGCTTGTAAATGTCGGCTCTGAAAAGTATGCCATTCCTTTAGGCTCAATCTATCAAATATACAACTGGAATGCGGAAGACGTTAAGACTGTTCAAGGACAAGACATTATTCTCCTTAGAAATATGGTTGTTCCAATTACGAGATTAGCAGATTCACTAGAAGTTCCAGATAGCAATTCAAGAACTCAAAAGCAACTAAAAATCGTAATTGTTCGAAAAGGCGAGAAGCTCACAGGTTTGGTTGTTGACAGTGTAATTGGGCAACAGGAAATAGTTATTAAATCTCTAGGAAAGCTTTTATCCGGAATAAAATATTTGGCAGGAGCTACTATCCTTGGGGATGGAAATGTTGCATTGATAATTGATGTAAATTCAATAGCATAAAAATAATTATATTTTATGGCCGTAAATTTTAGCGGCTCATGGAGGTTATTATGGCAGATGAACAGATTCATGAATTTGAAACCAAACAGTATATTGTGTTCAGTCTTGGAGATGAACGATTTGGTATTGATTCACTCAAAATTACAACAATTGATAGGATGAAAACAATAACTAGGGTACCAAAAACACCTAGCTATATCAAAGGGGTAATCAATTTAAGAGGAGATATAATTCCTGTAATGGACTTAAGAGCTAAGTTTAACCTTCCTGTAGCAGAAGAGACTGAGGAGACTCGTATTATTATCCTTAAGCTAGAAGAGATATCTATTGGAGTTATAGTAGATCAAGTATTGCAAACAATCCAATTAGGAGAAGAATCAATTGAAAGTGCGTCAAGTTTGATAAATAGCTCAGATTCCGATTTTATATTTGGAATTGGTAAGGTGGATGGTGAAATAGTAACACTGCTAAACTTTGAAAAATTAGTTAAGCTTTGATTATAAATAATTGAAATCGAGGTAGAACCAATGTCACTTAGTTTTGATGAGTTGAACAATTTACAAATGGATGTGCTTAAAGAAATTGGAAATATAGGAGCAGGAAACGCAGTAACTTCTTTAGCTAAAATGATAGATAAAAGGGTTGATATGGCAGTACCAAAGGCTAGAATCTTAGGGTTTGATAAGGTTAGCCAAATTTTAGGTGGAGAAGAGATATTGGTTGTAGGAATATTGCTTAGTGTGAGTGGTGACATAAATGGATATATTATGTTTATCCTTGATATTAATGCTGCTAGGCAACTTATTAATATACTTTTTGAAAATAAAGATGCAACAAGTTTAGAATTTGATGAGCTAGAGATATCAGCTTTGAAGGAAATAGGGAATATACTGACTGCTTCATATTTGTCAGCACTTGCGGGCTTAACAAATCTCAGAGTAATGCCATCTGTACCAGAATTGGCTATTGATATGGCAGGTGCTATTTTAAGTGTTCCCGCAATTGAGTTTGGAAAAGTAGGAGATTCAGTTCTGTACATAGAAACTGAGTTTAGTGAAGGCATTACGAAAGTATTCGGGGACTTTCTTTTAATACCAGATGTTGATTCATACGAGGTATTATTAAAAGCATTGGGAGTTATAGAATAATGGATATTGAGACAGTAAAGGTTGGTATGGCTGATTTGAATTCAGCACATCATCCTTGTATGATTACAACTCTTGGACTTGGTTCTTGTGTTGGAGTTGCGTTATATGATTCACAAACAAAAATTATTGGTTTAGCCCATGTAATGTTACCTAGCAGTGAACAGGCTAAAAATAAGAGCAATATTGCAAAATTTGCTGATACAGCTATTGTAAAACTCGTAGACGATATGGTAAAGTTGGGAGCAAAAAAGGATAGAATAGTGGCGAAACTTGCTGGTGGTGCACAGATGTTTGCTTTCAGTGCAGGCTCAGATTTAATGCGGATTGGCTATAGAAATGTTATAGCTTCTAAAGAAAAACTTCAAGAATTAAATATACCTATAATTTCTGAAGATACTGGTGGTAATTATGGACGTACTATTGAACTTTATTCTGATGATGGCAGGCTCATGATTAAAACTATAGGTTTTGGAGTTAAACAATTGTAATTTTCAGTTTGATATTAACTAAAGAAAAGAATGGATATATTCTTTACTTGAAAGTTTAACGACGAAAGAGGTAAGGATGGAGACAATAATGAAAATCCCTTTTTTACTTGCTTTGCTAGCAGCTCTTACTACAGGTATTATTAGCATAATTAGCAATGCTAATACAAATCAGACCTGTTTTAGAATGATTATAGCTATGATGAGTTTCTATTTAATTGGAGTTTTTGTTAGTTCAACTTTAAAAACTATTGTTGAGGAGCAAAATAAACTGAAACTTGAAGCTGAAAATAAGATTAGGGAAGAAGAAATAGAGAGAATTAAAGCTGAAAAGTTAAAACAAGAGGAGCATTTAGGTACTAACCTAAATTTGGTTGCAGATAACGAGATTGATGATGGCTTTACTCCACTAAATTTATCACAAGCAGTTAGGACTAAAATGAAAGAATAATACATTAGTGATATATATGTATTAATTGGGGGATTTATATGCCTAGTGTAGATATTAATCATATCTGGAAACAGTATATAGAAACAAGAGATTCAGTTGCAAAGGAAAAACTTATAATTGAGTATGCATATTTAATAAAGTACGTAGCGGGTAGGTTAAGTATATATTTTGGCTCAAATGTTGAATTTGATGATTTAGTTGGATATGGAGCATTCGGCCTTATCGATGCTATTGAAAAATTTGATATTGCTAAGGGCGTTAAATTTGAAACATATGCTTCTTTTAGAATAAGAGGCTCTATTATAGATAGTATAAGAGATTTAGATTGGGTACCAAGGTCATTAAGACAAAAAAATAAAGAATTAGAAAGAGTTTATGTTGAGATTGAGAATGAAGTTGGGCATTCAGCTACAGATAAAGAGGTTGCTGAAAAGATGGGAATTAGTATGGCTGAATTCTACAAATTATTAAATGATGTCAATGTTTCATCTATGATGTCATTAGAAGAATTTATGGAACAAAATTATGAAAGAGGTTTAGAAATTCTAAGCGATAGTACTGAGGACAAGCCAGAGGCCGCCTTAGAAAATATTGAAATAAAGGAACTTCTCATAGATTCAATTGATAAATTGCCGGAAAAAGAAAAGGCAGTTATAACTTTCTACTATTTTGAGGAACTGACTTTAAAAGAGATAAGTGCTATAATGAATGTAACGGAGTCCAGAATTTCTCAATTACATACAAAAGCCTTACTTAGAATGAGAGGTAAGTTATTTAGACATAAAATAATGCTTGAATCATAAAGGAGATATTATGGCAGATCAAAATGATTTAAAGTTATTAGTAACTATTTCACCAGATGAATTAAAGGCTTTTATAACTTTTTACAAAGTTGAGGGAGGTACCCCAATTAGTAAGGATGAGATAATTGAAGCCCTTGAAAATCAAAAGGTTACATTCGGCATTAATGAGGATAGTATTAGTTATTTCTCTGAGAATCCAGTGTATAATGAGGCTATTTGTGTTGCAGAAGGTATACCAGCACAAAATGGCAAAAACGGGGTAGTAATATATCACTTTGATACAACTGTCGATAAAACACCTACGATATTAGAAGATGGAAGAATTAATTATAGAGAATTAAATCTTATACAATCGGTGAAAGCTGGACAAGTTCTTTGTACACTTGAACCGCCTTTAATGGGTACTCAAGGCAGGACAGTAAAAGGAAAAACTTTGATGGCTGTTAATGGTAAACCTGCTGTACTTCCTAGGGGTAAAAATGTTGCTATTTCCGAAGATGGTCAATCTCTATATGCTACAACTGATGGGGAGGTTGAGTATTTAGATTCTTCAAAAGTTAGTGTATACACTAATCATGAAATCCCAGCAAATGTAGATAATTCTACTGGAAATGTCAGCTTTGTAGGTAGCGTAATTATTAAAGGGAATGTATTATCTGGATTTAGTGTTGAAGCTGGTGGCAATGTTGAGGTATATGGTGTTGTAGAAGGTGCGACAATTAAAGCAGGCGGAAATATAATCCTTAGAAGAGGAATGCAAGGAATGGGTAAGGGTACTCTTATAGCCGGTGGAGATATTGTTGCTAGATATATAGAATACTGTAATGTTGAGGCTAAAAATAATATTCAATCAGAAGCCGTATTACATAGCAACGTCAAATGTGGTAATAAGCTGGAGTTGACAGGAAGAAAAGGTCTGCTAGTTGGGGGAACATGTAAGGTTGGAAAAATTATTGTTGCTAAGGTAATTGGTTCGCATATGGCGACAGTTACTGACCTTGAAGTAGGAGTAGACCCAACAGTAAGAGAGCGATATAAGAAAGCAAAAGATGACATTGTCTCAATGGAGAGCGATATAAAAAAAGCCGATCAGGCAATAACTATTTTAAAAAAATTAGAAACTATGGGTTCACTTACGCCAGAAAAACAAGAAATCATGACTAAGAGCATCCGTACAAAGATATATTTGTCATCAAGTTTAGAAGAAGTTAAGAAAGAAATTATTGTTTTGGATGAGCAGCTTGCACAAGAAGGTAATGGAAAGATTCGTGCATTAAACCTCATATATCCAGGAGTAAAAGTTTCTATAGGTACATGTGTAATGTATGTTAAAGAACAGCTTCAGTACTGTACTTTATATAGGGATGGCGCTGATATACGTGTTGGTGCCATTGACAAATAAGGAAACTTAGCTTGTGCCAAGCCGAAGGTGTTGGCATAAGCTCTAGTTGCACTTATACTTGTAAAAGTGCAAACCAAAAGTGCTATCAGAAGCACTAATTGCACTTATACTTGCAAAAGTGCAAATCAAAGGTGCTGGCAGAAGCTCCAGTTGCACTTATACTCGTAAAAGTACAAACCAAAGGTGCAATCAGGAGCACTAGTTGCACTTAAATGTAATTACAGTGTAAAATACTCAATTTGACTTGGGGGGCGATTAGATGTCAATAAAGCCAGTGGACTTTCAGGTAATGTTTCCAAAAACATCTGAGTTATCAAAAACATATAGTGATGAAGCCAACAAAAATCAAGCGGTAACTCAACAACAAGCAGAAACAAATCGGGATAGAATAGACAATAGCTTAAAACAGGTTGTGGCTAGAGAGAACGTTCAACATGGACGTATTAATGAAAAACAAGAAAAAGATAATACTAAACAAAATGACAAAAAGAAGAAACAAAAAAATACTAGAAATACCCCAACTATTGATATAAAGATATGATGTCTTGAGGTGAATATGGAAGCTTTCTATGTAACTATAATATTTTTAGGAGTTTTATTGGTAATTGTATCACTGTTTCTTATCGTAATGGATAGGGTAAATGGGAAAGACTTTTTTAAAGAATTTGATCGAAAAAAAGATGAGATGTTTAATCTAATCCAAGATTCAGAGGAAATGGTGCAGGAACTAAATAGAATGTCTGACTACGTTATAACAGTTATTTCTGAGAAAAATCAAGAATTATTTAACAAAAATGCTAATAGTAATATGCAAGAGGCATCAATAAAGATAGAGAACGCTTCTGGTCATGAGTCAGAAAAATTAGTAGACCAGATTCAAGAAAAGTCAAATTTGTCAATTGCTGAAGATATACAAAGGCAGAACAAGATGTTAATGAATTCAACGGATGAGAATCCAATATCAATAGATATGCCAGAGCAGAGTAAATTGTCTGGAGATATAAAAATGCAGAATTCTGAAGATACAGCACCTCAAAATGAGGAGTCTGATGTTCAAAAATTAAATTTACAATTTTCTCATGATAAAGATATATATAAGAATGATGTGTCCGATAATGGGAAACTTAAGCTTCATTTGAATATTAGGAGAAAAGAAGTTTTACAGATGATTGAGCAAGGACTTAGCAATGATGAAATATCTGATAAATTGAAAATTGGAAAAGGTGAGATTGAACTTATTAGAGGCTTGAGTAAATAGTAGTCTGTGTTATAAAAAATGTAAATTTTCATCGATTATCAGTAATTTCCACATCCATATAGGGAGCATACAAATGAGAAAAGTGCACGAGAAAAGTATTCTTTTAGGAATCGGAATCGGAATGATTATAACCGCTATCGCTGGAATGATTTTTTCTGCTGGGACCCAAAAGGAGCTTAGCAAGGAAGAAATAATAAGCATTGCAAAGGCTAAATATGGTTTAATAGAACAGGTTCAATTTTTAAATGGTGATAATGCCTCAAATGATAGCACAAATTCATCAACTAGCGATAGCTCGGCTCAAAGTACGGCAGCCCAAAGTACAGCAACTGTGGGCGATTCTGTAGCCACTGATAAGCAGCAGGTAGATAAAAGTAATTCAAGCGCTATAACTGAGAGAAATATTATTATTGAAATAAATGATGGTTACAAATCACAGGAAATAATTGATCAACTATTTGAAAAAGAAGTTATTTCCAATAAAGAAGAATTTACTAATGTTCTTAATTCATACGGAGTGACTAAAAAAATACGTGTTGGTACTTTTAAATTCAGAAAAAATGATGATTTAGACTATATTGTAAAAACTATTTGTAAGCTTAAATAAATTGCAGACCAGAAAGGCAGTGTAACCGATAATTAAAGTTACACTGCCTTTTAAGTTCAAAGTGATTAAGTTATACTACCAAATTAAATATCAAAGCGAATTTTTTCTATCGAACTCATCCTTCATTACCCTAAAAGCAATTGGTACAAAAATCAAAGCGCAAATTATTTCAGCAAAAGGATAGCAATACCAAACACCTTTTAGCCCAAAAAACCTAGCAAAAATCAATGCACTTGGTATTATTAACACTAATTGTCGTAGTAGAGACATTGTAAGTGACTTAAAGCCATGCCCTATTGATTGGAACATGGTAGCTATAACAATACCAAAGGCTGCAGGAATAAAGCAGATGCTTATAACCCTTATTGCATGAATTCCCATATCTGTGTTTTGGTTAAATACAGTAAGTAATCCAGCTGGGAACACTTGGAATATGAATAGCCCTATTACCATAATTATAGTGGCAACTGATAGAGATAAATAAAAGGTATGATAAAAACGCTTCTTTTTATTAGCACCAAAATTATATCCCATAATCGGCATTGCACCTTGAGTTAACCCAAATACCGGCATAAATACAAAGGACTGTAGCTTAAAGTAAATACCCAGTATTGAAATTGCTCCTTCTGAAAATGACATTAGTATAGCATTCAAACTAGTTGTTGTAACAGAGCCAATTGCATTCATTACTATTGTAGGGAATCCTACCTTGTATATGGC
>JAEWAX010000033.1 GCA_023391425.1 Bacillota bacterium | reverse complement strand
TAAATATAAAAAAGGTGTTGGTAATCGGTTCTGGTCCGATAGTTATCGGTCAGGCCGCAGAATTTGATTACTCTGGAACTCAAGCCTGTAAATCTCTTAGAGAAGAAGGTATTGAAGTTGTTTTAATAAATAGTAATCCCGCTACAATTATGACCGATACACAATCAGCCGACAAGGTATATATAGAGCCTATTACGTTGGAATTCGTTAAAAAGATAATTTATAAAGAAAAGCCAGATGGAATTCTAGCTTCTTTGGGTGGTCAAACAGGCCTTAACATGGCTGTTCAACTAGCTGAAGATGGAATTATCGACGAAATGAATATTGAGCTTTTGGGAACTTCCCTATCCTCTATTAAAAAAGCTGAGGATAGAGAATTATTCAAAGAAACCATGCAAAGTATAAACGAAAGCGTTGCACCTAGCAAAATAGTTACTACTATGCAAGATGCTGTTGATTTTGCACAAGAAATAGGTTTCCCTATTATCATCAGACCGGCTTATACTCTTGGAGGTTCAGGCGGTGGTATAGCAACTAACATGGAAGAGTTTAAGTATATTTGTGGTAAAGGCCTAAAACTAAGCATGATTAGTCAAGTGCTTTTAGAGCAAAGTGTTGCAGGTTGGAAAGAAATAGAGTATGAAGTAATGAGAGATAGCAACGACAACTGCATTATCATATGTAATATGGAGAATTTTGATCCTGTTGGTGTTCATACTGGTGATAGTATCGTCGTAGCTCCAAGCCAAACTCTCTCTGACGTTGAATATCAGATGCTTAGAACTGCTTCTATAAAGATAATTCGTGCACTTGATATAAAGGGTGGCTGCAACATTCAGTTTGCTCTAAACCCTAAAAGCTTTGAATATGTTGTAATCGAGGTTAATCCTAGAGTAAGCCGTTCTAGTGCTCTTGCCTCCAAAGCAACAGGTTATCCTATTGCTCGTGTTACTGCAAAAATTGCAATTGGGATGACATTGGATGAAATCAAAAATTCAGTTACCAAAAATACAAGTGCTTGCTTTGAGCCATCACTAGATTATGTTGTAACAAAAGTTCCGCGTTGGCCCTTTGATAAATTTGCAAATGCAGATAGAAGTTTGGGTACACAAATGAAAGCAACTGGAGAAGTAATGGCCATTGGTCGTACCTTTGAAGAGTCTCTTTTAAAAGCAATTGATTCACTGGATATTAAGTTTAACTATCAGCTTGGATTAAGCCTATTTGATAATATGAGCCGTGAAGAGTTAGTGGAATACGTTCAGCATCCTAGCGATCAACGCATATTCGCTATATGTAAGGCACTGCAAAAAGGCGTTTCAGCCGGCGAAATTGTAAGAATAACTAAGATAGATGATTTCTTTATAAGAAAATTAAAAAAGATTGTAAAGCTGGGTGAAGAGATAACAAATGCTGGTATCGCCTGGATGGATTATGATTTATATTCAAGGGCAAAGAAAATAGGGTTTGGTGATTCCTATATTGCAAACTTGGCTAATGTATCTCTTGATAAAATAATAGAGCTGAGAGAAAAATATCCTATCAAACCAGTTTATAAAATAGTTGATACTTGTGCAGGTGAATTTGAGGCTGTAACTCCCTACTATTACTCAACCTATGAGGAAAAAGATGATGTGGAGGTAACTTCTGGCGACAAGGTTTTGGTTATTGGTTCAGGACCAATCAGAATAGGACAAGGAATTGAGTTTGATTATTGCAGTGTACACTCTGTTGAGACTCTTAAAGAGCTAGGTATTGAATCAATTATAATTAATAACAATCCCGAAACCGTTAGCACTGACTTTGATACAGCAGATAAGCTTTACTTTGAGCCACTTACAAAAGAGTGCGTGCTTGATATCATTGAAAAAGAAAAGCCTTTAGGCGTTATAGTTCAATTTGGCGGACAGACTGCTATTAATTTAGCTGAAACATTGCATTCTGAAGGCGTAAATATATTGGGTACCTCTGTTGAAAGCATTGATGTTGCTGAAGATAGAGAGAAATTCTTACAACTTCTGGATTCGTTGGATATTCCAATACCTGAAGGAAGCACGGCATTCTCTTTTGAACATGCCAGAGAAATAGCAAACACAATAGGTTATCCAGTTCTTGTTAGGCCTTCCTATGTGCTAGGCGGTCGTGCTATGGAAATCATTCATAACGACAAAGTTCTTGGAGAATATATACAAATGGCTTCCGAAATTTCCACAGAACATCCGATTCTTATCGACAAATACGTTGTTGGTAGAGAAATGGAGGTTGATGGTATATGTGATGGAAATGAGGTTCTCATACCTGGAATTATGGAGCATATAGAGCGCGCAGGTGTGCACTCTGGTGATAGTATTGCAGTATACCCTCCTCGTAATCTATCTCAGAAAGTGAAGGATACGATTGAAGATTACACTATTCGGTTGTCTAAAGCGCTCAAGGTAGTTGGACTGTTTAATATACAATTTGTTATGGACAGTAATGAAAAGGTTTATGTTATTGAGGTAAATCCTCGTGCCAGCAGAACTGTTCCTATAATGAGCAAGATAACTGGTATTCCAATGGTGAGTGTAGCTACAAAGCTTATTATGGGTAAAACCTTAGCTGAGCTAAATTACAAACCTGGACTTGCTAAGGAAACAGAGTATTATGCTGTAAAAGCTCCAGTTTTCTCTTTTGCAAAGCTAACTACTGTGGATACCTTCCTAGGGCCAGAGATGAAGTCAACAGGTGAAGTAATGGGTGTTGACAAAAATTATTTCAATGCATTGTACAAAGCAATTGCCGCATCTGGAATGTTAATTCCATCAGGCGGAAATGTGTTGCTTTCTGTTGCTGATAGAGACAAAGAAGAGTGTGTCGATATTGCCAAAAAACTTCTTGATCTTGGTTTCAAGCTTTCTGCAACAGCAGGAACTCATCAAGCTTTATGCAGTGCAAAGCTACCTGTTGAAATTATTGAGGATGGTAATGTATTGAATTGTATAAAGGAAGATAAGATAAAACTTGTTATCAACACACCAACTAGAGGTAAGATTCCAGAAAGAAATGGCTTTACACTAAGACGAACAGCAATGGAGTACAATATTCCCTGTATAACTTCATTAGATACAACAAATGCTGTTTTGAGTATTTTGGAGCAACTGATTGCTGATAATAAGGCTGAAGTGTATTCGCTGGATGAATACTCGGTGTATAGAGGGTAGCAATTTACCTAGTGAAGATTAATGAATAAATTCAACTTTCTCAGTTAGGATTTATTCATCTTAACAGGATGGTAGATGTATCCGATGGAAAGCGCATCGTAATTATTTGTTGAATTTGTTAGCGATAAAGAAGACTTAGTTCAGATGAAGTTTTCTGAACTCTAGTCGCACTTATTTCGAGCATAGTGGTACTTATTTACGGCTTGAAAAGCAGGAGATTAGTACCACTGCGAAGATAGAACAGAATTTTTGCCGTCAAAATGGTAGGATGTCATTTTGAGCGTTAAAGAAAACTTGGCTTGTGCCGAGCTATCAGCGAAGGTAGAAGCCTAGTTGCACTTATACTTGTAAAGTGCAACCCGAGCCATTGATGGCGAGTTTGCGCGACGGCTAAAATTATGTGATGAGCTAATACAAATTATCAAATAATTACGCTAAGCATTCTTAGGGGATACATCTACCATACTGTGACTGGTATTGATTTCAACTGAGAAAATTGAATTTATTGAGCTATGCTCATGGAGGTACATTATGAAACATTTATTAAGTCTTAACGATTTGAGTTCAGAAGAGATACATGATTTGTTAAAGCTTGCTGAGAAACTAAAGAAGCAAACAAAGGAAGGCATCCAACACCACCTATTAAAAGGCAAAACCCTTGGTATGATTTTTTCAAAGTCCTCAACCAGAACAAGAGTTTCATTTGAAGTTGGAATGTATCAGTTAGGTGGAAATGCCCTCTTCTTGAGTTCTAATGATATACAGATAGGAAGAGGAGAATCAATTTATGATACTGCTAATGTTTTATCAAGATACCTTGATGGTATAATGATTAGAACCTTTAAGCAGAGCGACGTAGACGGCCTTGCAGAATATGGAACAATTCCTATTATAAATGGCTTGACTGATGAAATGCATCCATGTCAGATTTTAGCTGACCTTCAAACTATTTATGAACACAAAGGCAAGCTTGAAGGACTTAAGCTTGCATACATAGGTGATGGAAATAATGTTGCTCATTCACTTTTACATGGCTGTGCTAAAACTGGAATGAATATCGCGATAGCTTCACCTAAAGGCTACGAATGTGATAACAAGTATGTTGATGAAGCAAAGGCTGCTGCAAAACTCACTGGTTCTAAAGTTATTATGACTCAAGATCCTATTGAAGCAATAGCTAATGCTGACGTTATATACTCTGATACCTGGATAAGCATGGGACAGGAAGATCAAAAAGCAGAAAAGATAAAAATATTTATGCCATATCAGATTAATTCAGAATTATTCTCAAAAGCCAATAAGGATGCAATCTTTCTTCATTGCTTGCCTGCTTATAGAGGTTATGAGGTTACTGAGGAAGTCATCGATGGACCACAGTCTGTAATTTTTGATGAGGCTGAAAATAGACTTCATGCTCAGAAAGCAGTGTTAGCAACATTACTGGGATAAGCAGAGTTCTTGCTTCAGGTGGAGTTTCTTCTCCAGCTGTTGCTTAGAAATCGTTATCCAGGGCCTTAGCGCCGCTTATTTCCACTTGAAGAGTGGGTATTAGCGGCGGTGGGCATTGGATAACATTATGTATGTAAAGTAAGGAGCAAAATATGAATTATTCATTTATTATTAGAAAAGCAACTATAGAGGATGCTCCTGCAATCTCTAGAATAATGCAGGAAGCCTTCAAAAAATACATGCAGGATGCAGGTTTGTCTGGAACTATGGAAGCATTGACCGAAAACCTACAAAATATAGAAGAGGACATCAATGAAAAGGAAGTTTACATAGCCATAATAGATGGTAATCCAGTTGGCACTATCAGAATTAAGCTTTTACCTGATAATACCGCGTATATCAGTAGATTTGGTGTAATGTTAGACTATCATAATATTGGTATCGGTAAATCCTTGATGAATTTAGCTGATAAGATTTTGATATCAAAGGGCGTTAAAAAGGTAAGCTTACATACTGCCTCAAAATACCGTGACCTAATAAGATTCTATTATGGGCGTGGATTTTATATTGAATCAACCTCTACTGATAGGGGGTATATCAGAGCACTGTTGGTAAAGGAATATTAAACCATATTGACCCAGCCACCTATCAAGTTCCTTTAACAGGTTTTGTTTTTTGTGACTTTCCTAACCTGTTTCTAATTATAGTAATAATTAATAGCACAACAGGCAAAACGAATCCAAAAGTAACCATATAAGGAAATCCTACGTTAGTTGCCCAAGCGATTTGATATGGTATATTCTTACTTATAATATTGGAAAAAACAGCAATGATTAAGCCTATGGGCAAAACAATTTTTTTGTAATCCTTAAGTTTTGTGAGTTGAGATATACCTATAACTGTGGAATAAGAATAAATATAAGTGGTAATGAAAAGAACTAACAACCAATCAATTATTGTCAAAGCTTCAAGCCTTGACAATATGACGCCTATATTGATTTGTTTTGAACGCAGGAAAACCGGAAAGCGTGAATTTGCAGTAATGGTGCTACCAAGGACTAAAATACATGAAGAAATTGAAAAAAACACAATAAACATTCCAAATAGATAACCTTTAAACATTGATTTTTTAGCTTTTTTAGTATCATTTATATTAACAGGATAAATCATGTTTAAAAGTATCATAGAGAATACCGAATAGGTAGAAATGGGTATTGAGCCCTTTAATACTGGGGCTATACCTTGTTCTAAAATAGGCAAAAGATTATCTACCTTCATATTCGGCGTACTAAATACCATAGTAAGCAAAAACATAGAAACTGTAATACTAAAAAAGATGGTAACCGCACGAGACATTGCTTCCAACCCATAAAGAAGTGCAATTGCAACGCTGGCGACAAATAAAATGTTTACTAAATAAGGTGATGCTTCCTGAAAATATTCGGTTGTATAGAAATTGCCCACATACCATACAGCTCGAGCAGCTACAATAAAGGACATTAAAATGAAATTTATAGAGACAAAACCTCCTATCCACTTTCCAAGTAGTAACTGAATAATCTCAATGAATGTTTTCTCAGGGTATAAGCCTCCTAAATAGGTATTAATCCATATTACAGGCAGACCTACAATCATCGTAAAAATGGCTGAAAGCCATGCATCTTGTTTTGCTAATGCAGCTACAGGAGAAGAAAAGCTAACAGTTGTTGGACCAACAACAATTATTGTAGTGATAATAGACAATTGTCGATTTGATATTTTAATTTTATTCATTCAGATACAACCTTTCTCTTCCCTAACCACTTTTTTACGCCATAAATTAACAATAGCACTACAGGAAGAACAAACCCTGCTGTAAAAGCCACAGGAGCCCAAACATAAGTGTCCCAGCTGATTTCATATGGTACATTCTTATATATAAAACGTGAAAATACAGCCATGATTAGTACCAAAGGCAGTACTAGCTTTTTATAATCATTAAGTTTCAGAAGTTGGGACAAGCCTAAAGTTCCAGCATAAAAATAAAAAAATGTACTTATAAAATTAGTAGTTAGCCAAACAGCTATTACCACAGCTTCAAGTCTGGAAAAGATAGTTCCTACATTGATTTCCTGTGTAAGTATGAAAAGTGGAAAACGGGAATTGGCAGTAAAATTGCTTCCCAAAACAAGAATACACATTAGTATTCCTATAGACGCTATTATCATTCCTAATAAATAACCATAAAACATCGACTTTTTAGCTTTTTTTAAATTCTCTATATTAGAGGGATAAACCATATTTAAAACTATCGTTGGAAAGGTAGTAAAACTTAGTAGTGGAATAATACCTTTCAATACAGGTGATATACCCTTTTCAAAGACTGGAAGTAAATTAGTTACATGCATATTAGGAATAAGCATTGCTAATGATAGCACATAAATAGGGAATATTAATATAAAAAAGACGGTACAAGCTCTACACATCGCTTCAAGACCATAAATCATAGCAATTGCTAAGACTGCTAAAAATAGAATATTGATTGGATAAGTAGATATTTCAGGTAGATAGGTTGTTGTTATAAAATCGCCCACATACCATGTAACCTGAATAGCTGTAACAAATGTCACAAAAATGAAAGTTATAGAAACTGTTTTTCCAAGCCATTTCCCTAGCAACAAACAAATAACTTCTATAAATGTTTTATCAGGGTATAATCCTCCTAAAGAAGTATTAATCCAAATAATCGATAGGCCTATAATAGTCGAGAAAATTGCAGAAAGCCAAGCATCTTGTCCTGCATACACTGCAACACTGGAAGAGATGAGAAGTGGTGCAGAGCCAAAAACAAATCCCGAAGTAGTAATTGCAAATTGAGAACCCGTAATTTTTATTTTACTCATTTCATAGCCTTTCAACAGCTCTTCTAAAATTCTTATGCTTTAGGATAGGATAAGTGCAACTATGGCTTTTCCCCACGCTAGAAAGCTTGGTGCGAGCCAAGTCCTTTTTAATAAATCTGATACAGGAGAATAGACCCACGCAATCCAGTCTGAAGGATTTGATATTGTAACATTAAGGCTTTTTAAAATTGTCAGAATGACACCCAAAGCAAGTAATATAGAAAAGGCCCATAGCTCTTTATAGCTCTTACTTTTAATCATTTGAGGTATTTCATAAAAACACAATGCAGTGCCAAAGGCCAATACTGATAGAATGGATACGATAGCCATATTATTTATTCTCCTTTCGAGAAGATTGACTTAGTACTTTCCCCTAAACCATTTACCTTGACATGAACAGTAACACTAACTGGAAGCTTAGTGAATTCATTATTCCAATTATTCTTTATTTTTTTCCATAGTTTTGGATAAGTTCTGTGTATTTCTTCGCCGAAACCAAAGACATCCGTTCCTAAGTTCTCTTGGGCCTTCCTTATTGCAGACTCACAAAGCTGGCTTGTTTTTTGTTCCATCAATTTACTTAGTTTTTCTGAATTCTCTTCAGTTGATACGTCAAAAGTACCTGTTTCTGCAGCGATATTTACAGTTAAACTTACTTCAACTTTAGCTGCAGGTTTGCCATTTAACATATAAGCTTTTGTTTTTGATTTAGCATTAATAACCTCCGTGGTTATTTTGTTTTGTTCGTCAAGTTGTATATGTCCAATAGTATTTTTTACATTTTCTGTAATATAGTTATATCCTTTACTTTCATCCTCTGTCATCCATCCCACAAGCTTATCCTTTTTAAAGGCACATAAACTAGAAAGCTTTAATTTATTGACAACACTTTGCTTCAACCCATCAATAGAGCTTGACTTTTCCTGTTGTTCAACAAGCTCTACACCTGTTAAAACAGGATTTGTTCCATCAGAAATTAGGTTATTAACCAACTCAATAATTTTAACAGCTTTTGTAGGTGCCCATGTTTTCTCAGAGGCTTTTATAGAATCATACATTTCCATTCCAGACACAGATTCCAATGGAGTTATACTTTTTAAAACTTCATGAGCAGTAGATCCTCTTGCCACAACAAAATAGAAATCAGTGCGAAACTCATGATCACGAATAAAGAAATCCAATAAGCTCTGAATCCCTTCTTTAGCAATCTCTTCACTTAAGACAATCATTCTCAAGTGAGAGTTATATACTTTTCTGGGGGATATTGTTGTAATTCGTCTAATTATCTCAAACAAATCATCTCCGCTTTCTGTGTACAAAAAAAAGGTAGATTCATTTGACGATTTTTTCGAGGCGATTGCTTTAGGATTCAGTATTTGATAGGTAATTGAATACCCATTTTCTGCCTTATCAATTCCTATAGAAATAGTCAGAGCAAGTGAGTTTATTTCTTTACTACCCATGCAACCGCTCAAAAGTAGATTTGTCAATATAATAAATGCTAGTAATAATTTCTTCAATTTCATATTTGTCACCTGAATTCCGGCTTTCCTTTTTGCTTTGTAGTTACAGGATTATTCTCATCTACTCTAGGGGATTTATCATTACTGATTCCAATGGGCCTATATTTGTTACTCCAAATAGGTAATCTGACAAACGTTCCTTTAATTCCATTTTTTGTTGTTGGAGCAATAGGTATCATATAAGGAACTCCTATAGACTTTAATTTACATAAATGTAGAACTAAAACTATCAATCCCATGAAAATACCATACAATCCGTATGCAGCAGCAAGTAGCATTAGGGCAAATCTTATCACTCTTATAGCATTAGACATAGTATAATTAGGAATAACAAAGCTTGATATGGCAGTAATCGAGACAATTATAACCAAAACAGAGGATATTATACCTGCCTCTACAGCTGCCTGACCTAAAACCAATGCACCTACAATGGAGATTGCTGGTCCAATAACCCTAGGCATTCTTACTCCAGCTTCTCTTAAGATTTCAAATGTCACCTCCATTAATAAGGCTTCAACAAAAACAGGAAAAGGTACTCCTTCACGCTGCGAGGCTATGCTAATCAATAAAGGTGTCGGAATCATTTCCTGATGGAATGTGGATAATGCAATAAAACCTGCTGGAACAATAAGAGTAAGAAAAAAGGCTACATATCTTATTAATCTAGTCATTGAAGATACAATAAATGGATAATAATAATCTTCACTTGATTGAAGAAATTCGACAAATAAAGCAGGTGCAGTCAGCACATATGCGGTACCATCCACGAAAATCGCAACCCTGCCCTCAAGAATATTAGCAGTAACCGAATCGGGCTTTTCAGAACTAAAAAATGTTGGGAATATGGAATGTCTGTCATCTTTGATTAACTCTTCAATATAGCTGCTGTCTAAAATACCGTCTATATTGATAGTATTAAGTCTTCTTTTTAATTCTTCAACAATATCATTTCTGGCAATTTTATCGATGTACATAAGTGTTATTTTAGTTTTTGTCATATTTCCTAAAGACAAATCTTCAACCCTCAAAGACTTGTTTTTAATTCTTTTTCTTACTAAGGAAACATTTATATTTATATTTTCAACAAAACATTCCTTCGGACCCCTAATGACATTTTGGGTAGTAGGCTCAGTAATAGCTCTGCCTTGAACAGAAAAAGTATCAACCGAAAAAAATTTGCCGCACCCATTTACTAAAAAAATGCTTTTCCCAGATATTAAATCATTTATTAAAATATTTAAATCCGAACCTTCTTCAAATTTCCTAAACCCTAAAAGAGTATTTTTAAATGTATTAAAATAGCCTTCAGGTGTACGATCTTCTAATCTATTTTTTGCTTTAAGAACTTCTGTTATTTCTGAGGATAGGCTATTTATAGTACTCTTATCAACAAGATTTTCTATATAAATACTTGCATAGCATAAGTTATCATGATTATTGACCTTAGAAAGATTAATAGAAAGATCACTAGCATTACCAAATTCATTTCTTATTTTTTCTATATTTATTTTTAAATCTTTACTTATATCTTTATTTGCATTTTCAATCGCAGAACTGTTTCTATTATTTTCTTTTTTCTTAAATAAGTTTTTAAATGGCTTCATGTTATACTCCAATTATTCTGTATTAATCTATTTTCTATTAATATTACAAATATTTATGCTATTTATTCGCATTATAAAACCACTGTTTCCAGTGGTTTTATAAATTACATTTAAATTTTTTTGTAAAAGCATTAATCATGTGTCTTATAAAACTTATATGTTCTTATTGTATTAAATCCATTAACTCATAGAAATATTTACCTTCTTGAGTCTTATTAAGTTTATACCAAGTGTCTAATGTTTTTGGCGAAAATACATCCAAAGCTTTCAATACATGTCCGGCAAATTCCAATGGAGCTACCCCTGGAGCAGTGATTAATTTTCCATCCGTAACAGCAGGCTCATTTTTGTAATACTTCTCACCTTTATAATCAGGGCACACCATTTTGAGGTATCCCAAATCATTGCTCGTATGCCATTTAGAATCCAGCAAGCCATTCTGAGCAAGAGCTATTGTAGCTCCGCATATCGCCGCTACAACAATATTCTCCTTTATACACTGCTTTGCTATATCTATTATAGGTTTGTGAATTGTTTCCATCCATGTATCTCCACCCGATAAAATCAAGGCGTCTGTGTTTTTAATACTACACTCTTCTAGTACTATATCAGGTAGTATTTTTAAACCTCCCATTGTTGTAACAGGAGTCTTTTCAATTCCTAAGGTAACTATTTTTGATGGAAGTAGTCCCTTCTTATAATATCTTCCTGAGTTAAGTTCAGCAGTTAAATAACCTATTTCCCAATCTGACATCGTATCAAATACATAAAGATATACAGTTCTATTCATTTTCAATATTCCTCCTCTGAAATCTAAAAAGTGCTAACAAAATTGTTTATTGTTTAGCAACATAATAGCACAGCTTCACTGACAACTACTGTCAGTGAAGCTGTTAGATTTGATAATGTTCCATTAACTCTGATGTTATAGAAACAAGCTTCTGCTTTAAACTCTGCGGTTCGATTATTTGAATAGCCTTTCCATAAGAAAGAAGAAGATATGGTATATGTGCATGCATTATTCTTTCTTCAACTAAAAATACGGCTTGGTTTAAAGTTCTCTCTTTTAGATGATGGCCTAAAAACCAATGAATACATAAGTCGTCCAAAGCCTCTGCTTTCCCTTTGACAATTAAGGAAATCATACTATCTTCACTAGCTAATTTAGGAAAAAGATTTTGTAAGAAATATCCCTTGGCTGAGAAGGCTTCAGGTCGTTTAAATATCATTTGTGTTTGTTTTATTTGTTTAATCCGTTCTACCCGGAAACTGCGAATTGCACCTCGTAAATGACAAAATCCAATAGTATACCATTTATTGTTCCAATAAATTATTCCGTATGGGTCAATCACTCTTAGGCAGGATTGTTCTTCCTTTTTTGAACGGTATTCAATTTCTACAGAGGATTCGTTTGCTATAGATTGCTCTAATTTCTCCAACACCATCTTCATAGCAGGAGCAATATCTCGGTTTATCACTTCAAAGCCAATTAAATGGCGATTGAGGGTACTTTCCTGTTCTTGATTTGAATATAATCTCAATTTGTCGGTTGCTCTGGCTAAAGCCTCATCAAAAGGGTATCCTGCCTCTTTTGCAAATACAGCAGCATGAAGAAGTGATTTTTGTTCCTCAATATCAAAAACCAAAGGTGCTTGGATAAAATTGTTCAACAAGCTATATCCACCATTCTTACCTGAATCCGAAATAATCGGTACACCACTGGTGCATAGGGAATCAATATAACGGTAAACGGTTCTTATGTTTATCTCTAATTTCTCAGCTATTTGCTTTGCAGTTATTTTTGTTTCTGATTTAAGCATCCATAAAATCGCTAGCATATTATCATTTTTTGCCATTAGTATTCCCTCAACTTATTTGTTTTTTAGCTCTTCTCTAATCCTTCTGTACATAATAATGGGACTATCACCTGACAAAAGCTTTTCTTCTGATTTATATATAGATGCTTTTGGCTTCTGTGTTATTACTACCCTCTTGTCTTGCCTTCAACGATTTTGTTATCCATTTTTCCGAAAAGCGCAATTATACTATTAATGAAACTCAGCTTAGTAAGCTTATCCTCATCAACATACCACAAATAAATAATATCATTTTCTTCCTTATCAGTATAGGACTTGACATTTAATAGTGCAACATTCAAGTTTAGTTTAATCAACACTGATTTTAAGTTCATCATCTAAATAATCAATATTAATATTTTTCCCCTCACTTACATTCCCTTTAATAATCATCTTTCCTATTTCGGTTTCTATGAACCTCTGCATGTATCTTTTCACTGGCCTTGCCCCGAATACAGGGTTATAAGCATTTTGTGCCATATAATGTTTTGCTTCCTCTGAAACATTTAGTTCTAGTCGTCTATCATCAAGCCTTCTCTGAATATCCATCAAAGAGAGGTCAATAATTTTAATGATTTCTTCTTTCCTAAGTGGTTTGAAAAGAACGACCTCATCAACACGGTTTAAGAATTCAGGCTTGAAATACCTGTTTAGTTCTCCAAGAACCTTCTCTCTTGCAGACTCTTCTATTTCGCCATCTGATTGTATGCCATTTAAAAGATACTGGCTTCCAATGTTAGACGTCAAAATTACAACAGTATTTTTAAAGTCTACAGTCCTGCCCTGACTGTCTGTAAGCCTACCATCATCTAAAAGCTGTAAAAGTACATTGAATACCTCTGGATGTGCCTTTTCAATTTCATCAAAAAGAATTACACAATAAGGTTTTCTCCTCACAGCTTCAGTTAACTGTCCCCCTTCATCATATCCCACATAGCCAGGAGGTGCACCAATCAGCCTCGCTACTGAATGCTTTTCCATGTATTCCGACATATCTATACGAACCACATTGTCATCGCTATCAAAAAGAGCTTCAGATAATGCTTTTGCGAGTTCAGTTTTACCAACACCAGTAGGTCCAAGAAAAATAAATGAGCCAATTGGTTTTCTTGGGTCTTTAAGTCCCGACCTAGCACGAATAACGGCATCGGAAACCACAGTAACAGCCTCATCCTGACCTACAACCCGCTTATGGAGAATTTCTTGAAGGTGTAAAAGCTTATCCTTTTCATTTTCAGCAAGTCTTGCAACAGGTACTCCTGTCCACATGGAAACTATCTGTGAGATTTCATCTTCTGTAACCTCTTCTTTTAAAAGTACGGTTCCATTTGATTTTTTACGTTGCTTTTCTTCATCAAGCTGCTTTTGCAATTCTGGCAACTTACCGTGCTTTAAAACTGCAAGTTCATTTAAATCATAGATTCTTTCAGCATCATCTATCTGTCTTTTTACAAATTCAATTTGCTGTTTTATGTCTTTTTCCCTTTTAATATTTTCTTTTTCAAGTTCCCATTGAGCTTTCATACTATCTGCTTTTTCCTTTAGTGAAGCTATTTCCTTCTCCAATGCCGAAAGCCTTTCCTTAGAAATCTCATCCTCCTCTTTTCTAAGAGCCTGACGCTCAATTTCAAGTTGCATAATTCGTCTGGATATCTCATCAAGTTCTGTCGGCATACTGTCAATTTCTGTCCTTATCATAGCTGCCGCCTCATCCATAAGATCTATAGCCTTATCAGGCAGAAAACGGTCGCTTATATACCTATTTGACAATAATGCACAGGCGATAATTGCATTATCGGTGATTCTGACCCCATGATGGATTTCAAAACGTTCCTTTAAACCTCTTAAAATTGAAATAGTATCCTCAACAGTTGGCTGCTCCACTACAATAGGCTGAAATCTTCTTTCAAGTGCTGCATCCTTTTCAATATACCTCCTGTATTCATCGAGTGTTGTTGCCCCTATACAGTGAAGTTCTCCTCTTGCAAGCATTGGCTTTAGAATATTACCCGCATCCATAGCTCCTTCGGCTTTTCCAGCACCAACTAAATTATGAATCTCATCAATAAAAAGTATTATTCTGCCATTTGATTTATTGATATCATTTAAAACTGCTTTGAGTCGTTCTTCAAACTCACCTCTGTACTTGGCTCCAGCTATCAAAGAACCCATGTCAAGTGCAAATATTGTTTTATCCCTTAACCCTTCTGGAACGTCTCCCTTTAATATCCTTTGTGCCAGTCCTTCTACAACGGCAGTTTTTCCTACACCTGGCTCTCCAATTAAAACAGGATTATTCTTTGTCCTTCTTGATAAAATACGAATAGCACGTCTGATTTCTGTGTCCCTGCCAATAACCGGATCCAGTTTTCCACTTCTTGCGAGTTCTACCAAATCACGTCCGAACTTTTTTAAAGCATCATAAGTTTCTTCTGGATTTTTGGATGTAATTCTCTGATTGCTCCTTACCTTGCTAAGTGCAGTCATAAACTTTTCAAGAGTAATCCCATAGCGTTTAAAAACTGACTGAGATGGTGTATTTTTCTCTTTCAGCAGTGCCACATAAATATGTTCAACACTCGTATATTCATCCTTAAAACGCTTTGCCTCATCCTCAGCGCGGACAAGGATTTCATTGAACCTTCTTGTGGCATACATGCTGGAAGCGCCATTTCCATATACCTGTGGAAGTTTTTGAAGTTCTGCTTCAATATCCTTAGCAAACAACTGTACATCCTGCCCCATATATCCAATAAGCTTTGGGATTAGTCCATCCTCCTGAGTTAACAGCGCAAGATGTATATGTTCTCCATCTACCTGTTGATGCCCCATCCTTACTGCGATGTCCTGAGCTTGTGAAACTGCGGCCTGTGCCTTTTCAGTAAATTTTTCTATATCCATTTTTAATCCTCCGTTCTCCTTATTATTATTTTAATCTTCCATCAATTATTTGACCTAGAAGCCAGTTTTAACTTTTCATAAAGTTCCTTCATCTCATGGGTAATATGGCTTGGATTTACAATACGCACTTGGATATAAAGGTCACCTCTTCTACCATTTCTGTCAACATACCCTTTCCCTGAAACACGTATTTTGCTGTCAGTTTGTACCCCAGCTGGAACTTTTATTAATATCTTCCCATCAACAGCTCGAACCGCTAGTTCACAACCAAGTGCCGCATCCCACGACATAATATCTAAAGTTGTTGTAAGATTATTTCCTTCTATAGTGAATTTGTCACTTGACTTTAATTTGACCACAAGAAATAAATCACCATTTTCTCCACCGTTTATACCAGATGTTCCCTGACCATGGAGCCTAATTCTTTCTCCGTCTCTAACACCTCTTGGGATTTTAAAAGTAAGGTTTTTTTCACCACTTTGACCTCTTAAAGTAATTCTCTTTTCAATACCCCTAAAGCCCTCATCAATAGTAAGCTCTATTTCTGCTTCAATATCTTCTCCCTTATTCGAGTAGCTCCTACTCCTTTTTTTAGCCCCTATGTTACTGAAAAGGTTATCAAAATCCAAGCCATTTTCTCCGAAGAACATGTTGAAAAAATCACTATACTCCCCAGTTTCACCTGTTTTATACTCATACTTTACATTTTTGCCAAACTGGGAGGGGTCGAAGTCATATCCATTTTGAAAATTTGTTTCACTTCCAAAATCATCATATTTTTTACGCCTCTCTGGGTCGCTCAAAACCTCATATGCTTCATTAATTTCCTTGAATTTTTCTTCTGCTTGCCTATTTCCAGGGTTAATATCGGGATGATATTTTTTTGCAAGCTTTCTATAGGATTTCTTTATATTCTCTTGTGATGCATTCTTATCAACCCCTAGAGTATTATAGTAGTCATTATACTGCATCAAAGTACCCCTCCTTTCTTTTTACATCAACTTATAATTAATGTAATAACGTAGTTATCTAATATTATTTAACTTTGACTTTCTTTGACCTTAGTTTTATAATACTAAAAAAAGTAAATAAAATCAAATCTCTATTTTTCTCAATCAATCGTAAAAGGTATTTAAATAATTGAATATAATCCCCATTTATTTCTATTATCTCAATATTGCTCGTATTATCTTGCATAAAGCTTAGTAAAATTATCTATAAAATAAATAAAGCAGACTGTTTTCAAGTCTACTTATTTATACACACCTCTATAATTTTCTGGTAATAATTCTGCTATCTTCTTCATTATATATTTTATAGCAAAATCCTCATATTCTTTTTTATCCTGCTCTATTGCTATCTTGGGAAGTTCAAATTGTTTTCCAATGTTAATATAAACATCGGCATAATTAAATGTTTCAGCACTCATATCTCCTTCTTTATTTATAGGTAACAGTTTTTCTGTCCCATATAATCCAATAGGTACAATAGGAGCTCCCGTCATTCTTGCAATAAGAAGGATTCCTTTATTTGCTTCTATCAAACTACCAACTCTACTTCTAGTACCTTCCGGGAAAATCAACAAACTTTCCCCTTGCTTAACAAGCATAATAATCTTCTTAATACCATCTTTATCTGCCGTATTAGGTTTTATATTTGTAGTTTTAACTACGTTAACCCCAATACTTGTAACAGCATTGTTTGACAGCTTTACACCTGCTACAAAAGTTGGATCAACCTCTTTTAAAGCCTTACCTAAAACTAATCCATCAGAATTGCTTAAATGATTACATACAAAAATAGTTGGCGTTTTTATTCCCTTTAAGTTTTCACTTCCCTCTATGTTTGTATTTGCATATTTTTTCAGATAATTATCAATAACTTTTTTAGATATGTATGTGACAAATTTATCCGGTAAAACATTTATTATTTTTGCAGCTGTAGTAGATATCATCTTCTTACTCCTCCCGGATGCTTCTATACTCGAAATTATATATTGAAACACGTAAACCGTCAAATAGCATATATCATCATTATCATCATCTGCAGACACTAAATTTAAGATATTTGAGCTTTGTGAAAGATTCAGTACCGATGCTGTTATGATAATATAAAAAGCTCAAAGCATTATCGCTTTAAGCTTTTTACATCAGTAGTCCTTTTTATTAATTTATTCTTTAATAATAACCTGCAAATTGTCACTTGATTCTTTAATTTCTTGCATTAAATCATATATGTTTTTAATGTTTGTATTATGTTCTTCTAATGTTGCTAATAATTCCTCTGTTGCAGAAGCCTGCTCCCCAGAAATGCTTGCAATGCTTTCTACCTCCTCATCAATATGTGAGAATAAATCAGCAATATTTTCAATTCTACTAATTTCGTCAGCAATATATCTGTCAATGTCCTTAAAAGATACTTGGATCATTTTAAAACCCTGATTAACAGTATTGACAACCTTCTCACCATCCTGAGTCGCTATTTGCCCTCTGCTAACTTCATCTAGAACACTTTTTGTTTTATCCTTTATTTTATATATTATTTGGTAAATTTGCTTTACAGTAAATGCACTTTGTTCAGCCAACTTTCTAACCTCTTCAGCCACAACTGCAAAGCCTTTGCCTGATTCCCCAGCCCTGGCTGCCTCAATGGCTGCATTTAAAGCAAGTAGATTTGTTTGTTCTGCGATTTGTGTGATTCCAGATAGGAAATTGTTTATTTCGTCCATATTTTCATTCAATTCCTGAACGGTCTCTAACGATTTTGTAACAGCCTGGTTGATTATATCCATTTGTTTATCCATCGTATTTATCTTTTCTGATCCATCCAATACTACATTACTTGCGTTTGCCGAAACACTTTCCAATTGCTTTGAGAACTCTGTTAGCTCAGATATTTTCTTATCTGCCTCCTTAGTCATCTGATTAATCTGAGTAGCACTTTTATTCTGACTAACAATACCTGTGGTAATTTCCTGAGTAGCTGATGTTATTGAACTACTTATTTCACGAACTACTCCAAGATTCTCGTTACCTTTGGAGATATCAATGTTTAAAACTGATGTGTTTGTCCTGATTGCGTTCATAGTTTTTTCCAGCTCATCTAATAGTTTCTTTGTCTGTAATTCTTTTTCATTCGCATTTTGTATAAGCCTTCCTCCCTCTTTTACTAAAAAGAATAGCACAAGCGTTATAAGTACTTGGAAAACATCAGGAAATACGGAAGCTGCTATGTCGGAACCTGGCATCATTATTTGAAATATAATCACAGTTGCATTAATAATACTTCCAACGAAAATAAAAATCCATTTATTCAAATATAATGCAGTAATACTGATTGGTAGCATAGCTAAAACAAAAGAATTACTGCCTTGTAATAAAGGGAGTATTTGTAATATAGCTGATGCAACTAAAACATAGCTAGCCACCATCTCCTTCTCTTTATATCTTAAAAACAAAGCTAAAAAAGCTGAACCTATTGTTACCGAAAGAGGAATACTACTAGAAGCTATAGTCCTTGTAACGATGCCTGCAATTAACATAACGAGACCTAATATTAAAAATACCCAATTCAAAATCTTATTAACCTTCTTTACATGTTTCATTAATGAATTTTCTTGCATAATTTTCTCCTCCATCCAATGATTTCTCAGCTTTAATACCTATTAGTTGACACTGGAATTCCCTTTAGAAATAACAGTAATAAAGCTTACAATAGTATTTTTGTGTGATGAAAAATAATCGCAAACAAACCTTGACTTTAAATACAATATTTTTTATTATTCTACATTATATTTCATTATTCTACATTTTATATAAACCTCCTGCTTTTATATAAAATAAGTTTTATTTAGATTATTCTATAAGTTCATAGGTGTTTGTATATTTGTATATTTACATAAAATAATTTCGACATTTTTTGTTATCCTCTCTTTCTGTTTTGGGATATAAAAAAGGCTAAATTTTAAGGTCTGATTAAGTTGACCTAAAAACTTAGCCTCTGTCTATCTCGTTAGTCAAAGAAGATACTGTTATTTTGATTACTATGTCATCTATATTTTTTATTAAAATTCATTCACCCTGTTTTCACACCTGCTAACCCAGCCTGTTCTCTTACATAAGCCGCAGCCTTCTTATAACTTTCAAAATCAGGCAAATGTTCAACAAATAAGGTTGTATCCAGCCCCAGTGGCTCACACAACCTGGCAACCTTTTGGTAATTTACTCTTCCTTTCCCAGGCATGGTTTCGTGAATTACTGTTGTATATGCATTTTCCATGATTGTATCTTTTCCATGTATACTTTTGATATGTGGACCAAGTTTAGTAAAGCATTCCTCAATGAATTCATCGCAGAAGAGGTACCTTTTTGGACAATTAATCATATTAACAAAGTCCAAATGAATTCCA
>JAEWAX010000029.1 GCA_023391425.1 Bacillota bacterium | reverse complement strand
ATCGGTTTGAGGCATAAAAGTTTCTCCTTCTTGAAAAATGTTGTGTGGTAACTTCAGCTTACAAGAATTCGAAGCATTATGCCTCATTTATTTTTTTATTTACCCCAATGTTTAGTATAGAACCATTAAAATATTAAGCGCCGTAACAGAATGTATAAAATTCTGTTACGGCGCTTTTTCTATAATATTGAAAAATATTTGTGGGTTCTGCTCTAATCCTCATACGTTGTTATCTAAAATGTGATAAATAAAAATCTGCTCCGACGATAAATAATTATTTCAGATTATATTACCAAAACTGTAGAAATATGATATAATATTTAAAATATTCAGGCATGGGAGTAATCTATAATTACAGAATGTTATTCCCTTCGACAAATTAAGATACCATCTGTAAAAAATGCTGCTAAATAAAAGTAAAGCTATAAAAAAGTCACACTAATTTTAATAATTTGGAGGAAAAACTATGAATGAAAAAACAGTCATTGATGATTACATGGAGAAAGTATACAAACTTGTCTTACTAATTTCTACATTTTCCTGCTTGATTGCAGGGGTTATGTTTACTGGTGAAAAATTATTGGGATTATACCCGACAGTATCGTGGTTATGGCTTGCTATATTTTTTTCTACAACTATTATATATATTGTAATAGCTTTTGTATTTATTACGCATAGTAAAGATAATAATGGCACTTTAAAAAAGTCAATGGTATCTAATGGGAAAATATTTATAGGATTTATATGTGTACTACAATATAACATTATTTTATATTTGATTCCATCAAAAACTTTTTGGGCATTTTTATTTTATTTTCTTATATTACCTGCTTTCTTTTTAGATAATAAACTTAATATAACTCTTATGGTGCTTTTTAATATTTCTTTAATTATTGGATTTATTACAAGGCCAGATTTGTTGCCAACAAGGAATGATGAATATTTCTTGCCAGAATTAACTCTTAGAATTGTCTGCATTTTCTTAAGTGAGGCTGCTATTTTATTATTTACATATCTAGCTGGAGGAATATTGCTAAATGCAAAACGTGATGAACTTGAGAAAAATAATAATAAAACAAAACAAATTCTTGACAAGGCAATCAAAGCTGTAGAAAAGCTTTCTGAAGCATCAGATGCAGTTATGGAGAGTATAGAGGCAGAAAGTAGTGAGAGTGAAGAATTAAATGCAATTTCAGAAGAACTTGCAGCTATGAGCAATGTAATTTTAGACAAAGCGAGTCAGACAAACAATAATCTATTATCTTTATCAGATAGCAGCGATATCGTTTCAGAAAAAGTAAAGAATAGTGATAAATCATTTGATGAATTATTACAAATATCTAACTCAAATGAGGAGGCTTTACAACAATTAGTTGAAACCAGTAATGGAACTGCTGATTCCAATAAAAAAACAGTTGAAGCTATCAATAATTTGGTAGTAGGAACAAAGCAGATTAGTGAAACATTAAGTATTATTGAGTCCATAGCCAGCTCAACAAAGCTGTTAGCATTAAATGCATCAATTGAAGCTGCAAGAGCAGGAGAAGCTGGAAAAGGCTTTTCAGTAGTTGCAGCAGAAATCGGAAAGTTATCTTCCAACACGCAGGAGTCATTGAAGGAAATTTATAAGGCGGTTGCAAGAATTGAAGAGGAAAGTGCTACTACAACTCAACAGGTTGATGAGAGTAATATACAACTTAATAAACAAAATGAAATTCTCAATAGTACAGTAGAATCAGTTCGTAACATGTTACATCTGCTGAAAGAATCTGCAATGGCAATAAAAGAAATTGATAAATTAAATCAAGAACAGAATAATTTACTTAATGTTAATGTAAAGGTTAATAATGAAATTACAGAACAGATATCAACTCAAAATGTTCAGTTTCATGAAATAGCTCAGGTTGTACAAGAAAATACCAACCATATCATGGATATATCAAAACAGATGAGTAATCTAAAAGAGGTTGCAAATGAATTAAAAGAAATTTTGAATTGAAATTTGTACAATAGACACAAAGTCTTTGAGAACCATGAGTAAGAGATTATTCACCTATGATTGTATGACGATTTTGTCAACAAATAAATGTATTAAGTAAAATTAAATTACAATGGTAAACAATTCAATACGGCTCATAGTAACTTGACTTAATGTGTGTGACATGCTTCCTTCATGAGAATGTAGAAAATTTACATTACTTGTGGAGGAAGCATATTTTATAGGTAAAAGATATATTGACTGCTTGATGGCTCTCTTAACTATAGAGGATAATAAATAACAATTGGATGCATATACTATTGATACAATATTTTAATTGTTGTAATATTGAAATATACCCCATGGGGGTGAATTGTAATGTGAAATAGCAAAGAAAAAATAGTGTAAACAACAATAAAGATATTATAAAAGGAGAAGGATTATGAAGAAAATAATTGAAATAAAAGGAATGAGCTGTGGACATTGCCAGGCAAGCGTTGAGAAAGCACTAAATGCAATTGAAGGTGTTGAGGCTAAGGTGGATTTGAAGAGAAATATTGCGACGGTAGACTTAAAGACAGATATTAATGATGAAACACTTAAAAATGCTGTTATCGATGCGGGATATGAGGTGGTTTCTGTAATTGAGAAAAAGGGCTTGTTTGGGAAATAGATAAAAAAGAGATGAACTGATTTAGCTAAATCAAGAGATAATTGTTTGCTGTGTTGAAGATGCTTTTGATAAAGGTGATGCACAGAAAAAGATAGAAGAAATCATGGATAAATAACAAAAAAAATACAAATAGTTATTACCAAGTACTAATATCTAGTTTTAAATTATATTGAATTGTGCTATAATAAATTTAATGTGTATTTGATATTAAAATAATTAGCTCAAGGAGGGCAAATGATATTATGATAGTATCACCGAAATTCCGTGGATTTATTTGCACAACAGCACATCCTGTAGGGTGCGAATATAATGTTAGACAGCAAGTTGAGTATGTAAAAAGGCAAAAAAAGATTGATGGAGCAAAGAAAGTACTAGTTATTGGTGCTTCAACAGGTTATGGACTTTCATCTAGGGTATCAGCAGCTTTTGGTTGTGGTGCAGCTACTATTGGAATATTTTTTGAAAGGCCTGCATCAGGAAATAGAACGGCTTCAGCAGGCTGGTACAATTCTGCAGCTTTTGAGAAGATTGCAAAAGAAGAGGGCTTGTATGCTAAGAGTATAAATGGAGATGCTTTTTCAAATGAAATTAAGCAACAAGCTATAGAGTTAATAAAAAAAGATCTTGGTAAAGTTGATATGGTAATTTACAGCTTGGCATCGCCACGAAGAACGCATCCCGTTACAGGTGAAGTATTTAATTCAGTTCTTAAGCCAATTGGGCCTGTGTATACATCTAAAACAGTTGATTTCCATACAGAGCAGGTTGCAGACATAACTATTGAGCCTGCTAATGAAGATGAAATTCGACAAACTATTGCTGTTATGGGTGGAGAAGATTGGGCAATGTGGATGGACGCACTTAGAAAGGCAGATGCGCTAGAAAATAATGCTATAACCTTAGCATACTCATATATTGGACCAGAAATGACCCATGCTGTATATAGAGAGGGTACAATTGGAAGAGCAAAAGATGACCTTGAGGCTACAGCTGGTAAAATTACAGAGACTCTTAAAGAAATAGGTGTAAAGGCATATGTATCTATAAATAAAGCTGTTGTTACTCAGGCTAGTGCTGCTATTCCTGTTATTTCTCTTTATATAAGTGTTTTGTTCAAGATAATGAAGGAGAAGAATATCCATGAAGGCTGTATTGAACAAATGTACCGTATGTTTAATGACAGATTGTATTGTGATGATTTGAAGCTTGACAGCAAGGGCAGGATTTGCATGGATGATTGGGAGATGGGTGCCGATGTTCAAGCTGAGGTAACAAAGCTATGGAATGAGGCTAATAATGAAAATGTAAGAGCTATTTCTGATATAGAAGGATACAGAACAGAGTTTTTCAAGCTTTTTGGGTTTGAATTTGATGCTGTAGATTATAGTGCAGATGTTGATATTGATGTAAAGATAGGTAGTATTGGATAAATTAGTAATGATAAAAGCCGGCTCATGTGATTTGTGAATTATTCACAATCATATGAGCTGGCTAACCTTTTCTTATTTGTGACGGGACTGTCTCAGTAAAATGCTTAAATATCTTATTAAAATTTGCAAGATTACTAAAACCACAGTCTAATGCTATTTGTGCAATTGAGTAATCGGTTTCTCTCAACATTTCAATTGATTTAGCTATACGTATTTTATTTAAGTACTCTATAGGTGAAAACCCAGTTGAGAGCTTGAAGAAAGTTGAAAAATAGCTTGGTGACATATAGGCCAGCTCTGCAAGTCGATTTAGCTCAATTTTTTGTGAATAATTTTTGTTAATAAACTCAAATACTTTACCAAGTTTCTCAAGTTTTTTACTCTTTGATGTTATACTTTCAGAGTTCTTAGTAGTATCCTGGTAATGCCTTATCAAATACGTTATTATATGCAATAGCTTGGCTTTAATCATAAGCTTGTAACCAACTGTTTTATTAACGTACTCATCCTCAATTTCAGTTAGTAGTATAAATATTTTTTGACCAATTTCACTTTTACTATCAATTCTATTATTAAAATTTGAACTTCTTTCGAAAAAGGGTTCCATATACTGATAATCAAATTGATTTTCGGAAGACCAAACCAGTTGGGGTTCGAACATAACCACAGGCATGACCATGTTTACAGGTGGCAGTACTTCCATGTAGTGTGGTTCAATATTATTTATTACTACAATGTCTCCTTCATTCATTTCATATGTTCTGTTCTCTACATAATAAATTCCCTTACCCTGCTTAACAAAAGCAATCTCAAGATAGTTATGCCAATGGAAAGTATGGTTCATGCAATAATATGGTTCCATATTGGTAAACTTAATACTAAACGGAAAATCCATAGGAAATGATTTTGGCTTATATACTTTTGAAGAATCCATTGCACAACCTCCTAAAACTATTATTAATTTAAGTATAAGTATAGATGATAAAACGGATTAAGAAATCGTAAAATAGTATTATAAAATAATAAAATAATTTGAGAAATAGTAGTACTTCGATACTATAATAATAATATAATCTCAATAATAATAAAAGATTTACAGTAAAAAAGTATTATATTTGTAAAGTTTGAGTTGATGATAAGCATTTCAGAGGATATATACCGTCGCTGTAATCACTATAATTCTAATTGGAAAATATATGAAACAATTTAAGGAGTGAAATGCATAATGATAAATCCAGCATATGAAGTTGAGAGACTTCTACAGTTTGGGACAAAACATAATATGCTTGACAAGTTAGATACAATAATTGCAAGAAATCAAATATTGGACCTGCTTAGACTAAAGGAACCGTATACTGGCGAAGTTGCTGATGAGGATTTGGAGTATCCAACTGAAATACTGAGCGGACTTGTGGAATACGCAGGTGATGTAGGACTATACGATAAAGAAGTATATGCATATCGCGAGCTATTTGACACAAAGATAATGGGTCTCATAATGCCAAGAGAGTCTGAGATTGTCAAAAAATTTAATGAATTGGCGCAGCAACAATCCATAAAAGCAGCAACTGATTACTTCTATGAACTTTGTACTGCTTCAAATTATATAAGAACTGCACAGATTGCTAAAAATATAAAATGGACAGCTGATTCTAAGTATGGAAGTATGGAAATAACAATAAATCTGACAAAACCGGAAAAAGATCCAAAAACAATTGCAATGGAGAGACTTCAGCCTCAGAGTAATTACCCAAAATGTATGCTCTGTGTTGATAACATAGGCTATTCTGGTAGAATTAATTTCCCTGCTAGACAGACACACAGAATTATTCCATTAACTCTTTGTGAGGAACAATGGTATTTCCAATACTCACCATATGTTTACTATAATGAACATTGTATTGTTTTGAGCGAAAGCCATGTGCCAATGGTGATATCAAAAAAGACATTTAGCTTACTTTTAAATTTTGTAAGGCAATTTCCACATTACCTGTGCGGCTCAAATGCTGACCTACCAATAGTTGGTGGCTCTATACTCAGTCATAATCACTTTCAAGGTGGAAATTATTTATTCCCAATGCAAAAAGCACCTATAATAAAAAATTATAAATGCAATAAGTTTAAGGATGTAAAAATAAGTGTAGTTAAATGGCCACTATCTGTTATTCGTGCTGCAAGTAGTGACATAGACGAGTTAGTTGAATTCTCTGATTATGTATTAAACAAATGGAGAGGTTATAGCGATGAGAGTGCTGATATTCTTGCATATTCGGAATCTGAGAATGGTAAGATACCTCACAACACTATAACACCAATTGCGAGAAAAAATGAGGAGGGTAAATATGAGATGGATTTAGTTCTAAGAAATAACAGAACTACAGAGGAGTATCCAGATGGAATATTCCACCCTCACAAGGAGATTCATCACATCAAGAAAGAGAATATCGGGCTTATTGAAGTTATGGGACTGGCTATATTGCCTGGAAGACTAAAAATAGAGGTTGAACAGATAAAGGAAATACTTTGTGGAAAATCAAGCATTTCAGATATTTATGATATGGAGAATGTGTTGTATAAACATAAGCCTTGGATTGAAGAACTCATATCAAAATATGGAAGCAATCTTTCACTGGAACGTGCAGATGTAATTCTAAAACTTGAAATTGGCAAGAAGTTTGAAACCTGTCTTGAGCATACAGGTGTGTTTAAGCAAACCGATGAGGGTTTATGTGCATTTGACTTCTTTATTTCAACGGCGTTACTAGGAAGTCCACTTGACTAATGACACTTAATAAATAACTAAATTATTTAACATAGGATACATTTACTTTTACTGTAGCAGATAATCGAATTTCGAACAGCTTATACTAATGGCTATGATACTTATTAAACGAGAATAAACAATATTTTGAAAGGGGCTTAAAGAATGCAGAAAAATTATGATGAGCTAAAGAAAAAATTTTGTCAAATATATGGAGGTAGTGAAGAGGACTTAAGAATATTCTCCGGCCCTGGACGGGTAAATCTTATTGGAGAACACATTGACTATTGCGGAGGATTCGTATTCCCAGCAGCTTTAAGTCTTGATTCTACTGTAATTGCAAGGGTAAACAATGATGACACCCTAAGACTTGCAGCAACAGACCTCCCTAA
Source organism: Bacillota bacterium (assembly GCA_023391425.1). Taxonomy (GTDB): domain Bacteria; phylum Bacillota; class Clostridia; order Acetivibrionales; family DSM-1351; genus Ruminiclostridium. The sequence goes on along the minus strand of JAEWAX010000029.1, from coordinate 17,269 downwards.
CCGAGTAGAGGTAAAGCTGGATGATTTAGAAAGCGCAAAGAGCTTAAAATGGGGAAATTATCAGGCAGGAGTGGCATTTGTGCTGCAAAATGCAGGCTATAAACTAGTTGGGGTTGACATGCTTTTCCATGACACAGTGCCATTAGGTTCAGGATTGTCTTCATCTGCAGCAATAGAATTAGCTACAGCAGTTACATTAGTTACATTAGGTAACGAAGCACATGGAATAACAAAGCCAATAGACTTAGTTGAAATGGCTGTGCTAGGGCAGAAAACAGAAAATGAATTCTGTGGAGTAAGCTGCGGAATAATGGATCAGTTCGCTTCTGCTATGGGTAAAAAAGATCATGCAATATTGTTAGATTGTGCAACCTTAAAATATCAGTATCTGCCTTTGAGACTGGATGGCTACAAAATAGTTCTCGGAAATACAAAGAAAAAGCGTTCACTTGGCGAATCAAAGTATAATGAGAGAGTCAGTGAATGTGCAGAAGGCTTAAGGATATTACAACAGTATCTACCAAACAAAAAGAATCTATGTGATATTACAAGTAGTGAATTTGAACAGTATAAATCAAAGATTGAAGATGAAATAATTAAAAAAAGAGTAACTCATGTAATTTGTGAGAATGATAGAGTACTTAAAGCTGTAGAGGCACTAAAAAGAAATGACATTGTAGAGTTGGGCAGGCTTTTAGTAGAGGCAAATGACTCAATCAGAGATTTGTATGAAGTGACTGGAAAAGAGCTAGATACTATGACCGCAGAGGCTATGAAAGTAGAAGGAGTTATAGGAGCTAGAATGACTGGAGCAGGCTTTGGAGGGTGTACTGTTAACATAGTTCCGGAGGATAAAGTTGATTTGTTTATAGAGCAGGTCGGTATGAAATACAAAGAGCAGACTGGTATAACTCCAGAGTTTTATGTTAGTGAGATAAGCGACGGAGCTAGAGAGATTAAAATATGAACTTAGTTTAATAAAAAAAGTATAACCCAGTAACAGTAAAAGCAATCAAGATAAGATTAGTTAAAAATAAAGGAGTGGACGAAATGGCTGTTTTAGTAACAGGTGGAGCAGGTTATATTGGAAGTCATACAGTAGCAGAGCTTTTGGATGCAAAAGAGGATGTTATTGTTCTTGATAATTTAGAAAAGGGTCATAGGGAAGCAGTGTTAGGCGGTAAATTTATTCAAGCAGACCTTAGAAATATTGATGAAATAAGAAAAGTCTTTAAAGAGAATGATATAGAGGCTGTAATACATTTTGCTGCATATATTGAAGTAGGTGAAAGTGTAGCTAATCCGCTTAAGTATTACAACAACAATGTTATTGGAACATTAAATCTATTAACTGCAATGCAAGAGGCTGGAGTAAACAAGATAGTATTCTCATCAACTGCAGCAACTTATGGAATTCCTGAAAGTATTCCAATAAAAGAGAACGACAAAACAGTTCCAATCAATCCTTATGGAGAAACAAAGCTAACTGTTGAAAAGATTTTAAAATGGGCAGATAGCGCTTATGCAATAAAGTATCATGTTCTCAGATATTTTAATGCCTGTGGAGCTCATGTGAGTGGAAAAATAGGTGAGGCCCATTCCCCAGAATCACACTTAATACCTATAGTATTGCAGGTTGCACAAGGCAAGAGAGATGAGATAAAGCTCTTTGGTAATGACTATAACACAATTGATGGTACTTGTGTAAGAGACTATGTTCATGTATCGGACCTTGCCCAGGCCCATGTACTCGCACTAAAGAACCTGAGAAAAGGTGCAGATAGCAATACATTCAACCTTGGAAACGGAACAGGTTTCTCAAATAGAGAGGTGGTTGAGGTTGCCAGAGCAGTAACAGGAGAGACCATAAAAGCTACTGATGCACCAAGAAGACCTGGAGATCCTGATACACTTGTTGCATCAGCTGAAAAAGCTGTAAACATTTTAGGATGGAAGCCCAAATATAATGATTTAAATAAAATTATTGAAACCGCATGGAATTGGCATTCTTCACATCCAAATGGGTATGAAAAGTAAGAAATAAAGGTATAAATATCAAACAACAGAGCTAGATAATTAAATCTCCTTTAAAATGCCATTCATTTAATAAAAACGCCTTGATAGAATATTAAATATATTCATCTAGGTGTTTTTTTATTCTGTTCAAGTAAAGAAATTTCAGAACTCTTTGTGTTTAAAAATATTGATATGACTGTTTAATCTTTACATCGCATTTGGTAGATAAAAAATAACTTGGTATCATAAATACACAATAAATCCAATAAACGACGTTAAAGTGCCATAAACTACAGTAAAATATTTTAAATAACTACAAATTACTAAAAAAAGTGATATATAGAACTGGCATTTATGGCGATAGTAATATAGAGAAACATACATTTTAATGGGGGGATACATATGAAAAGTATAAAAGCAAAAATTGTACTGAGCTATTCCTGTTTGATTTTATTAGTATGTGTAGGACTAGGAAGTTGTTCCTATATTTTTTCAGCTAATGCGCTGACAAATTCCGCAAGTATGCAGTTGCAAGAATTGGCGAAACAAGGGTCTGCCATTGTTGAAAAATCACTTAATAAGCAGTGGAGCTCTATGGAAGTACTTGCATTAGATGATACAATCGGAGATCCCAATAGTTCCTGGGAGGACAAAATTAAGGTGATGCAGGAGGAAGTAAAGAGGACTGGTGTTATTAATGTATCATTTGCAGATGTTGATGGTAATACAAAAGCACCTAATGGAGATGATGTCAGCATAAAAGAAAGAGGATATTTTCAGAAAGCTTTAAAGGGAGAAAGAGCTGTATCAGATCCTGTTGAAGATAAAACACAAAAGGGAAGAATAATTATAACCTACGCTGTTCCTGTAAAATCGAATGGTAATATTGTAGGTGTTCTTTTCAAAGTATGTGATGGTAACGTTCTTAGTGAAATTACAAACAAGATTACTTTTGGTAAATCAGGACAGGCTTACATGATAAATAAGGATGGAACTACAATTGCCAATTACAATAAGGATCTTGTATTAAAAATGGATAATGCTTCTAAGAATCTTGCAAAAAATCCTGCTCTTAAGGATATGGTAGAAGTACAAAAGGAGATGTTTAAGGGACAGGCAGGTAATGGTCATTATAAATACAATGGAGTGATTAAATACATAGGTTATTCGCCTGTAAAAGGTGCTGATTGGTTTCTTGCTGTAACTGAATCAAAGGCTGACATGCTATCACAGTTAAATTCTTTAAAATTATCAACAGTTACAATTGCATTAGTATGTATGCTTATAAGTATTGTACTTGGTCTTATAATAGCGGGGGTAATTACTAAAACAATTGTTAAAGTAACAGATAGTCTCAAAATTATAGCCGAAGGTGATTTTTCTAAGGATATTCCTCAATCGCTTTTAGATATAAAGGATGAAACAGGAAGCCTGGCTAGATCTGTAGACACAATGCAACGTTCAGTAAGAGATGTAATTAAGACTGTTATTCAAGAAGCAACAGGGGTTTCTGATTGTGTAATAGTTGAGGAAAATAAAATATCTACTCTGCTTTCTCAGGTAGAAGAAGTATCCGCTACCACCGAAGAGCTGTCTGCAGGGATGGAAGAAACTGCTGCCTCGACTGAAGAAATGAATGCTGTTTCAAGTGAAATAGATAAAGCAATAGAGTCAATTGCACAGAGAGCTCAAGACGGCGCATTAACTGCAAATGAAATAAGTATAAGGGCTAAGAAATTTAAGGAAGACGCAATAGAATCTAAGAAATATGCCAATGATATGATCCTTAATTCAAAAGGTTTACTAAAGGAGGCAATTGAACATTCAAAAGAGGTTGAGCAAATTAATACGTTATCAGAGGCTATATTGCAAATCACTACCCAAACAAATCTTTTGGCATTAAATGCAGCTATAGAAGCTGCAAGAGCTGGTGAAGCCGGAAAAGGCTTCGCTGTAGTTGCTGATGAGATAAAAAAACTGGCTGATAGCTCTAAAGAGTCTGCTTCAGAGATACAAAGGGTAACAAAGACAGTAGTTAGCTCAGTTGATAATTTATCAAATAATTCTATGAAGATACTTGAATTTCTTAATACCAAAGTTCTAACCGATTATGATGAGCTGGTTAGACTTAGCGAACAATATAATGCAGATGCAGATATAGTTGATGATATTGTAACTGATTTTAGCTCTACGACAGAGGAATTATCTTCGTCAATGCAGAATATGACAAAAACGATAAATGAAATAACAATTGCTACAAATGAAGGTGCTGAAGGAACCTCTCATATTGCACAAAGGTCTGTATCAGTTAACACTGAAGCTAATGAAGTACTCAATTATGCTAAGAAAACAAAGGAGAGTACTAATAAGTTGGTGAATTCAGTATCCAAATTTAAGATTTAGATTTTTATAAATGAAGCTCAAGAGCCCTGCAAATTTCACATTTACAGGGTTCTTTTTACGATATGTGTTATTTAATAATTAAACCTAGTATTTTAGATAGTTCAACAGCCTGATAATCAGTTACAATCATACCTTTTAATTCAGGGCCACGAATAAGAATACCATCAATCTCACAGGAAGTAAAATCAATTCCTTTTAGAAGAGTACCAGCAAACTCAACAGAGGTTAATTTACAGTCTGAAAATTGCAAATCCTTCTGTTTAGCCTCCCACATATAGCTATTTGAAAGGTTAGATTTTTCAATAAGGACTCGCGTAATATCAGCATTTGAAAAGACAGAGTATCGCATATTACATTCAGAAACTAAAATGTCACAAAGACTAGCTTTCGAAAAATTAATACCAGTCAGCTTACAATTAATGAATTCAACACTGCTAAAGCGAGCTTCACTAAAATTCATATTTGATAAATCACAATCTTTAAAAATAACATCCTCAAAGACAAAGCTTTGTACATCACTTTTTAAAAAGGTACATTTTTCAAATACGCATCTATAAAACATAGCAATACCAGTAGATATATTATCTAAAGTGCTATTTGTAAAATGATAGTTTTGAACATCATATTCTTCATTTAGTATATCTTGAACAATATCATTAATGTTTTCTGTTTCTATTAACTCAGACGATATTTTTGGTTTTTGAAGCTTCATTTTTGTACTCCTCTGCTAATAATTATCCTTGCAAGAATTCTCTGATGAATAATTACTAATTTTTTAAATGAATTTTTTCTTTATACTCAGATGGTGTCATGCCATAAGCTTGACTAAAGGCTCTATTAAAAGTGCGATAGTTGCCAAAGCCGGACATGAAAGCTATATCTGTCAAATCTGATTTTCCGTTGGAAATCAAATGTGCAGCATGACGAGAACGCAGAGCGTTCATATAGCTACTAAAACCGCATCCTAGGTAAGAATTAAAAAATTTTGAGAAATAGTCCTTGTTATAACCAAAGTGCTTTGCCAGAGTTCCTATAGTGAGTACGTTTTGATAATTTTGTTGCAAATATACAAGGATTTTTCGTGCTAAATCGGTACTGCTGGGTGTAGGTTTATCAATAAGTTCAACACAATTATATATTAAACCCAAAATGTAATAGGCGCTACCTTTACTAATTAATTCATTCCTGGAATCTGCTGAATTTAGTAATTGTTCTAAAATAGAATATATTAGTTTTGTGTTTTCACAGGCTTCGATAAATGAAGTAGAAAAAACCTTTGATTGGGTTATTACATTATAGCCGTTAACAAGTTCAACTGGTATTATCATAACAATAGTGTCAGAACTTTCTGCTGACTGATAAGAATGAATGTCATAACTGTTTGCTATAGTAACACAACCTTCAGTTAAAGTCTTTGTATGCCCATTTATTGTAATATTAGTTTTACCACTAACTACATATGAAAGCTCAATATTTGAATGAAAATGTGGTTCACAGACGTTGTCAATTTCTCTAAATACATGAATTATACTGTCAGATTCTCTTGAAATTTCAAAAAAAGCACTCATTTATTTACCCCACAACAAAAAATAAACATCAGTTTTTGTCTACAATTACCTAATTATTTACTATCGATATTATCAAATACCATTTATTATTGTCAATATAGTACTAATGCTAAAACTAAAACAAAAAAGTTTACATGTAGCTAGTAAAAGGAGATTTGCCACAGATGAGAAATTTGACTTCATTTGAGTACTCGTTCACTTGTTTCTAGAAGCTGTAAGCATGAAAAGAATTATAAGGAGGGAATATTTATGGGTAAATTAAAAGCAGCAATTATTGGCTGCGGTGGTATTGCAAATGGTAAAGAAATGCCAAGTATTAAACAAACAGGAATGGTTGAATTAGTTGCATTCTGTGATTTAGTTTCTGAGAAGGCAGAAAAGGCAGCAAAAGAATACGGAACAGAGGACGCTAAAACCTTTACGGACTATAAAGACATTCTTAAAGATAGTAGTATTGATATTGTATATGTGTGCACACCAAATCGCTCACATAGTGAAATCTCTGTAGCAGCTTTAAATGCCGGCAAACACGTTATGTGTGAGAAGCCGATGGCTATAAATACAATTGAAGCACAGAAAATGGTAGATGCAGCGAAAGCGAATAATAAAATATTAACTATTGGGTATCAGAATCGTTATCGTGCAGACTCAGCTTATTTAAAAGAAGAATGTAAGAATGGTGTACTAGGAGATATTTATTTCGCAAAAGCTAGAGCTATCAGACGTAGAGCTGTCCCAACATGGGGAGTGTTTCTAAATGAATATGAACAAGGTGGAGGCCCACTAATAGACATTGGAACACATGCTCTAGACTTAACACTTTGGATGATGGATAACTACAAACCAAAATATGTAGTTGGTACTACATATCATAAGCTAAACAATCAAAAGAATACTGCTAATGCATGGGGAGATTGGAAGTGTGAAGATTTTACAGTAGAAGATAGTGCATTCGGTTTTGTAGTAATGGAAAACGGAGCAACTATTATGCTTGAATCCAGCTGGGCACTCAACTCAATGGAAAATCTTGAGGCAGCAACAATACTATGTGGTACGGAGGCAGGAGCAGATATGCTCGATGGCCTTAGAATTAATGGAGTAAAGAATGGACTTCAATATGTAACTAAACCAGATACAAATGCTGGTGGTGTTGCATTCTTCGAAGGAGTAAGCTCAAATCCAGATGTCATTGAACAAATCACTTTCCTAAATGCTGTTTTAGGAAAAGGAGAATTAATAGTTAAGCCAGAGCAAGCATTAGTAGTAACACAGATTCTTGAGGCAATATATGAATCAGCTAAAACAGGTAATCCAGTTTATTTCTAAAGTATGTAAATATAGGAGGATTGTACAATGAAATTAGGTGTTTTCACAGTTTTACTTGGAGAGCAAAGTCTCGAGGATACATTGAAATATTTAAAAAGCATAGGTGTAGAGGCTGTCGAAATTGGTTGTGGAGGTTTCCCGGGAACAGCACATTGCGATGCAATAAAGTTCATGAAGGATAAGAGCCTGATAAGAGAATTCAAGGATACTATAAAGAAATATGATATGACTTTGAGTGCACTTTCCGTGCATGGAAATCCGGTTCATCCTCAAAAAGAACTTGCTCAAAAGTTCCAAAATGAGTATGAAGCAGCAGTTCAATTAGCTGGCGAACTTGGTATTGATAGAGTAGTAACGTTTTCTGGATGTCCAGGCGATTGTGAAAATTCTAAGTATACTAATTGGGTTACTTGTCCATGGCCTGATGATTTCCAAGAAATATTAAAGTGGCAATGGAACGAGGTACTTATTCCGTATTGGCTCAAAACTGCAGAGTTTACTAAGAAGTATGGTGTTGATAAGATTGCCTTTGAAATGCATCCGGGTTTTTGTGTGTATAATCCAGAAACTCTTCTTAAACTCCGAGCAGCAGTAGGTAACATCATAGGTGCTAATGTTGATCCTTCACATCTATTCTGGCAGGGAATGGACCCTGTAGCAGCTATAAGAGAGCTAAAGGGTGCTATATATCATTTCCATGCAAAAGATACAAAGATTGATACATATAATACAAGTAAAAATGGTGTACTTGATACAAAACATTTTTCTGATGAGGCGAATAGGTCTTGGATTTTTAGGACAGTTGGATATGGACATGGAGAAGAAGTTTGGAGAGCTATTTGCAGCGAGCTTAGACTTACAGGGTACGATTATGTTGTGTCTATTGAACATGAGGATAGTCTAATGACTTCAAAAGAAGGATTGGAAAAGGCAGTATCCTTCCTAAAGAATGTAATGATATTTGAGGAAAAGCCTACAGGTATGTGGTGGGCATGAGCAAAGAATTAGCGGCGGTAAGCATCGGATAAGCAGATATCTTAGGGTCAGAGGGAAGGGGTAGCCCTCTGACCCTTAGAAATCGCAATCCAGGGCTGTAGCGCCGCTTATGAAAATGCGAAAGCAAAGAATTAGCGGCGGTAAGCATCGGATAAGCATCCTCAAGCATTATGTGCTGAAGATAAATTAATTTAAGTTATGAGGTAATTATATGGGAATAAAAGCTGCAATTATTGGTTTTGGCGGAATGGGTTCATTTCATGCAAAGCAGATTAAGGAAATAAGCTCAATCCAAATTGTTGGTGTTTATGACATAAATCCCGAACGTGTAAAAATGGCTATAGATATGGGCTACAGGGGTTATGGCTCATTGGAAGAATGCCTTTTTGACGATATTGAACTGGTAATAATCGCTACACCAAACAACTTCCATAAAGAATTAGCTATTCTAGCCATGAAGGCTGGAAAACATGTAATATGTGAAAAACCTGTTATGATGAACGCTGGGGAGTTAAAAGAAGTGCTGGAGGTTGCAAAGCTTCAGGATAGAATATTCACTGTTCACCAAAATAGACGTTGGGATAAAGATTTTAGAATCGTAAAAGAAGCATTGGATAAAAAACTTATTGGAGAGCCTTTTTACATTGAATCCCGCGTTCAGGGCTCAAAAGGAGTACCTGGTGACTGGAGATGCGTGAAAGAGGCTGGAGGAGGCATGCTCCTTGATTGGGGAGTACACCTGCTAGATCAGATTCTGTGGTTGATTGACAGCCCAGTTACAGAAATATATGCACACTTACTAAGTGTAAAGTTTAAAGATGTGGATGACAACTTTAAGGTATTGCTGAAATTCAAAAACAATTTAAGTGTATTAATTGAGGTTGATACTTATACCTTTATTCCACTGCCACGGTGGCATGTGAGCACTGACGCTGGAACCTTAGTCATAAATGATTGGGATTGCAACGGTAAAATTTTGAAAGCAAATCAAGTAGAATTTAAGTGGGAGGAAGGTATTGTATATACTAGTGCTGGCCCAACAAAAACGATGGCTCCACGGCCTATTGAAACAATAGATGAAATACTTCTTCCGAAATTGAATCCTGACTGCAAGGACTATTATGATAATGTTGCTAAGGCGATAAAGGGAGAAGAGGAACTGATTGTAACACATGAACAGATGATGAGTGTAATGAAGATAATTGACGCAATATTTAAATCAGCTCAAAATGGAGAATGCATAAAAGGAGATTATATATATGAAGCCTAATATAGGATTACAGTTGTATTCACTTCGTGAGAAGTGTGGGGAGAACTTTGAAAATGTATTAAAAAAAGTATCAAATGCAGGCTATGATGGAGTTGAGTTTTTTTCTTTTTTTGATATTGAAGCAGGCAAAATGAAACAAATGCTTAATTCATACAACCTAAAGTCAATGGGTACGCATACAAACATTGATGTATTCAAAAATGACCTTGATGGATTAATAAGATATAATACAACGTTAGGCAGCGAGTATGTTACGTTGGGATACTATGTTGCAGAGGATAAAGATGAGTGGCTGAGACTTAGTGAAATATTAGAAAAGTCAGGGGAAAAATTGCGTAGAAATGGATTCAAGTGTTTATATCATAATCATGGACATGAATTCGAAACTAAATATAACGGTGAAATAGCAGAGAATATTATATTAAATAATACTTCACCAGAGAATGTTTCGCTTCAATTAGATTGCTATTGGGTAACATGTGCTGATACTAATCCAGAAGAATATTTGAAAAATAATCTTAATCGAATAAAAACCATACACTTAAAAGATATGGATAAAAATGAAAAGAAAACGACTGAAGTAGGGACTGGGAGAATTAATTGCCAAGGATTATACGATATTTGTAATGAAGCTGGTTTTAATTGGGTTATTATTGAACAGGATGATATTTATATAGACCCATTTGAAAGTATAAAAATATCTATAGACAATGTAAGAAAGTTCTAATTTGTACATGAAATAATATAGAAAATAAGTTGTTGACCTAATACTTAAAATTTATATGTATTAAAATAGAGGGCATCAGTATTAAATTACTTGGTGTCCTTTATATTAGGTGTGATTTTTGTTAATTTACTCACAAACTATTGAAATGAATGAGAAAAAGAGGTAAAATTACTTTGGTTATTTAGATGGAAATGTGGATAATATACAAATATTACAAGCATTTTTCAAAATTAGAATCATTTTAATAAATGAAATATATACAGGAGCGTGAATTTATGAGTATGATGAATAAGAAAACAATTGAGGACATTGATGTTGCAGGCAAAAAGGTAATAGTAAGAGTTGACTTTAATGTACCATTGGATGCAAATGGAAAAATCACTGACGATAAGAGAATAGTTGGAGCACTTCCAACAATAAAGTACCTTGTTGACAAGGGAGCAAAAACTATACTTGTTTCACACTTAGGAAGACCAAAAGAAGGATTTGAAGATAAATTTAGCATGAAGCCTACAGCTGTTAGATTAGGCGAATTACTTGGTAAAAATGTTATTATGGCAAAGGATGTAGTCGGAGAAGATGCAAAGTCAAAGGCTGCTGCATTAAAAGATGGCGAAGTGCTTATGCTTGAGAATGTTAGATTCCATAAAGAAGAAACTAAAAATGATGCTACATTTGCAAAAGAACTTGCAAGCTTAGCTGAAATATTTGTAAACGATGCATTTGGTACAGCTCATAGAGCTCACGCTTCTACTGCTGGACTTGCTGACTATTTGCCAGCAGTTTGCGGCTTCCTTATTAAGAAAGAAATCGAATTCATGGGTAAAGCACTTGCAAACCCAGCTAGACCTTTTGTTGCTATCTTGGGTGGAGCAAAGGTATCTGATAAAATCGCTGTTATTGAAAACTTAATTGATAAAGTTGATACATTAATAGTTGGTGGAGGTATGGCATATACCTTCTTAAAAGCTATGGGCTACAATATCGGAACTTCAATCTGTGAAGACGACAAAGTAGAGTTGGCTAAAAGCTTGATGGAAAAAGCTTCAGCTAAGGGTGTTAATTTATTGCTTCCTGTAGACAATATGGTAGCTAAGGAATTCAATAACGATTCTGAAAAGAAAGTTGTTGCATCAAATTCAATGCCAGATGGTTGGATGGGAATGGATATCGGACCTGCTACTATTGAAAAGTTTGCAAGTGCAATCAAGAATGCAAAGACAGTTATTTGGAATGGACCTATGGGAGTATTTGAATTCCCTAACTTTGCAACAGGTACAAAGGAAGTTGCTAAGGCAGTTGCAGAATCAAGTTCAATTTCAATAGTTGGTGGTGGAGATTCAGCTGCAGCAGTTGAACAATTAGGATTCGCAGATAAAATTACTCATATATCAACTGGTGGTGGAGCTTCATTGGAATTCCTAGAAGGCAAAGTTCTTCCAGGTATAGATGTTCTTATGAACAAATAATACTAATTCGCATAAATTATTAAATACTGCGAATATATAAACGTTTACTGACCGCTTATATACAAACTAGGATAAGAAAATGTAAAGACAGCTTTTTTAGGAGAGCTGCTAAAAAATAAACATAAATATAAAGGAGTTATATTGATATGAATAATAGAAAAACTATAGCAGCTGGAAACTGGAAAATGAATAAAACTGCAGCAGAAGCTGTTGAATTCGTAAATGAATTAAAGGCAAGTGTTGCAGATGCTAAAAACGAAGTAGTAGTTGGTGTTCCATTTGTATGTTTGCCAGGAGTTGTTGCTGCTGTTAAGGGCACAAATATAAAGGTTGCAGCTCAGAATATGCACTGGGAAGAAAAGGGAGCATTTACTGGTGAGGTTTCTGGACAAATGCTTGCAGATCTAGGTGTTGACTATGTAATTATTGGACACTCAGAAAGAAGAGAGTACTTCGGAGAAACAAATGAGACAGTTAACAAAAAGGCTCATGCAGTATTTAAGTATGGAATGACTCCTATCATCTGCTGTGGTGAAACATTAACACAGAGAGAACAAGGCGTAACTGCTGACCATGTTAGATATCAGATAAAGGTTGCATTACTTGGCCTTTCAGCGCAGCAGGTTAAAGAGACTGTAATTGCTTACGAGCCAATTTGGGCTATTGGAACAGGTAAAACTGCTACTAACGAACAGGCAAATGAAGTTTGCGCAATTATCAGAGCAACTGTAAAAGAACTTTACGGTGAAGAAGTTTCTAACGCTACTAGAATTCAATATGGTGGAAGCGTAAATGCTAAAAATGCAGCTGAATTGTTTGCTATGTCAGATATCGATGGCGGACTAGTTGGTGGAGCAAGCCTTAAGGTTGATGATTTCACAGTAATAGCAAAGGCTTAATTGTTGGTTATCAGTAAGGTTCATAGGAGTAAAACGCTCCTCTGAACCTTAATTTGTAATTACGAGGAGAAAACTATATGGAAAAAAAATTAGTAACTTTAATGATTCTTGACGGTTATGGAAACAATCCCAAGGTAGAGGGAAATGCCATAGCAGCAGCCAAAAAGCCTAACCTTGATAGCTATATGGCAAACTGTCCTAACACAATCGTTCATACAAGTGGCTTGGACGTTGGCCTTCCAGATGGACAGATGGGAAACTCAGAGGTAGGTCACACTAATATTGGTGCTGGTAGAATAGTATATCAGGAATTAACAAGGATAACTAAGTCTATTAAAGACGGTGATTTCTTTGAAAAAGAGGAATTCTTAAAGGCTATAGAAAACTGTAAAAAAAATAATTCTAAGCTTCATTTGTTCGGCCTTTTGTCTGATGGTGGAGTACACAGCCATATTACTCACTTATATGGACTAGTTGAAATGGCAAAGAGAAATGGTTTGAAGGATGTATTTATTCATTGCTTCTTTGATGGAAGAGATGTTCCGCCAGATAGCTCCAAGGTATATACAGAGGAGTTAGAAGCAAAACTAACTGAAATAGGGGTTGGAAAGATTGCATCTGTTATGGGCAGATATTATGCTATGGACAGAGATAATCGTTGGGAAAGAGTACAGCTTGCTTATGATGTTATGGTGCTTGGAAAAGGGTTGACTGCAAACTCAGCTGTAGAAGCTGTTGAAGCATCTTTTGAACGTAAGGAGTATGATGAGTTCGTTAAGCCAACTGCAATTTTAGAAAATGGCAAACCTGTTGCTACAATTGGAGCAAATGACTCAGTTATATTCTTTAACTTTAGACCAGACAGAGCAAGAGAGATAACAAGAACCTTTGTAGATCCTGAATTCAATGGCTTTGAAAGAGCAAAAGGTTTCTTCCCACTTTATTATGTTTGTTTGACGCAGTATGATAAATCAATGCCAAATGTGGCTATCGCTTTCAAACCACAGACATTGGATAACACTTTTGGGGAGTATATTAGTAAGCTTGGCTATAGACAGTTGAGAATTGCTGAAACTGAGAAGTATGCACATGTAACCTTCTTCTTCAACGGTGGTGTTGAGGCTCAGTACGATGGTGAGGACAGAGCGCTTATTCCTTCACCAAAGGTAGCAACCTATGATTTAAAGCCTGAAATGAGTGCTTATGAAGTAGCAGAAGAGGCTGTAAAGAGAATAGACTCAAAGCAGTATGATGTAATTATATTGAATTTTGCAAACTGTGATATGGTTGGACACACTGGAGTATTTGATGCAGCAAAAGCAGCGGTTGAGGCTGTGGATGAATGTGTTGGCAAGGTTGTAAATGCAGTTACCGCACAAGGCGGAGTAGTTCTTATTACTGCTGACCATGGAAATGCAGAGCAAATGATAGACTATGAAAATGGTGGAACATTTACAGCGCATACAACTAATGTTGTACCATTGATTGGAATAGGTCTGGGCGATGCAAAGCTAAAAGAAGGAAAGCTTGCAGACTTGACACCAACTATATTGGATATAATGGGAGTAGCAAAACCATCTGAAATGACAGGAGCTTCTTTGCTGCAAAGGTAAAGAAGGCTCGCTCAGATGAAGTATTCTGAGCTATAGACAGAGTTCTTATATAACCACCGTATTCTACTTTATCAAAAGGTAGAAAAGGTGGTTTTTATTTCCCTGAAAAAAGGAATATAATTACATATATAGAAGTAATTATTAACAGCTTAGGGGGTATGCATAATGAAAAAGACTTTAAAATCTATCTTATTTATAAAAAAGATATCTAAAAATTATAAAACAATTGGAAGCATCCTTTTTTATATATATAAACTATTAAAGTCTTCGTATGTTAGAACTCTAGTTAATTTTTTATTTACTATTGTATTTGCGTTCCAAATGAAACTCGCAGATTTTGATACATATAAAATCAATGAGTTGGAATTTTTTAAAGATAAGTGGCATATACTAATAACATGTGTGTTTATTGTTATTTACAATTGGTTTACTATTTTAATTGATAGTTACCAAAAATATCAGGAACAAACAATTAAATGTGTAAAAGAAATCATCAATAGAGAAACTGTGATAAATGATACAATAGGCAGAAAACTTTATGATATAACAAAAAGTATCTCCTCAAAATCAAATTCAATTCCGATAAGATCTGACTTTGGGAATCTTAGCTATCAAGATGTAGCTGCACTTGTTTGTCATAATATTTATGATGCTATTAAAATCTCAACTGAAAAAGACTCACATCAAGTTTCTTTAATGCAAAGGTTTAAAGAAAAAAGAACTGGGATACAATATATTAAAATGATAAGCTATGGTAATGCTAATCAGATATCACCAAGTATATTTGATAAACACTTCTATCTTGATAGTGATCAAAATTATTACCATGTAAAGATATTTAATGAGAATCAAAATAATATTTTCATTTTACAAAACGCTTCTGAAATAAAAAAAGAGTTAGTTTATGGTAAAAAATTCAATGAGAATAGTATTGTACAATACATTGCAATTCCAGTTGTCTGTGAAAATGAAGGTATTGTATCACTATTACAAATTGAAATAACTGAAGAACTTCTGATTGGAAGAACAAAAGAAGAAATAAGAGAGTTTGTTAAACCATTTATGGCTTATATACATATATTAACAGTGAGCTACTATCAGGATGAGTTATTTAAGGTTTTAGTAAAAAAGTTTGATATACTTAAGAAGAGTAAAGAAAAAAGAAAAGGTTTTATGGAAGGGATGGGCAAATATGAGCAACATTATGGGGAAATTAATACTTATAGCGCCCCAAAAGACTAATGATTTGAGGTATACGGAAATAAACTTTATTCCTGAAGATACAGATTTTATACAAGATCATAAGGTTTTTGAGGACAGGAGACAGCAGCTAATTGACGAATATGAAAAAGAACTACAGATTGTGAAAGATAATTCTATGCAGCTGATATAGAATTTAAAAAAGCTTTTAAAGGGGCTGTTGCAAAAACTAAATTAGTTTTGTAGCAGCTCCTTTGCTATCTGAAAATGTAAAATGCGGGTCCCGAAGGGCCCGCAAGTGTTGTATAATTTAATTTGTGAAAAAACTTATCCAACATAAAAATTATACCGAATTTAACGGATACTATCAATTAGTTTTACCTTTAAATTTGGAAATGTTAATACCAGAGGATGATTCTGTCAGACTGTTAAGCCACATATTGGAGGGATTGGATTACACAAAGTTGTATAAGGCTTACTCTTCTACAGGGAGAAAACCAGCAGTTGACCCAAAGACCATGTTTAAGGTAATAACATACGCCAACTCAAATAACATATACTCAAGCAGAAAAATTGAAACAGCATGTAAAAGAGATATTAATTACATGTGGTTGCTCCAAGGTGAATCAAAGCCGGATCACTCAACTATAGCCAGATTTCGTAAGGATTATCTCCCAGAAGCAATAGAAGACCTATTCTACCAAATGGTACGACACCTGCACTCTATCGGAGAAGTCAAATTTGAAAACCTTTTTGTTGATGGTACCAAAATTGAAGCAAATGCAAACCGATATACCTTTGTGTGGAAAAAAGTAGTCAATAAAAACGAAGCAAAGATGTTTGAGAAAATCACAGCTTGCATTGAAGATATAAACGGATCGTATTTAACTAACTTTTCAGTATCAAAAGATAGTATATTGGTGAATTTAGAGCAAGTTCTTGAATATTTAAATGACAAGCAAAAAGAAGATAAAATAGAATTCGTTCATGGGATAGGAAAACGTAAAACTCAATTACAGAGATTCACAGAACAGCTAACGGAGTTTAAGGAACGTCAGCAAAAATACAATGCCCATAACCAGCTATTCGAGGGAAGAAACAGTTATTCCAAAACGGATACCGATGCAACATTTATGCATATGAAAGATGACCACATGCGTAATGCTCAGCTAAAACCTGCCTACAACGTACAGATAGGTGTAGAAAGCGAGTATGTTACTGGTGTTGGAGTCTACCAGGATAGGAATGACATTGCTACACTGATTCCATTTCTAAAAAATATGGAATCAAATTTAGGCAGGTGTTACGAAAACGTAATTGCAGACTCCGGCTATGAAAGCGAAGAAAACTATCTGTACTTGGAAGAAAAGCAGCAAACAAGCTACATAAAGCCTCAAACATACGAGAAATGGAAGAAGAAAACCTTTAAGAAAGATATAAGCAAACGTGAAAATATGCAGTATGATGCAGAAAAAGATGAGTATACCTGCCATAATGGAAAACAACTAAAAATGTTAGGAACAACCCATAGGAAATCTGCGACAGGATATCGTTCCGAGATTAGTATATATGAATGTGAAGATTGCAGCAATTGTCCTTGCAAAACCAAGTGCACGAAAGCGCAGGGAAACCGAAAAATGCAGGTGTCCAAAACCTTTGTGCAGAAGCGTCAAAGATCCTATGAAAACATCTTGACGGAGAAAGGCATTCTCCTTAGGCTAAATCGTTCCATCCAAGTGGAAGGAGCCTTTGGCGTTCTAAAAAGCGATTACAATTTCAGTA
>JAEWAX010000098.1 GCA_023391425.1 Bacillota bacterium | reverse complement strand
TATTAAAAATACGGTTAAATCCGGTAAATAATAACGTTGAAGGGAGGAAGTAACACATGCCAAAGGTTGATTTATATAACATGAAAGGTGAAGTAGTTGGAGATATCCAGCTTAGCGATAATGTTTTCGGTGCAGAAATAAATGATTTAGCACTTCACACTGTAGTAGTTAATCAGTTAGCAAATAGAAGACAGGGTACTCAGTCTACTAAAACCAAGAGTGAAGTTAGAGGTGGCGGTAAAAAGCCATGGAGACAAAAGGGTACTGGTCGTGCAAGACAAGGAAGTATCCGTTCAGCTCAGTGGATTAAGGGTGGTATTGTATTAGGACCTAAGCCACGTAGCTACAGATACACTCTTTCAAAGAAACTAAGACGTATTGCGTTGAAATCAGCATTGACATCTAAGGTTTCAGGAAATGAAATATTTGTACTTGATGCTTTAGCATTAGATGCAATAAAGACAAAATCAATGGTGGGCGTTCTTAACAGCCTCAAGGTTGATTCAACTGCATTAATTGTAATTGATTCAAACAATGAAAATGTTATTAAGTCTGCAAAAAATATTCCTGGAGTTAAAACTGCATTTGTAAATACTCTTAATGTATTTGACATTTTGAAGTATGACAAATTCATTATAACAAAGGATGTTGTTGAAAAGGTTGAGGAGGTGTACGCATAATGAGATTACCACAGGATATTATTTTAAAGCCATATATAACTGAAAAAAGTAATATGGAAATCGCTTCTGGTAAGTACACTTTTATAGTTGATGTTAATTCAACAAAGACCGAAGTCAGAAAAGCGGTTGAAGCACTTTTTAGTGTAAAGGTAATTCAGGTTAATACAATCAATTATGATGGAAAAGTTAAGCGCACAGGAGTTCATGAAGGACCACGTCCAGCTTGGAAAAAGGCCATTGTTAAGATTGATACTAATCCAAAGCCAGTTGAATACCTTACTAAGGGTGGAAAAGCAGTATCAAATAATAAGAAATATAAATCTAGCATCGAAGAATTCGGCGTTGCTCAGTAATGAAGTATACGTTATAACACATAGGTTCAGATAAATTTTTCGACTGTAGAAAAATTTTATTACAACTAAGTGTTTCAACGAGACAGTAAATAGTTATTAACTGTCCGAAATAAAAGAAGTACTCGCCACCAATTTAGGTGGGGAAATATTGACTCGTTATAAAGGAGTGAGAAGAGATGGCAGTAAAAAAGTATAGTCCTACTACCCCAGCAAGAAGGTTTATGACGTCACTTGATTATTCAGAGTTATCAAAAGTTGAACCTGAAAAGTCACTACTAGAACCTAAAAGCAAAAATGGGGGAAGAAACTCATTTGGTAGAATTACTGTTCGTCACCAAGGCGGCGGTAATAGACAAAAATATAGAGTTATTGACTTTAAAAGAGATAAAGATGGAATTAAGGCAAAAGTAGCTACAATCGAATATGATCCTAATAGGACTGCAAATATTGCACTTCTTAACTATGTAGATGGTGAAAAAAGATACATTCTTGCACCAGTAGGGTTAAGCATAGGAGATATAGTTGAATCAGGAGAATCATCTGATATTAAACCAGGTAATTCACTTCCACTTTCAAATATTCCTGTTGGTTCATTAATTCATAACATTGAACTTAAACCAGGTAAGGGTGGTCAGCTTGTAAGATCCGCTGGTAACTCTGCACAGCTTATGGCTAAAGAAGGCGATTATGCACAGGTAAGACTTCCATCAGGTGAAGTTCGTATGATCAGAATTGATTGTAAAGCAACTATAGGACAGATTGGCAATATCGAGCATGAAAACATTAAACTCGGTAAAGCTGGTAGAAAAAGATGGATGGGTATTAGACCTACCGTACGTGGTGTTGTTATGAACCCTGTTGATCACCCTCATGGTGGTGGTGAAGGTAAATCACCTATCGGTAGACCAAGTCCAGTTACACCTTGGGGTAAACCAACTCTTGGCTATAAGACAAGAAAGAAGAAGAATAAATCAGATAAGTTTATTGTTAAGAGAAGAAATCAAAAGTAATATGATGGGATATTTGGAAGTAAGAGCGGGCAACCGCTCCGCCAAATCCTTTGAGATGCTGGCGAGCGAAGGGAGGATTTAGATAAATGAGTAGATCAGTTAAAAAGGGACCTTACGTATTAGCTTCTTTAATGAAAAAGATTGAAGAAATGAATAATGCGAATGAAAAGAAAGTTATCAAGACTTGGTCAAGAGCTTCAACTATATTCCCTCAGATGGTCGGACATACAATTGCTGTTCACGATGGAAAGAAGCATGTACCTGTTTTTATGACTGAAGAAATGGTTGGTCACAAGCTTGGTGAATTTGCACCGACTAGAACATATAAGGGACACGGTGGTAACGAGAAATCAACTTCTCTAAGATAAGTAATTGTTGATTATCAACACTGTGAGTTTAAGACTAAGATTAGAACTGAAAGGAGGCTATTCAGTTGGAAAAAAAGGTAATGTCCAAAGAGGAGCTATTAAAGAATAAAGATCAGATATTAGCTGTACAAAATGCTAAGCATAGAAAATCAAATAAGCCTGCACTTCTTACTAAAAAGGAGAAAAAGGTTCTCGGTATTGGTAAAGATGAAGGTAGAGCAGCATTGAAATATGCACGTATTTCATCTAGGAAGGTTAAAATAGTACTGGATTTAATTAAGAATAAGGGTATTGAAGAAGCATATGGTATTCTTAAGTTTACTCCAAAAGCATCTTCAGAAGTTTTATATAAACTTCTTAAATCAGCAGAAGCAAATGCAGTAAACAACAATGGATTGAACTATGATGATCTTTATGTTGCTGAAGCATATGCAACACAAGGACCTACACTAAAAAGAATTATGCCACGTGCACAAGGTAGAGCATTTAAAATTCAAAAAAGAACAAGTCATATAACACTTGTTGTAAAGGAAAGACAATAAGCGAGAAGGAGGTTGGATAATGGGCCAGAAAATTAATCCACATGGATTCAGAATCGGGATAATTAAAGATTGGGATACAAAATGGTATGCTAACAAGAAAACTTTCAGCAATTATCTCGTTGAAGATGTTATGATAAGAAAGTTTATAAAGAAGAAACTTTATATATCAGGAGTTTCAAGAATTGAGATTGATCGTGCAGCAAATAAGGTTAAGATTAACGTAAATACTGCAAAGCCAGGTCTTGTAATTGGTAAGGGTGGACAAGGCATTGAAGATCTTAGAAAAGAAGTAGAAAACATGACAGGCAAAAGTGTTCTAATAAACATTACTGAGATTAAAGTTCCTGAAATGGATGCTACACTCGTTGCTGAGAATATTGCATCACAGCTTGAAAAGCGTATATCTTTTAGAAGAGCTATGAAGCAATGTATGTCAAGAACAATGAAGACTGGTGCAAAAGGTATCAAAACTTCATGTGCTGGTAGACTTGGTGGTGCAGAAATTGCAAGAACTGAGCATTATCATGAAGGAACTATTCCACTTCAAACACTTCGTGCTGATATAGACTATGGTTTTGCTGAAGCTAACACAACCTATGGTAAGATTGGTGTAAAGGTATGGATATATAAAGGAGAAGTTCTTCCTGCTATAAAGAAAGAGATAAAAGCGGAAGGAGGAGTTAAGTAATGTTAATGCCCAAAAGAGTAAAACGTAGAAGGGTTCACAGAGGCAGAATGACTGGTAAAGCCACCAGAGGTAATGTTGTAAGCAATGGCGAATACGGTATTCAAGCTCTAGAGCCTTGTTGGATCACAAGTAACCAAATCGAAGCTGCCAGAATAGCAATGACTCGTTTTATTAAACGTGGTGGTAAAGTTTGGATTAAAATATTCCCAGATAAGCCGGTAACTAAGAAACCTGCTGAAACTCGTATGGGTAGTGGTAAGGGTTCACCAGAGTACTGGGTAGCAGTAGTTAAACCAGGAAGAGTATTATTTGAAATTGCGGGAGTACCTGAAGAGACTGCAAGAGAGGCATTAAGACTCGCTACGCACAAGCTTCCGGTTAAATGTAAATTTGTAACCCGCGAGACAGAAATGGGTGGTGAAGCAAATGAAAGCTAGTGAAATCAGAGAAAAGGATATATTAGAATTAAATAAGGAATTGGGCGATTTAAAGTCTGAACTCTTTAAGCTTAGATTTCAGCTTGCTACAAATCAGCTTGAAAACCCAATGAAGCTAAAGGACGTTAAGAAATCCATAGCTAAAGTAAAAACAATAATAAGGGAAAAAGAGCTTAGTGGTGCTGAAAAGTAATTGTTAATCACATTTGCTATAAGCTATTGAAAAACCTTAACCATAGAATTGCGTAAGTATTCGGAAGGAGGTAATTCCACTTGGTAGAAAGAGCTTTGAGAAAGACTAGAGTTGGCAAGGTTGTCAGCAATAAGATGGATAAAACAATTGTTGTTGCCATCGAAACTAGTGTAAAGCATCCGTTATACGGAAAAATTGTTAAGAGAACTACGAAACTAAAGGCACATGATGAAGAAAATAAGTGTCAAATAGGCGATAAAGTAAAAGTTATGGAGACAAGACCATTAAGTAGAGAAAAAAGATGGAGACTTGTTGAAATTGTTGAAAAGGCACAATAATATTGGTGCCAGTCTGAACAGAATTATTGGAAGGAGGTACCATTATGATTCAAGTCCAGTCTAGAATGAAAGTAGCTGATAACACTGGTGCTAAAGAACTTATGTGTATAAAAGTTCTTGGCGGTTCTTGGAGAAAGTATGCTAATATAGGAGACGTAGTTGTTGCTTCAGTTAAAAATGCAACACCCGGCGGTGTTGTAAAGAAAGGTGAAGTAGTTAAATGCGTTATCGTACGCTCTAAGAAAGGCGTTAGAAGACCAGACGGCTCTTACATCAAATTTGATGAAAATGCTGCAGTTATTATAAAAGATGATAAGACACCAAAAGGAACTCGTATATTTGGACCTGTTGCGAGAGAATTAAGAGATAAAGAATTTATGAAGATAGTTTCTCTTGCACCAGAAGTATTGTAAGGAAGGAGGCGGCTTAATTTGGCTAACA
The DNA here is from genome assembly GCA_023391425.1 of Bacillota bacterium. Taxonomy (GTDB): domain Bacteria; phylum Bacillota; class Clostridia; order Acetivibrionales; family DSM-1351; genus Ruminiclostridium. The sequence goes on along the minus strand of JAEWAX010000098.1, from coordinate 75,087 downwards.
AAGTTCATGTAAAAAAGGAAGATACAGTGCTTGTTCTTTCAGGAAAAGATAAAGGTAAAAAGGGCAAGGTATTAAGCGTAAATCCTTCTACTAATCAAGTAATTGTTGAAGGCGTTAACATGGCAACAAAACACAAAAAACCTAGGGGTCAGTATCAGCAAGGTGGTATTGTTCATCAAGAAGCACCAATTAATGGCTCAAATGTTATGTTGGTATGTGACAAATGTGGCAAGCCTACAAAGGTGGCTAAAACAATACTTGATAATGGTGAGAAGGCAAGAACATGCAAGCATTGTGATGAAATAATAGAAGTGGTATTGAATAAAAAAGAAGTATAAAAGCTCTTCTGAAAGGAGGTATTGTGGATGGCAAGGTTGAAAGATAAATATAAAATGGAAGCAGTTCCTGCTTTGCAAACAAAGTTTAAATATAGCAGTAGCATGCAGATACCAAAACTTGAAAAAGTAGTTCTTAACATGGGCGTTGGAGAAGTTAAGGACAATCCAAAGGCTATGGATTCTGCTGTTAGCGATATGACATTGATTACTGGACAAAAGCCTATTATTACTAAGGCTAAGAAGTCAGTAGCAGCGTTTAAACTCAGACAAGGAATGAATATCGGTTGCAAAGTAACATTAAGAGGCGATAGAATGTATGAATTCGTTGATAAACTCTTTAATGTTGCTATACCAAGAGTAAGAGACTTTAGAGGCGTTTCAAATAATTCATTTGACGGCAGAGGCAATTACTCATTAGGAATTAAAGAACAGCTTATATTCCCTGAAGTTGAATACGATAAAGTTGATAAAATCAGAGGAATGGATATAGTTTTTGTAACAACGGCTAAGAGTGATGAAGAGGCTAAAGAGCTTTTAAAATTACTTGGTATGCCATTCAGCCAGAACTAAGGAGGGATTGAAGGCATGGCAAAAAAATCTATGGTAATTAAGCAACAGCGTGAACCCAAGTTTAGTACTAGGGGTTACAATAGATGTAAACTATGTGGAAGACCACATGCATACATTAGAAAATTTGGAATTTGCCGTTTGTGCTTTAGACAATTAGCGTACAAGGGTCAAATACCTGGCGTTAAGAAGGCAAGCTGGTAATAGTCTTTGGAAGGAGGTTAAACATATGCAAATCACTGATGCAATCGCTGATATGTTGACCAGAATTAGAAATGCAGGTTCTGCTAAACATGAGTCAGTTGATATACCCGCTTCCAACCTTAAGAGGTCGATAGCAAGCATATTGCTGGAAGAAGGTTATATTAAGAATTTTGAAGAAATGAATGATGGTAAGCAAGGTGTTATAAGAGTTAGCTTAAAGTATACAAGCAATAAGCAAAACGTTATAACTGGAATTAAAAGAATAAGTAAACCTGGTTTGAGAGTATATGCCGGTAAAGAAGAATTACCTAAAGTATTAGGTGGACTTGGAGTAGCAATAATCTCAACATCAAAAGGAATAATGACTGACAAAAAGGCTAGAACTGAAGGAATAGGCGGAGAAGTACTAGCATTTGTATGGTAATAAAATATCGACAAAGCGTGTCAAGTTAAAATCCTCAGGTACAGTATTTTTCAAATTTCAAATTATTGGTTAGATTAAGTTCATAGTATGTACTTTTGATTTTACTAAATGGAAATTTGAAAAATACTAAAGCTCTGAAAAGGGTAAAATTACCCATAATTTTAAGAACTGGAGGTATATAAAATGTCTAGAATAGGTAAGTTACCAATAGCTCTTCCTAAGGGAGTAGATATAAAGCTTGATGGTAACAATGTATTGACTGTAAAAGGGTCAAAAGGAACTTTAGTAAAAGAGTTCCATAAGGATATGATTATTAAAGTAGAAGCCAATCAGATAACAGTTGAGAGACCTTCTGATTTAAAGATGCATAAGGCACTTCATGGTTTAACTAGAACACTTGTAAACAATATGGTAGAAGGTGTTACTAATGGATTCCAGAAGGGACTTGATATCAACGGAGTTGGTTACAGAGCTGCAAAGCAGGGTAAGAAGTTGGTATTAACATTAGGATATTCGCATCCAGTTGAAATGGATGATCCTGAAGGAATTGTCACTGAAGTACCTACACCTAACAAAATAATTGTCAAAGGAATTGACAAGCAGGCTGTTGGAGAGTGGGCAGCAAAGATTCGTACAAAGAGACCACCTGAACCTTATAAAGGTAAGGGTATTAAATATGATACTGAAGTAATCAGACGTAAAGAAGGTAAGACTGGTGGCAAGGGTAAAAAGTAGAAAGGAGATGAGAGTAAATGATTAATAAGATAAATAAGAACGAAATAAGACTTAGAAAGCACCTCAGAGTACGTAAAAAAATTAACGGAACTCAAGAACGTCCTAGAATGAATGTTTTTAGAAGCTTAAAAAACATCTACGTTCAAATTATTGATGATACAACCGGTAATACTCTTGTATCCGCTTCAACCCTAGATGCTGCTATTAAAGGAAAAGTTGCTAACTCTGGAAACAAGGAAGCAGCTAAAGAAGTTGGAAAACTCATAGCTACTAAAGCTATTGATAAGGGTATAAAGCAAGTTGTGTTTGATAGAGGCGGTTATATCTATCATGGAAGAGTTAAAGAGCTTGCTGACGCTGCTAGAGAAGCAGGCTTGGATTTCTAAGAGAAGGAGGGGAATACAGTGCAACGAATTGATGCTAACACTTTAGGAGAGCTTAAAGAGAAAGTCGTTAATATAGGACGTGTAACAAAGGTTGTTAAGGGTGGTAGAAACTTCCGCTTTAGCGCTCTTGTTGTTGTCGGAGACGAAAATGGTTATGTAGGTACTGGTATGGGTAAAGCAGCTGAAATACCTGAAGCTATTCGTAAGGGTATTGAAGATGCAAAGAAAAATCTCATTAAAGTTCCACTTGTAGATACAACAATTCCACATGAAGCTATAGGAGTTTTCGGAGCAGGTAGAGTATTGCTTAAGCCAGCAGGAGAAGGAACTGGAGTTATCGCTGGTGGACCTGTTAGAGCGGTACTAGAGCTTGCTGGAATACATGATATTAGAACGAAGTCTTTAGGATCAAACAATCCTATCAATATGGTAAATGCAACAATTAAGGGTCTTGCTCAATTAAAGACAGTTGAAGATGTTGCTAGACTTCGTGGAAAGAATCCAGAAGAGATTCTGGGCTAGGGGGGATATTATAATGGCTAAGTTAAAGATAACTCTCAAAAAGAGCACAAATAAGGCAGTTGCAAGTCAGCTTGCAACAGTTAAAGCGCTTGGTTTGGGTAAGATCAATACTTCTGTTGAGCAAAATGATAACCCTCAAATTAGAGGTATGATTAGAAAAGTTTCACATCTTGTTTGTGTAGAAGAAATATAAGGGAGGTGTAGTCAATGAAATTATTTGAATTACAGCCTGCTCCTGGATCAAAAAAACTACCTAATAGAAAAGGTAGAGGTATAGGCAGTGGTAATGGTAAAACTGGCGGCAAAGGTCATAAAGGACAGAATGTGCGTGCTGGTGGTGGTGTTAGACCTGGTTTTGAAGGTGGTCAAATGCCTCTCTATATGAGATTACCAAAAAGAGGTTTTAATAACTATGAGTTTTCAACTAAGTATACAGAAGTCAATGTTTCTCAATTGAATATGTTTGATGATGGTACTGTTGTTAATGAAGAATTACTAAAATCTTCTGGTCTTGCTAAAAAGATTATTGATGGAGTAGCTATTTTAGGTAACGGTGAGTTAACTAAAAAGTTGACAGTTCAGGCGGCTAAATTTACAAAAACAGCTACTGCTAAGATAGAAGCTGCAGGAGGAAAGGTCGATGTGGTATAACGTGAGTGGTATGTTGGATACACTTAAGAATTCCTGGAAAATTCCTGATTTAAAAAAGAAAATTTTAGTTACAATAGGTATGCTCCTAATTTTTAGATTAGGTTCTAGACTTCCAGTACCTGGACTAGATCCTTCTGTATTTGCTAACTTAATTGGTAGTGGAGGACAGCTATTTAGTTTTCTTGATGTAATAACTGGTGGTGCATTCGCAAATGCAACTATATTCGCAATGAGTATTACACCATATGTTAATTCTTCAATTATAATGCAGCTTTTGACAATTGCTATTCCTAAGTTGGAACAGATGTCAAAGGAAGGCGAAGAAGGCAGGAAAAAGATAGGCCAATGGATAAGATATACTACAGTCATATTAGCATTTTTACAGGCGATAGCTATCACTGTTGGTTTAAGATCTTCACTTGTTTCAGGACTTAATGTTATGACCTTCATTACAGTTACACTTACACTTACTGCTGGTACTGCATTTTTGATGTGGCTTGGTGAGCAAATCACTGAGTATGGTATTGGTAATGGTATTTCTATGTTAATATTTGCAGGAATAGTATCATCAGGACCACGTGGCGCTTTGTATCTTATAAAGAACTACCAACTTGGAAATCTCGGAACAGGTATATTAGGAATATTAGCAATTATTTTAATACTTGCAGTATTTGTTGCTATTATAGCATGTGTAGTTTGGGTTAACCAAGCTGAACGTCGTATTCCTGTACAATACGCTAAGAGAGTTGTTGGAAGAAAGGTGTATGGAGGACAGAGTACTCATTTGCCTATTAAGGTAAACTGGGCTGGTGTTATTCCAATAATCTTTGCAATGTCAATTATGATGCTTCCATCAACTGTAGTAGGATTTGTTGCTCCCAATAGTAATTCCGGGTTTGCAGGATTTATGAAAAATTGGCAGTCACATTGGTCTTATGCATTAATATATGCAGTTATGATTGTTGCTTTTACCTTCTTCTACACATATGTTCAGTTCAATCCTATTGAGCTAGCAAATAATATGAAGAAGAATGGTGGATTTATTCCTGGTATTAGACCTGGAAAACCAACATCGGACTACATTGCAAAGGTATTAAATAGAATTACATGGTTTGGAGCACTATTCCTTGCTGCTATATCAATATTTCCATATGTAATCGTAGCTATAACTAAGGTGCAAGGGGTATGGTTTGCTGGTACAAGTGTTTTAATCTTAGTTGGTGTTGCGCTTGATACTGTTAGACAGATTGAGTCTCAGATGCTTACAAGACATTATAAAGGATTCTTGGAATAAGATGCATTGTTGTTTTATTTCTGATATTTCCTAAATAAGCTTGAATAAATTGTTAAATAAATGTTTGGGGTTTATGATACGTCATAAGCCCTAAACTTAATATTGAGTGTTTTATTTTATTGTAAAGGGAATGACGTTATGAAAATTATACTATTAGGGGCTCCTGGTGCTGGTAAAGGAACTCAAGCTAAAATTATATCTGAAAAATTAGCTATACCGCATATATCTACTGGTGATATTTTTAGAGCCAATATAAAGGGAAATACACCACTTGGTTTGAAAGTAAAGGGATATCTAGACAAAGGTGAACTTGTTCCAGATGAACTTACTGTTGAAATTGTTAAAGATAGGTTAGGCAATCCTGATTGTGTTAATGGATGTATTTTAGATGGTTTTCCAAGAACAATACCTCAAGCAGAATATTTAGATAAAGTGTTGACTGAAATGAATGAAAAGGTTGACGTAGCTCTTCTGATAGATGTTAAGGATGAAGATATTATAGAGAGAATGTCTGGAAGACGTGTATGTACAAGTTGTGGAATGACATACAATGTTGTATTCAATCCAACAAAGGTTGAAGGAATTTGTGATGTTTGTGGTTCACCAGTTATTCAAAGAGCAGATGATGCAGCTGAGACTGTATTAAACAGATTGGAAACATATCACAACCAAACACAGCCACTCATTGAATATTATGAGAAGGCAGGTAAGCTTGTGATTGCGGAAGGTGCTAGCGAAGTTGAAGAGACTTCAGCACGAGTTATGAAAGCTTTGGGGATCTAAATTATGTTTACTATTAAGTCACAGGCTGAAATTGATAAGATGAGGAAATCTGGAGAGGTTTTATATGAAACTCTTCAGATTATAAAGAAGAATGTAGTTCCTGGTGTTACAACTAAGGAATTAGATAGAATAGCTGAAGAACATATTGTTAAAAGTAAAGCTATTCCCTCTTTCAAAGGGTATGATGTAGGTATCCCAGGGGTACCACCATTTCCTGCTAGCATCTGTGCATCAATTAATGAGCAGGTAGTTCATGGAATTCCAAGTTTAAATCGTCTTAAAGATGGCGATATTATTAGCATAGACGTCGGTGTATATTTAGATGGATATCATGCTGATGCAGCTAGAACCTTCGCAGTTGGAAAAATATCTGATGATGCACAGAAATTAATTGATGTGACTCGTCAGAGTTTTTTTGAGGGATTAAGCCAAATGGTTATTGGTAATCACATTAGAGATATTGCATCGGCTGTTCAAAATCATGCAGAGGTTAATGGATTTTCCGTTGTAAGAGATTTTGTTGGACATGGGATAGGAACAGAAATGCACGAACTTCCGGAAATACCGAACTATGTTACTAAGCGTAGGGGTGTAAGATTGGAAAAGGGAATGACGATTGCTGTTGAGCCAATGATAAATGCTGGTGATTACAGTGTTAAGGTATTAGATAATAATTGGACTGTTGTTACTGCTGATGGTTCACTTTCAGCACATTATGAAAATACTGTAGCAATTACCGAAAATGGACCATTAATATTAACAAGGTTCTAAAATATGCTAAAAAGTTTTTTTATATAAAGCTATTGTTATTATTTTTGTTTTCGTGTATAATTTATACTGGTTTTGCTGTGTAAAAATAATACATTGAGGTGACTAGTTTGAATATTGTCCTGGGACAGGTAGTATACTCAAAAGCAGGGCGAGATGCAGGAAAGATTTTTATAATAACAGGGCTTATAGATGCTAGTTATGTATATATTAGCGATGGTGATCTTCGAAGAGTTGAGAATCCAAAAAAGAAAAAAATTAAGCATTTGGTTATTACTAAAGATATTATTGATTCGATAGCACAGAAAATTTCTGCAGATATTAAAATAACAAATGCGGAGATTCGAAAAGCACTTGTTGAGATTAAGATTCCTGCGGAAATTAATGATTGATTATCATCTTTAATGTTTTTATTTTATATAGATATATCTATCCTTTGGAGGAGGTGTTAGTTTGGCAAAAGATGATGTTATAGAGGTTGAAGGAACTGTTGTTGAGTCGTTACCAAATGCTATGTTTCAAGTTGAACTCGAGAATGGACACAAGGTACTTGCTCATATATCAGGTAAGCTTAGGATGAACTTTATTAGGATTCTTCCTGGAGATAAGGTAACCCTTGAATTATCACCATACGATCTCACTAGGGGAAGAATTACTTGGAGAGCTAAGTAATATATGCCTTTAATAATTCAGTTTATGACTTTGTTAAAAGGTGTTATTAAATATAAAGGTTGTACAATTAATTAAGCAAATTTTTTTTCTTACTATAAGGAGGCTATTGTAATGAAAGTTAAACCATCAGTTAAGACTATATGTGAAAAGTGTAAGGTTATTAAGAGAAAAGGCAGAGTAATGGTTATCTGCGAGAATCCAAAACACAAGCAAAAGCAGGGTTAATTTGAACCCAACAAAGTACTACTTAATTTCGTAAAATTTCATCAAGAAGCGGCTGAGCAGCAAATCTTCCCAAATTACTGTTTTTTCTTGCTGATATTTTAAATATTTGACGATATCGTTACGGACTTGATGCCTAGGGGAATGGCAGTTTTATTTACATCATTGTCCTTTCGGTGGAGAATTAGTATGAATGTCACACTATTGTTGACATGAGAATTTTTATTGGAGGTGTAAGATAAGATGGCACGTATTGCCGGAGTAGATTTACCCAGAGAAAAAAGGGTAGAAATTGGTCTCACTTATATCTTTGGAATCGGTAGAACAAAGTCTAACGAAATTCTTGTAAAGACTGGCGTTAACCCTGATACTAGAGTAAGAGATTTAACTGATGATGAAGTCAGTAAACTTAGAGAAGTGATTGACAAAGAATTTAAGGTTGAAGGTGACCTTAGAAGAGAAATCGCGTTGAACATTAAGCGCCTTATCGAAATTGGATGCTATAGAGGAAGAAGACACAGAATGGGTCTTCCTGTTAGAGGTCAACGTACAAAGACTAATGCAAGGACTAGAAAAGGGCCTTCAAAGCCCGTTAGCGGTAAAAAGAAATAGTTAAAGGAGGTTTGCAAACACATGGCAACAAAGACTGCTGGTGCTAAAAGGACTACCAGGAAAAGAAGAGAGCGTAAAAATATTGAACGTGGAGCTGCTCATATCCGTTCATCTTTTAATAATACAATTGTTACCTTAACAGATACTGCTGGAAATGCTCTATCATGGGCAAGCGCAGGTGGACTTGGTTTCAGAGGCTCAAGAAAGAGCACACCATTCGCAGCACAAATGGCAGCTGAAACTGCTGCAAAGGCTGCAATGGAACATGGACTTAAGACTGTTGAAGTATACGTAAAGGGACCTGGAGCAGGTAGAGAAGCGGCTATAAGAGCATTACAAGCTGCGGGGTTAGAAGTGAGCCTTATTAAGGATGTTACACCAATTCCTCATAATGGCTGCAGACCACCTAAGCGTAGAAGAGTATAATTGGTTTATTAAAATGGAGGTGTAAACTTAGATGGCAAGATATACTGAAGCAGTTTGCAGACTCTGTCGTAGAGAAGGCGAAAAGCTATTCTTAAAAGGCGAGAGATGTTATACTGATAAATGTTCTATATCAAAAAGGGCGTATGCACCAGGACAACATGGACAGGCAAGAAAGAAGATGTCTGAATATGGCATACAGCTTCGTGAGAAGCAAAAAGTAAGAAGATTCTATGGCGTTTTGGAAAGCCAATTTGAAAAATATTTCATAATGGCTTCAAGAAGACGTACTGGAATAACAGGTGAAAACTTATTACAAATTCTTGAGACTAGACTTGATAACGCTGTTTACAGACTTGGACTTGCTACATCAAGACCAGAAGCAAGACAGTTAGTTACTCATGGTCACTTTACAGTAAATGGCAAGCGCGTAAACATTCCTTCATTCTTAGTTAAGGTTGGAGATGTTATTGCAGTTGCTGACAAGAGCAAGAGTTCACCAAAGCTAAAATCAATCAACGATATCGCTGGTGGAAAAGTTATACCTAAGTGGCTTGAGTTTGATGCTGAAAACTTAGTAGGAAAAGTTGCCGCTCTTCCTGCAAGAGAAGATATTGATTTACCAATCAAGGAACATTTAATCGTAGAGTTGTACTCCAAGTAATAATACGTAAATTGATAATTGACTTGGAAGCAACTGAAAGAGTTATTCTTAGTAATAACTCTCTATGAGATTGTATGTTAGAATCAGTTGCCCTCAAAAAATAAATAATGTTGTTAAGGGAGGGTTCTTGGTGATAGAAATAGAAAAGCCTAGAATTGAATGTGTATCTAATAGCGATGATAACACTTATGGCAAGTTTACAATTGAGCCTTTAGAGAGAGGCTATGGTATTACTCTCGGTAATTCGTTAAGAAGGATTTTGCTTTCTTCGTTACCTGGTGCAGCTGTTAATTCAATCAAGATCGATGGAGTATTACATGAATTCTCCACAGTTCCTGGTGTTGTTGAAGATGTAACAGAGATAATACTTAATATTAAGTCTCTTTCATTAAAAATGCATACCGAAGGATCAAAAGTTATTTATATTGATGCTAATGGTGAAGGACCAATCACAGCTGGTGATATTATTACAGACCAGGATGTTGAGATTTTAAATCCGGAACTTCATATTGCAACTCTTAATGGTGACCACAGATTCTACATGGAGCTAGTGATTAGTGTCGGTAGAGGATATGTATCTGCTGACAAGAATAAACAAGCAGGACAGCCTATAGGTGTAATTCCTGTTGACTCAATTTATACTCCAGTCAAAAAGGTTAACTACACTGTAGAAAATACTCGTGTAGGACAAATTACAGACTATGATAAATTAACTTTGGAAGTTTGGACTGATGGAAGCATAGCTCCAGATGAGGCTATCAGCCTTGGTGCAAAAATTCTTAGTGAGCATTTAAATCTGTTTGTAGATTTGTCAGATCAGGCTAAGCACACAGAAATTATGGTAGAGAAAGAAGAAACTAAAAAAGAGAAGGTTCTTGAAATGACTATTGAAGAACTTGACTTATCAGTTAGGTCATACAATTGTCTAAAGAGAGCTGGTATAAATACTGTTGAAGATCTTACCAACAAAACCGAAGATGATATGATGAAGGTAAGAAATCTTGGTAGAAAGTCTCTTGAAGAGGTTCTTCAAAAGCTTCAGGCACTTGGGCTTTTATTAACTCCAAGCGAAGAGTAATCTCTGCAAATTTATCGAGATTGATAAATACAAAATTATATAGTTTATTTATAACTAGTAAATCATATACGTTAAGTAAAACATTAGGTAAGGAGGGATAGTTAATGGCAGGGCATAGAAAGTTAGGACGTCCAACAGACCAAAGAAAAGCAATTTTAAAGAATCTTACAACAGCTTTGTTTGTAACTGGCAGAATCGAAACTACTGAAGCGAGAGCTAAAGAAGTTAAAAATATTGCAGAAAAACTTATTACTATAGCTATCAAGGAAACTGACAACTTTACTTCAAAGTCAGTAAAGACAAGTGCAACTAAAGTTGATGCTAAGGGTAATAAGCTTACTGATACTAAAACCTCAAAGAATGGTAATAAGTATCAAGTAATGGACAGACAAATTTCCGATACAATGGTACAAGTTGATAATCCATCAAAGCTTCATGCAAGAAGACTTATGATGAATTGGGTATTTAGACCAACAACTACTGATGGAAAGAATGTTAACATCACAGATAAATTGTTTGATGAAATTGCTCCTAAATATAAGGAGAAAAACGGTGGATATACAAGAATATACAAGATTGGACCAAGAAGAGGCGACGCTGCAGAAATGGTTATTCTTGAATTAGTTTAATTTGAATTATGTAATTTAAATTAGGGTATAGGGGATTAGGCACTTTAGGGTGTTTAATCCCTATATTTATATGTGTGTCGGAATAGAAATCAGAATTCAGAAGTAAGTCAAAGGTGGAGTTAGTAACCTGGTTTTAGGTTTTAATTCTGAATACTAAATCTTAAATTCTGGTTTTTAGATGGACATAGGAGGTCATTTATGAACAAAGATATATTTGAAGTGAATTCAGTAAGCTTTTCTTATACCACATATGGAGAAATAAATAATGAAGTGAAGGCCCTTGAAGATGTAGATGTACAGATACAAAAAGGGGATTTTGTAGTTATACTTGGAAGAAACGGTTCTGGAAAGTCAACTTTCTCAAGGCTTCTCAATGCACTTCTAATTCCGAAGAACGGTACTGTATTAGTTATGGGAAAGGATACTGCTGATGAAAATAATGTATGGAATATTAGAAGTAACGCCGGTATGGTTTTTCAAAACCCAGATAATCAGATAATAGCTACAACTGTTGAAGAGGATGTTGCATTTGGCCCAGAGAATTTAGGCGTAGAGCCTTCTGAAATTAGGAAGAGGGTAGATGAGGCTTTAGCAACAGTTGGGATTAGTGAATTCAAAACAAATGCACCACATCTATTATCTGGAGGACAGAAACAACGTGTTGCTATTGCAGGTATACTTGCAATGAAGCCACAGTGCATTATCTTAGATGAGGCTACTTCAATGCTCGACCCTATAGGCCGAAAAGAAGTAATAAATGTTTTAAAGAAACTAAATAAGGAAGAAAATATTACGATAATACACATTACTCATCATATGGATGAAGCAGCATTGGCAAATAGGCTTATTATAATTGATAATGGAAGTATTGTTCTAGATGGAACACCACAAGAGGTGTTTAGTAATGTTGAGAAGATAAAAAGTTTAGGATTAGATGTACCTCAGGTAACAGATTTGATGTACTCCCTGAAAAAACAGGGTATACAGATAAATAAATTACCATTAACAGTGGATGACGCTTTTAAAATGATTAATGATTTGCGTAAATCTAATATTTAGTACTTTTTAAAGTATAAGTGCAACTAAGCTTCTACCATCGCCTGTGGCTCGGTACAAGCTAAGTTTTCTTTACACCTTGCAAGTATAAGTGTAACTAAGCTTCTACCTTCGCCTGCGGCTCGGCACAAGCTAAGTTTTCTTTACACCTTTCAAGTATAAGTGCAACTAAGCTTCTACCTTCGCCTACGGCTCGGCACAAGCTAAGTTTTCTTTACACCTTTCAAGTTTAAGTGCAACTAAGCTTCTACCTTCGCCTACGGCTCGGTACAAGCTAAGTTTTCTTTACTGCTTTATATACCCTGACGCCTCCACTTTTATCAATATCTGTTACATTCCCAAAAACACTTTTCATTATATCTTTTAATGTAGAGCCACCTTTATTATGAAATGCAACTATCCATAAGGCACCGTTTTCAGTTAGGTATTGATAAGCTTCTGTTATTAACTGTCTATTCAATTCTTTCCCAGCAGCAATTGGTGGATTTGATACTATATCATCAAACATTCTGTTTGTTAATGCACTATAAAGATTACTATTGAGAACCTCGATCTCAAGTTTATTGGTATTCGCATTTTTTTTCGCATAATCTAAAGCTCTATTGTTAACGTCAATCATAGTTACGGCTTGAGAAGGAAAGAGAGCTTTAATATATAAGCCAATGGCTCCATAACCGCAGCCAATATCAAGTATTGATGATCCACTTGGAGTAAAGTTTTTAATAAGGTTGCAGGAAGCTCTATCAATTCTTGTTCCAAATGAAAATACGCCGCTTACTGATTCAAAATTTAATTGTACTCCGCATATATTCTCAGTAAAGGATTTTTCTTTAATTTCAGACTCAGGATTTTCTGTAAAATAGTGTTGACTCATTGGCTGATATTTAGCCTCCCAAATTATTAATTGTATAAATACATTAAATCGTGATATTAATAATTATAAAATAAATCATAATATTAATAATTATAAAATAAATCATAATTATTAAACAACAATGTAGACTAAGTTATTAATATTATAATATATAATAGAATAAAATCCATACATTTTTATTATAGGTGTGGGATTAATATATATTATTAATAAGTTGTATAGCCTTTTGTACTTCACGACGGACTTAAACTAATTTGCATTTAAAATGTGGAGTCACATTTTAAATAGCCGCATCTGCGGCGTTAGGGCGAAGCCCGCAAATGTTGTTCAATACTATGAGACGCTGCTTATGCAGCGCACCGTGAAAGCGGCGATTTAAAATATGGTTTTTTTATATTTTAAATGCGAAATAGTATTATATTTATGGTATGATAGGTTGACAAGAATTAATAACGAATTATAATATAATACTTAATCGTAATAAAAACATAAGAGTTTAAAAACATGTAAAAAAGTTTACACATATTAAAAATATTAATATATATGAATACTAATTTAACTAACACTAAAAATACGATGAATAATATATAGGAGTAACAGAAAAGAATGCCAATTAGGATAGAAAATTTGTATTATACGTATATGAATGGAGGGCCTTTTGAAAAGAACGCTCTACATGACATAAATATTGAGATAAATGATGGAGAGTTTATTGGATTAATAGGCCATACTGGTTCGGGTAAGTCTACTTTGATTCAGCATTTCAATGGTATTTTAAAGCCTACTAAGGGACGTGTAATAATTAATGGTATAGATACCTCACAAAAGAATTTAAAGGAGTTAAGACGTCAGGTAGGAATTGTTTTTCAATACCCTGAACACCAGCTTTTTGAAGAGACTGTTAAGAAGGATATATCATTTGGATTAGTTAAGCAGGGGCTACCAGAAGAAGAAATTGAAAAAATGCTGAAATCATCGTTGAAATCAGTTGGTCTTGATGAGGTAATTCTTGATAAATCCCCATTTGAACTCTCTGGCGGACAGAAGCGCAGAGTTGCAATTGCAGGTGTCGTTGCGATGATGCCTAAAATATTGGTTTTGGATGAACCAACAGCAGGTCTGGATCCAAGTGGGCGTGAAGAAATATTTGGGTATATTAAAAGGCTACATAAAGATTTTAATATGACGATAATCCTTGTGTCTCACAGTATGGAGGATATAGCTAAGCTGGCAGATAGAGTAATAGTTATGAACGATGGTACAGTGTTCATGGATAAACCATCAAACGAGGTATATGAACAGCCAGAAGAATTAGAGAAAATTGGACTATCAGCACCGCAAATTACCTATTTAATGAAAAAGCTCAAAACAATATTTCCAGATATTAATGAAAATGTATATACCGTTGAAGCAGCTTCAAAAGAAGTAATAAAACAATTAAAGAGTAATTAAACTATTAGGCTTGATTAGAAGCTAAAAAATTTGAAAAACTAAAACAGATACTTAGAGGGGAGAATAACAGAAGGCGTTAGCCTTTTGAATATAATATGATTAGGGACATAACAATCGGGCAGTATGTACCAGGTGATTCGCTTTTGCATAAGTCTGACCCGCGTACAAAGATTTTACTTACTTTTATAATGATGATATTCATATTTATGATAAATACTTATTGGGGTTATTTGCTGTTAACTATATTTACAGCACTTACTGTTGTTGCCTCAAATATACCTGTCAAATTTGTTTTAAAGGGTCTAAAGCCTATATTGTTTATAGTTATATTTGCTGGCTTGATTAATATGTTTACAATAAGTGGACATGAAGTCTTTAGAATAGGATTTCTTAAAATGACGTATGAAGGAATAGATGTTGCTATTAAGATGGCTATTAGGCTTTTTCTTCTGATTATTATTGCTAGTCTACTAACCTATACTACCACACCAATGACACTAACAGATGGAATTGAAAAGCTTCTGGGACCACTTAACCATATTAGAGTACCTGTTCATGAAATATCAATGATGATGACAATAGCGTTACGGTTTATACCAACGCTTCTAGAAGAGACAGACAAAATTATAAAAGCGCAGTCATCAAGAGGTGCAGACTTTGATAATGGAAATTTGGTGCAACGTGCAAAAAGCTTTATTCCCGTATTGATTCCACTATTTATTAGTGCTTTTAGAAGAGCAGATGAGTTAGCAACAGCAATGGAAGCAAGGTGCTATAGAGGTAGTGAAGGAAGAACAAGGATGAAGCAGCTTAGTTTTACGAAAAATGATGTAATAGTAGCATCAATCACTACTGTATTTATGGTGTGGGTATTGGTTATGCAGTATAAAGTATTTTAAGCAGAGTTCAAAGAGTATTAGAAAGTGCTTTTACTCTCACTGAACCTTAGGAACTTGAAGATTAATAAATTCGTTAGGTGGAACGATGAGAAAAATTAAGCTTACAATTGAGTATGATGGTACCAGCTATCATGGATGGCAGATACAGAAAAATGCAAATACTGTACAGGAGACTATTGAAAAGGTCCTTTCTAGGCTGTTAGGCGGTAAAATTGGGTTGGTAGGCTGCAGTAGAACAGATGTAGGTGTACATGCATATGGTCAGGTCGCACATTTCTTAACAGAATCGAGTATTCCAGGGGACAAATTTTCTTATGCCATAAACAACTTACTTCCAACTGACATAGTGATAAAAAAATCTGAAGAGGTTACGGAAGATTTTCATGCAAGATACAGCGCAAAAGGTAAAAAATATAGATATTTGATTTGCAATGAGGCTCACTCGTCGGCAATAATGCGTAATAGAACATATCATGTGAGGCCAGAATTGAACTTTGAAGAGATGCAAAGAGGTGCAAATTATTTTAAAGGGAAACATGATTTTGCAGCTTTTCAAGCCACAGGAGGACAAGTCAGAAGTACTGTTAGAGAAATATATAGTATAGATGTTCTGAAAAAAGAAGATAATTTGATTTCTATTGAAGTTTCTGGCAATGGTTTTCTATATAATATGGTCAGAATAATTGCTGGGACTTTGGTATATGTTGGGATAGGAAAAATTAAAGCAGATGAAATACCCTATATTATAGAGAGTCAAGATAGAACCAGAGCTGGCAAAACTGCGCCTGCAGAGGGATTATATTTAATGGAAATCTATTATTAAGGAAAATTTACATATTTGTTACCTAAGTTTTCTAATTTAGAATAGTTATAAGTTTATAAAAAGAAGTCCCAGATGAATGTGATATGCATACAAAAGTTAGACAAATTGTATCTAACTTTTGGAGCGCATATCGATGATGGGACTTCTTTTTTAGTGCTACTTATTTATAACATACCTATCCCAAAACTCGTATGTATATAAAGTCGTTCATATACTAATTTGCATTCAAAATGTGGTTTTTCTATATTTTAGATGCAAATTAGTATTATCTGTAGCCAGTCTATTAATAATTATTAATAATTTACCTATTTTTATTTTATATTTACACTTTATCATTATCAATATAGATAAACTAACTCGCGTGATACATTATAATGCTAATTAACATTAAAATTATAGTAAATATTTTTTATATGAATTAGTATTGAATAACGTTTGCACATCCTACGATGTTATGAAAACATAGAATGACTATATAAACAGTACTAACCTTTTATATGCAACTAGTATAACAGCTCTATAAAAATAAATGTATCAAGTTGAGCTAATAAACGAAAGGAATAAAAATATGTGGGTTAAAAATTTTAGACACAAGAAATTGCAATCAGTAATGATATTCTTGATAATTACGCTATGTTCCTTGCTATTAAGTGCTTCGGTGAGCATATTAATATCTCTGGATGAACCTTTTCAAGAGCTTGCTAAGGAGTGTGAATCATCCGATGCGGTTGTATATCCTTATTCTGAAAAAGATGAAGATGCGATTTCAATGGGAGAGCAATTTAAAAAGCTTGATGAGGTAGAACGAGTTGAATATAAAAAACAACACTATATTTCAGAGGAGATAACATCTAAAGGGAAAAAGATAGAGAGCTTTTTAAAACTTACAGAATATAATGCTGCAATTTATGGAAAAGTACGTTATCTCGAAGGAGATAGAAATGTAATTGATACACTTAAGGTAAATGAATGCATATTACCAGCAGTTATAAGCAATGAGTATAATATTCATACTGGTGATAAGATTAAAATACAATTTGCAAGTGGTGGAATGATATACACAGTGAAAGGTATATATGCAGAGGTATACAATTCATCAACTGCATATGATAGCGATTTATTAGTCAAAAAACTACCACAAAATATAGATTCAAAACTGGTTGTTAAAATTTATGGAAAGGATGAAATTAAAGGAAGTAAGATAGTAGAGGCTTATAGAGAGAAATTTGGTGGTCAAATAAGAGGGTATGTGGGCACTCTTGAAGATAGAATAGATAATTATTTACTTCCAGCTCACATAGTGGGGGCGGTTTTTTTGGCAATTGGCTTCATAATGCTATTTGTAAGCTGCCTAATAATTAATTTTATGATACGTAATGCAATGATTTCAGATGCCAAAACAATAGCATTATATAAGACCATGGGGTATACCTCCAATGATATTTTAAAAATGTACATAAAGTTTTACTTTATTATAGTTTCTGCCGCTTGTGTGATAGGAATAGGAAGTTCAATATTTATATCTAATATTATTTTGAGTTCTGTATTTCAAAACATTGGCCAAGTAGTTTCAAACAATATATTAATACCAGGAAGTCTTTGTTACATAGTAATAGTAAGCCTCGTGCTGGGGATTATTTATTTGATTATTGGTAAAACGAGAAAGGTAAAGCCTGTTAATGCACTAAATGGGATATCAAACACAAATACAAAGAAGAAAAAGAAATATAAAGGTAATTCTAAAATACAGTTTTCTGCATTTGGGATTGCGATAAGGACTATAGCGAGAGATAAAAAAAGTGCTATCAGTATAATCATAACTGCTATAGTTACTATATTCAGTGTTAATTTTGCTGTGATATCTTTGGATGTTGCATATACAATGAAGGAAAACAATGATTATTGGCTTGGAATAGACAAAAGCGATGTTATGATTGGTACTACTGATAGTGAGAATTTTAGGACAATTCAAAAAGTACTTGAAGAGGATAATCGAATAGATTACTACCTTCCAAATAATCTTGATAGAAACGTTACTTTAAAATGGAAAAAAGGAATGAATATAACAACGATGACGGTATTCGTTTATGATGACTTTTCCAAAACAAATCTGCCTATTATTAAAGGCAATAACCCAAAGACAGGAAAAGAAATCTCTATTTCAAGTAAAGTGGCAGAGGAGCTGAATAAAGATGTTGGAGACTATATTGAAGTGTATTTAGAAGGGGAGAAAAGAGCTGATTTATTGATAACTGGTATTTTTCAAACCTACTACGATATGGGCAAAGCTTGTAGATTGACAACAGCTGTATATTCTGAAAATAATTATGATTTTGAATATAACAATTTTTCTATTTTTCTTAAACAAGATGAGAATGTCAAAGCTTTTATTGAGGATATGAAAGAAAAGATAGGCGTAAGTGGAAACGTTATTGCTAGGACAGAAGCATTTAGTAGCATTATGGATATGATTGTTACACCACAAAAGAACGCCATTCCACCAGTTGTTGCCGTGGTGCTTTTAGTTGGAGGTATTAATATTTTTTGTATTGTCTTGCTTAAAAATGCAAATAGCGAAAAAACAAATGGGATTTATAAATGTCTCGGTTATTCAACAGGACATTTAGTTCTTTCAAACTTGTATTATGTTGGAATTATTGCTGGAGCATCTATAGCGCTAGCCGTTCCAATGATTATTATCTTTTATCCTACTATTATGAAGACATCCTTAGGCATGTTTGGCTTCATAAAATATCCTGTAACCTACAACTTTGTACATATAGTAGTTACTAATATTGTGATAGTTATTATATTTATCCTAAGTACACTATTATCATCTCGCTCCTTGAAAAAAGTATGTGTGAGAGATTTAGTACAGGAATAAACAGAGATCATGGAGTCCGTTGCGAAGATAAAGAAGACCTAGTTCAGGTTCAATAAAGGCAGATTGAAAATATAGAAAGGTTGATAAAAAATGAAAAACGCAATTATAAAAACTGAGTTATTATGTAAGAGCTTTATAAGTGATGGAGAAGTAAACAACGTTATCAAGAATCTTGATTTGGAGGTATATGAAGGAGACTTCACTGTAATAATGGGAAGTTCAGGTTCAGGGAAATCAACACTACTTTATGCACTGAGTGGAATGGACGATGTGACTACAGGAAAGGTTTCATTTGAAGGAACAGACATTACAAAGCTAAATGAGAAGGAAATATCAAAGTTACGCAAAGAAAAATTAGGCTTTGTATTTCAAGGAATTAATTTAATTCCAAATCTCAATGTATACGAAAACATACTAAGCCCTACATACAAAACAAATGCAGAACGCAAAGACATTGAGTTAAAAATAGATACTTTGTTAGATAAAATGGAACTTAATTCACAAAAGAAGAAATTCCCTAATCAGATGTCTGGAGGGCAAAAACAAAAGGTTGCTATATGTAGAGCCTTAATCAACCAACCTAAGGTCTTATTTGCAGATGAACCAACAGGAGCACTTAATTCTTCACAGGGTCAAAGCGTGCTTGATATATTTACAGACATTAATAGAGAGGGGCAAGCTGTAGTTATGGTAACACATGACTTGAAAGCTGCGCTACGAGGCAATCGTATCATTTATTTAAAGGATGGGCGAATTGACGGTGATTTGAAGCTGGAGCAATACAATGAAGAAACTGCTCCGGAAAGAGAAGAGACAGTATATAAATTTTTAAAAGAAAAGGGTTGGTAGAACTTGTGAAAATCTCCTATATACGATATATTTTAATATATAATTATAGAGGTACACAACGTTTGGGTTAATGCTGTTCAGATAAGAAATGGAGCAGAATATGGGGCAGAAAATACTAATAGTAGAAGATGAAAAAGAGCTAGCAAATATTTTGAGTGCATATTTAGAGGTTGAGGGGTTTGCTCCAATAGTAGCACTCGATGGAGATGCGGGCCTTAGTGCATTTTATGAGAATCAGCCAGGCTTGATACTTTTAGACATAATGCTGCCAAAGATAGATGGAATACATGTATGCAAAAAGGTTCGTGAAAACTCAGATGTACCTATTATTATGATTTCAGCTAAAAGTGGAGAGATGGACAAAGTCATTGCACTTGGGATAGGTGCTGATGATTATGTAACAAAGCCGTTTAGTCCTTTAGAATTGGTCGCAAGAGTAAAGGCACAGCTTAGAAGGTATGAGAAATCTCAAGACAGCAATAATACAAGTAAAGAAGAAATTGAAATAGGAAAACTTATACTTAACAAGTCTTCATATTCTGCATTAGCAAATGGTGAAAATTTATTATTAACAACTAAAGAATTTGATATACTATTCTTTTTCGCAAGAAATCCTAATCAAGTTTTTTCGAAAGACCAGATATATGAAGGTATATGGGGATATAATGGGTGCAGTGATGACAACAGCGTAACAGTTTATGTGAAGCGCATACGTGAGAAGTTAGATAAGTTTGGACTAGACTACATAAAAACAGTGTGGGGAGCAGGTTACAAGTTTTCAATATGATACAAACTCAACAATATATGTATACCATGTGATGCTATGAATTATAACTATACTATTAACCAGATAAACCCTTTGGATGCAAACTAGTATAATAACGTATCACATTATGATTTCCATAAAAGGAGACTACTTATGAACAATAGTATTTATAAAAAAAATTTTATAACGACTGCTGTGATAGTAGTGGTTCTTTTTGCTTCGATGTTAATGAGCATTTATATATTCCTAAACTTGGATTTCAATATATATGATAACGAGATAAGATTACTCGTGTCAGAGCAAAAAAATGAAATAGAACAGGGCATGTATAGTAGAGGAAAATATCCTTATATGGTTTTTGACCTAGATGGTAGGGTTTTATATAGCGAGACACCTTTCACAGACAACATGGGTGACATCATAAATGTTCAAGAGATGTTACAGTTCGATAAAAGTTTCAAAATGAATAATCAAAATGATATTAAGGAAAGCTTTACATTGCAGCAAAATAACAAAACTGTGGGCTTCGTAACTTTTCTAGTGCCTAAGGCAGAAGTTGTGCAGGATACAACCTTTATCAGAGTAAGAAAATGCTTTTCTCCAATTTTCTTCGGGATTTTTATAAGTGTTTTAATATTAATAGGAAGTACTGAATATTGCAACAGACGTATTTTAAGACCATTAAGGGAGATTTGTAGTTCTGCAAAGGGTATAATTGCCGGAAACTATGATTTAGAGGTTGTAAGAGTTTATGATAAGACAATAAGTGAAAACGAGGTTGGAGATTTAACGTATTCCTTTGAATTAATGAGAGATGAACTAAAAGATAAACAAATACGGGAAGAGAAGCTTAAAAAATCTCAGCAAGAACTGATTTCTTGCATTTCTCATGACTTAAAAACACCTATTTCCACTATCAAAGCTTATAGTGAAGGGCTTAGAGATGGTATAGCTAGAACGCCTGAGAGCCAAGAAGAATATGTAAAGATTATTATAGATAAAACGGATCTATTAATAAGTATGATTAATGAATTGCTTGAATACTCAAACACACAATTAAAACAATTAGATATTAATAGACAAGAGGTATATTTCCTAGGATATTTTAAATCAGTAATGCAAGAGTTAGAGGTATATGTAAAACAAAAAGGCATGGATTTTCATTATGAGACTAAAACAGCCGATATGCTAGTAACAATTGATACAAAGCGCATAACAGAAGTTTTATATAATCTTGTTGAGAATAGTATGAAATATATTGGTGAAAGAAAGGGTAAGATATTAATTGAAGCAGAACGGGATGGGGCATATGTACTTATTAAAGTTAAGGATAACGGAATAGGTATTAGCTCTGACGATATACCATATGTATTTGATAAATTCTATAGAGCAGAGAAGTCAAGAAGCTCAAGTATACCTGGCTCAGGCTTAGGACTATCTATTTGCAAGTACATTGTAAATGAGCATGGAGGAGAAATATATTGTAAGAGCCGTCATAACCAAGGGTGTGAAATTGGATTTACATTGCAGTAGGGTTCAATTTGATTCGGTTTAATTCAAGGTAATTAATTTATAAAAGTGATTAATTCAAAAGGTGATTAGTTCGAAGTGATACATATGCACAGAGCCAATGGATAATAAATGCCTAGATTCCGTTTTGTAAAAACTCCGCCTGAATACAAGAACTTACAAATAAAATAGGAAAAAAGTGAGATGGCGAGTGATTATACAAGAGATACACACATATATCGAGATAAATAGAGAGATAATAAGAGATAAATTAAATTATTCGCAATTTATACTTGACAGAGAGTTATCTCTATATTAAAATGTTTAAGTGTCCTAAACGGTTACTTTGATAATCAATGTAAAATTAACTGTTAACATAAAAAAGGTTATAGATTTTTAAGGAGGTTGTATTAAGAAATGAAAACTTTCATGGCAAAAGCTGAAGAAGTTGAAAGAAAATGGTACATTGTTGATGCAGAAGGCAAGCCACTTGGAAGAATAGCAAGTGAAGTTGCTAGTATTTTAAGAGGTAAAAATAAGCCAGTTTATACACCACATTGTGATACTGGCGATCATGTAATTGTACTAAATGCAGCAAAAGTTGCTTTCACAGGTAAAAAGCTTGATCAGAAGATTTACAGATCTCACTCTCTTTATCCAGGTGGATTGAAGGAAGTTAAGTGCAGACATTTGATGGAAAAACATCCTGAAAGAGCTATTGAATTAGCAGTAAAGGGAATGCTTCCAAAGAACAGTCTTGGTAGACAAATGTTCAGAAAACTCAAAGTTTACGCTGGTTCTGAGCATGAACAACAGGCACAGAAGCCTGAAGCACTTGATTTAAATATTTAAGGGAGGGAGAAAATAATAATGGCTAAGGTATACTATTACGGTACAGGACGTAGAAAGAAATCAATAGCAAGAGTAAGACTTGTTCCAGGAGAAGGTAAGATACTTATAAATGACAGATCATTAGATGAATACTTTGGTTTGGAAACAATGAAGGTTATAGTTAAGCAACCATTAACCCTCACTGATACACTTACAAAGTTTGATACTATATGCACAGTAGTTGGTGGAGGTTTCACTGGTCAAGCTGGTGCAATAAGACATGGTATTTCAAGAGCTCTTTTAAAAGCTGATGAAGAACTCAGACCAGCTCTTAAAAAAGCAGGCTTCTTGACAAGAGACCCAAGAATGAAGGAAAGAAAGAAATATGGTCTAAAAAAAGCAAGAAAGGCATCACAGTTCTCAAAGAGATAATATCTACGATATTCAGAAACCCTCAAACGCTTGCGTTTGGGGGTTTTGTTTTATCTTTAAGAACTTATAAAATTGACAAAAACGAATAACAAGGATAAAGCAATAAACTTAAAAAGGTAGATATATAGTAATAGATTCAAAAGATTTGTGGCTACTATTTTACTTTAACACTAATGTAAAAAAATTGCATTATATTTGGTATAATATAGTTAGATTTGTGACATACCTCAACTCAAGGTCTAAGAAAGGTCGTGATTATGATGGAAACAATTGAATGTATATATTGCGATACTAAGATTTCGTATCAACTATCTGCAAATTTTATAGTGTTTTGTCCTAAGTGTAAACGCTATGTTTTTGCAGAATGTGAGTATGGGTACGGTCCAGTAACACCATGCAACATACTTTTAGGTGATAGAAAAATTGGAACAGTTGATGAAGGTAGGGATGGATATTATCTAGAATATGAGTCTGAAAAAATCATGCTCGAAAAAAGATACTTGGAGGCATTACAAGAGGCATCAGAAATAGTAAAAGAAAAAATGCATCTTTACAAACGCAAAAAAGAATCAGAATTATTTGAGATTAAAAAAAATGGAGGAAGTATCTGCTTTTATGGAGATTGGTTTGGAAAACCTGGAGATAATTTTCATAAGATTAAGGAATATTCTTTTGATGGCGAAATATTAGTAATAATATTTAATTCTGGGGAGAGATTGATTGTGTTAGAACCATCGGTGGTAAATAACTCTGAGACTGAGTTTAGTATCGGTAATGCAAAAAGAGTTAAGTGGAGTTGGTATCCTTATGGTGGAGCAGAGAAGGAAATGGAGAAAATATCCTACGAGCTCAGAGACGGTAAAGTCTATAAAATTAGCAAGTATGGTGAACAAATTATAGAAAGAAAGGAACCGTATTTTGCTGTTTGCTTTTAACTTATTATTTTTTTAGAATTTAGAGGTCTAAGATATGAGTATAGAATCAGTGATGAAAAGTAATATTGGCAAACAATTTTTATATAAAGGCAGAAAGGTTGAAATCGTAAGTTGCTTCAGTTGCTATGAAGGCGATTATTATGAGTATCGAGATGTTGATTTAAATACAGAAATACAAAGAGTCAAGCTTTTTACAGAAGAAGGATATAAGTTTGAAATGAATATTCCTAAGTAAAGATATTACAATTTAGGGGACCAAGTTAATATGACAGTACAAGAATTTGAAAGATTGAAAATTGATGATGTGATATGCTCAAGATTTTATGAAAGTGAGTATTATCAAATAACTGATACAGAAGTATTTGGACTGCAACC
The DNA here is from genome assembly GCA_023391425.1 of Bacillota bacterium. Classification (GTDB taxonomy): domain Bacteria; phylum Bacillota; class Clostridia; order Acetivibrionales; family DSM-1351; genus Ruminiclostridium. Next base: position 50,430 of record JAEWAX010000098.1, on the reverse strand, counting down.
TAAAGTATGTAGTGGAGAACAAATAGAGACAAGTAAACCAAAGTATATTCATATAGATAGAGGGAGTTGTGATTCATGGATTATTGTAGGCAGAATGGTAAAATGAATTACAATAATATGATCTATAATGTAAGGGGGTAAATTATGAGAGAATCGAAGAAAACAACAAAGGTACTGATTGATGATATGCTTTCAGAAGATTCGAAAAGAATATGGAGTGCAAGTTGTGAGATAATTTCATTGGGACAGAATCATGAGACAATTATGGAATTTGTACCATATTTATCTGAAATAAAATCCAAAACAAAAAATGTTGAATTGGGAGGATTGATTCATCCTAATAAAAGATTCCTAAAGCAAGCAATTGAAACCATAGAATGGCATATGAGTGGAAAAGGCTGTCCTTGCTGCCTTTTGAGAGAAAACTCTAATCCGAGACAATTAGAGGCAGAAGGATATATTACAATTACAGATACTGTACATATGAATGAAAGTGGTTATGTTGATTATTACTTGGTGAGATGCAATCGATGTAAAGCGAAATATAAGGTTGAAGAGAGAGAATACCACTCTACATGGTGGGATTGGATTCAATGTTGAACAAAATGAATTGAGTAATGTTAGTGTATCTGAGAAATTGACAAATTGTAGGAATGTATTAATACAGCATTTAAAGGTATGCCTAGATATAAGAATAACTAATCTACTGACTTTGAATCAAATTAGAAACGGGGAAATGATATGGATACAATTAAGGAATTAGAAACGTATCTGGAATGTAATGGCTATTCCTTTTCGGAATTGAGTATTGGAAAACATCATGCACCAGAAGGAATAATTATTGATGAAAATCAAGGAAAATATAATTATTCATATTCTGAACGTGGAAAAATAAATATATTGAAATCATTTAATACAGAAGCAGAGCTAGTAAAATATGCTCTTGAGGATTTAATGAGCGATGAGTGGGCGACCGCGCACATAGCTGCTATGACGTTCGATAAATCTGAAATTATAAATGCTGAAGAAGAATTGAAGGCAAATGGTATCTATTTTAAGAGAAATGATATGCCAAATTTTAGAAATGGTTGTCCTGTATATAGGATATATGTTTTCGGAAGAGATATATTTAATTTAAATGCATTTAAAGCGAAGTATCTACACACGTTATAATATAATTTAGTGGTTCGTCAAAAAATCCTCTCGGTGTACATAACGGAAAAAATGTTGAGGTGTTTTCTTAGATTCAGGTCATTGGAAGACATCTTTTTTTGTGCTTAAAAGCAAATACTATTTTCTTACAAAGAGAAAGGTAACAAATTCCTAATACCATACTGATATCTAATTGCAAACAAATAAATGGGAGTAATCTCACTTTTTGTATTGACATATAAAGGAAAACATTATATGATTTAAAATAGATGGGAGCAGTCTCATTTATACGTTTAGTATGAGTAGCCAAACATGAGAATTTAGTTATTAGAAACCTAACTTAAAAAATCCGATCATTGATGTTATGTATATTAAATATTAAAAATGAATTTGAAAGGAGTCATATATAGTGCCGAAGGTAAGCGGTGCATACAAAGACAATAAAAAAAGAGAAATTCTTGATGCAGCAGCTAGAGTATTAATGAAAAAAACATTGTATGAAATAAATATGACAGATGTAATAAAGGAAGCAGGAATCAGTAAAGGCGGTATCTATTTGTATTATAAGGATATCGATGAGTTAATAGTTGATGTAATGGATAGGGAATTCAAAGCTGATAATTTCCGTGAAAGAATAGACCTATTGTTTAATCAGGACTACTCTATGGAGACAGTGATCAATAAACTGCTTCAACTGTATGCAGTGTATCTAGAGGAAGGCTCAGTTTTAGCCGGGAAGCTGCATTTTGAATTAACTATACTTATTACACAAAATAGAGAGCGGGCTTCAAAAATAAGGGAAAAAGTATGCATTAGGGAAACTGGTGATTATTTTAATAAAAAAATAGCTGATATTATAATTAGCAATTTAGAGGATAAGCCTGAAATGAAGGAAAATGGCAAGTATATTTTTAACTATGTCCAATGCTTCCTTGATGGTGTTTTAGAAGTATATGTGCTTGAAAAATGTTATCGGTTTGATGGTATGAATGTTAATCTAAACAACATGATGCAGAAGCTTGCGAAAAATGTTATATACATGATAAAAGATGCGTCTAAAGACAGATAGATGGGTGATAATTCTGGCGTCCGCTTGTGGTTTTTCTGATTCAGCCAGTCTTTATTTTGTGATAATTTAATTTTACACTTTAATTTAAAGTGATTTTAGGAGGCAAAAATGCAAAATATAAACGACGAGAGTAAAAAATGTAGAAGACAATTCATGGAAAATAATAGAATAACCTTTGTTATAACCCTGATATTGCAGATAATTGTTGTAGCGGTAAATATATCTCTTGCATATTTTATAATGTTTATTGTTGATGCAATGCAAAAAACAGATCTAGCTTTATTTAAGCGCTCGATGATATTTATAGTAATAGTGCTTGTAGTTTTTTTAGTATTTAGTACATTATTAAAAATCTTTAAAAATTCATATATGAAGCGAGCGTTATCACAATTTAAAAAGTATGTATTTGAAAAGATACTAAAAAAATCTATTGGAGAGTTTAGTGGTGCGCTATCAGGAAAAATAATTAGTTCATTTTCAAATGACCTGAGTTTGATAGAATTGAATTATCTAAATGGCAATATAATGATTTTCAATAATGCAGTTATGTTTATTGCGACATTAGCAGCAATGGCTTATATTAATATGACAATGATGCTATGTGTTGTAGGTGGATGTATTATTCCTGTAACTGTATCACTGATATATGGAAGACGATTAGTAACAAAAGAAAAAAAGACATCTGATGAAAATGAAAGTTTTGTTGATCAGCTTAAAGATTTATTAAATGGCTTTTTTGTTATAAAAAGTTTTAAAGCGGAAAAAGAAGTGCTTGAGCTTTTTAGGAATCAGAACTTTACATTAGAGGAAACAAAGCGTGACCGTCGTGAAACTAATGATGCGATGTTTATAGCAGGCCAGATATCGTCATTATTGGTTGTAGGTATAATCTTTATTCTTGGAATTTATTTTACATTTAAGGGTGTTATGTCTATAGCGTCTGTACTTGCTTGTGTGCAACTTTCAAATTATATTCTTGATCCTATTAAGCAACTAGTTCCTCTTATTAGTAATAGGAAAGCAGCCATCGCCTTGATTGATAAAATAGCTGATGTTATAAAGGATGAAGATATTAAAGATGACAAAATAAGAATTAATGGAATAAAGTCATCAATCACATTAAAAGATGTTGCTTTATCATATGATGAGGGGAAAGTCGTATTGGATGGTATAAATATGACTTTTGAAAAGGGTAAAAGTTATGCAATAGTTGGTGGTAGTGGATGTGGCAAATCTACACTTATAAAATTGTTACTTGGATATTTTAATAATTATGGTGGAGAAGTAAAACTTGATGAAAACGAACTATCTGACATAAATTTAGATAGTTTATATGATGTAGTTTCAGTTATTCAGCAGAATGTATTTTTGTTTGACAAGAGTATAAAAAGTAATATTACAATGTTTAAAGAGTTTGACAAGGATAAAATGGAGAGAGCAATTTCACGTGCAGGTCTTTCTAATTTAATTTCTGAAAAAGGAGAGAATTATAACTGTGGTGAAAGTGGTCATAATTTATCGGGGGGTGAAAAACAGCGTGTTTCTATAGCACGATGTTTAATTAGAGAGACACCCGTATTGCTTATGGATGAAGCTACAGCAGCTCTTGATAATGCAACAGCCTTTCAGGTAGAAAATGAAATACTTGATATGAAGGAGCTTACAAGAATTATTGTAACACATAAGCTTGAAGAAAGTTTACTTCGTAAGTATGATGAAATAGTTGTAATGCATGAAGGAACTATAGAAGAAAAGGGTACATTTGAACAGCTGATGGAAGCTGGAGGGTATTTTTATTCGCTATTTAACGTTGCTAAAGCAAGTTAAGTATAATTTTGAAGCTGAGAGTAAATGATATTCTATTTGTCTGAAATATAAACTCAAATAATTTAAACATGAATCATTTGAATGATATGATGAGAATTATTGTAAATGTGTAAATACAACGTTGGCTTCTTTTTATGAAAACAAACGTGGGGACATGCTTAAATAATGAGATTTGGGGGAAAAGAATGTGGATAGTAAAGAAATTAAAGAACGATTATATAATTTAGGGGCGGATTTGTGTGGAATAGCTAGTATTGATAGATTTGAAAATGCCCCAAAGGGCTTTGCGCCAACGGATGTTTTACCCTCATGTAAGTCAGTAATCGTATTTGCAAAAAGATTTCTGGCTGGGGCGTTGGCTTGTAATACAACTGTTCCTTATACAATCATACGTAATATTTTATCAGATGATATGGATAAAATTTCTGTAAAGTTTTGTACGGATATGGAGAAGCTAGGAGCCGTTGCTATTCCTACTGGAACCATTGGACCTACTGAATATGATACAAATACACAAAGATCCAGAAATATAGTTTCAGGAAAACATGCTGCACAAGCAGCAGGATTGGGGACGATAGGGAAAAATACATTACTTATCACCCCTGAATTTGGTAACATGGTTTGGCTAAGTGTTATACTAACAGAATTAGAATTACAACCAGATCAAATACTTCAGGATAACTTTTGTAATAATTGTGATTTATGTGTTAAGGTTTGTCCTGTAAATGCCTTAGGTGAGTCAAATATGAAGCAAACAGTTTGCTGGGATTATGCTTTTGGGGAAGAAAATGGTGGTGACTGGAAAATTAAATGTCATCGATGTAGAGATATATGTCTGTTTTGCTTAGGAAAAATAAATAAAAACATGAAACGGTAAATTCAAGTACATAGATAAGTCTATTATATCTAAAAAGGTGTAGTAAGCACAAGCTACGGTACCTTTTGATATCTTCATCGTTGCTGTCAGCCTTATCAAGTTTTTCTTCTGAAATCAAATCCCAAATTGAAAAAAGGAATTTTTTAGAGTATGATAAATAAAAGGGAAGTCTTGAAAATTCAGTCAATAAAACATAAAATTATATAGTTTTGTTCGGAGGATTCAATGAGAAAATCAAACATTATAGCTACATTTAATGCTAATGTGTCAACTGTATGGGATGTTGTGACCAACAATGAAAAATATAGCTGGAGAAGTGATTTGTCAAAGATAGAGATATTAGATGATGGTAATAAATTTATTGAATATACAAAAGATGGATTTACTACATATTTTACAATTACCACAAAGCAGGAATATGAGAGATATGAATTTGACTTGGAAAATAATAATATGAAGGGGCACTGGATTGGCATTTTTACTACAACAGAAAATGGTGGCACCAAGATTGATTTTACAGAGGAAATTCATATAAAAAATCCTTTGATGGAGATTTTATCTTACATATTCATGAATTTAAGAAAGATTCAAGAGACATATATTATGGATTTAAAGAAAGAACTCGGAGAGGTCTAAGCTAAGTGGTGATGATATGAAAGTGACAATTGAAGAAATCAGCAAGAATCAGGATGAAGAAATTATCATTAAGTGTCATGCAGTGGATGATAATATTCTGAAATTGCTAAATAAATTAAAAACGAATAGCTCTGTGTTAATTGGTTTTAGCGAGGATAATATCCACAGACTTAGAATTTCAGAAGTATATTATTTTGAAGCAGTGGATAACAAGGTATTTATCTATTGTAAAGACAAGGTATTTGAGTCAAAGCAGAAGCTTTATGAGTTGGAAGAAATGTGTGAGGGGAAGAACTTTTTTCGAGCATCCAAATCTATTATTATAAATATAGCAAAAATATCGTTTGTTAAACCTTCCATAAGCGGTAGGTTTGAAGCAAAGCTGGATAATGGAGAAAGCGTAGTTGTCTCAAGACAGTATGTACCTGTATTAAAGAAGATGTTGGGCTTATAGGAGAAATGTGTAATGAAATTTACAGATTATTTAAAAAAATTTATAAGAGCGTATTTAATCATATTTGCAATTTTAATGATAAGTATTACTATATTGCGCCAAATTTTTACTCCAGATGATAATTTTGAATTAAAGGCTATTTTTATTTATATGATATGCGCGATGATAGGTAATTTGCCAAGTCTTATATTTTATTCACCGAAGGAGATACCAGAAAAGGAAATGAAGATTCGATTTGCTATTCATTTCGTGGTACTAGAAGGCGCTATATTAATTACGGCAAATTTATTGGGCTGGGTAGTAGGTTTCCTACATACAACTATGTTATTCATACAGATTGCTGGAATCTATGTGTTGGTCCGCTTCTTATCAGGGAGGGAGGATAAAAAAACAGCAAATAGAATTAATGAAAAGCTCAAGAAGCTAAAAGAAGATGTAAAGGAAGAGCCAGATATAATTCAAGATAAAGAAACAGAGATATAATTAGATTAAGAATATAAGAAGAGTGGTGGTTGTATCTGATTACAGCTTATCGCTCTTTTTTGACATCTTACCTTTCTATATATGTAGCATACTGTTTAAGATATATACATTAGATTAGAGGTTGTATATTCTAAACTTAAATAAAATTTAATATATATAGTGTTCTTTATACTGATTTACATTTATAAATTGAAATCTCACATTTTAAGTAGCACTGTCTGCGACGCTAATAGATATACAATACGACAGGTCTATTGCAGAAGAAAGAATGGTAAAAAATAAAAAGGGGAGTTAGACATGGGAATAATAGTACTTATCATTTCTTTGGTTATTGAGGCTGCATTTACAACATACTGCATCAAAACTAAGTCGAGTCAAAAGAAAGTCAGAAGTATTACCAGAATAGGTGTTTTTGCTGCTTTCGTCATTTTTACACTGATATCTGTTATTGAGTGGAGTTTCCGATGGAAACTACTTGCTGCAATATTACTTGTCTGGGCTCTACTTGGCACATGGTCACTTATTTACAATAGGTTTCTCAAGCAGAAAACCAGTAAAGAAAAGAAATATAAAACTGTAAATAGTGTATTTAAGGCAATTGCTATGTTATTGGTTGTGCTTATAGCTGTCACACCTGCAATGGTGTTTCCACAATACAAATTGCCGAAGATGACTGGTGAATATGAGATTGCCACTTCTACATACACTTATACAGATAAGAAACGCGTTGAGACTTTCAACAATAAAGGTGAAAACAGAGAAGTGAATGTTGAGTTCTGGTATCCAGAAAATATTGATGGAAAATATCCGTTAGTAGTATTCTCACATGGGTCATTTGGCGTAAAAACGAGTAATACCTCAACCTATATGGAACTTGCAAGCAATGGCTATGTTGTATGCTCCATCGACCATCCTTATCATTCCATGTACACTGTAGATGTAGATGGCAAATCTACGATGGTAAATACATCCTTTGTACAGGAGGTGCTTGATTGCAACAACGACGTTTATGATGATAAAGAAGATTTTAATCTTACTAAGAAGTGGATGAAGCTCCGTACGGAGGACATGAATTTCGTGGTTGATACAATTATCAAGAATGCAAAAGGCAATGGCTCAGGTCCAGTCTATAAGCTTATTGACACTGATAAAATTGGTTTGATGGGACATTCACTGGGGGGTGCGGCTAGTGCACAAGTTGCTAGAGAGCGCAATGACATCGATGCGGTAATTGATATTGATGGGGAGATGTCTGGCGAGTATATGGAACTTGTAGATGGTAAACCTGTGCTCAACAACGAAATCTACCCTGTGCCAATACTCAACTTCTACTCAGATGACGTGATGAGTTTGATTGAAGCAAATACTGACTTTATCTATCCTAACAAGGCCGTATCTAATACAGCCCCCAATGCGTACGATGTTTACATCAAGGGTACAAATCATATGAGCCTTACTGATTTGCCGCTTTTTTCTCCATTACTTACAAAGCTGATTTGCGGATCGATAAAAAAAATCAATAGTCAGACTAAAGCTGACAAATATTATGTTATTGAGACGATGAATAACATAGTGTTGAAGTTCTTTGACAGCTACCTTAAAGGAAAGGGAAGTTTTGATTCCGCAGGAATATATTGATTTCTTATCTTAGAACTTTGTCTATCTTGACAGGCTAGTGAATGTTAGCTATAATTAGCTAGTGTTCACTAGCCTAATTTATTGACGCTAGTATTGAATATTTGTGATTATTAATGGTTGGTGTAATAGCTTTGTTAACTAGAAAGGAATGGTATTTTTTGTATGACAACTAAAGAAAAAATACTAAATGAAGCATTAACGCTGTTTTCAATGAATGGTTACGATGGTGTATCTGTAAAGGATATAGCTAATGCGGTAGGGATAAAAGACAGTTCATTATATAAACATTACAAAAGTAAGTATCATATTTTTGAAACAATTATACAGCAGATGGCAAACGAAGTGGGAGCTATGCATGATAAATTACATGTACCAGATGCAAGAAAAGGAGATGTTTCTGTTAATTTTGCTGAAATGACTGATGAGACATTAGTGAAAATAAGTCAAGAATTATTTTTATTCTATTTGAGAGATAGCATTGTAGGAAGATTAAGAAGGCTATTAATAATTGAGCAATATAGAAATTCAGAAATTGCAGAAATATATCAGAAAATTTATATTGATTCAGCAATTGATTATCAAGCAGAGGTATTTAGGCAAATGATAGCAGCCGGTACTTTTATTGATGGTGATCATTACTTAATGGCACTACATTTCTATTCACCAATTTTTTTACTATTATGTAAAGTTGATAATATGCCTCAAAAAGAAGAAGAGGCTTTAAGAGTAATTAAAGAACACGTAATACAGTTTGGGAAGATATATCGAGCTAAGAATAGTATAGAATAAACGAGGGCACTTTGATTGGAGAAAATATGAAGAGCATGAAGAAAAGGATTATGATAATTGTTGGTATGGTATTAGTAATTATAGTTGTGTCTAGTATTGTCAGATACAACTTATACATAAGGGCTGCAAAAGAACAATTAGCAACATATGATCCTATGGTAAAATCGGTTAAAACCAGTTATGGAACTATGAGTTTTATAGATGAAGGCACGGGCGAAGCTATTTTAGTAGCACATGGACTTTTTGGAGGGTATGACCAAGGATATTCCTCGATGAAGGATACAATTGGTAATTACCGTATTATTGCACCTTCAAGATTTGGATATGTTGGGACAGATTTTCCTAAAAAAAGTACTATGAAGGACCAAGCAAAAGCATATTCAGAATTACTGGATGACTTAGGTATTAAAAAAGTATATATTCTTGGTACATCAGCAGGAGGAAGTGTAGCGATGACCTTTGCGCTAGAATTTCCGGAACGTGTAAAAGGACTAATTTTGTACTGTTCTGGAGCGCCTGGTGCTGTGAAACCTAATGAGGAGGATGTTAAGGAATATTTAGGGGTACCGCCGTTTTTATGTAATGATTTTTTCCTTTGGATGGCTGGACCGGTTATGGAGAAAGCAATGAATATGAGCGATGAAGTGTGGTTAAGTGTATTTCCAGTATCACAACGACGATTAGGAGTTATAAATGATGGCTATGAAGCTAATGCAGACATGAGCAAAAATTTCGATGAATATCCTCTAGAAAATATAGAATGTCCTGTCTTAGTTTTACATTCAGAAGATGATACAACTGCGCCCTATGCGAATATTAAAGAAACTGTACCAAGATTCCAAAATTGTACATTTATACATTTTAAAGATGGAGCACACATGATGAAAGGTCATCAGAAGGAAGTAGAAAAAGCCTTAGGTGAATTTGTTAAATGAGGGTTATTGTAAAAACCGTATCAAATACAATAAATATTATAGATTATGCCAAAAATCAGGAGTAATTATGACGAGAAGAACAACTCCTGATTTTAAGAACATAGGCATACACTTAATTAAACACTATTTCTTCCCCATCAGCAGGGATACTTACCCGAGCTTGCAGATTGTTCTCAACGACGAAATTCTTAAGCATATTTCTTGTAAGCCTGCAGTGATTCCAAGCTTCCATATGGACAGCGACAATTTTTAGATTAGGTGAATATTTACACATTTCTTGGATATCCGTTGAATCCATAGTAATTGCCTTACCCTTCGAAAATCTCGCTTCCCCACAGTTACAAATGGCTATATCAGGTTTGTATTTATCCAATATATTTTTAGTCTTTGAGTACCAAACTGTATCTCCCGTAATGTATGTGGTGGGCTCGCCAGAAGCACTAATTATAAAGCCAGATACAGGTGCCATTGCTACAGCAATTGTTCCATGACCATGTTTTGCTGGAGTTCTAGAAATAACAATCTCTCCCCACTTAATGCTTCTATTAATGGGTATAACATTAGTAAAACCAAAAGTCTTTATTTTATTTTCATCTTGTGGCTGACAAAAAATCAGCTTATCCTTTGCTATTGCAGCTATAGCTGCATCATCAAAGTGATCGCGATGAAGGTGAGTAATTAAAACAGCATCGCAATTTGTTAAAGAATCTGTTGAAACAGGCAAATCGACTAGGGGATTATTACTCTTGTTTGGAACATCTGGTACAGCCGAAATTTCACCTTTACCAGATAACATAGGGTCTACCAAGAGAGTCCTATTTTTAACCTTAACTAATAATGTAGCATGACGTATTAATTTAATATTCATATTTTTTTCTCCTCTCATATATGATATACTTGTTTGCAATTAATGGAATGTAACCAGTTTGAATAATCTCGTTATGTAAAATAGCATCGTGAGATTTATAAATGTTGTTCAATATTAAGTATAAACTGAGAATGGCTTTAATGATGTAAGAGTTTAGCTATAAAAAGTTGAATGATGAAAGGTTTATTGCAAAAATGATTGATCAGACAGATATTGAGATTTTAAAGCTACTGGAAAGTAATTCAAAGATGCAACTACAGGAAATTGGTGTGATAGTGCATTTGACAGGTCAGGCCGTTAAAAATAGGATCATTAGGTTAGAGAAGCTTGGAGTAATTGAAGGGTACACCATTAAAGTTAATCAAGCTAGATTGGGCCGGGAGATGACTGCTTTTATAACTGTTTATATGAAGAGCAGTAATCATGCTGCTTTCCATAAATTTGTTAGGGATAGTATCAGTATTTCAGAGGTACATAGAATAAGCGGAGAGGGATGCTATTTACTAAAGGTTTCAGTAGAGAACCAACAGGAACTGACAGATTTATTAGATAGTATTTTGCCACATGGTAACTATAAAGTAAATTTATCAATTGGGAAGTTGAAATAATTACCTCAGATTTAGTTTTTGAGACAAAATTATGGTGACTAAATGAAATATTTTAATTCCGAAAATGATTTAGAGTTTGTATTAACAGAAGAAACAAATATTACATTTGAAAAGCATAACCATATTTCTAAATATGTAGCAGGGTTAATATTAAATGGTTGTTTGAATATTGTTGAGGACACTAAGGAGATAGAGTGTAAATGTGATGATATTTTTATTATACCTATTTATTCGGCTCATTCTTTATATATAAAGGATAGGGCTACGAGAATATTAACAATGTGTGTGGGCTGTAAGTTTCTCGAAAAATATTTGGCAGATGATGAGAAAAGCTTATTAACTCACTATACAAATGAGTTACAAGCACAAAATATTATTAATGAAAAACAAGCAATTGCGTTTTATGATGCTATGGATATAATCATTAAATTGTATCGAGAGCAGGAAATTGCATTCCCCGAACAAATTAATAAAATTAATCAGTTTATTATAAATGAGCCAGAGAAGAAGATAGAACTAGAATGTTTAGCAAAGCAAATTTATATCAGCAAGTATTATTTAATAAGGAAATTTAAAGAAAATATAGGACTGACGCCACATAATTTTCAGATTCAAAATAGGGTTCGTAAATCTCAGCACCTTCTGGCTAAAGGGGGAACAATAGCTGATATTGCAGCAGGATTAGGATTTTTTGATCAAAGTCATTTTATTAAAACATTTAAAAGTATTCTTGGGATAACACCTAGTCAATATATAAATTCGCTAAAAAAGCTAGAATAAGTGAGCAATTTTTTACAAGCATTCAATCTTATTGAACCTTATTATTTTAAGTACAAGCTTAAATAAAAAGGGGACAAAAAGATGAGTACATTTGAAAGATTTAACCAAGGTAAATTAGTTTTACCGGGAATTACGAAAGAGTTTAGTAATGTTGTATGGTCAAAACATCCAACATTTGAGGGAGTGGAATTAAAACACCTTGTTACCGCAAAAGAGACAGAAGGAAAATATAGTTATCATTTAGTTAAAATTGCACCAAACTGTAGTATAAAAAAACATATTCATGAAACACAACTAGAAACACATGAAGTTATTATGGGTTCTGGAGAATGCTTAAATGATGGAATAAAAATATGTTATGCACCAGGCGTGATTTCAATAATGCCTGCAGGTATTGAACATGAGGTAAATACTAGTTCTGAAGGTTTATATCTTTTTGCAAAATTTATACCTGCGTTATGCTAAGAAGTTTAAGCATTTGTCGTCACAGTTAATTTTTTTAAACCCAAAATTAACAACAGGTCCATTGCAACGAACGAAATCATTCTATATACTTAATTCGAATACATTAAGGAGATAGTTGAAATTGAATATAGGTAAGAAGATTTACATGTTAAGAAAAGAAAAAAACATTACACAAGAGCAATTAGCAAAAGCAATAGGCATATCAACCCCAGCGGTTAGTAAATGGGAGACGGGCACTACAATGCCTGATATTACTTTAATAGCGCCAATAGCTCGTTTCTTTCAAGTATCCATAGATGAATTGTTTTCTTTCAAATCAGAATTAACACAAAAAGAAGCAGATAAACTACTTGAAGATGTAAGAGAAGTTTGTAAAAATAATGGTTTCAGAAATGGAATGGAAAAGGGTTTTGAATTATTGAAGCAATATCCTAACTCTGATTACTTAAAGCTAGAGATTGCGATGGATGCTCAAATGTTGGCTTTTACAGTGACCGAGGATTATTCAGAAGAAGAGTATGAGGATATTCTAAAAAGAACTACAAAGCTGCTAGAAGAATTGATGTACTCGGAGGATGCTGATATTAGAATGGCCGCTACTTATTGTGTGGCAATAAGGTATATGATACAGAAAAGACTTGATGAAGCAGAGGTATTATTGGAGAAATTACCCAAAAAGCAATACAATGGAGAATACATTTTGCCATCTGTGTTTCTGAGTAAGGGAGAGTATGATAAGTCATTACAGGCGGCAGAACGAAATTTGCTACAGGATTATCAACATATGCTAAGTGATATTCAAACTCTTCATAAAGTAGCCTGTAAACAAAAAAATTATGAAATGGCTTTAAAATATGCACAAGGCTATTATTCTATAGCCAATACAATAGGATATACTTTAGATTGTTCTTCACAACTAATGCTAGACACCTATGTTCTGATGGAAGATAACAATAAGGCTGAAGAGTGTTTTTGCAGGTATATTGATGAAATTATTAATATTAGTAGTGATTATAGTAAATCTATTTATTTCAAAGATATAGCAGATAATATAGTAACAGCAACAACAGATGTATGTGATGATATAAGAACAAGTTACTACAAGGCTCTTATTTTGAATCCAGGCTATGAAAAATTAAAAAATTCTGAGATGGGAAAAGCGTGCCTTAAGAGATTGGAGCGGGTATTAAGCGAATAAAATTATAAATTGACACAAAATTACAATGAGCGTATAATAAGTAAAAAGTTAATGAATCTTTGAGCAGAATGCACTTCTAATGGTTTACTGTAAAGAGAATCATTTAAAGGCTACGAAAAGAAGAGTAGGTACCGTATACGTTTACAGAGAACCCTTTATGCTGAGATTGGGTATAGTTAGAAAGTACTGAACATGGTCTTGGAGTTGCGCACCGAACACATTTTCTACCTTAGAAAAGTATAAGTGAAACTAAGACTTTCTATAGTCCCAATAGACTTGATGAAACCCAAGTTTCTTTATCGTGATAGGCTGCGACGGTTTTGCCCGTTATAGCAATAGAGTATAAAGCAGTTTAGCATAGCTCTTGATTTTGAGTGGAATTTTAAATCCATTTGATTTTAGACAGTGTATAAAGGTGCTCGTACTTGATGAGGTCTATACTGTGAAGTATAGGCAAATTTGGGGTGGTAACGCGAAGTCAAACTCTCGTCTCCGAAAATAATATTTTCGGAGGTGGGAGTTTTTTTGATATAAAAAATTATTACAGCTGTTAAACAATAAAAAATCAAATGTAAATTAAGCCTGATTAATTATTTTAAACCGACTTTAAAGAAAAGAGGGATGTATATGAATATTTTAATTGGAGGAGCATGGCCATATGCTAATGGCACACTGCACATTGGAAGGGTAGCAGCACTTATACCAGGAGATATATTAGCAAGATATTACAGAGCAAAAGGTGACAAGGTATTTTATGTGTCGGGAAGTGATTGCCATGGTACACCTGTAGCAATTAGAGCAAAACAGGAAGGGAAAACACCAGAGGAAATAAGTAATTTCTATCATGAGGAATTCAAGCAATGCTTTAAAAAACTGGGTTTTAGCTATGATTTATATGATAAGACCTCTTCAGGGGAACATAAGGCTTTCGTAAAAGAATTTCATGCAGCTATGTATGAGGGAAAAAATATATACGAAAAAAGTGTACCACAAGCGTACTGCAATACCTGCAAAAGCTTTCTGGCTGACAGATTTGTTGAAGGAAAATGTCCCGAATGTGGTAAGGATGCTCGAGGAGATCAATGTGAGGCTTGTGGAAAGGTATTAGAGCCAGAGTTATTAGTTAACCCAGTATGTTCTATTTGTGGTAACACTCCTGAATTCATGGAAACAAACCACCTTTACCTAGCTCTATCCCAGCTTGAAAATGAAATAACAGCGTACGTCGATAGCCACTGTGATTGGAGAAAGAATGCTATAGCCTTTTCTAAAAAATATATAAATGAGGGTTTAAGAGATAGAGCAGTAACCCGAGATCTTGATTGGGGAATTGATGTGCCCAAACAAGGCTTTGATGATAAGAAAATATATATTTGGGCAGAGAACGTATTGGGGTATCTTTCTGGTAGTTTGCAGGTTGCCAAAAGCAGAGGAGATGATTTTGAGGAACTTTGGTTTGGAAAAGGTGCAAAGCATTATTATGTTCATGGTAAAGATAACATTCCATTTCATTCAATTATTTTGCCTGGACTATTGCTTGCGAATGGGAAGGGTTGGCATTTGCCAGATGAAATGGTATCTTGCGAATATCTAACACTTGAGGGAAGGAAAATATCAACAAGCAAAAATTATGCTGTTTGGGTTAAGGATATGCTTGATAGTTATGACCCTGACTCCATAAGGTATTTCTTAATTGCAAATGGTCCTGAAAAAAGAGATACTGATTTTTCTTGGAGAGAATACGTTAACAGCCATAATAGTGAACTCTTAGGGGCATATGGAAATTTCGTAAACCGTAATTTAGCATTTATTTCGAAGTATTTTGATAGTATAGTTCCAAAGGGGAGCCTTGATAATGAGATAGAGGCTAAAATTGAAGAACTATTTTTTATAACCGGCAGTAAGCTTGAGTCTGGAGCTTTTAAGGATGCACTCGATGGCATATTTGAGTTCGTCAGATGGTCAAATAAGTTCTTTGACGCCCATAAACCTTGGGATACTAGGAATACAAACATTGATGCCTGTAAAAACACATTGTTCAATTGCGTTCAAATCATTTCAAATTTAGCAATATTGTTAAAACCCTTCCTACCTTTTTCATCTTCAAAGGTTCTGAATTGGTTAGGACTAAGGGATTGCTGGAGTGCACAATTTGTTGAAGAGGGATATGTTTTACCTGATACTAGTATTCTGTTTGAGAGAATAGATAAGAGTAGAGTGGACGAGGAAGTAAAGAAATTGGGTACCTGTTGCGAAATTCAGGGTGAGTAGATATTGGTAATTTGGTACCACAAATGTAAAGCAGAGCTCTCTTAATCAATAAAATATGTTGTTTTAAAAGCCCACGCATTAATGTGTGGGTTTCACTGTTGATTCTAGGAATATTATGTATTTTAATGTATAATTAAGTAATATAGTTATATATATAAAATTTATTTATATTTTTCAATATGTGAAGGTGAATAGGGAATGGATAAGATTTTAATTGTCGAGGATAACAGAGATATAAATTTAATGTTGGCAGAAGCTTTATTAGAAGAAAATTATGAGGTCAAATCTGTTTACAATGGAATAGAAGGAATAAAAGAAGCAAAAGAAAACAATTATGACTTAATCCTCTTGGATATAATGCTCCCATATAAAAGCGGGGATCAAGTATTAAAAGAAATACGCGAGTTTTCTGGAAATCCAGTTATTATTATTTCTGCAAAAGATATTGTTGGTACAAAAATAGACTTATTAAATTTGGGAGCAGATGATTACATAACAAAGCCTTTCGACTTAGGTGAGGTGATTGCCAGAGTTGCGACTAACTTAAGGCGCTCACATAGAACAATTCAGACAGAAAAACAGTTACAGTATAGAGATATGATATTAGATAGTAATACAAAACGAATTTCTGTTAATGGAATAGTGCTTGAGCTTACTGCAAAAGAATATATGATTTTAGAGCTGCTGATAAGAGAAAAAGGGAAGGTTTTTTCAAAGTCAAACCTTTATGAATCCATTTGGCAGGAGGAATACTTGGGAGATGACAATGCAGTTAAAACCCATATGAGTAATCTTCGCAGTAAACTAAAGAAGGCAAATGAAAAGGAAGAATACATTGAAACGGTCTGGGGACTAGGCTATCGTTTATATAAAGAATAAGAATTATCCATTTCTTAACTATTTTGTTATGTTCCTTAACTTTTTCTAAACCTTTTGCAATTATACTGATATTGAAAGGAAGGGATGAGTTATGAAAAATTATGTTTTAAAAACAGAATCATTATCTAAAAATTATAACAATAACAAAGTACTTAGCAATATCAGTATTTCTCTGGAAAGAGGGAAAATTTATGGATTGATTGGTCAAAATGGTGCAGGAAAAACTACATTTATGCGTATGGTTGCAGGACTGAGCTTTCCAACAAGTGGTACTATTGAACTTTTCGGACAAAAAGGTGAAAAAGAACTGATACAAGCCCGTAAGAGAATTGGCTGCCTAATTGAATATCCAAGTATTAATGGAAACATGAATGCAAAAGAGAATATGACTTTAAATCGTATTATGATGGGAATTCCTAACCAAGAAATAGAGAATGAGCTTTTGGAATTGGTAGGGCTATCTGATACAGGAAAGAAAAAAGCAAAAGATTTCTCTCTTGGAATGAAGCAACGACTAGGAATTGCTATATCTCTTATTGGAAACCCTGAGCTGCTTATACTTGATGAGCCGGTAAATGGCCTTGATCCAATTGGAATTGTTGAAGTAAGAAATCTAATAAAGCAACTATGTACCGAAAGAAATATGACTATACTTATTTCAAGTCACATTCTTCCTGAGTTATATCAGATTGCAACGGATTATATAATTATCCATAAGGGTTCAATAAAACAGACTTTTTCTTTAGAACAACTGGATGAATACTGCATGCGTCATATATTAATAAATACAGAGCAAACTGAAAAACTTGTTGGTATTCTTGAAATGAAACTAAATACAACCAACTATAAAGTAATGCCGGATAAATCCATTAAACTTTATGATTTTCTTGATGAAAAGGAAAAACTGGCGAAGGTTCTTTTCGAGAATGGAATAATTGTTACAAACCTGTCAGTAGGCGGAGAGAATTTAGAAGATTACTTTATTGATGTTGTAGGAGGTAGCTCAAATGTTTAATTTGATAAAATGTGAATTCTTTAAATTGCGTAAATCAATGGCTTTTTATATATTATTAGGTACGACGATATTGTTGGCAATTATAGGTACAGTAGTAAGTATTGTTATGGCAGGTAATATCACTAATACAAGTATAAAGTCATCATTATATGGTATAAATGTATTAATATCAGCATTGTCAGATACTTCCCTTATCATGATTTTAGGCTCAATTCTTGCAGGCATTTTTATTTGCAGTGATTTTGAAAATAGAACTTTTCAAGGAGCAATTTCATCTGGAAATGGGCGGGGAAGAGTTTTACTGAGTAAAGTAATAGCATACTTCGTAGCATTATCTATTCTTACAATACCATACCCTGCTGTATTTTCAGTGGGAATGACTATCTTTAATGGCTTTGGTGCACCGATTAATGTTGTTATGTGTTATAAGATAGCAGGAATGTTTCTGTCTACTTTTGTAATAAATGCTTCTATGTTAAGTGTAGCTGTTTTGTGTGCATTTTTAATAAAAAAGTCAGGTGCTGTTATAGGAATTAGTATTGGTTTATTAGCTATAGGAGGTAATATAATTGTAGGATTAGGGAGTCTTTCTCCAGTAATAGGAAAAATCCTTCCTTATACACCATTAGGCCTAAATCGTTTGGTTATAAAGCTGGATGTGAATGTTTTTGATTTTAATAAAGTGGTCTTGATAGGTTTAGTTTATATTAGTATATTTGTATTTGCAACTTATAGAATATTTAGAAAAGCTGAATTAAAATAAGGCTGGTGATGTCATGGAGATATTGGCAATTACTCTTGGAATAATTAGTTTTGTACTACTTCTATATATCATTCATTTTCAAACACAACTAAAAAGTATAAACAGGCAACTGACTAACAGACTAACCCAAAATACTGCCCAGCCTGTTAGTTTGTCGCTTATTAATAAAGAGCTTAATGAATTAGCTGCAAATATTAATAAATGTCTGAAAGCTGAAGAACAATTAAGGCTAAATACCGAACGTGAAGAGAAAAAGTTTAAAGAAATGATTGCTAATATTTCACATGATTTAAGAACTCCACTCACAGCAATTAAAGGCTATCTGCAATTGATTGAACGTGGAAAACTGGAAGATGTACAGCTGCAAAAGTTTATTATTATTAAGAAACATACCGAGGAACTTGAACAGCTTGTAAATCGATTCTTTGAATACTCGTATTTTATAAGTAAGGATGAAGAGCCCCAAATAGAAAAAATTAATCTAACAAATCTCATAGCAGATAACCTTGTAAGTTTTGTGAGCCAGTTTGAGCGAAAAGGACTATTGGTCTCTTTTGCTCAAACTACGCCTGTTTACATTCATGCAGATAGAACAATGACAACTAGGATCGTTGAGAATTTAATTCGTAATTGCTTGGCACACTCAGCTGGTGATATAGATGTATCAATAACTAAAAATACAAATGTTACTTTGATATTTAAAAACCCTGTAAAGGAGCCTTCACAAATTAATCCCGAGCGACTTTTTGATAGATTTTATACTGGAGACATGGCAAGAACTCAGACTACAGGAATTGGACTATCTATTGTAAAACTGCTATCTGAACAGATGGGTGGAAAATCCAGTGCTTGTATAAAGGAAAATATGCTCTATATTCAAGTTGAGTTTCCTGAGTAAAGAAGTCTACTCTGGCTGGACAAATTATTTATACTTACCTATTGATAAGTCGTTAAATAATAACCTTTTATGAAAGTATACAAGGAATTAAGTCATGAAGAAAAAAGGTTATATTTGGGAATTCTTATTATTGTTATTTGTATCATTGTATCGGGAATTACATTAAAGAAAGAGAGAAAAACGTATGATATTGATACTAGTTTAGTAGACAATATAATTGTAACTGAAGAAGTAAATAATGTTAAAGTTAAACCGTCTAATGACAGTAAAATACATGTTACATATAGTGAAGGCAAAAATTCGAGCTATAAAATAGAAAAAAAAGACAGCGTTCTGAATATATCTACTAGTGAGCCCTCCGTTAACATAGGTATTGTAATTGATATTGTTGATAGTTCACTCATAATTGAAATACCAAAAGATTATAAAAAGGATTTACAAGTTACTACAAAAAAAGAGTGGTCAGTAGATAAATCGATACAATTTAAATCTGTAAATATAGTAAATAAGGGTTGACATGATTAAAAGAATGGAGATTGGGAGAACCGGGAATTAAAATAATTAATTCCCTCCTACCCTGATTGCAAGCCTATTTGGAGCTGTTTATATGAATTTTACTTTATTCGAACTGGCACTTGTAATTCAGTCAACCAGTCCTCAGGGCTTTCCTTATTCCAAATACCGTCGATATAAGATTCTCTTGGATGATCAATAACCTCATAATTGTTATCCTTTATCCACTCAAAAACAAACAAATATGCATCTCTTAAAGTCTCATATGGGCCTTTATGTAAAATACAAACTGCAGTTTCAACTTTGTTTACTATTTTAAACTTCACTATATCGGTGTCCTGCTTCATTTCAGTAATAGCTTCACATATTTCAACATCTATATCTGTATCCTTATATTCACCGTCATGATAGATATTAAAGCAATACTCGGGTATGGCACACACACAACCTACTCGTTCCATCTCTATTGCCATAACGTTTGGACAGAGATGGAAGAAATCATTATAACTCTTAACCACCTGTCTCATAGAGGCTACAATTACTTCAGGGAGTTCCTTAATTATAGGTGTATACATAAATTTTAATTCTCCTTTTAAAATGTTTGAAAAATTCTGGACTTGTAGTAATTTTGCTTGCTCATTTTTAATATTCTGAACAAGTTCGGCTTCCTTTAGCCTAAGATATATTTTTGCTGCTAATGGATTACTTAGGATATCCTTAATTTCATTTAATGCCATTCCCATTTGTTTTAGGGTAATGATTTTATACATAGTTGGTAGCTGACTTGAAGTGTAATATCTATATCCTGTGGATTTATCGACATACTCCGGTTTTAGCAGGCCAATTTCATCATAATGCCGCAATGTTTTCGTTGTTACCCTATTAATTTGTGAGAACACCCCAATTGAATACATTTTATATCACTCCAAATAATAATTTGTATATCAGACTTTCTCTGCAACAAGTACTACTGCTTATCTAAGCCAGTGGGATAAGCTCGCTATAACAACTAGAGAACAGTTTAAAGAGTAAGAGAGTAAAAATTACACCTAACTCTTTAAACTTCATATTAATTTTATCTCTAAATCATTCCCATTTAAAGCATTTAATAGAGATTGCTATACAGACAATACTTATTACCGCCATAATTGTTATTTGTAAAAACATATCCCCAACAGGTTCACCGAGAGAAGTACTCTTTAGAAGTTTAATGCCTTGAGTCATTGGGAATACGTTGGCAACTGTTTGAAGTGCTTTCGGCATTATTTCATAAGGTATTGTAGCACCTGTTAATAAAAGCATTGGAAAATAGAGCAGTGTACATAACAAATTCGAAATTTTTATATTTGGAGATAGGCTTGCAATAAGCATTCCCATGCTATAAATAGTAATTGTTAACAGGAAAAAGGACAATATAAATTGAATTACTGAGCCTGGCATGGTATAATCAAAAACGACTATTGATATAACTGCTGTACATATTGCTGAAGTTACGGCAGTCAAAAAAGATAGCAATGCTTCAACAATTAGAAGGGTTGATGGACTAATAGGAGTTACCTTAAAACGTTTCAATATTTTCTTATGACGATAATCTGAAAGAACAAGTGGAAGTCCCATAAGACCTGTTGCGCAAATACCTACTGTTGTAAATGCACCAAAGGAGGACTGCATCATAGTATAAGTAGCCCCTTCAAATGCAGGTTTACTCCCGTAAATAGCTCCTAGAAGTAAAACTATCCCAATAGGAAAAAATACTCCGAAGAATATTCCATCCATACATCTGAGTGAAATCTTTAATTCTGTCTTAAGTAATGTATTAAATGCTCTCATATAGATTCTCCTCTCCAGTATAGAATAAGTAGGCATCCTCTAGTGTTTGTGTACCACTTCTTTGAATTACTTCCTGAGGAGTTCCTGTAATTTGTGAGCTTCCGTTTTTAAGTATACAAATTCTATCACAGAGATATTGAACCTCATCCATATAATGAGAGGTAAGCAAAATACTCTTGCCTTTCTCCTTTTGCAGCTCAAGGTATTTCCAAATTTCTCTTCTAGCCTTAGGGTCCAGACCAGTAGTCAACTCATCTAAAAACAAAAGTTTCGGATCAGGAAGCAATGCCAAAAGTACCGATAGCTTCTGCTTTTGTCCACCTGACAGTTCAGATACATAGTTATTCTTCTTTTCATAAAGTGAAAACTCTTTTAGAAGATCAGTATAATCCAGACAATTAAAATATAGTGCTGATGTAGTTTCGCAGATTTCATAGACTTTTATTTTGTCCTGATAATGTGTTTCTTGCAATTGTACTCCAATTTGCTCAAATATACTTTTACGGCCCTTTTCAATCTTTTGTCCTAAAATATTAATATTGCCAGAATCCTTTTTCCTTGTATTAAGGATACATTCAATAGTAGTACTTTTACCTGCTCCATTATGGCCTAGAAGACCAAAGATTTCTCCCTTCTCAATCCGAATGTCGAGATTATTTACTGCAATAGTATTGCCGTAAGATTTTGTCAGTCCAGTTACTTCAAGGACTAAATTCTCCATACCGTCTGGTTTCTGTTTCTTGTTAGATATTTCTTGCATGTTTTACCTCCTAGTGTAATAAATTCATACACAATGTGTTAGTATGCTATGCCTTACTCTTAACGTCACAAAGTTTAAAGAAGACTTGTCTCATCTGAAATTATCATTACTTATGTGAGGTAAATGTGTTGGCATAATTTTACTCTACACTTTGACCTAAGGTAAAAGTCAAGAAGAAATAATTAATTATAAAAAAACCTTGTAACACAGATTGATATTCACATCTAGTGCTACAAGGTTTTTTAATTTAAGCCTATCTTAAATAATTAAAGTCAGTTAGTCACAGTTTAGATTATTATACTCTATCTATTAAAATAAATAATCCTAATCTTCGTAATCATCTTCGCTTTCATCAGAATTTGCGGAGATGGTAATGTCTTGAGTTTTAGTTTTGTCACCACAAGTTATGGTGATTGTGGTAGTCCCTGCTCCTACAGGCGTAACTTCAAAAGTACCATCCTCATCAACACTAGCTACTGTGGCAACACTTGTATCAGATGAAGTAACATTAATTGTTCCAGGGAAATTATATGGCTCTTTTTCTACATAAAATTCGATTGGGTCTCCACCAATATAGGCTTCTGTTTCATCAAAGTCACAAATGAGATTTTCTAATATAACTTCTTTTACAGTAAGCTTACAAGTCCCAATTAGTTTACTTTGATCTGCTTTTGTTGTATTTTCATATATCTTTATATTTGTAGTTCCTACTGTTTTACCTGTTAAATAAAGGACACCATTTTCTACATTTCCGCTAATAATATTTTCATCTTCGGTAACAACGAAGTATTTAACATCTGTTCTATAATTGTTTATTAATTGATATGCATCTATATTGGCCCCTAAGTCTATTGTTTCATTGGCAGGTACTGTCGCTTTTTTAACTATATACTTAAGCTTTCCTAATGTTCTAGTGACTTTATTATAAGTTTCCTTAACTGTAACTGTATATGTACCTGCAGCCTTTGCTGTAAAGGAATGGTTAATGAAATTCATACCATCAAATACCTTAATAGTTTCCTTGATTGAAAAGTTTTTATTGTCAGAAGTGAAGGTGTAGGTTGCATCGTTATTACGTGTATTAATTTCAATTGCTTCAGGAAGCATACCAGTACCTAAAGGCAATTCTGGTATTGAATCTTGTTTATAAAGACTTGAATTTACTACCGTAACCTTACAGGTTCCAACTTTAGTTGTTTTCCCACTTAATTTTTGATTACAAGTAATAGTTGCAGTTCCAGCTTTTATACCAGTTAAATATGCATTTGTGCCACTTGCTTTGACGGTAACAATTTTAGTATTACTTGAAGTAAAGCTATAAGTTGCATTCTTTACTGGAGAGGATACAGATAAGCTATATTTATCCTCAGTCTTACTATAGTAATCAAAATTCCCTACAATACTTCCTGTACCAATGGTTATCGTAGTATTAATGGATGGCTTTGTAGCTGCCTGTACAACATTGGTTAGCATATTTGTTGGTAGGATAAGCGCTGCCAATAACATTACAACAACTAATAACTTGATAATTCTTTTGCTTTTTACTTCATTCATAAGTAAATTCCTCCTAGTATAATTATATTGATTTAAGCCATAACCTAGTAGCACAGAAATTTCTACATTTATTTTAACACTGGTTTTTGTCATAGTAAACAAAAAAATGAAATATTTTGCAATATTATGGTATATTTTAGAGTAATTATACTGGCCTAAACCCCTCCTGTAAAGGTGAGAAACAGTAGTACAGCGTTTGCAACAATAATCACGCTTGTTATTATCCAACCAACGATATTTGTTAATGGCTTATTGACTAACGTTCCCATCAAATCTTTACGTTTAGTGATAATTAGCATTGGAATAATTGCAACGGGTAGAATAAAACTGAGAACAACCTGACTAAGAACTAGAACTTGCATGGGGTTGATACCTAATAATATTATTATCATAGCTGGGAGCATGGTTACAAGCCTTGTTACATTATCATTTATTTTTAATCCAACAAAACCTTGCATAATAGTGGTACCAGCCATTGTGCCAACAACAGAGGAGGATAGGCCCGAGGCTATTAGTGCTAAGCCGAAGGCTCCACTTGAAGCAGCACCCAAAAGAGGTGAAAGAGACTGGTGCGCCTGTTCGATTGTCTCAACAACTAATCCATTTCTATAGAATACAGCAGCAGAGACGATAACCATGGCGGCATTAATGATAAAGGCGATGTTCATTGCAATTGTGATGTCCAGTCTCTCCAACTTTAGGTGTTTCTTTTTGTCCTCATTAGTAGAATGAGTATTCCTCTCTTGAACAAGCTGTGAGTGCAAAAAGATGACATGTGGCATCACAGTTGCGCCCAACATACCAACAGCAATCATTACTGCTTCTCCATTTGGAAACGACGGCATCAAAACATGCAACCCGGCAGAAGCCCAATCAGGCTTTGCCAAAAAAACCTCCAAGGTATATGATAGGCAGATTACTGCTATTAAGATAGAAATAAAAACCTCTAATACTCTCTGCCCATATTTACCCATATACACTATAAAAAATGTAATAACTGCAGTAATTATCCCGGCTATAGCCATTGGAATGTGGAATAGCAAATATAAGCCCAGTGTGCTGCCGAGAAACTCTGCAAGATTAGTAGCCATAGCAGCTAGTTCAGCTGCAACCCAGAAACACCAATTTATTTTTCGTGGGAATACCCTATTACACATTTGTGGCAAATTATAACCTGTTGCAATACCCAGCTTAGCTGAAAGAGATTGTAGAAAAATTGCCATTAAATTGCTCCAAAGGATAACCCAAATCAAATTATAGTTAAACTTAGAGCCTCCACTTATATTTGTCGCAAAATTTCCCGGAGATGTATGTAAATTGGAACGCATTTAAAATGGATTTTTAAAATTATAATGTATCTTTACAGTTCTGTCTTCGAATATTTCAATTTTGTTAATTAACTTTACTACTGTTAACCTATCTAAAGATTCAAAACTCGCAAAGGTATCAATTATATTTTGTAAAGATTTACTAGAATCATCTTGCTTTGTGTTAGTTTCAAGTTGCTTATGCAGAAGTTCTAATCTTGCATTTAAACCTTGTTTTTCTTCTGCCAACAAATTACTAATATCGAGATAATCACTAACAGATAATTCTCCATTACTTTTATCTTGATACGCTGCTAAAAGATGCCTTTTAATATCAGCTAACCTATTTTCAATAGTTTTTATTTCTTTCCTTGCAGTAATTAAGGCATTTCCATTATCACTATTTATTTGATTTTTGTTATAATTATTTGCTATATTTGTTAAGTTGTGAATATCTAGAAATTTTTGAGCAATGGCCTTTAACTCATGCTTTATTATTTCATACAACTTATCTTCAGAAAATGTATGTCTTGTACACTCACTATACCTTTTGTATTTGGAGCACATTGTATAAAAGTATTTACCTGTTCTGGTAAATGTTAATTTTTCACCACAATCTCCACAATAAACTAGTCCTGATAATATATGTGGTTGAATAACCTTGTTACTATGATAATTCTTTTTACTCATAAGGACCTGTACAACTTCAAAATCTTCCTTTGATATTATTGCTTCATGAGTATTTTCAACGATTATCCAGTTTTCCCTAGGTATGTATTTATATTTTTTTCTTTTAAAACTGATCTTTTCAGTTTTTCCTTGAGAAACAGAACCAATATAAGTAGGACTGGTCAATATCACCTTTATTGTTTCCGGATTCCAAAGAAAGCTTTTAGTCTTTCCACCTCTATATAATGTTGTACTAACTTTATAGCTTGCAGGAGATAATACATGTTCTTTATTTAATATAGTTGAGATTCCATGTAAGCTCTCTCCGCCAATAAACATTTTATAAATTCTTCTGACTATATCGCATGTTTCTGGATTTATAACGAGCTTGTTTTTATTTTGAGTATCTTTTTGATAACCATATGGTGCAAATGCACCAATAAATTCACCACGCTTCCTTTTATTTGAGAAAATGCTCTTTATATTCGCCGAAACATCTGCTGCATATTTTTCGTTTAAAAGGCATGTTAATGGCCTGACAAAATTTGTTTGAGTATCATGATTAAAGGAGTCTATTTTATCATTAACGGTAATAATTCTCACATTGTTCAATAAACAATAATCAAAAAACTTTTCTGATTCATATAAATTTCTCCCTAATCTAGATAGATCTTTTAAGATTATAAGATTTACCTTCTTAGTATTTACGTCATCCATCAGCCTGTTAAAATCAGGTCTATCAAATGTCGTTCCTGATACACCGTCATCAAAATATATATCTATCAAAGTCCAATTTGAATTACTCAAAACTATTGGCTTAAGTAATTTTATTTGGTTTTCTACACTATAAGATGCATCATCCTCTCTCGATAGACGGGCATATATGCCAACGTTAAAATAATCATTTTCTTTTTCAATATAGTTACCAGCTGGGTTATACATTTCTGTTCATCCTTTCCTAGTTATTGCTGATAACTACCTACCAAAAACATCATATTATGTTTTTGGTAGGTAGCATAATTTATTTTTAAAAGTATTTTCTAAGTAACATCTGAAACTCTCATTAGCAAGTTGTTGAAAATCTTTTCCGGAAGGATTGTACTCTGAAACTATGGTGTATTGAGCAGGTATATTTTTTTTACTCATTTTAATCACCCCATATAATTTATATGAAAAATAGTACTTGTCTTATTGATTATTTTTTTGTGCTATATGTCATTAAATAAACAAATTTAATAAATAGCGTAAAAAATAGTTAAACTGCTTTTAAAAGAGATTATTTCTCCCCAATATTGATAAAATAGACAACAAAAAAAGACCTATAAAAGGTCTCATAAATTAAAGTTTTTCATAAATAAATTTTTTATTTAGAATATTATCGCAGTCCTTAGTCAAATAAAAATACTCTTCTTCACTTTAATTATAACATATATAAAATCGTAAATGTAGACTATTTGTTCTCATTTACTAATGCTATAATGCAATAACAAGTAAATGGATAAAGAGTTTATGCCAAAGGTACACTATAGGCTAGTATGATAACGCCGGTAAATCGTTTTAGCTTAAAGGATGGCAATTTAAATTTCTGTGGCGAGTATTGCGAAAGGTGGGAAATATGGGTATATATGTACTTGGTTTTCAGGACATTGATAAAGCTAAACTCATGGTTGTTGGGGGGAAAGGTGCGAACCTGGGGGAACTTTCCGGGATTGAAGGAATAAGCGTACCAGATGGCTTTTGTATTACTACTGAAGCCTTTAAAAGAATCATTGGGGAAACGTCGTCAATTAATAAATTGCTTAATCATTTATCGCTTTTAAAGGTGGAAGACCAGGATAAAATCAGTAGACTTAGCGGTGAAATTCGTAGAGTCATCGAAGGGATAGTTATCCCTGAGGATATTAATGAAGATATCACCTGCTTCCTCTCCAGGCTGGATGCAAATACTGCCTATGCAGTGCGATCCAGCGCAACTGCAGAGGATTTGCCGACGGCCTCCTTTGCAGGCCAGCAGGATACGTATTTGAACATTATCGGAAAGGAGGCAATACTAAAGCATATCAGCAAATGTTGGGCATCGCTATTTACTGAGAGGGCAGTAACTTACCGCATACAAAACGGCTTCGACCACCGTAAAGTAAGCCTTTCTGTAGTTGTTCAGAAGATGGTCTTCCCACAGGTGGCAGGAATTCTGTTTACTGCCGATCCTGTTACGGGCAATCGAAAGGTGTTGTCTATCGATGCCAGCTTCGGACTTGGTGAGGCATTGGTCTCGGGTCTGGTGAATGCTGATATCTACAAAGTGCAGAGCGGCAAGGTTATCTACAAGAAGATATCCACCAAGAAGCTGGCTATTTATGCCTTAAAAGATGGCGGAACGAAAGAACAGTCGGTTGAGCTTGAGTTGCAGAATAAGCAGGCACTGACGGACGAACAGATTTTGCAGCTTGAGAGCATGGGTAGAAAGGTTGAAGAACATTTTGGTTGTCCCCAGGACATCGAATGGTGTTTGGGTGATGATATATTTTACATTGTCCAAAGTCGGCCAATTACAACTTTATATCCCATCCCTGAAGCAGATGATGAAGAAAATCACGTTTATATATCTGTCGGGCATCAACAAATGATGACTGACGCCTTGAAACCATTGGGACTGTCTTTCCGGCAGTTAACATCAGCCGGAACTATGTTTAAAGCCGGTGGAAGGCAGTTTGTTGATGTTGCCCATATGCTTGCTTCGCCTGGCAGTAGAGAAATGTTATTAAACAATATGGGACAGCACGATCCGCTCATAAAAGATGCACTTATAACAATCATAGAGCGGGATTTTATAAAATGTTTACCAAATGATAAGAAAGAACAGGGTCTCGGTAAAAATAATAAAGATATGTCATCGGAGGGTTTTCAAGCACAAATTGAAAACGATCCGAAAATTGTTTCTGATTTAATTAAAAAAAGTCAAACATCCATAGAAGCGTTAAAACTAAACATCCAAACGAAATCTGGGTTAGAGTTGTTTGATTTTCTTCAGGAAGATTTTCAGGAGTTAAAGAAAATTTCTTTTGACCCACAAAGTATGGCTGTGATTATGACTGTCGCAAATGCTACATCATGGATTAATGAGAAAATAAATGAATGGTTAGGTGAAAAAAACGTAGCAGGCACTCTCTCTCAATCTTTGCAAAACAACACTACTTCAGAAATGGGTTTAGAGTTATTGGATATCGCAGATGTGATTCGTCCTTATCCTGAAATAATAGATTATTTACAACACGTAAAAGATGATAACTTTTTGGATGAAATGGTTAAGTTTGATGGCGGACAGAAAGCCAGAGACGCAATCAATAATTATCTCAACAAATATGGAATGAGATGTGCCGGAGAAATTGATATTACTAAACCTCGTTGGAGCGAAAAACCAATTACACTTATACCCATGATTCTAAAGAACATTAAAAACTTTGAGCCTAATGCTGGTAAACGGAAGTTTGAGCAAGGACAGCAGGTAGCTTTGAAAAAGGAACAAAAGTTACTAGAACGATTGCAGCAATTACCAAATGGTGAACAAAAAGCCAAGGAAGTGAAAAGAGTAATTGACATTATCCGGAATTTCAGCGGTTATCGTGAATATCCCAAATACGGTATCGTTAGTCGCTACTTTGTTTATAAGCAGGCCTTACTGAAAGAAGCAGAAAGGCTTGTGCAAGCCAACGTTATCCATGAAAAAGAAGATATATACTATCTCACTTTTGAAGAGCTTCGCGAAGTTGTACGCACAAATAAACTGGATTACCAAATCATCAGTAAAGGGCAAGAAGAGTACAGATTATATGAAAAACTTACTCCCCCACGTGTTATCACGTCTGATGGTGAAATCATTGTAGGTGTGTACAAACAAGAAAATCTCCCAGCTGAAGCTATTGCAGGTCTTTCTGTCTCTCCTGGAGTTATAGAGGGAAGAGCACGTGTCATCTTGGACATGAAAGATGCTGATCTGGAAGATGGAGATATATTAGTAACAAAGTTTACTGACCCAAGCTGGACACCACTGTTTGTATCCATAAAAGGCCTGATAACAGAAGTAGGCGGACTGAATACACATGGAGCAGTTATCGCACGTGAATATGGCTTACCGGCAGTTATTGGAGTAGAGAATGCTACCAAGCTAATCAAAGACGGACAGAGAATCCGGGTAAATGGAACGGACGGATATGTAGAAATCTTATAATGGGGAAGATGCTGTCTTCCCCAACGTTTGAAATTGAGGCGAAAAACTGCGATTTTTGACCCTGTTTTTTGGGGAGCTTCATAGAGACATTGAGGATCCATGAGGATGACATTCAAAAAACACTATGCATCAGGTTATATTGTGGTATTCTTATAGAATGCGTATTATTATGATTATATACAATAAAGTTATTTAATTAACAGAAAGAGATACAGGAATTTCCAGGTAAAATGATATGGAGAAATATACAAGAGAAGAATTGGTAGAAGCGCTACAAGTTGTATCTTCAACTATCAGTAAATGTGAAAAGGCACAGCTAAAATTTGTGCACAGTACCCCTCAGCACACACTCCTTAGGAATAGGATAGAAGCATTGTATATTTCAAAACTATTGATAACGGATCAAAATGTTATGGACAAATATACAAAAGAAGAATTGATAGAAGCACTACGACCCTTGTCTTCGATTATCAGCAAATGTGAAAAAGCGCAGCAGAAATTTGCGGAAGGTACCTCTCATCATACCCGCCTTAAGAAGATGATAAAAGCAATATGCATTTCAAAATCATTGATAACAGGTGAAATTAATAAAAGAGGTTAAATTCTAGCTATAATATTAAACAGGCACCTAAAATTAATTAACAACGCAATAATGAATAGTAGAGGCGAATTATATGAATAAAATCAAAACCATTCTGGATAAAATTGTGACTGTTTTATCAACAGTATCAGGCATCAAAGCAATTGTACTTGGCGGTTCGCGCGCCAGAGGCACGCATTCCCCATCCTCGGATATTGACATTGGCATTTATTACGATGGTCCGATGCTCGACATCGATGCCCTTAACAAAGCGGCACAAGCAGTTGACAATGAACACCGAGCGAATCTTATTTCGCCACCAGGAGGATGGGGCAAATGGGTTAACGGCGGCGGCTGGCTTACCATTGATGGCTGTTCCGTAGATTTTATCCTGCGCGATATTACGAGAGTAGAAAAGGTCATCGAGGAAGGCAGAAAAGGGGTTGTTACCTTGCATTACCAGACCGGGCATCCCCATGCTTATATAAATGTTATGTATATGGGCGAATTAGCCATAAGCAAAGTTTTATGGGAAAAGAACAAAAGCGTGTCTGCGATGAAGCGAATAGCTGAGCAGTATCCAGTTGAACTACAAAAAGCACTTATTAACTTATTTTCGTTTGAAGCGGAATTTTCCTTACGAATGGCAGAAAACAACATTGATAAAGACGATATTTATTATGTAACTGCTCATGTTGTCCGGTCAATATCGGCTCTGAATCAGGTCCTGTTTGCACTAAATAAGGAATATTGCCTGAATGAAAAAAAGGCAGTTAAAATGATTGACAAATTTGATATTCACCCCTTCAACTATAAAAGTAAGGTAGATGACATATTTGCAGCAGTTGGAACTGATAGTAAGAATACTTGCACACAACTTGGACATTTGCTGAGCGAAGTGAGGAGATTAGTACTATGTTTTCAGATGTAGAGATCAAATTTAATAAAAGAAATAAAATATTGTTTTCTCTGATAGTTAGTGCTTACAAGAGTTGATAAAACTAATTCAATTACAAAATCACCTAACCCTCGTGATGTGGGCATTGGATTGTGCAAAATTGCATCATTTTCGCATTTTTTCTCCTTTTGGTCTTGCTGTTGTGCCTGAAGATAGTACTATAAAAGTAATCATTAAGGAATGTGATTGATATGGAAAATCTGAAATTAGAAAAACGAAACACGCTTACATTTGTGTTATTAGTAATATATTTGCTGGCATTAACATGGTTGATTCTCTTCAAACTGCAGTTTTCCATACCGGATATGAATGAAGGACGAATTATCAATTTGATTCCGCTTCTAGGGTCTTTCGATGACAACAGCGTTATTCGCTTCAGTGAAATCAGAGCTAACATTCTCGCTTTCATACCTTTGGGAATCTATATTTGTATGCTTAGAGCCCGGTGGTCTTTTGTGAAAAAGATTCTAGCAATTGCTGGCTTAACTTTTGTCTTCGAAATAATACAATTTATTTTCGCAATCGGCAGAGCTGACATCACTGACGTGCTTAGTAACACGCTCGGAGGGGTAATCGGGATTGGCATTTATGCCTTGCTGTTCAAGGCTCTGAATGGCAGGACTAATAAGATTATCAATGTACTTGCTGCGGTATTCACCGTTTTGGCATTATTACTTGTTGCTTTACTATTGGTAAGTCACCGATGGGTGCGTATCAAATAGGTATCAGCTACAAAATAACAAGGAGCGAACTAATACCGACATCGTGAGATGGAGAGTAAAGCGAGAAGCAAAAGGAGGTGACACTTTATGACAAACGAACGCGTATACAAGATGGCTTTTTCGAGCGTCTACCCGCTACTGGTCCAAAAGGCAGAGCGCAAAGGGCGCACCAAATTAGAGGTTGATGCTGTGATTTGTTGGCTGACAGGATATGACGATTCTGGCTTGCAAGCGCAAATTGTGAAAAATATCGATTATAAAACCTTCTTTAGCGAAGCCCCGCAGATAAACCCGAACGCCGCCAAAATTACAGGCGTGATTTGCGGGCATCGCGTCGAGGAAATCGAAGACCCGCTCATGCAGAAGATCAGGTGGCTTGACAAACTGGTGGACGAATTGGCAAAAGGAAAGCCAATGGAGAAGATTCTGAGGAGTTGAGGTGGAATGGCTAATAAACTACGCAAAATGCTCGGCGACTAGAACACGATGTGTACTCGGTCGCTACTCCAACTATATTTAGATATTGAGTTATGGGATAATGTTTTACTGGTACAGTTTAGTTATTTAACAAAGGAGCCGAATAACCACATGATGCACTCACATAGGCTATCGGCTCTGATCTTTATGCCCTTATCTTATGCTATTCTGAATAACTTCACCAAAAATAATAGTAAAAATGTAAATTAGTATTTATCTTTTTTGAACAGGAATCCAAACTTCACTATAAGCGTAATCTTTTTTTTGTTTATCCATTTTAGTAAAAGAAAAAGCAGGGACACTGATTACTTCGTAATTTGAAGAAGGAAGCCATTGTGAATATATATTTGCCATTGTTTCTTGTAATGTAGATGGAAACAATCCTTCATTTGGGAATACTGCCCAGGTACAGGCTTTAACTGGTACTTTTTCTAATAGATAACTTACTTTATTTTCAGTAGTTAAAATGCCTATCAGATGAGTTAAATATCCTTCTTCTTTTAAGAAATTAGCGTCAGCCTCATACGAAGCATTCACAATTTCATAAGGCTCCATATTTTGAAGAGAATGCATTTCTTCTCTTTGTTCGTCCGTTATGCTTTGCGCAAGCTTTACAATCTCATTATTAACACCTTCAAATTGCATAGGGACACGCTTGCTTACACCAACTAAATTAAACGCTGGTTTGTCTTCAATTCTAAATTCCATATTAATTCCTCCTTTGACGGTTATTATGAATGAAAGTTTGGGAAACGATTTACATATGCCTTTTTTTATTACATCCGAGGGTAAAACCCCACTCCACTTTTTAAATGCGCGAGTAAAGCCGTCCATTGACTGATAACCATATTTCAAAGCAACATCTGTTACTTTTTCTCCATGTAATAAATCCATACTTGCTTCTGATAATTTTCTGTTTTTGATATATTCACTAAGCGTCAACCCTGAAAGATAGAAAAATACCTTTCTAAAGTGATAGTCAGAAAACCCAGCATATTCAGAAATCATTTCAAGAGATAGATCATCATCTGTTAAATGATTTTCAATATAGTCAATAACATGGTTTAATTCGTTCAACATGATATCCCTCCTTTCATATTTCCATAATACCAAAGCTGTTTTACCGATGCTCGACTTTCTTAATACAAAAACTATCGAATAGTTATATATTTGTGGTTTTCCACTGACTAGTTAGCAAGAACTCTTCGGTATTGTTCTAATAATTCTTGTTTGCCAACTTCTCACTTATAAATATTTTCCATTATATCTCGACATTCTTTCTATTTTATAAGCCATTTTTCAGCTTCCTCTTTACTTTCATACAATCTGAAATGATTACCTTTGTTCGTTTCGATAGTCATTTCTTTAAATCTCCCTTTTTGAATTGTCTCCAGAGGAATAATAATAGCAGCTTTTATACCATAGTTTATGAACTTTTGAATAATACTACCAGCTACTTTAGTTTTAAGTTTGAAGAAGTCTTCTGATAAAGTTGCGTAGTGTATCATAAGTGCACTTGTCTCATGTTCCCAGCATAAGGCTATTAAATCAAGTGCATCATTCTCGGTACTTAAAGATTTAGTTGTAGAAATCAGTTCAATATATTTTTTATTCTCTATTTCTCTAATTTGATAGTTCATTTTGTCTTTTCCCTCCATACCTTCATTTTCAAACAATTTATGACGGGTTTCACCGACCCAGTTGAGTTCATTATTATAGGTAGAAATTATGTTTTCTGAAATCATTCCCCAAATTAAGCTTTCCCTAGTGCTTCTATTAGGTGAATGAAGAGCACGTCTGTATTTCTCTTTCTGAATAATCAATTGCAGTTTGATTTCATTTTCATATTTTGTGAGTAACTCACTTAATTCCTGTTTATTTAGCATGTCTGACCATGCAAACTGTACCAAAAAAGTTTTTTTTATCTCAGGAGCTTCTGGTGATGATAAAATCCAATTTCTTAGCTCTTTAAGTCCTTCTTCTGTTATGGTATATATTTTTTTTGAGGGAGAATTATCCTGATGGACCACTTCACTAACAACAAGATCTTCATTTTCCATACTCATTAGAGCCTTATAAATTTGATTATTATTACCGGACCAATACATAAAAGAGGAATCCTCAAACATTTTTTTTAATTCATATCCTGTTGAGGACTTCCAACTCAGTATGCCTAATATTGCTAATTTGATTGACATAGTAGCACTCCTTTACAATTAACATAGGTTAATAGTAACATATGTTAATATTAGCGTCAATATACTTTATTTTAATGACATACTTATAGTGATATGTTTCGCAATAGGCTAATCAACATGAATGAAATATGTTAATATGTTTATTAGTTATGGTGCTGAATGGACAGATTAATTAATGTTTATAAGGATATAAAGCAGTTAAACATATTTATCAAAGGAGGGTTTTAAAAATGAGTGTGTTTTTTTATGGCTGCATTACGATGGATGGCTATCTTGCTGACAAAAATCATAATTTGGACTGGCTCTACCAAACTGGTTCAATAGAAGAAACTGGTTATGAAAGCTTCTATAAAAACATGAATATTACAATAATGGGCAAAAGAACATTTAATGAAATTGAAAGCTTAGATAATATCGACAGTCTTTACCCAACTACCCAAAATTATGTTTTTACACATGATGAAAGCTTATCAGTCAAGGGATTTATTCCTATGAATTGTGATGTTGTTGAATTTGTGAAACATATAGAGAGAGATAAAAACATTTGGATTATTGGAGGAAACACAATTTTAGCCCCTCTGTTAGATAATGATATGGTTGATAATATGATAATACAAATTGCTCCTGTGTTATTGGGGATGGGAATACCATTGTTTACACAAGAAGAAATGTTGAAGCGATTTTGCTTGAAAGAAGTAAAAAAATACGGACAATTTGCAGAGTTAATTTATAGTAAAATATAGTTATTTCAGCTTTTCAGAATCCCTTACCTTTATGATTGTTTGACCATAATGCTTTAATTTATAAAGGTATGTAGCAAAGGAAATATATAAAACCTTCATAAGTCTAAAAGAAAAATAACCACTTCTTGAAACGACTAGTATTCTTAGCACTCCGCTAACAATAAGTCGGCGCTTACCGCGTACTGTTCTTATAATTAAAATGAAAATGATTACACATATTACTTAGAGTGCTGTTTAATTTTTTCATAAACCTATAGACAACCACACTATTATGTGTTACTATATAGCAGTAGTAAGTATTACTTGATATTAGTCATACAGAATAGTAAGGAGGGGTTATATTGGAGAACCTAACGGAAATGCTCAAAGGTGCGCTTGAGGGCTGTGTCCTTGAAATTATAAGCCGTCAAGAAACCTACGGCTACGAAATCACGCGGCGGCTGAACGCCCTTGGCTTCACGGAAGTAGTTGATGGAACAGTCTACACCATCTTGGTAAGACTTGAGAAAAATAAGCTAGTGGACATAGAAAAAAAGCCTTCCGATATGGGACCGCCGCGTAAGTTTTACACGCTCAATGACGCAGGGCGTGTTGAACTGCGACGATTCTGGGAAAAATGGGAGTTCGTATCATCAAAAATTAATGAGTTAAAGGAGAGAAGCTAATGAATTTTTGGGATAAAATCACAGGGAACGATATGACTAAAGAATTAAAAGCTTTTGATTCGAGAGCCAAAAAGCTACCAGCTGATTATCAAGAGGCATGGGAAAAAATCAGTTTAAATCTTTGGCCGCACTCAGATTTCACAGGCCGCAACCTCATGCCCATTCTTGATGGGGTGCTTGGTCTGCTTGAAGAAGCGGCGGTGGACGGTCAGAGTGCCCAAGAGGTTTTGGGTGACGATATCAAAGGCTTCTGTTCAGCGCTGGCCGGTGAAGAAGGGGCAAAGTCTTATCGCGACAAGTGGCGCAAGCAGCTCAACAACAATATCGCTAAAAAATTAGGTGAATAGGAGGCTAAAATGAGAATACAAGATATCATTAAAGGCAAAAAAGAGTGGCGGGCGCACGTGGCACGTGTCAAAGCGCTCCCGCAGGATTATCAGATTGTTTATAAAGAGATTCAAAAATATCTCTTTAAGGTCGGCCCAATTGAGCTAACCGAGGGGACGGGTCTGCTCTCGGGGATAATTGATCTTTTTGACGAGGGCGCGGCCTCGGGGAAAGGCGTGCTGGAAGTAACGGGTAGTGATGTAGCAGCTTTCTGCGACGATCTAATCAAAGATTCAAAGACTTACGCTGACATCTATCAAGAATCTGTGGACCAAGAGGTTTATAAGGCCATAAAAAAGGTTACGGATAGAACA
This sequence comes from Bacillota bacterium, assembly GCA_023391425.1. GTDB lineage: Bacteria > Bacillota > Clostridia > Acetivibrionales > DSM-1351 > Ruminiclostridium. Next base: position 12,920 of record JAEWAX010000098.1, on the reverse strand, counting down.
AAGTAAAAGGGGGGATATAGGGATGGAAAACGCAATTGAAGTAAACGGTCTGCGAAAGTCTTTTAAGGACACAGAAGTCCTAAAGGGCGTAGATTTTGAAGTGAAGCAAGGTGAGATTTTCGCCCTGCTTGGCTCTAACGGAGCGGGCAAGACCACGACGGTCAACATACTTTCGACACTTCTGAAACCTGACGATGGAACCACGAGGGTCTGCGGTCTTGACGTTTCACGTCAGCCGGGAAAGGTGCGAGAAAAAATCAGCCTGACTGGGCAGTTCGCTGCTGTGGACGAGATATTGACCGGGAGGGAAAACATTTTATTGATTGCAAAGCTAAGGAGTGTTCTCAAACCAGCTCAAGTTGTCGACGATCTGCTCAAGCGTTTTGGGCTTACTGAGGCGGCAAACAAACGAGCGGGTACGTATTCCGGAGGCATGAGGCGCAGGCTGGATATAGCGATGAGCCTTGTGGGAGCGCCTGCCGTCATCTTTCTTGACGAGCCGACAACAGGACTTGACCCGGAGGGTCGGATTGAAGTCTGGAAAACCATTAAGGAGCTTGCCGGCAGCGGCGTGACGATTCTGCTCACAACGCAGTACTTAGATGAAGCTGAACAGCTTGCCGACAAAATTGCGATCCTGAATGAGGGCAAAATTATCGCTAACGGGACGCTTGAAGAACTCAAAAAGCTATTCCCACCCACCAAAAAAGAATATATCGAAAAACAGCTGACACTAGAGGAGATTTTCCTCACAATCATCGGTAAAGGAGGTCAAACAAAATGAAAAACAATACAGGAGTACTGACCGGGCGTTTAATGAAGCACATATTGCGCAGCCCGGACACGATTATTACGGTTGCGTTAACACCGATTGCGATGATGCTAATGTTTGTCTATGTGTTCGGCGGTGCGGTAAAAATGAGTATGGGTGCTGATGTGAATTATATTAATTACCAATTGCCGGGTATACTGCTGATAGCTATTGCGTCGGGCATTGCCTACACAGCTTATAGGTTATTTTTGGATATGCAGAAAGGGCTTTTCTCACGGTTCAATTCCATGCCTATAAGCCGCTCGTCAGTGCTGTGGAGTCATGTTCTAACCTCACTTGTGTCTAACATGCTTACCGTCGTTATTATTATACTCGTTGCGCTTGTTATGGGCTTCCGTTCGAACGTCGGAATACTTAACTGGATCGCAGTAATGGCAATACTCGCACTATACACGCTTGCGCTGACATGGATTGCGGTCATTCCAGGGCTCACGGCAAAATCTATAGAGGGAGCGTCTTCGTTCTCATATCTGTTGCTCTTTCTGCCATTTCTCAGTTCAGCTTTTGTACCGACCGAAACGATGCCCAAAGTCGTCCGTGTTTTTGCACAAAATCAGCCTGTAACGTCAATCGTGGAGACGATACGCGCTTTGCTAAACTCTCAACCTGTCGGAAACGACATCTGGATAGCCCTCGCGTGGTGCGTTGGTATTACGGTTATCGCGTATATTTTCGCGATAAGGTTGTATAGACACCTTTAATATAATTTCAAAATTAAAGCGGGATAATCCTGCAAATACGCTTATAGTCAGCAGAAAATGTGCAATATAAAAGGCGAAAACCAAAAGAAAATGAACACCACATCGACTATTTTCAGATACTACCTGAACAAGAGTGCTAGCCATATAATTACAAATGTACTCTTTACCTTCTTCTATTAGTTAAGCTACTAACTTATAATCGGTAAATCTACATGCTTCAGTAGCTATCTAGAATAGCTTTTTATTAATAAGATCTACCATTTCATAGACATCTCCCCCTCAATCCCTTATTTGGTAGGTAGTCATCAAATTGTACCAATTCAAATGTTCCAGGATCTATATATGCAACACTTACAATAAAGGCAGGGCCTAAAAATCTGAGAACAGTTTTTATTTTAGTAATTAGTTTATTGTTATGAGTTGGAAAACTTCCAACACCTAATGGTTTGGTTTGAATACCAACTGTTGGAATATAACTTTCTTCAAGCAATTAGAACACCTCTTGAGTATATTTATAGTTAGCTAAGAACTTTAGCTTAGTCTAATTCTGTTTACCTAATCCAAAATATGTATTATATAGATGAAGTGTTACATAATAAATAATTAAGTTATAATAGATATTTAATACATTTAAAATATATTAAAATAAATAACTCAAACTTCATAGTAAGTGAATACATGTTAAGTCTATCAGTTCTAATGTTTTCTGATAAACTACTCATGTGGATTCCTCTTGAGATGGCAACTTTGTACTTGTTGCTGGGATGCTATTTTTGGAGGATTTTTTATGCTTAAAAGCTGAAATGTGTTGATTTTTACGGGTTTAGGGAACATTTTAATGTGAGAAGTTTGATGTTTATGTTTAATTATTATTGGGAAAAGAAGAATTAAGTTATTTACAAAAATAGAGGAAATGGAGGCGCTGGAACTAAATATGAGGAGAATTACCTCAAACCCAAACTATCGGCTTTAAGCCGTTAATAATTGATTCAAAAAAGTATGAATACACATGCTTCATATAGCTGACTTTATCTATGCTAAAATGATTACAATCTCCTCGCTTTTACTCTTCAATAAATAAGAGTCATAACTGATGTCTTTACAAGGATAAATATCCATATCTGCTGGGTCTTTTAAGAATAAATAATCAGCAAATTTACATACCTTATTATCCTTTTCTATTGAATAGTAATTACAAATTGTACAATTTAGCATAAAATTACACCTCCATTTAATAAGCATTTGTGTAATGTTATCATTTCTAAATAGTGCCTTTGAGCAACATTATGTTAAATTATAATAGGTAGTCTTTAATAAACAAGATAATTGTTGTTTTATGTAAATCTTTGGTGCTATATAATTAGTGCGGTTTTTAAAGAGAAAATAAACTATAGTAGGTCTGTGGTTATTGTGAAATTTGTGATTTAGAAAATTTATTGTACTTTTCAACTATTTCTTTGTTTTGAAGTAAAAACTTATTAAAATAGTTAATTTTTATAAGTGTAGCAGCCGATATGTTATGCTCTATTAGCTCAGTTTCAACAAGAATATCCTCGTTAACACCTAAGTTCCTTAAGAATACTTCTATTATATTATGTCGTTCTAATAGGAACTTACCTATTTCGCGCCCGTTTTCAGTCAAAAAGATAATACCATATTTCTTATAGTCAATTAAACCTAATTTAGTGAGCTTTTGCACCATCTTTGTAGCAGATGGTGCAGCAACATTTAATAGCTCGGAGATAGTATTTATACGTATATAACCTTCTACGAGACTATTCCTATATATCATTTCAAGGTAGTCCTCCATAGCAGAAGTAAGATTGTTTTTGTTCTGAGACAAAAGCTGGTAACCACGAACAGTGTGAAATTTTGACAACTCTTCCACTTTGAATCACGTCCCTTCTATTAACATGTATATTCATAAGACGGATATTTATAATACTAATTATATTGTTTTTGGTGATATAATATAATAAAATTACAAAGTATAAACTAAAGGGGATAAATAGAGGAGAAAAGGCATGCTATTAATACATAATGGTAAAATAAAAACAATGACTGATATAGATTATGAAAATGGATATATACTTGTTGATAATGACAAAATAATAGCTGTTGGGCAAGATGTTAGTGAAGTTGAGAACTTGCTGCGAGCAGATATCATAAAAATAGATGCAAAAGGTGGTTATGTTTTACCCGGTCTAATTGATGCGCATAGCCATATAGGAATGTGGGAGGATTCTGTTGGCTTTGAGGGAGATGACGGCAATGAGTCTACTGACCCTGTAATGCCTCAACTGAGAGCCATAGATGCAGTTTATCATGCAGATAGATCATTTGTTGAGGCATATGAGAGCGGAGTTACAACTGTAGTAACTGGTCCTGGAAGCGCAAATGTTATAGGCGGGCAGTTTGCTGCATTAAAAACCTATGGACGCTGTGTAGATGAAATGATATTGAAACAACCTATAGCTATGAAGGTAGCTTTTGGTGAAAACCCTAAGACAGTTTATAATGAGAAGCACCAGGCCCCCATGACAAGAATGGCAACTGCGGCCATTTTGAGAGAAAGTTTATTTGAGGCTAGAGAGTATAAACAACGGTTGGATAGCTTCAAAAAAAACCCAGATGAATACGATAAGCCAGATTTTGATTTTAAGAATGAGGCACTTATTCAGGTCTTAAATAAAGAAATACCACTTAAGGCACATGTTCATAGGGCTGATGATATTATGACAGCTATTAGAATAGCAAAAGAGTTTGATGTTGATATAACTCTTGACCACTGTACAGAGGGGTACCTTATTAAGGATATACTTGCTCAATCGGGTCTATCTGCAATTGTCGGTCCAATGCTTACAGATAGATCAAAGATAGAACTGAGAAATCAGAATCTGAAGACACCTGCTATTTTATCAAAACAAGGTATGAAGGTTGCAATAATGACTGACCACCCATGTGTGCCAGTACAGCATCTTTGTCTTTGTGCTGCCATTGCCGCAAGAGAGGGTATGGATGAAAAAGAAGCAATGAAGGCTATAACAATTAATGCAGCTGAAATAGTAGGTATTAGCGATAGAGTGGGTTCAATCCAAAAAGGTAAGGATGCTGATATAGTGATTTATGATAGAAACCCATTTGATTTAAAATCTCAGGTTCAAAAGACAATCATTAATGGAATAGTAGTATATGAAAGGATTCAAAATGTTTAAAATTGAAACACAATCCTTTGAAGAAACTGTCGAATTTGGAAAAAAGCTAGGAGCAGTTTTAAATTCTGGTGATATAATAAGTTTATCGGGTGATTTGGGTACTGGAAAGACAGCGCTTACAAATGGAATAGCCAAGTCACTTGGAATAAGTTCATATATAACTAGCCCAACTTTTACACTTGTAAATGAGTACGAAGGACGGCTGCCGTTATACCATTTTGATGTTTATAGAATTGCTGACCCAGATGAGATGTTTGATATAGGATTTGAAGAATATATTAATAGTGAAGGCATTACTATAATAGAGTGGGGAGAACAAATAAAAGATATACTCCCAAAGGAAATAATAAGGATAGAAATTAAAAAGAATCTTACTAAAGGTCTTGATGTGCGGGAGATATCAATTGATTTTATTGGAGAAAAATATTCGCAATATCAAGAAAAGCTATAACATGGAGGGTATATGAGGATACTTGCTTTAGATACATCTACAAATGTTGCATCAGTGGCGATATTGGAAGATGATGTTATTATAGGAGAATATAGCTGTAATAAAGGTAAAACACATTCTCAGAGGCTAATGCCAATGGTTGAAAATCTTTTGGAAAAAGTCGGACTCAGCGCTAAAGATATGGATGCCTTTGCTGCATCAATTGGGCCCGGCTCGTTTACAGGACTTCGTATAGGAGTAACAACAGTTAAGGCTATGGCTTTTGCAGCAGCGAAGCCAGTGATAAGTATCAATACGCTAGATGCTTTAGCTTGTAATCTTTCGACATCAAAGGCTATAATATGCCCAATAATTGATGCTAGAAATAGCCAGGTGTTTACAGCCATATATAAATTTACTAATGGTAAGCTTGAAAGACTCACAGATTACTTAGGGATACATATAAATGAATTAGTTGATATAATTCGTTCAATGCAAGGAGAGATAGTTTTGCTAGGTGATGCTTGTACTCTTCATAAAGATTATTTCGCAGCACAGTTAGGGGACAGACTAAGTATTGCACCACCAAATACAGCACTAGCCAATGCTTCATCAGTGGCGATGCTGGCGCGTAACGCATTCTTAGAGGGAAAATTAGAAAGCTGTTATGATATGGTACCCTTCTATTTAAGAAAGTCACAAGCTGAGCGCGAAAGAGAAATGATTGAAAAGAAGCTAGAAGTAAATGATTGAAAAAAGGTAGAGGTAAATGATTGACAATATTCAAATAGAAGAAATGAAAAAAGAGCATCTTGATGGTGTAATGGTGGTAGAAAATCTAAGCTTCAAGATACCTTGGTCAAGAAATTCTTTTTTAGAAGAGCTGACCACTAATGAATTAGCAATTTATTTTGTAGCTATATATGATGGTAAAGTTATCGGTTATGGTGGTTTATGGAGAATTTTTGATGAGGGACATATAACAAATATAGCGGTACACCCTGAATTCAGACGGTGTGGAGCGGCATCAAAAATAATGGATAAAATTCTGGAAGTATGTGATGAAAAGGATATAAAAAGTCTTACACTTGAGGTACGTAAGAGTAATAGTGCAGCCCAGAAACTATATGTAAAATATGGGTTTGCTATAGAAGGAATGCGAAAAGGCTATTATGCAGACACAGGTGAGGATGCATTAATTATGTGGAGACATGATTAAATTTATTAAGTGGAGGGTACATATGTCTAAACCAAAGGAACTTTTGTATCAGGAATTGGAGAATAAGTGTAATATAAATTCATTCCCATTTAAAGACACGTCAAAATTAGGTATATATGATGGAATTATCGGGCAGGAGAGGGCAACTAAAGCTATGAAGTTTGGCCTTCAAATGAAAATGAGAGGCTACAATATTTATATGTCTGGACCTACAGGTACAGGCAAAACCAGTTTTGCTAAGCAGTTGGTCAATGAGGTTGCAGCAAGCCAAAGTGTACCCGATGATTGGTGCTATATTTATAATTTTAGCAAACCAAATCAGCCGATGGCAATTAATCTTCCAGCTGGTACAGGAAAGAAATTTCAAAGCGATATGGAAGAGTTTGTTAAGACAATTAAGCAAGAAATTGCAAATGCATTTGATAATGAGCAATATGAAAAAGAAAAATCAGAAATCTTGGACGAATATGAAAGCATAAAAGATGAGCTCTTAAGTAAATTAAGTGAGGATGCGCAAGCACATGGATTTAAGGTTAACACTGGAAGTTCAGGAATTTATTTTTTGCCAATTATTGAGGGAAAGACCATAAGTGAAGAGGAATTCGAAAAGCTTGATGAAGATGTAAAAGATAAAATAAATGAGAAAACAAATATTCTTCAACAAGATACATTGGAGATAATTCGTAAACTAAAAAACAATGATAAGGAAACCAAACAAAAGGTATCTGAATGGGAAAAAAAGATAGCACTAATGGCACTTGGAGTTCAGATAAACGACCTAAAGGAAAAGTATAAAAAATTCGATGAGATTGAAGATTATTTAGAAAAAGTCCAACAGGATATATTAGACAACCTCGATGACTTTAAAGAAGAGGAAGCAAGTGAGGAACAGCCACAATTTATTATTCCATGGATTCAAAAAGAAGAGACACCAATTTACAAATATAAGGTAAATGTTCTGGTTGATAATAGTAGCCTAAAGGGTGCACCTGTTATTATTGATTATAATCCTACATACCCTAATTTAATTGGTAAGATAGAATATGAAAATGAATTTGGCTCAGTTTCTACAGATTATACAAAAATAAAACCAGGTCTGTTTCATTTAGCAAATGGTGGCTACATGATACTTCAAGCAAAGGAAGTATTAAGTAATCCCCAGGCATACGAAGCGATTAATAGAGTGTTAAAAACCAAGAAAATTACAATTGAAAGTATGAAGGACCAAACAGGTGTAGTAGCTGTTCCAGCACTTAAGCCTCAGTCAATACCTGTCGATATTAAGGTTATATTAGTTGGAAGCACATCTATATATCAACTATTATATGAATATGAAGAGGACTTTCGAAAGCTTTTTAAGGTAAAAGCAGATTTTGATGAAGAGATGGAGCGAAACGATGAGAATATATTAAAGCTTGCATCTTTCATAAGTGGTTTTTGTAAAAAAGAGAATACTCTTCATTATGACAAGACTGGTGTGGCAAAGGTTGTTGAATATGCATCTTGGCTAGTTGAGGATCAGCAGAAGCTTTCAACAAGATTTAATGATATTGTTGAAATCTTGTGTGAATCGTGTATGTGGGCACAATGCGATGGCTCGAAACTAGTAAAGGCAAAGCATGTAAAACAGGCTATTGGCGAAAAGATCTACAGATGTAATAGGCTTGATAAAAAGATGCTAGATATGCTAAATGAGGGCACGCTAATGGTGGATACAGCAGGTAGACAAGTTGGACAAATAAATGGACTAACTGTTATGGACATGGGAGATTACTCCTTTGGAAAACCTGCAAGAATAACCGCATCAACATATATAGGTGAAAGCGGTATAGTGAATGTTGAAAGAGAAGTTGAACTCAGTGGAACCTCTCATAGTAAGGGCGTTTTAATATTAAGTGGTTATATTGGTCAAAAATACGCTCAAGATTTTCCATTATCATTATCAGCGAGCCTGTGCTTTGAACAATTATATGGAGGCGTAGATGGAGATAGTGCATCTAGTGCTGAGCTGTATGCTATTTTATCAAGCCTTTCAGATGTACCGATAAAGCAATATATAGCTGTAACAGGTTCTGTCAATCAAAAGGGAGAAATACAACCTGTTGGTGGAGTAACCTATAAAATTGAGGGATTCTTTGAGTTGTGCAAGGTTAGAGGATTAACAGGTGAACAAGGAGTAATAATACCTTACCAAAATATTAAAAATCTTGTACTAAATGATGAAGTTGTGAATGCAGTACGCAAAAAGCTTTTTCATATATATCCTGTTAAAACGATAGATGAGGGTATAGAATTATTAACGGATATGGAGGCGGGTGAAAAGGGCGCTGACGGAAAATATAAGAAATCAACAATTAATTACCTCGTCAGTCAAAAACTAGAACGTTTTTCAACTGCAGTATTAAATACCGGAAAACGAAGAAAATAACATAAAAATATACTAATTATTTTATTCAGACAAATTAAAAATATTAACGTAACTATTATATAAATATATAATAAAACGTATATTCTGCTACTTCGCACACACTTTGGATTACTTTATGCAGAGTTCTATTTTATATATTGCAAGGGGGTGTATCGAGCGTTGGTGCAGGTGCAGACAGATGCAGAACTGGTATCACGATGTATAAACGGTGATAGCAGTGCGTTTGAAGAAATTGTAACTAAATATAAAAAATTAGTATATAGTGTAGTTTATAAAATGATATCAGATAGAGAAGAAGTAAATGATGTTTCCCAAGAGGTTTTTATTAGACTTTACAAATCTCTTGAAAAATATAATCCGGAATATAAGATGTCAACATGGATTGTGAAAATCACTTCTAATTTATGTCTTGATACTCTCAGAAAGAAAAAACAAGACACGGTTACTCTAGATGATGCAATTGGAGTCTCAAGCGATGTTGATACACCAGAAGATACTTTGATAAAAAATCAAAGAACGCAATTAATAAATAAAGCTATTAATGAATTGCCAGAAAAATATAAAGTATTAATAGTTCTCTTTCATAATAATGGGATGTCATATGAAGAGATGACAAAGATACTGAATGAACCAATGTCAATTATAAAAAACAGGCTTTACAGAGCGAGGCTAATGTTAAAAGAAAAACTTGATAGAGCAAGAAAGGAGGAGGTATTATGAAATGTAATGATTCACAAAACTATATGATGAAATTCTTTGATAGGGAACTAAACGATATTGAAGAAGCTCAGCTAAAACAGCATCTTAAAATTTGTACCGCTTGTTCAGAAGAATTTGTTGGTTTAAAAGAGATATTTGCTGTTGTTGAACAGAACTCAGAAATTGAGCCTCCTGAGGATTTTGAGTGTCAAGTAATGAACAGGATAGAAAATGAAGTCAAAATGTACAAAAAGCATATTGGAGATAGTACCTTTGTATATGATATTTTGTCGATTGCGGTATCCTTTATATTTGTTATATTTTTTGGGGGATTACTTTGGGATTGCCTGAAAGCACCCACTAATGTTGTTCATTTTGTTGATTTGATAAGTTATTATTCAAATGAATTCTTTTCAGTAGCAAGTAGCATGGGTAAAGGAATTATCATTGCAATAGCTGGTGTTGCAGCATCTATCTATAAAACTTATTACTATGCATATATTGTTCTTGGTATTCTATTATTCATGAGCCTGAAAACCTTTTTCAAAATGGTTAAAACTGGTGGCGCAAGGACTGCAATGGATAATGGAGGATTGCAATGAATAGACTTTTAAAGGTTGTTTTAGTTTCGCTTATATTCTCATTATTTGTACCATGTATGGTTTATGCCTCGCAGAATGACCTAACAATAAGTGATCTTATTGTTTTATCAGATAAAATAGTAAATGAAAAAAGTTCTGGGAACATAACTGTAGTTATGGGTTCTGCAGATATACGGACCGATATTAATGGAAGTGTAATTGTTATATTTGGAAAGGCAACTATTGATGGGAATGTAAGCGAAGATGTTGTATCTGTACTTGGTGAGGTAAATATTCAAGGTAATTCTAAGGTACAAGGCAATTTAGTTTCTATAGGAAAACTAGAGAAGGCTGACAGCGTTTCTATATCGGGATCTAAATTATCAATTGACGTCGATATTATTTCATTATTTAAATCAAATGGTATTATTATAAACACGTTAATAATATTTTCCTTAATAACATTAATTGCCGGACTTATTTTAATTAGTATTTTTACAGCAAGATATAGAACTATGTCATACTCTATGAAATCTGGAATTCCAAGACGATTAGTGTTGGGAATCTTAATAATAATCAGTTGTACTATAGTTTTAGCATTTTTAATATTTCTAGTTATAATTCCAATATTATATGTTCTGATAATACTCTTCGCTAATATTATTGCAAGTATATATCTTGGAACTATTATATTTAAAAATAATAATGAAAAATCAACAATATATTTAGAATTTTTTGTAGGACATATTATAATTAGTATTTTTAAAATCGTACCATTAATTTTATTACCTGCAGGATCTTATTTGGCATTGATGATATATGGTTTATGTTTTATATTATTAGAATTAGCGATGGTTTCCTTTGGTATAGGAACGATAATAGATACTGGCTTTGGAAAGAATACAAAGTTAAATAGTTATACTAAAATTAACTAGGCAGCCTTACAATTTTCATGTATTTAAATATAATGTTTTCAAAATTTGATTTATTTAGACTTTCTTTGGTATAATAGAAAATATATATTCTCAAGTATAAGAAATTGGGGGAACACAAATATGATATCAAATAAAGTAGTTATAAACTGCCCATCTGGGTTGGATTCTAAAGCAGCAGCTTTGCTTGTACAAAAGGTATCCAAATTCAGTTCTAGCATTTGGTTAGAAAAGGGAGAGAGAAGGGCTAATGCAAAAAGCCTTTTAGGATTGCTTTCACTTGGAGTTGAGAGACAATCCACCATTAGTATTATAACTGATGGAGAAGATGAGGAAATTGCGTCAAAAGAGATTTCAGAATATTTTTTAACAGGATTTTAAATATTAGGAGATACAAACTGGCTGTGGCTTATTTAAGTCACAGCACTTTTGTAATATTAGGAGAAACATCATTTTAGTATTATTGGACTCTACGAGGTGAATTATTTGTTTGATATCCATGAAGAACTAAAAAAATTACCAGATAAGCCTGGCGTATATATAATGAGAGATATTAATGGTATTGTTATCTATGTCGGCAAAGCAGTGGTACTGAAAAATAGAGTAAGACAATATTTCCAGCAATCCTTAAACCACCCTCCTAAGGTTCAAGCAATGGTTTCAAAAATAAATGAATTTGAATATATTGTTACAGATACTGAAGTTGAAGCATTAATGCTGGAATGTAATTTAATAAAAAAATACAAGCCTAAATACAATATTTTATTAAAAGATGATAAACATTATCCATATATAAAAGTAACTATGAATGAGGAATATCCGCGCCTACTTAAAACGCGGCGAGTAGAAAAGGATGGTGCGAAGTATTTTGGACCATATTCAAGTGGTTTCGCAGTTAATGATGCAATAGATACTCTAAAAAAGCTGTTTCCAATAAAGACCTGTAATAAAAATTTACCAAGAGATATTGGGAAATCACGTCCTTGCCTTAATTATCATATGAAGCAATGTCTTGCTCCTTGTCAAGGAGAAGTGAACAAAGAAGAATATCGTAATATGATGAAGAAAATTTGTTCTTTTCTAGGAGGACAATATGAAGAGATATTAAATGATTTAAAATCTCAGATGGAGAATTTAGCGCAGCAGCTCGAATTTGAAAAAGCGGCACAGCTTAGAAACAAAATTTCCAGTATATTGCAACTATCGGAGGCACAAAAAGTTCTTTCTACAGATGGGCAGGATAGGGATATTATTGGTTTCTCACAGAATATTACCGATTTGTGTATACAGGTATTTTTTATAAGGAATGGGCGAGTTATCGGACGTGAGCATTATATATTTGAGGGTGAAGGTAAGGAAGATATAGGATATTCTCTTTCAACGTTTATAAAACAGTTTTATAATAAAGTACAGTATGTACCTTCTGAAATAATACTTCAGCATGAAATAGAAGATAATGAAACAATATCACAATGGCTTACTGAAAAAAGAGGTTTTAAGGTAAGCTTAAGAGTTCCCCAAAGAGGGGAGCTTGTTAAATTAGTGAAAATGGTTGCACAAAATGCGGATATTTCCTTAAAACTGTACGGAGATAGGCTTAAAAGAGAAGATAATGCAAATGCCGAAGGTATTAATCAATTGGTGAAGCTCCTTGATTTGGAGAGGGAGCCAAGAAGAATTGAGGCATATGATATCTCAAATACTGGATCATCTGAAATTGTTGCATCAATGGTGGTATTCGAAGATGGTAAGCCGGCAAGGCAAGAATACAGAAAATTTAAGATAAAATCGGTAGATCAACAAAATGACTATGCAAGTATGCAGGAAACTTTGTTTAGAAGGCTCTCGCATGCAAAAAAAGAAAAGGAAGAAGATATAGATAA